>NZ_NTFY01000008.1 GCF_002289565.1 Rhodopirellula sp. SM50 | reverse complement strand
TCCGTGGGTGTGATCCATTGCTGTGGTACCGGAGATCGTCTGTTCGATCAGATCGATCGAGGGAAGCGGATTGCCAGACGGTCCATGGCTCGCCCGCATGACATCTACCGATAGACGCTGCACTACTTTCTCGCACTCACTTCAGCTCTTCGAAGGCGTCATCTTCGAGCGGTTCGACGTCGCCGCCGCCGAAGTCATCTTCGAGCACTTCGTGGTCATCGCCACTGCCTTCGGCTGCCGCATCTTCCTCCAATTCCGCGTCGCCGTTGTCTGTCTTCGCAACGCGCCCGCCGGACGACATTTTTGCGGCGACCGGAACGGCGACGATCACGGCCAGCATCAAGACGGCCCAAAGACTAAAATACAGCATGACTGAAATGAAAAACGGTGTGTAAGGAGGGTTCCCCAAAACGCGAGGCGTTCTAGTTTAGCTCGATCGAACCGCGGGTGAAATTTTATTCGCTCGGGGCGGGGTCGATTCCCAATTCCAGCCGCTCGCGTCCGGAAAACACCGCCTCGAATAGGGTAATCGCCGCCGCATTGGACGACTTGATGTCCGAGTAGGCGGCTTTGAGTTGTCGTTTCGCTTCGTCGACGCGTAATTTGTCCCCGGTCTGTTTGGCCGCCTGGACCCGTCGGGCCAACGCGATCAGGCGATATTTTCGATCGGTGGTGGGATTATTCAGCAATTCGACCAGCGTGGCTTCGGCCTCGGCGATTCGATCTTGCTCCAGATACAATCTGGCCAGCTGTAACTTGGCCTTGCTGACATACGCCTGCATCACGGCGCTGTCGCCGGGGGGGAAATAGGTTTCAATCGCTTTCCAGCCCTGGACGTCATCTCGCTCGGCGGCTTCCAAGTACTGCTCTTCAATCGACCCCCGCTGGGGGACTCGGTCGGGCCGCAACAGGTCCGCCACGGCGGGGCGTTTGACTTGGGATGCCGTGGCGATCCCCAGGCCGACGGCCAGGATCGGAACCAGGCTCAGTGCGATCATCCGTTTTCGCCGTCGAGCACGGTTTCGTTTTTCCTCATCCGCAACCCGTTGCAAACGGGCCGTTGCGGTTGCGGCACCGGCCAAGCGACGCGTGTTGCTGCGTTGGGTCGCGTCGTCACCGGTCAGCGCGTCGAGCAACTCGCCGGGGGATTGAAATCGCTCGGCCGGGTCTTTCCGCAGCAGCTTGGCGATGATCGCGATCAACCATTCCGGGACATCTTTGTCACCTCGAACGCGATCGAGCGGCTTGGGCGTTTCGTTGACATGGGCAAACGCCAGCGCCAGCGGATCATCGGCTTCAAACGGAGGGCGTCCGGAGAGCAGGTGGTACATCGTCACGCCCAACGAATACAAGTCGCTGCGCGGATCCACCGGCCGACCTTGGACCTGTTCCGGGCTCATGTACCGTGGCGTTCCGAGAGTCAGCCCTGCCTGGGTCAAGTCGGCGCGACTGCCGTCGACGTCGTCGCCCAATCGGGCCAGTCCAAAGTCGGCAACTTTGACCGACCCCGCCTTGGACCACATGATGTTCTCGGGTTTGATGTCGCGGTGCGTGATGCCCTCGATCGCCGCCGCGTCGAGCGCCGACGCGACCCCATAGAGAATCTCGATCGCCTGTTCGGGACCGACGGTCCCGTTGCGTTCGAGGTATTCACGAAGGTTTTGCCCCGAGATCAACTCTTGGGCGATGTAATGACGCGAGGCGTCTTCACCGACTTCGTAGATTTGGACGATGTTAGAATGATTCAGCTTGGCGGCCGCCTTGGCTTCGCGCCGGAAACGCGTGATGTAGTCGCGGTCGCGGGCCAGGTCGGGGCGCAAAACCTTGATCGCGACATCGCGTTCGAGCGCCATGTCTCGGGCGGCGTAGACGTCGGCCATGCCGCCGCGGCCGAGACGGCTGAGAATCAGATAGCCTGCCAGTCGCGATCCGACCAAGCTGGCCGTCGACAGTGGCAGCGGCATGGATTCGGTGACGCTCGCTTTGTCTCCCGCTGCCCAATCGCCAACCGAATTATCGGTGGTCTCCCGGGCATCGCCATCGCGGGAGTCTTCGTCAGACGAATCATCAGCTGCGGTCTTGTTCATGAAGTCTCTCGAAAACGTTGTGTGGGGCTCGATCGGATTGCCCCAGGCGGGAGTCACTTGCCCGAATCGATGGGGTGGCCGAGCGAGACGAGTTGGCGGTTCATGCTGCCGCTGGAAAAGCCTTGCAAGTCCAGGGTGATGTAACGAAAGCCGATTTCGATCAATTGCGCTGAAAGCCGAGTACGGATGGGGGCGGCGGTCAGTTTGCCAATTTGGTCCGCAGGGACTTCGATCCGCGCCAGGTCGCCTTCGTGGTACCGGACGCGAACGTCGTCCAATCCCAGGTCACGCAACAAGTCTTCCGCTTTTTCCACCCGCCGCAATCGCTCGACCGTCACCGGCACCCCGTAGGCGATCCGGCTGGCCAGACACGGCGAAGCGGGCAAGGTTGCATTGGGCAAACCGAATCGGTGTGCGATCTCGCGAACGCCGGCCTTGTCGATGTTCAATTCCGCCAGCGGTTTCAAGACGCCGGCCTGATCACCGGCGGCGATGCCCGGACGATAATCGCCCAAGTCGTCGGCGTTGGTTCCCGAAACGATCGTCGCGTCCCGAAAGGTCGGACTCTGGCACAACTGGTGAAGCGTTTGATACAGCGTGCTCTTGCAGTGAAAGCAACGCGAGCCATCATTGACTTGGTACGCGGGCAATTCGACTTCGTGTGTTTCCATCAATCGATGCGTCGCCCCCAGGTGCTTTGCGACCGATTGGGCCAGTTCGAGTTGCCAGGTCGCGACACTGGGCGAAACCGCCGTAACGGCTGTGACCGCGGGGGCGGTGCTGCGGAGCGCCGCGGCCAACACCACGCTGCTGTCGACCCCGCCGGAGAACGCGACGGCGATCTCACCGCGGCCGTCGAACCAACCAATCAGCTCGGCCTGCAGCTGCACCACCGAGCGGGCGGGCGCTGTGGGGGCAGTCGAGCGGTCGGGGGTCAGTGGTGTGGAAGAATCAGTCGTCATGCATCAGGCGAAGGGAAAGTGACCCGAACAAAAAAGCCGGCATCGAGTTTTCGGCCGTCCGAATCGTCCAGCGTTAAACGTCCGCTGTCGACGATCGAATCAAACCGACGGGGCGAAAACGAGAACATTTTCGGCATCTTGGATGCTAAATAGTCTACCACGTCCTCGCCGGCGACTTGCGGAGAATGCCCCGTGATGAGCAGACGAAAGCCGCCCGGTGACAACAGGGACAAGCAATCCTGCAACAGCGGCCAGAGGTCGCGATGGAGTCGCCAGGCTTTGCCTGATGGCCCATGCCCATACGCCGGGGGATCCAGGACGATCGTCTGATAGCGGTTGCCGCGGCGGACTTCGCGAGCGGTGAATTTGGCCGCGTCGTCGACCAGGTATCGAATCGGATGATCCGCCAGTCCGTTCAGCTGCGCCGCTGCTCGAGCGGCCGTGACGTTCGGTTTGGCGGCATCGACGTGGGCGACTTTCATCCCCGTCGCGGCCATCACGATCGAACTGGCGCCGGTGTAGGCAAACAGGTTCATCCCGCTGGCGTCGCTACCGGTTCGGGCAGCGGTCTGACGTAACCACCGCCAGTTGGCCGCCTGTTCGGGAAAAACACCGACGTGGCCGAAGGGCGTGGGGGCGATCGGCATTTGAAATCCGTCGCAGTCGACCTGCCGGTCCGCCGGCCAAGGCGTCCGGTGTTCCCAGTCACGGGAATCGACATGGAAGACAGAGTCGGCGCCCGCCCACAGATCCGGGTGGTGTTTTCGTTGGCCTTCGGCCGCCGGCGAGGGGCGGTCCAGGATTCGGCCGCCGAATGATTCCAATTTGCGTCCGTGGCCGAAATCAAGCAGCCGATAGCCGGGGCCGTTGGATCGTTCGTTCACCGTGTTGCTCATTTTCTCAAGCCTGCACTTTTGCCGAACGCCTGTAAAGGAGACTACAATAGCCATTCCCACGCGTTCCCTCCCCCCCCCCGCTACAGCACGCACGCCTCCAGGTCCCTCCATGCCCAGCCTCTCTCGATCGCGGCTCCTGTTGATTTTGTTCGCCGCCCTCGCACTCTTGTCCGCCCCATCACTCCTGGCGCAGCAGCCTGATGAGTGGGAGCAAAAAAAGGCCGAGCGATTTAAACCGTTGTCGGAAAACGAGAAGCACCAGATTGCCGCGGCCGTTCCCAGTGAGTTGGCGGCCAAGCCGTTGTCCAAGCGACGCGTCCTCGTCTTTTATCGCTGTGAAGGATTCATTCACACGTCGATTCCACATGGCAACGAATGCGTCCGGATGATGGCGGAAAAATCCAAGGCCTTTGAAGTCGATTTCGCCGACACCTATGACGTCTTCCGGGCGGAGAATCTGGCGCGGTATGACGCCATCCTGTTGAACAACACCACCCACATGCAATTCCCCGATCCGGCGCTGCGTGATGCCTTCATGGACTTCATCATCGGCGGCAAAGGGTTGGTCGGTTTGCACGCCGCCAGCGACAACTTCAATCGGCATCCCGAGTGCCTGGCGATCGTCGGCGGCACGTTCGCCGGTCACCCCTGGGGCGCCGGCGGCAAGTGGGCGTTCAAATTGGACGATCCCAGCCATGTCCTCAACGCCGCGTTCGACGGTTCGGGATTCTGGCACACCGACGAGATCTACCAGTACAACCCCAAGTCCTACGTCGGTACGGGAGTACTGCGTCTGTTGGTCAGCCTGGACATGAGCAAGGAAGCCGTCTCGAGTCGCATCAATGATGGGCCGCGCGAGGTTCCCGTTTCATGGATCCGTGCTGCCGGTGACGGACGCGTGTTCTACACCAACTTCGGCCACCGCGAAGACACGTTTGCCAATCCGGTGATCGTCAAACACATGCTGGACGGCATTCAATATGCGCTCGGTGATTTACCGGCCGACGCAACGCCGACGGACAAAATGGAGAACGTCGAGCCCGCCTTGGCTCCCGCTATCAGATAGGTGTCGATCCACCACGGCTGATCGGTTATTCATCCAATGCCACGTACCGCTTCGCGCAATCTTCACGTCGAGTCCCTATGATCACAGGCCGATCGTGGCTGATGATGTGTTCTTCGTCAAACCGGACTTGGCAATCGACTCTTGTTTCGTCTCACCCTTCTGCAGACCAATGGCTCGCGAAAAAGCTGTCGATACATCATTGACCGATCACCTTACTTGATCGGTCGCAACGAACAGTGCGATCTGACGTTTGCGTCGCGGTCGGTCAGCCGAAAGCACTGCAAGATCACGTTCAATGACACCGACGTCTTGATACAAGATCTGGGCAGTCGAAACGGAACCGTCGTGGAGGGGGAATTGATCGAGGCCGGCGTTCCCAAGCCGCTCAGCCACCATGATCATCTGAAAATCGGCAAGTACACCTTTCGCGTTTCAATCCGCGATCAGGCAACCGGAAAGCCCTATCGTTTCAAGCCGACCGATCTTTCCACGCTGTCGGGGCCACCGGTGGTTTCAGCGGACACGTCCAAAGGGGCGGCGCAACTGTTGGTCGAGCTCGATGAACTCGCGTCGGACCTCGGGCGTTCTCAGGGATCCGCATCCCCGTTGCTGCGCCGTTCCGCGGCCACCGACGAACCGGAGAACGCGTCTGATCCGATCAGGGCTACCGAGACGCAACAGGACGACCAAGCGTTACCTACCTCATCGGGCCAGTCGGCTGACGGCGACGATCCCTCGACCGACCGTTTGGACGTGTCCGGGGCCGACACCGAGTCGGATTCCTCGGTGTCGCGCAAGATTCCCGATCATCTTCGCCCGAAGCGACCCCAGAATTCACAAAGCGCGGCGTCAGCGGCGCTCCGGAATCTGTTCATTCGCTAGATTCGATGGACAGCGCTAGGGTGTCGGTGCGGCAGCGGCCATCACGGTCAGGTCTTCCTGTCCGACCCGGGCACAGAAATCGCCCAGCGACTCGCCTTCGTTTCGATTGGCTTTGTACGCCGAGGCAATGGCGACGATCTCGCCGACGATCTGATCCGATGGGACCAGGTCCTTGTACAGATACGCCAATCGATTGCCCAGCCATCCGCCGCCGGCAAACAGGGTGTACTTGTCCTTGGCCTTTCCGACCAGCGCCAAGTCCGCGTTGTAGGGGCGGGCGCATCCGTTGGGGCAGCCGGTCACTCGAATCGTGAACCGTTCCTGGTCCAGACCGAGTTTGGCCAGGGGCTGTTCCAGGTCGTCGATCAGACTGGGCAATCGGCGTTCGCTTTCGGTGATCGCCAAACCACAGGTCGGCAATGCGACGCAGGCCATCGACCAGCGGCGGACGGTGCTGGTTTCTTCGGTCGTGCGAACGTTGTGTCGCTGGATGATCTCGATCAGTTTGTCTTTCTCGGCCGGATCGATGTCCGTCACGATGATGCTCTGGTGCCCGGTCATCCGCAGTTCGGTGCCGAAGGTTCGACAGACCTCGCGCATCATCGCTTTGAGTTGACGTTGATCGTTGTCGTACAGACGGCCGTTTTCGATGTTCAGCCCGTAGGACCATTTCCCGTCGCCCTGGTCTTGCCAGCCCATGTGGTCATCGAAGCCGGTGACATCATCGGGCTCGCAATCGGCCAGCGGCTGGCCGAATTGCTCTTCGACCGCGCGGCGGAACTTTTCAACGCCCCACTCGTCGACCAGGTACTTCATCCTTGCGACCTTGCGGTCGGCGCGGTTGCCGTGGTCGCGCTGGACCTTGATCACCGCCTTGCTGACTTCGACCGCCTGTTCGGGCGTGCAAAACGCCATCCGTTTGGCCAGCGCGGGATAGGTTTTCTTGAGCGCGGGCGTGACGCCCATGCCGCCGCCGACCAAGACGTTGTAGCCGACGATCGCACCGTCGCGCACGACGCCCAAAAATCCCAGGTCTTGCGTGTAGATGTCGATGCAGTTGTCTTCCGGCAACGCGATCCCGACCTTGAATTTTCGCGGCAGATAGGTGGGGCCGTAGAGGGGTTCGACGACCGGCCCACCGCCTTGCAGTGTTTTTTCACCGGTTTCCGGGTCGGTCAGCCACAGCTCGTGGTAGGCCGGTGTTTGCGGGGCCAGCGCGGTGACCAGTTCGTCGGTCAGTTGGACCATCGCCTGGTGCACCCCGTCGGCACGCTTGGCCGGGCAGCACATGACGTTGCGATTGACGTCGCCGCAGGCGGCCAAGGTTGACAATTGGATTTCGTTGATGCGATTGATCGTCGCACGCAGGTCCTTCTTGAGCACGCCGTGCAATTGCAGCGTTTGCCGGGTCGTGATTTTCATCGTCGAATCACCCAGCTCGTCGCACAGATCCAATTGGGCGAGCATCTGTTCGCTGGTGATTCGGCCACCGGGGATCCGGCAACGGACCATCATCGCGTACGCTTTGCCGCCGCCGGCTTTCTTCAATTCCACCCGCTTGTCGCGATCGTCTTGCTGGTAGGTGCCGTGAAATTTCAGCAATTGAATGTCGGACTTGCCAAAATGATCGCTGTCGGCGGCCATCTCGGTGTCGATGGTGCCCTTGAGATACTGGCTTTCCTCTTTGATTTTTTCGACCGGGCTAAGCTTCGGCGCTTCGGTAGACATCGAGTCAAAAATCCTGTGTGATATCGTTTCGCGGGTCGGGGACCTGACGCGAGAAGAACTGTGAATCTACGCGAACTATAACGCTCAATCGCAATTCCCACTATGGTAAACCCATCGGCCGATCGCAGGCTGACAGAACAGGGGTGCGACGAGCTGACGCAACACGAGGCGAACATGACGGCAGTGATTTTGGATGGAAAACAGGTTGCGGCAGAAATCCGCGCAGATCTCGCCAAGGAAGTCGCGGAATTTGTCGCCGGCGGCGCCCCGCCACCGTGTCTGACCGCCGTGCTGGTGGGCGAGGACCCCGCCAGTCAGGTCTACGTGCGAAACAAGGCTCGTGCCTGCGAAAAAGCGGGCATCGACGGCCGCACCCATCGCTTGCCCGCCGACGCCGGTCAAGACGAACTGATGGCGCTGATCGCCGAACTCAACACCGACACCAACGTCAACGGCATCTTGGTTCAGCTCCCCCTGCCGACAGCCTCCGGCGTGGATTACGACGAGCGGGAAATTCTCGATGCCATCGATCCGCTCAAGGATGTCGACGCCTTTTCGCCCGTCAATGTCGGCCTGTTGATGCAGGGCCGGCCGCGATTCCTGCCCTGTACCCCGCACGGAATCGTCCAACTGCTCGGGAGATCGAACCTGTCGGTCGCGGGGAAAAAAGTCTGTGTCGTCGGACGCAGCGATATCGTCGGCAAACCGATGGCGATGATGTTGGCCCAGAAAACCGGTTCGTGCGGCCCCGAGGTCGCCAATGCCACCGTGACGATCGCCCACAGCCGGACCGCGAATCTCACCGACGTTTGCCGCGATGCGGATTGCTTGATCGCCGCGATCGGCCGCCCCGAAATGATCACCGGTGACATGATCAAACCCGGCGCGATCGTGATCGATGTCGGGATCAATCGCGTCGGCGATAAACTGGTCGGCGACGTGGCCTTCGACCAGGCCAAAGACGTCGCCTCGGCGATCACGCCGGTCCCCGGCGGAGTCGGCCCGCTGACGATCGCCATGCTGCTGCACAACACCCTGGCCGCGGCGAAACTTCAAAGCGGCCGCTGACGTGGAATGATCTCGCATCGCGCTGCTGTGCAGGCTTCAGCCTCATACCGCTAAGCCGAGACAAGCGGAGTTGCCCGGACGCTGGCGCGAACCGGCTGATGTCAAACGAATATCAGCCGTTTGGCGCTAGCCTACGGGCTTCAGTTCTCATACCGCTAAGCCGAGACAAACGGAGGTGCCCGGACGCTGGCGCGAACCGGCTGATGTCAAACGATGATCAGCCTATTCCACTTGCATCCGGGCCGCGGCGGGCAGGTGGTTCTTGCCGGTCCCGCGGGACGCCTTCACCCAGCCCAACGCTCGGCCTTGGTAACGCACGACGCACCAGCCTGTCGCGTCGCACGGGATCGGTTGGCCACTCAGGAACCGCTGTGCCGTCGTCGCATCGACTTCGATCCCTGCAGTCGCCCGCAACGCACCGGATCGACGCAACGCCGCACCATGCGCGGGCTTCCAGGTCTGGCCCGTGCGATAGGCCGCTTCGGGTCCGCCGGCGGCAATCGATTCGACCCACGATGGAGCGTCTTCGGGCCATGCCCAAATGACCGCGCCGGCAACCTGGTATCGCTGCGGCGTCGCGTCGAACCAGTCACTCAATTTGTCCGGCAACCGCTCCGGCTTCTTGCGGCGTTTGCGTTTCTCTCCAATCGCCGAGGCGGCAGGCATCGCGTCGTCGAGGTCACAGAGAAGCGACGCGGCAAAACTGCCCGCACAGTCGTGGCGGTGTGGCCACAAGCGATAGCTGCATCCGGTCTCGTCGCTCGCATAGTCTGCCAGGCGATCGAGTGGTTCGGATGTCACGCCGTCTTGGTCCAATAGCCAACGCACTTGAGATTCATTTTCCGCTTCGGCGAATGTGCACGTGCTGAGCACCAATCGGCCTCCGGGGCGGAGCAGGTTGACGGCCGATGCAAGAATCCGCTTGGCCCGCAACGCGCTGTGTTCGATCTGAGTCTTGGAAACCGCGGCCAGGCTTTGTTTGCCGCGTCCCAACAACGCTTGCCCGCTGCAGGGGACATCCGCCAAGACCAAATCAAAGATGCCGCCGAGACGCGATTGAAGTCGCTCGGGATCAAGACTGGAGATGACGTAGCGGTCGCTCCCGGTGCGAGCCAGGTTGTGAGCCAACGGTGCAATTCGAGATTGGATCGGTTCGTTGGCCAGCAAAAAGCCGTCGCCGATCGATTCCAACAGGGCAGTCGATTTGCCGCCCGGCGCGGCGCATAAATCACAGATCAATCGGTCGCGTTGCGGAGGGCGGTCTGCGTCGGCGGCTGCCAAGGCCAACAATGAACCCGCATCCTGAATGAAAAAATCACCGGCGGCGTACTGGAGGGTTCGGCTCGGTCGGACCTCCGGATCGGTGCATTGATAACCGAGCGAATACCACGGGATCGGGCGGACCGGGAACGCGATGTCCTGGGGATCGATGTCATGCCGATAGCGCACTGCGCTGGGGTGTCGCGACATCAAGGCGGCCGAGAACGCGGCAAACTCTTCGGGACGCATTGCGGCGTTGCCGAGTGCAGCCACCAGCGGTTCCGACACGTCAGACCGATCTGCGTCAGACAGTTCGTCGTTCACGTTGTGGTGCGCTGCATGTATTTCAAGGCCGAGACCACCAATGACAGGACGCAAGCCAACAGCAGGGGCGATGTAAACGTAAACATGATGAATGCCCGATGCGCCAGCCGACCGACGTCTTCACCACCGTCCTCCGCTTCCCCGTACAACAACACACTGAGTTCTTCGCGGATCGCCGGAACTTGGGATGCGTAGAACAGCGCTGCCGAAATAAAGGCGAACACGACCATCATCAGCAACATCATCGACAGACTGATTTGAATCCTGGGGCCATGCTTGACGGGGCGCGGCGAGGCATCCGATTCGGCCGGCCCGGTCGCACCGCGCGGTGAGGATTCAGGGTTTATCGAAACTGGACTCATCCGTCGATCGCCTCCTTTGGCAATTCCGGCAACGGCTCGACCGGCGCTGCGGGCGGTTCCCAAAGATCCTCCGCCTCCTGGCCACCGGTGTCACTACGGAGCAACAAATAGACTCCCCCGAGTAGACCAAATGCCAGCGTGGTTTGCCAGGCAACGACGACCATGGTGATGGCATCAACGGCGGCTTCAATCTGAACACGGTTCGGCGAAATCACCCACGCGACGATCTGTGCCGCCAGGGCCGACGCCGCGCCGATTCCGCCCAACAAGATGCCGAAGAGAAACACCAACACCCCGGATAACGCCACGTACCAGGCCAACGACAGCGGTCGACGATACAGCGATTCGTAGCCGCGGCTGAGCGAATCGATCGGGTCGGGCGTCGGTTCACAGACCATTGCCGCGAGTGCCAGCGGCACAGCGAACAGGGCTCCGAATCCCAGAACACCGACCGGGATCGCGGCAACGCCGATCGCCCAGCCGGTGATCCCAGAGACCAGCGGAACGTCGATCGCGAAACTCGGTAGACGGATCAGAAACACGCCCACCATCAGCGCCGCGATGCACAAGCAGGGCAGGATCGGCACGAACAGCGATCGCCAAAGCCGCGATCCAACCAAACGCAGCGTCTGGCCGGCGCGCGGCAGGGGTTTGCCCGCAGCCAACGCAGCGCCGCCGCGGCAGACGAACTGAATCACCGGAATCCAAATGATCAGCAACACGGCGACCAGCAGCGATCCGAGCAGCGGACCGGTCGAATCAAACATCGCCACAAGCAGCTCAATGTGGGAATGCAGCTCCCAAAATCGGCCCAGCTGGAGACGTCCCTCTACGAAAAACGACGCGATCGTTCGGGTCACGACGCAGGCGATCAAGACGAGTGCGACGTGACTGGGCGAAGCGAGGATCCTGGGGATGCGGGTCAGGCGAATCCAGGATGCCACGTCGACCCAGGAACGCAACCGAGAGAACATCCCGGATTCGAAGTCGTAACCGGCGTGAATCTCGCTCTTGTTCAAGCCTGGGCTCCGCTTCGTCCGATCAACCGTGGGCAATTCCGACCAGGGGCGACACGCACCGCCGTGGTCGCTCGTCTCCTCAAGGCCGCAGTATCACGTACGCGGTGCCGATCACGCAAGAAGCCCAATACCGGTCGTTGGCGAATGCCTCGACACCAACGTGCGCGACAATGGCTCAGCGGTTGATCACGCCGCCATCGCGGTCGGTTCGCTATCGGCTGATTTCCCACGATCGCGTGCCCGTCGCCAAAGCGCCTTGATCTCGGCGGTCAAACTGGTCGCGACCGTTCGGTGATACGGCGAGTCGGCCGGCAACCCCTCGATCAGCCGACGATGAGCTTCGCCCAGGTTGTGATAGGGCAAGCGGGGGAACAAGTGGTGCAAGGCGTGGTAGCGGGTTCCGATCGGACCCCACAGTTCGCTGATCCAGGGGTGGTGGGGATAGTTGACCGAATCGAGCAATTGTTCTTCAAACGTCATCTCGCCGCCGTCGCCCGTCCAGCGATGCGCTCCCAGTGTGCGGACTTCATTCAGCGTCAACAATCCAATCGCAACGCTGTACGCGACGATCCACAACGGATCAAACCATTCCCCGGTCACAATCTTGTGGCGAAAGATCAATCCGCTTCCGACCAGAAAACAAAAGAACTCCTGCATCACGACGATCCGCATTTCCTTGTCCGACGGATCGTCACGCTCGTAAAACGGATCCACGACCATCGTCGACGCATGGCGGTGCACAAACGCGCGGGCTCCCGGGATCAGCCAGCAGACCGGGCTCAGCACCACGAATCGAAACAGGCCCAAAACGGGAATGATCAGCGCCTGGCCGATAAAGCCGATAATCATCCACGGGCTGTGATGGCTGAGCGACAGGTATTCTCCATCATGGTCAGTGCCGTAATGTTTGCGTCGATGGTGATCGACGTGCGGATAATACAGAAACGACGGCACAAACAACGGGATGCCGCACAAGGCATTCCAAGCGAACCGAAATCCTTTGAACCCTTCTTTGGGCAAATGGACCAGCTCGTGAATGAACATCACCGAGCGCATGAACAACAGCACGGTCGCCAGGTACGACACGATCACAACGGGAATCACCCACGGTGCCGGCCAGAACAATCGCGGCACGTGCAGCGTCGCGTTTAAGGCAATGAAGCCGCCGACGATCGACAGCAAGAAATCTGTCCAGTAGATTCGCGGATTCGGTTTCGTCAAATCACCGATTAGATTGCGCGCTTCGGCAAAGGAAAACTTGCCGTCGCCCCGAGGCGGGGCAGGAACCACCTTCGGCGCTCGTTGCGGGTCTGGACTAGTGTCGCTGGCGAGTTGGGCTGGGCTATCAACGGACATCGCAGAACAATCGTGAAGTGGGTCGCGGTGGTGATCCGACACGCGGTTAGGCAAACCTCGTGGTCGAACGGAATCCTCGTTTGGATTGTATCGTCCTTGGAAGTGGGCAAATTTGACCGGCCGTCCTAGTAAACCCCCAGTTTAAATCGCTTCTTACGGCCTTGCCCGCATATTCCCCAAAGTTACTGACGTCACGATTGTCGCAGGCAGACCGCACATGACCAATTCACCCATGCTCGACAAATCCGCACAGTCAATCGTGGTGATCGGTGCCGGGGCGGCCGGTTTGGTCGCTGCGGCGGAGGCCGCGATGAGGGGGGCGAGCGTACTGCTGTTGGAGAAGAATGGCAAAACCGGGGTCAAGATCTTGATGTCCGGTGGAACCCGCTGCAACATCACCCAGGACACCGATGCCAAGGGGATCGTCCAGGCCTTTGGCAAAGCGGGGCGATTTTTGCAAAAGTCCGTCGGTGCCTTCGGACCGGCTGAGGTCGTGGCGATGTTTCACGAGCACGGGGTGCAGACCAAGGTGGAGTCGACCGGGAAGGTGTTTCCGCAATCGGACCGCGCGATCCACGTTCGCGACGCCTTGCAACGACGCGCCGCCCAAGCGGGAGTGAAGCTTCAATTGCGTTGTGCCGTCACCGCGGTGGAAAAAACGGCCGACCAGTGGGTGGTCCATACCGAATCGGAATCGATCCGCTGCGATCGGCTGATCGTGACCGCCGGCGGCAAAAGCTGGCCCGGCTGCGGCACCACCGGCGATGCGTACGCCTGGTTGCACAAGTTGGGCCACACCATCGTGCGGACCCGACCGGCACTGGTTCCCTTGGTCGGTGGATACGATTGGACGCACAGCCTGTCCGGTTTAACGCTCGATGATTGCATCGCTTCGGTTTACCAACGCAGTGATTGGCAAACCAAGGCACCCTCCAAACGCAAGCCGCTGGTCAGCCGCCGCAGCAGTTGGCTGTTCACGCACCTGGGGTTCTCCGGGCCCGCCGCCATGGACGTCAGCGGTGCGATCACCCGTGCCGATTCGTTCGACGACGTCACCTTGGCCGTTGATCTGGTGCCCGAGTTGTCGGTCCCGCAGATCGAGAAAGCACTGACCGATCGTGGCGGCGGGGGACGCCGCACGACCACCGCCGTGATCTCAGAGTGGTTGCCAAGTCGACTGGCCGAATCGGTTGCCCGGGCAAGCGACGCCGAGTGCCCGATCGCAGAACTTTCACGCGATAAGCTGCAAGCTCTGGTCAGTGGGCTGAAATGCGCGACGTTTCCCGTGCAAGGCACCCGAGGGTTCGCCAAGGCGGAGGTCACCGCCGGTGGCGTGAAGCTGTCGGAAGTGGATCCGCGAACGATGGAAAGTCGCAAGGTCTCGGGGCTCTACATCGCCGGCGAAGTGCTGGACGTCGATGGTTGGATCGGAGGCTACAACTTTCAAGCCGCCTTCAGCACCGGACGAGCTGCCGGAATCGCCGCCGCGGAGTAAGCCTCCAGCTTGCCATCCTCACCCGTGGAGTAAGCTTCCAGCTTGCGATCCTCGGCAGTGGCGTAAGCTTCCAGCTTGCGATCCTCGGCCGCCCCGGCCGACCCCCGTCAGCCAACGCTGTGAAGCGTTTTTCCCATGTGTTTCTTGAGGTTTTAGCGGCAGGACGCGAGCCCTCCGGTGTGTTGGCATTGAGTTTTTAGCGGCAGGGCGCGAGCCCTCCGGTGTGTTGGCAAAGATGCGCAGGCCCAATGCCATCTTCTTTGACGCTAAGCGGGGTGTTGTTGTTAGCGGTAGGGCGCGAGCCTCTCCGGTCTTTCACGGTATTATTGAAGCGTGACCGGACGGCTCGCGCCGTTCCGCTAACACCTTTAGAGCCAAAGGGCGTGACATTGGACGCAAGCCCAATGCTTAAAAGTCGTTCACGGCGTAGGGCGGAGCCTGGGAACGAGTTGCGTCATGACGAAGACCGTTAGCCCAACGACGGCGCGGCTCGCCCTGCCTCGCAAGAAAGGGTTTCGACCAATGGGACGTGCGCAAACACGGCTCAGGACTGCGTATCGCGCACCGCGACGCCGTGTCACGCCGGTTTCTTGTGGCAGAGTCGCTCTGCTCTGCTTCGGCAAGCCAGATGCTTGCTCTACACTGCAGTTACACTGTCGACATCGAACAAGAACCTTGATCATCAGACGAGAACCCTTGGCGTGAATCGAATCCTGCTCGCCGGACTGCTGCTTGTACTCGGTTACCATGCCGCGCGGTGCCCTGCCCAGTCCCTCCCGCAACCCTCGTTGACCGATCAACTACTCGCCGAGGGCAGCCGCTCGCTGGCCGCCCAGGCACGGGAGCGGGGAGATGCGGTCCGGGGAGCCATTCTGTTTTCAACCCAGTCGCTCTCGTGCACCAAGTGCCATGCCCAGGGCGCCGTCGATCTACTCGGACCGGACCTGACCCAGGGCTCCGCAGATCGGAATGACGAAACGATCGTCGAAGCCATCCTGCAACCGTCCAAGTCGATCGCCAAGGGATTCGAATCGGTAAAAATCCTGACTCTGGAAGGCCGAGTGGCGACCGGGCGAGTCATCCGGCAAGACGCTGACTCGATCATGCTGAGGGAACTGTCCGATGCCAATCGCTTGATCGTGATCCCGCGCGACGACATCGATCGCATGGAACCGCAAACGGTTTCTGCGATGCCGACCAAACTGGCCGATCAACTTAACGACCGGCAACAGTTTTTGGATCTGGTCAAATACCTGATGGACATCGCCCAAACCGCGCAGGCACCGAACGTCGCCGCGTCGATGCCCGCATTACGGTCCACGATGCTGGATCCTCGAATCCGCGGATTGGTTTTGATGGACCAGTTCGGTTGCGTCCGCTGTCATGGAGACAACGCCGCGGCACCGACGATGCACTCTTCTACGCCGCCCAAACAGGCTCCGGTTCTGACCGCGGCGGCATCGCGAATCGATCCGCATTACATCCGACGATTCATCGCGGATCCCCACGGCGTGAAGCCGGGGACCAGTATGCCGGATCTGATGCGGCATCTCTCCGACGATGATCGCGATGCGGCGTCGACCGCGATCACCCAGTACCTGGTGTCGCTGGCGAAGGATCCTTTCAAACGAGGATCGATCGACCCCCAGTCGGCGGCGCGCGGTCGAGAACTGTTTCACTCGGTCGGATGCGTCGCCTGCCATTCACCGCGCGGCCAAGACGGCGGCGAGTTGATGGCCGACAGTTCGGTTGCCCTCGGCGATCTGAGCCAGAAGTACAGCGTCGACGGACTTTCGGCCTTCCTGGAAAATCCGCATTCGGTACGCCCCTCTGGACGCATGCCCGACATGAAACTGACGCACTGGGAAGCGGTCGATTTGGCAAACTATCTGGTCCGCGGTGCGGGGGCCGATGCTGATCGCCAGCCGATGCAAACCGATCCCGACATGATTCGGTCCGGCCGCAAGTCGTTCACCGAACTCGGTTGCGTCCAGTGCCATGTCGCCGAGGACGGCCAAACGCAACAGGTTCAGGCCCGAGGGCGTGCCGAACACTATCCCTCGCTGACTGAATTGAACACGGCGCACGGCTGTCTGTCGGCGAAGTCGGGCGCGTGGGCGAATTATTCATTGGACGACGCCCAGCGCGACGCGATTCGTGTGGCTCTCCAAGCGTCCGCCGTCTCGCTTGATGATCGAGAACACGTCGTTTTGACGATGGCAACGTTTCGCTGTGACCGCTGCCACACGCGCGATGGCTGGGGCGGGGTGTCGGACCAACGCGATCCGTACTTTCACACGACCAATGAAAACCTCGGTCCCCAAGGACGGATCCCGCCGACGTTGAGCGGCGTCGGAGGGAAGCTGCGTTCCAAATGGATGCGCGATGTGTTGGTCAACGGTCGCTCCATCCGCCCCTACATGAAAACCAGAATGCCGCAATACGGCGCGGCCAACGTGGCCCACTTGGTCGACCGGTTCGCATCGGTTGACCCCAAGCCGCTGGTCGAAATCATCGAGACGCAGGATCCCAAGGAAGCTCGCAAAACGGGCTTGGAACTAGTCGGCAACGGGGGGCTGAACTGCATCGCTTGCCACACCTTTCAACACAAACCGGCGCAAACCATGCCGGCGGTCGACCTGACCGAAATGGCCCAACGCCTTCATCGGGAATGGTTCTATCAATACATGGTCTCGCCGCAATTGGTCAGCCCGGGAACGGTGATGCCCTCGTTTTGGCCGGGCGGAAAAGCGATCCGCAAAGAGATCCTGGGCGGGGACCCGAACCTTCAAATCGGAGCGGTCTGGGAGTACCTGCTCGAAGGGCGGCAGGCCAGGACGCCGCGCGGATTGCAGTTAGAACCGATCCGATTGTTGGCCGATCAGGGCCGCGCCGTGATGCTGCGTCGAAGCTATCCAGGCATCGGCAAACGAGGCATCGGGGTCGGCTATCCGGGCGGATTGAATCTGGCCTTTGACGCCGAACAGATGCGGTTGGCGATGATTTGGAAAGGTGACTTCGCTGATCCGGGCGGCGTCTGGCGCAGCCAGGGGCACGGAACCGTGCGACCTCTGGGAAGCGACTTGATTCGTTTCCCACCCGGGCCGGATTTGGACGACGCCCAAACACCCTGGATCGTCGACGAAGGTCGTCCGCCGCATCACCAATTCACCGGCTATCACCTGGACGACATCGGCCGACCTACCTGGACGTATCGATTTGGTGAAGTCGAAATCGAAGACTACACGGTCGATTCGAAAGACGCGGACTCCGATCAAACGGTGTTCAAACGAGCGGTGAACTTCACGTCGAAAGACAAGCGAAACCACCTGGTCTTTCGCGTCGCGTCGGGCCAGACCGTGAAATCCATCGACAAGCAAACATTTCTCGTCGACGACAAGCTGAGTGTCCGAATCGATCCACAACACCAGGCGGACATCGTGCAATCGGAAACCGGGATGCAACTGGTCGTCCCGCTGACCCTGCCGCCCGGCAGCACCAGGCTGGAGGTCCAGTACCGATGGTAACCCAGTGGGATAGGCTTCCAGCCTGTCATCCCCCACTCGTTCCCGGGCTCCGCCTGGGAACGCAAGGTCCTGGAGGCTTTGCCTCCTGCTCCGCCGCAACGACAGGCTGGAAGCCTATCCCACTCGTTCCAGACTACGAAACACCGATCAACAATCGAAGCCACATGCGTCTGACAGCAACCCTCACCCTCGTCCTCGCCTTGATCCTCTCCGCGGCGTCATCAACGCGGGCCCAAACACTGGGTGAATACTGGGACACGGCCGAAGAGGAATCCAAGTACTACAAGATCGTCGAGATCCCGATGCCCGAAGGCACGGCGATCGAAGCGGGCAGCTTTGAAGTCCTGCCCGACGATCGGTTGGCTATCGGAACCCGCCGCGGTGACATCTTCTTGGTCGAAGGCGCGTTCGACGATCACCCGCAACCGACATACAAACGCTTTGCCAGCGGGCTCGATGAAGTCCTCGGGATGTCGTTCAAAGACGACGCGTTCTACATCACCCAACAAACCGAAGTCACGAAGATCACCGATGAAAATGGTGACGGACTGGCGGACCGTTTTCGAACCCTCAGCGACGCTTGGGGATTCCGCAACTATCACGAATTCGCCTTCGGTTCGAAACTGGATCCCGAGGGCAACATTTGGGTTGCACTGTGTCTTTCCAAATCCTATCAGTCCGATGAACCGTTTCGCGGCTGGTGCGTGAAGGTCACTCCCGATGGAAAAACGATCCCGGTTTGCAGCGGCATTCGCAGCCCCTGCGGTATTGGCCCCAACGAACACGGCGTGATGTTCTACGCCGAAAGCCAAGGACCCTGGAACGGATCGTGCAGCTTGAAGGTCTTGGAGCCGGGCGGATTCATGGGGCATCCGGCGAGTTTTCGTTGGTACGACTTGGCGGAAAACCTGGAAAAGCCGAAGGTGGAACCGAACACGCCGTCGCGGTTGATGACCGAACGACGCCGAGTCAAAGAGTTGGTGCCGTACGCGGTCGTGTTTCCGTACATCAAGATGGGACGATCGATCTCAGGTTTCATGGTCGATCGCACCGGCGGCAAATTTGGGCCGTTCGAAAACCAGATCTTTGTCGGCGATTTCAGTCTCAGTGTCGTGATGCGCGCGACGACCGAAAAGATCAATGGGGTTTGGCAAGGCGCCTGCTACCCGTTCCGCGAAGGACTGGCGACCGGGTTGTTGGCGTGTCAGTTCACACCCCAAGGCGACTTGATCGTCGGCGGCACCAACCGCGGTTGGCCCGTCCGCGGCCCGCGAGAATTTGCCATCCAACGAATCGACTGGACCGGGATCGTCCCCTTCGAAATCAAGCAGCTCAATGCGTTGCCTGATGGGTTTCGGGTGACGTTTACCAAACCCGTCGATCCCGAGCTCGCGTCGCAACCGGAATCCTACCAACTGACGACCTACACCCACCTCTATCGCCAAGGCTACGGCAGCCCCGAAGTCGACCACACCACTCCGGCTGTGACTCGTGCGATGGTGTCCGAAGACGGCCTGACGGTTCAGCTGAAGGTTGACGGATTGGTCCAGGGTCACGTCCATGACTTTGACTTCCAAGCGATTCGGGAACCGAACGGCGGAAAGTTGGTCCACACCCGGGCCTACTACACCCTCAACGAAATCCCCAAGAGGCCCAGCGACGCGACCGCATCGAAGTAGCGGAAGGGGTAAGAAGATTTTGGAGGTAAGGAAATTTGGGTCGCGCCTTGCCCCATCGTTTTCCAAATCTTCTTACCTCCTCAATCTTCCTGCCCCAAGCAGTTTCCCGGACTGTCATCATTCTGCCCCGTATCATTCTGCCTTCCTTCCGCCCCATCGTTCTGCCCCCATTGTTTTGCCCATCGCCCCCGTACCACGCCTAAAGATGCCCGAAACGAACTCACCGAGGATTTTCCGACGTGCACGCGCGTGACACGATCAGTAGCGAGCAAACGTGGAGGTTCGGCCGCGACGATCGGTTCGTTCGATCCTGGTTCGACCCCGCTGCGCGGTCGCCGGTGTTTCCGCGAGAGATCGTGTTGGGAGTCGTGCACGGTTTGGGCGACCACTCGGGACGATTCGATGCCTTGGGGCGTTGGTTTGCCGGTCGAGGAATCCGCGTGTTTGCTTTTGACCAGGTCGGACACGGCAAGAGCCCGGGGCCGCGGATGCGGATCCCCAGCTACGACGCACTGTTGGACGACGTCGAAATTTTTTTGAATCGTCTCAGGGAGCGGCATCCCGACGCATCGATCGGTCTGTTAGGGCAGAGCATGGGAGGCAACTTTGTGCTCAACCATCAGCTTCGGCAGTATTCCAAGGTGGAGTGGATGATTGCGGGATCGCCGATGTTGCGTTCGATGAAGCAGCCAGGACCGATCCATCTGTCTCTGCTGCGACTGTTCGCGAAAATGCGCCCGGACCACGTGTTGAACACACCCGTTGATCCGGCCCAGCTCAGTCGTGATCCCGACGTGCAACGAGCTTTTCTCGACGATCCGCTCGTGCAGCAACGAATCAGCCTCCGTCTCGGCAGGGCCTTGATCGATTCCGGACGTTGGGCGCTCGATCACGCCGACCGACTCACCACGCCCACCCTGATCACCCACGGTGACGCCGACCAGATCACCTGCCATCAAGCCTCCATCGAATTCTCTCAGCGATCCCAAGGTCGAGCGCTCACAAAGATCTGGGCACAGGGAACGCACGACCTGCATCACGACATCATCCGTGAAGACTATCTCAGCAGTCTGTTCGACTGGATCGTCGCCGAAGTGACGAATCGAGACAGCTAGTCGCGCGCCCTGCCGATAACAAAAACACCCCCGGAACGTGTTAGCGGAACGGCGCGAGCCGTCCGGTCTTAGCAGGAAAGACCGGAGGGCTCGCGCCCTGCCGCTAACGAAAGCACCCCGCAAGGTGTTAGCGGAACGGCGCGAGCCGTCCGGTATCAACGCGAAAGACCGGAGGGCTCGCGCCCTGCCGCTAAGACGTCGGTGTTCGGATTGTGGGCGTGCCGTCGCCTTGGTGGTTGTGGGGCAATCGGTTGCGTGACGAGGAACAGGACACAATGAGTTCTCCAATGAAAGATCTCCTGCGACTGAGTCGATTCGATGCGGTCAGTTCGTTTTTGTCCGCCTTGATGATCTTTCTTGGTACGACGGTGTCGATGCTGTTCCTCCTGTGGTTGTTGGCAAACGGTCCAGCCACGCAACCCGGGCTGCAGATTGAGCGGACGCTGACCAGCGCCAGTCCGATCGGTTTTGCCCAAGACTTCGAACCGCCAGGGGCGGAGGAAGTCGAGGATTTGCGGGATCCCTCGTTGGCGGAAACCGTTGACGCCGTCTCCACGACGTTTCGTCAATTGTCGCCCGCGGCGACGAACATCGCACACCCCTCCCACGCATCTTCAAACGGATTTGCGGACGGCGAATTCGACGCTCGCTCAACCGGTCCAGGAGACATCGACGCCGTTGGCCGCTGGGAACGCTGGGAAATCGTCTTTCACGCTCGTGGAATCAAAGACTATGCGTCGCAGTTAGATTTTTTTGGGATCGAATTGGCGGCGTTCGGAGGGGGCGACAACGCGATCGAATCCGCCTCCAATCTGGCGACCCACCCCGTCCGACACGTCAATCGTCAGCCCAGCACCGAGCAGCGATTGTATTTTTCCTGGAAACGCACCAACCCATTTGCCCAGTTCGATCGCCAACTTCTGTCCGCGGCCAATATTCCCACCGATGGACGAAACGTCGTCCGATTCATACCGCGCGACCTCGAAGACACTCTGGCGTCGATAGAAAAGGCGTTCTGCGAAAACAACGGCAGGTCGTTTCCTGGCGACATCGCCAAGACCACGTTCCAGAGCGCAGTGGCGGAAAACGGATTCGTATTCCATGTCGTCAATCAACGGTATCGATCCGGGCCCGATTGATGAGCCGTCAATCGATCGCGGAAAAACGCGAGATGTCCGTCAGCGGGTTGCTGCGATGTGTATTGTAGACGACGTGTCTTTCTTGGGCTATGATGACGGTCGGTTGTCGTAAATTGATCGACAGGCCGCATGCTCGTCTTTCCGCCCATCGTCGCTTAAGGGAGTGGTGTTGATGTTTCGTCTGTTACGAACATTCTTTGTCATCGGTGTCGTGTCCGTTGGATTAGTACCCGCCCAAGAGGCGGCGGTACCCGGTCAGGAAACGAAGGAACGCAGCAAGCAATTGTTCGACCGATTTGATCAGACCGCACAAGATCTTGAATTCCAGTCTCAGGACGGACAAGTCTATCAGTGGCAAAGTAATCCTCTGTTCCGATTCAGTTCCGAAGGCAATGTATTTGGAAGTGTCTTTGTTTGGAAAACGTCTTCCAACCAACTGGCCTTGATCGGAACGATCGGGTCGATTCCCATCAATCGGCAAGATTGCGAGTTCGTCGAATTGCATCTTCTGCGGCCGGCACCGATCGTTCCGATGACCGTCGGCCAATCGCCGCGTAAGCGGTGGATGCCTGACGTCGATACACTTGAGTTAAAACCGGTCCCGTCCGGTCCAGTGGTTGCGGCAGACGCGGGACGCCGATTGGTTCAAATGCGTGGCATGGCTCGCCAATTCAAGGCGGAGATGCTTCACAACGGTCAGACAAACCATCTGCGGTTGCTTCCGCAACCGCTATTCCGGTACGAGGATTCAACGGCAGGATTTGACGGTGCCCTGTTCGCATTCGTTTGGGACAACGGAACCGATCCGGAATTGTTACTCCGTTTTGAGATTCAAAATGAAGACGACAAAATGATTTGGAAGTATCAAGCCGTTCGTTTCACCTGGCGACAACTGAGGTTATCGCATCGCGGCGAGCAGGTGTGGCAGGCCGAAGAATTCCTGGAACGGAACCGCGCCGAGCAACGTACGCCCTACCTGACCGGGCTGACGGATGTCATTCCGCAGTGATGGATTGCGAGCGAAAAGGGGGTCAGGAGTCAATCGTGCGAAGCACCCGTAGGGCCGTTCCGGCTATTGATTCCTGACCCCGTTTTCGCGGTTTACTGGCGGTGAACGTCGTTTAGGGACAGAGCCTAGCATTCGAGTTCGGATTGGGGGACGATGGATACATCGAAACGACGTTGTTTCGCGATGATCTAATCGACAGGAGCGGATTGATGAAAGTAGTCCCTGGCATCGTAGGCTTCTCGTTGCTACTGACAAGCTTGGCCGCGGCACAGAACGCACCCGAGCCCGCGGACGCGGTATCGACCGCTTGGATCCAAAAGTTCGACGGTGATTGGATAACGATTTCCCGTTCGCCCGATCAATCGGTCACGTACAAGGGATCAATGACTTCGCGACGGATCGGCGATCACTGGGTCGTCAACGAGTTTCGGACGAACATGGGGGGATTTCATTGTCACGCCCAGCAGACGCTCGGTATCGACCAAAAAAGAAACGTGTTCACCGCGACTTGGGTCGACAATGCACTCGACTACAAGTGGGACTACCAAGGAACGCTGGATGAAGCACAGAAACAGTTGGTCTTCATCGCTGAAGGGCCCGGCATGTCCGTCAAGGGTGCGACGGCTCGTTACCGAGAAATCTACGAGTTTCAGAATGCGGATCGGATCGTGACCACGTCGCAAATCCTTACCGATGACGGAGACTGGAAGACGTTCATGTCGGGTGAGATGATTCGCAAACAGCCCGATGCCTCAAGCGTGAAACCGAGCGCAGCGCCGCTGCTAATGTTTGAAGGGAAGGCGGAACGAGCGATGAAGTTCTACGTTTCGGTATTTCCCGACAGTGGCATCGAGAAGGTCTTGAAGTATGTCGAAGGCGAAAACGGCAAGGCGGGCTCGATCAAACATGCGGCGTTTCGCGTCGCGGGCACCAGACTGCTTTGTATCGACAGCCCTGTCGATCACCCTTTTGAGTTCACGCCGTCGGTTTCCCTTTTCGTGGACTGCGAAAGCAAAGAACAGGTCGAATCAATTTTTAAGAAACTTGCTGACGGCGGAAAAGTCTTGATGCCGGTGGATGACTACGGTTTCAGTACCCGTTTTGGATGGGTGACGGACTCTTTCGGCGTCTCCTGGCAATTGAATTTTGGCGCATTGAAGTGAATCGGGTTAAATGGTGGTGTGGGACGTCTGCCGCAAACGGGGAGAGCAATCATGTCCAAATGTTTGGTCGCCGAATATAAAACGCACGCTGCTGCGAAAGTCGGCCTGGAAGAGCTCGAAAACGAACGCTACACGTTGAAAAATATCTCCGTGGTATCCAGTGCCACTGATCCGGCGGCGGTGCATCTCAGTGAGCTTCATGAAGAGCACGAGCACCGTTCGGGCAAACACGGGCCGGACGGGCGGAGCACCTCGTTGGGAATGCTGATCGGAGGAACCGTTGCCGCTCCGATCGCAGCCGGAACATTGGTCGGGCCATTCATCATGGCGGGGCCCCTGGTGGGAATGGCGATCGGCGCCGCGATCGGTAGCCTGCTCGGCGTAATGGATCGCTGGGGCGTCGACCATGACGTCAGCTCCGACTACGCAGCCCGCGTGGAATCGGGATCGGTGCTGGTCATCGTGCACGATGTCGACAACAAAGCTCTCAACCACGCCGAGAAGGTGCTCCAAGCGACCGCCCCCAAGACCTTGGAACGCTATGAGATGGACTAGCCGTTGGTGTCCAGCCTTGAGGCGCTCCCTCTCACTGCGGAGCAGCGACACCGGGCGGCGAAAGCCCAATACCGCTAAGTTAAGCTCGCCGGAAAGCCCGGACGCTGGCGCGAACCGGCTGATGTCAAACGAATATCAGCCGTTTGACGCTAGCCTACGGGCCCCAGTTCTGGGCAAGACCGCGTTAACTTAGCGGTATTGGGTTGAAGCCTGCACACCAACACGTTCGGCGATCACTGCGTCGATCACTGGGGCGATCACTGGGGCGAAGTGTCCATCGGCAAACTGCGTTGGCCCAAGTTGTTGTCAAAATCTAAAACGGCTGCGGGATCATCGGCGATCATTTTGATCCGCGCCAAGTTCGTCCGGGCGGTTTTTTCTTCTTCCACCTGTTCGGTCACGAACCATTGAAGTTCGACCAGCGACGCGAATGCCTTTTGCTCCATCGCCATGTGGAACAGCTCGTCGATCCGTTTGGTGTTTGCCTGTTCCTGCTGCAACGCACACTCGAAGATTTCGACGATCGAATGGAACGTCTCACGCGGTGCGTCGAGCGGTGACAGCTTGACTTCGACGTCTCGATCGAGCAGGAATTCGTAGATCTTCATCGCGTGCGTGTACTCTTCCTGAGCTTGTGCCCGCAGCCAGCCCGCACAACCGGAAAGTTGTTCGCGAGAACACCAAGCACTCATCGCCAGGTAAGAATACCAGGACTCAAATTCCGAGGCGATTTGTCCGTTTAAGGCGTCGTTGATTTGTTGATTTGACATTTTTGAGGGGCCTTTCGTGTGAATGAGTAACGGCCAGAATCAACAGGCCGAGAACCGGAGTCGCTGAGTATCGGTTTTCGCAGCGCCGCCGCGATCTGTCGAGTCCCGGTGCCGGAGAAGGGCTCGCTTCGAGCTGGAACACGTGCATCCCGCGGCAACGCTGCGAAGCATTTGTCCCCTCCGTTTGACGAGGTGTTAGCGGCAGGGCGTAAGCCCTCCGGTTCCTCATCGTTACCGAAGCACCGGAGGGCTCGCGCCCTACTGCTAAAAAATGCTTCCCAGCGTTGCCGAGGCAATTTGTCGATTGCAGACCAGCGGGGACGCTCAAGTGGCAAGCGTCCGCTCTTGGGCAGTCGCGTGCATCGTTTCCCCCCCGGCATGTACCACTTTAGTGGCGACCAAGAAGTTGGCTGGAAAGTTTGCCTGACGACCGCAAAGACGGCGATCGATCGCGGTCGGGCATGGGGCGTCCGACAGATCGGCCGTCGCGAGCGATCGTTCGTGCGAAAGGTTGGCGCGCCGTTTGCAATTGTCGTTGTCCAGCGCGATGGTCACGCGATCAGCGACGTCCGGCCATCGGCGAAAATCATTCAAGACAGAAAGTCTTGCGGCGCCTGGCGGTGAGTCTGCCGCTGGTTCTCGCATGACAAACACTTTTCAGCGGTGGCGAAAGCATGCTCGACTGGTTCAACGATCTCAACCCGATTCTGCAGTCGCTCCTCGCCGGTGGTTTCACCTGGTTGCTGACGGCAGTCGGGGCGTCGTTGGTGTTTGGTCTGGTGCGAGTCCATCGATCGCTGTTTGATGCCATGCTCGGGTTCGCCGGCGGTGTGATGTTGGCCGCCAGCTATTGGAGTCTGCTTGCGCCGTCAATCGAGGTCGCGGGCGATTTGGGATGGCCCAGTTGGTTCCCCGCCGCTATCGGCTTTTTACTCGGCGGCGTCTTTTTGTATGGGCTGGATCGTACGCTTCCACACCTGCATCGCGGCTTGCCCGATTCATCGGCCGAAGGCGTCAAGACGGCTTGGCAGAGAAGCGTGTTGCTCATGCTTGCGATTACGCTGCACAACATTCCTGAAGGCCTCGCCGTGGGCGTTGCGTTCGGGAGCGCGGGGAGTGACCTTTCCATCGCCAGCATCGGAAGCGCGACGGCATTGGCGTTTGGGATCGGTTTGCAGAACATTCCCGAGGGTCTTGCCGTGGCCGTACCACTGCGCGGGGAAGGCATCAGTCGCACCAAATCGTGGCTGCTCGGCCAAGCCTCGGCCTTGGTCGAACCGATCTCGGCCGTGATCGGGGCAGCGGTCGTTATCTACGCCGCCCCGGTGCTGCCCTTCGCGCTCAGCTTCGCCGCCGGCGCGATGGTCTATGTCGTCGTCGAAGAGTTGATTCCGGAAACTCAGCAAGAAGGGAATGAGGATCTCGCAACGCTGTTTCTGATGATCGGCTTCGTCGTGATGATGATACTCGATGTCTCTCTGGGCTAGTTCGCACGTCAAGCATCCCTTCAGTCGGCCGTTCCGATGGGAATGAGAGTCACCGCAGGCGGGATGCTGATCCGATTTGCCTTCGCTACAGCGCCGGCGGTTTCCAGTCGGGGATTCCTTTCTCCGCCAGCTGTTTTTCGTACCGTACTTTTTGTGGCTGTTGCTCGGGATAGGGCACGTCTTCGTTGACCATCAACGGCACCGTCTCGGCCCACCACTGGTCGTATGCCTTGCGCAATTCCGCGATGACTTCGGGGTGATCCGCCGCGACATCCTTCGCTTCGTAGGGATCCACCGAGATGTCGTACAGTTCTTCGTTGTTGACAAACCGCCAACGCTGCGTTCGAACCGCACAGTTTTTGAACTTGCTGTTGTTCGGGTCAGCCCCCTTTTCCCAACGACCCTGATGGACGAACAGATTGCGATCCGGCCACGGGGCTTGGGGGTTTTCCAGTAAGGGAATCAAGGAGCGCCCGTCGATCGGTTGGATGTCGTCGGGGATCGTGGCACCGGCGAGCGCGCAAAACGTCTTGTACAGATCGATATGCGCGGTCAGCGCCGGGATGTCGATGCCTTCACCCAGTTTTCCCTTCCAGCGCCAAAACGCCGGCACATGGGTTCCGCCTTCGTAAGGCGATCCCTTGCCGGTTTTAAAACCGGCCGTGAAGACGGGTTCGGCCTTGCCATTTTTCTTGGCACTGCGTCCGGCTTGTCCATTGTCGGTCATGAAGATCACCAGCGTGTCGTCCCACAGATTCCACTCGTCCAGCTTGTCCATCAAGGTGCCGAAGTTGTCGTCGATGTTCTCGATCATCCCATAGCGGCCTTGCAGATTCTGATCCCAGCCCAATTCTCGGAATCGCTTTTTGTACTTTTCCGGCGCGAGCATCGGTCCGTGCGGCGCGTTGGTGGTGATGTAGGCAAAGAACGGCGTGTTGGAATCATGTTGGTGCTTGATGAAGCCGAGTGCCGCTTGAAAAAACACGTCGGTGCAGAACCCTTTGGTTTGCACGATGGTGTCGTTGTGCAGGATGACGTTGTCGAAATATTTCCCGTCGGCGACTCGATTGGGCGGAAAGTCGGCGCAACTGCCGCGGAACGACTGGCCGATCCCGCCGGCTCCGTGAATGAAGGTCTCGCTGAAGCCGCGGTTGTAGGGCTGATAGGCGTCTTCGTCACCCAAGTGCCATTTGCCGAAAATCCCTGTCGCGTACCCCGATTCTCGCAACAGCTGCGGAAACGTCGTCGTCGACAGCGCCATCCGCTCGCGTTCTTTGATCGTGTGCGTGACGCCATTGCGAAATTCATGACGGCCGCTAAAGATCGCCGATCGGGTCGGGGCACAGGTCGGGCTGACGTGGAAATCAGTGAACCGAGTCGAGATCGAATGGAACCGATCCAGGTTGGGCGTCCGCAACAGCTGGTTCCCCATGCAGGACAGATCGCCCATCCCCTGGTCATCGGTCATCACCAGGATGATATTCGGCCGCGAACCGGAAAGTGATTCCGCGGGCAACCGGGATGCGAGCGTGCAAAAAAGCACTACACCAAGGACGGCCAGGGCCATGCGAATCTTCATGATCTGTTTTGGGGGTTGGGAGAATGGATTGCAGGAGAAAAGAGTTTAACCACCGATGGCAAAGCGTACCCACCGATGTCAACCAACCGTGGAGAAAAACGAAGCGCCAACGCTTCCTTGTTCCCCGGCTCTGCCCTACGCCGTGAACGATTTATTTCCTGTGTTTGACGACATCTAACCGACAGGGCGCAAGCCCAATGCCATCTACGTTGACGCGAAGCGGGTTGTTTTTTGTTAGCGGTAGGGCGCGAGCCCTCCGGCTTGCGCATCTTCGCCAAAACACCGGAGAGGCTCGCGCCCTGCCGCTAAAAAATCGTTCACGGCGTAGGGCTCTGCCTGGGAACACGCTGTCCTGGAGGCTCCGCCTCCGGCCCGATGACCGCGTGCGGCGGAGCCACACCGACATTGCGTTCCAAGGCGGAGCCTTGGAACGAGGGTCGAGGAGGGTCGAGGGTGCGATGACAGGCTGGAAGCCTATCCCACCTCGTCTCGGCTTAACTCGATCTCACTTCCCGTAGTGCGTGCGAATGTTCCGCTGGCCGGCCGCCAATTCCTCCAGCCGTCGCTTGAGATACCGGTGTGAAATCTCACGTGCCTTGGCTCGGTCCGCTTCATCATAGTCCCAGAATTCTTGCACGATCGCTTCGCAGGCCGGGTAATGCGACCCGTCATCACCAACGCGTCGACGGGTTTCGGCCAGCTGAGATTTCAGCTTCGCGGCCAATTCCGCGTGCTCGGGATCATGGTACAGATTGCGCGTTTCATGGGGATCGTTGACTAGATCGTACAGCTCCCAACCGGCGGGCGTCTGGTAACCGCCGTCGTAATTGCAGCCATAGTAATAGATCAACTTGTGCGTCTTGGTGCGGATACCCATGTGGCCGGGGTTGTCGTGGTGGGCCATGTGCATCCAGTAGCGGTAGTAGGCCGCCTGCTTCCAATCGTCGGGCTCTTCGCCGGATTCCAGCATGGATTTGAACGAGCGACCTTGGACGGTTGCGGGGATTTCAGCGCCGGCGAACTCCAGCATCGTGGGACCGTAATCGACATTTTCGACGATCGCGTCGAAACGTTGACCGGCGGGAACGGTTTTGGGGTAGCGAACCAGGAAGGGCATCCGCTGGGATTCCTCGTACATCCAGCGTTTGTCCTGGTAATCGTGTTCGCCCAGCATGAATCCTTGATCGCCGGTGTAAATGATCACGGTGTTGTCCATCTGGCCCGTCTTTTCAAGGTGGTCGAACAGTCGCCCCAGGTTGTCATCGATGCCTTTGACGCAACGCAGGAATTTCTTCAGGTACGCGTTGTACGCCAGTCGAGTGTTTTGCGCGTCGGAGTAATCCGCCGGGTCATAGCCTTTGGGAAATTCGTTGGGATACAACTTGGGCAGATCCAGCAGGTAGGATCGACGTGGGTTACGCGACCCGATCGACGTGCCGATGTGGGGAACCAGCTCGTCGTTGTCGCCGCGTGTCGCCAGGGATCCGAACGACTCGCCACGTTTCCACAGCGTTTCGGGTTCGGGAATATCGACATCGGCCAAATACGATTCGTAACGCGCCGCATTGTCAAAGTAATCGTGGGGCGCCTTGTAGTGATGCATCAAGAAAAACGGTTTGTCTTTGTCGCTGCGTTCGGAAAGCCACTTCAGCGACAGGTCGGTGATCGCATCGGTGACATGTTTGTCCTGAAAACTGATCAGGTTCTTGCCCCACGGCTTGTCGCCCCGCACGCGAAAATCAGGGTTGTGGTATTTCCCTTGTCCGGGCAAGACACAGTAGTAGTCAAAGTCGGCCGGCTCGGCTTTCAGGTGCCACTTGCCGATCATGGCGGTTTCGTAACCCGCCTTGCTCATTTCAATGGCCAGCATCTGCTTGCCCGGTTCAACACTGCCGCTCAGGTCGAACGAGCCGTTGACGTGGTTGTATTGCCCGGTCAGCACGCAGGCCCGCGACGGCGAACAGATCGAATTGGTGCAGAACGCGTTGCTCAGCAGCGCGCCTTCCTCGGCCAGACGGTCGATGTTGGGCGTCGGAGCGATCTCGGCCAGGCGGCCGCCGTACGCGGAAATCGCGTGCGCCGCATGATCGTCCGACATGATGTACAAGATGTTCGGACGCTCGGCCGCGTCGGCTTCGCGCGACACCAGAGCGACGGCGAACAATAAACACAGATAGAACGCAAAGCGGCGAAAGGTCATCATCAGATCAAACGTGGGGGCATTGGTGTCTACACATCGTAAGTCACCCTCCCTGGCAGGGAGGGTCGAGCGGAGCGAGGGGAGGGTCGATTCGTTGCAACACAATGATCGACAGCCGTAACGAACTCTCTCCGGCCGCTCGTACCTCGCGTCCGACCCTTCCCAAAAGGAATGGTGACTTTCAGTCTTGTGACTGGAGTCAACACGGATGAACGTAGGAAGATCGAGTGGGGTGTGATTCGAGTGGTCAAACCGGCTCCATACCGGCTCCGCAGTATAATGCAGCCACTGACGATGATCACCGACCGTATTCAGATTGTGGGCGATGTCGAGAAAGTCCTTTGCCGATCGTTGCCAACGCACGCCCGAATCGAAACAATTTTGAACGTTAGGGATCGGAGTGATCCCCCCAGCCATGTTCATCAACCGGAGTCTAGCTGATGAAGCCGACCTGCCTGATTCTCTTTTTACTCGCGATTCCCATCCCGTCGGCGGCGTTCGCCGAGGATCTACGACAGTCGGTCCGCGCCGACTATGAAACGCATCTGGCGGATCTGTTCGATCACTTTCACCGCAATCCCGAATTGTCGTTGGTCGAATACAAGACCGCGGCCAGGATGGCGCGGGAAATCCGCGCCGTCGGGTTTGACGTCACCGAAGGCGTCGGAGGCACCGGAGTCGTCGCGCTGCTCCGCAACGGCGAAGGCCCGACGGTGATGATGCGGGCCGACATGGACGGATTGCCGGTCGAAGAGAAATCGGGACTTCCCAACGCATCCAAAGTGACGCAGCAGAGCCCGATCACCGGTGAGGTGGTTCCCGTGATGCATGCCTGTGGTCATGACGTGCATTTGACCAGCTTGGTCGGTACGGCACGCTACATGTCCGCTAACCGCGATGCCTGGCGAGGCACGTTGATGTTGATCATGCAACCGGCCGAAGAGCGTGTGATGGGCGCCCGTGCGATGAAACAAGATCGATTGTGGGAACGATTCGGCGTCCCCGATTATGCACTCGCCTTTCACGTCACCTCGCGCGACCGATCCGGATTGATCAATGTTTCCGAAGGCAGCCCGTATGCCGGTTCCGATACGGTCGACATCGTCGTCCACGGTATCGGGGCACATGGTGCGAGCCCGCACCGGGGAAAAGATCCGATCGTTCTGGGCAGCCAAATCGTGTTGGCGCTTCAAACGCTGGTCTCCCGCGAGATCGCGCCGCGTGTTCCGGGGGTGGTGACGGTCGGTTCCTTTCATTCCGGAACGAAACACAACATCATCTCCGACAAAGCACATCTTCAGCTGACCGTCCGTAGCACCAGTCCGGAAACGCGCAAGACACTGCTCGATGGCATCCGCAGAATCGCAACCAACATGGGACGAGTGGCGGGGTTACCGGAAGACAAATTGCCCGAAGTCACGGTATCCAAGGAAGGTGTGCCGCCGACAAACAACACGCCCGAACTGGCGCGGCGGCTGCGAGCCGCATGGCAGAAAAACATTGGCGAAGATCAAGTCATCGACGAACCGTCCAAAGGGATGGGGGCCGAAGATTTCCCGATCTTCACCAGCGATCCGACGATCCCGTCGGTCTATTGGTCTGTCGGTGGTACCCCGCAATCCGCCTTCGACACCGAAGCCGCCGGCGGTGCGGCGGTGCCGAGTCACCACTCGCCGCTGTTCAAGATCGAATCCCGACCGGCTGTCATTCGCGGCGTCGAATCCACCGTCGTTGCGCTGATGACGCTGATGGGCGGCGACGAGTCCGGCGCCCGAAAGCCTGAATGATTTGATTGCGCGTCGCAGCCGACTACTCCATTTCGCCGTCACTGATCACCGCATCATCAACGCTCCTGGCAATCGTGATGGCTTCCTTGATCGACTGTTTCAGGTATTTCGTGTTGTCGTCTTCGGGAACGCGCCCGCTAGCGATGTAGGCGGAATAAATCTGGGCCGCGGCCTGCACGATGACGCTCTCGCTGTGTTGCAACGTGATGTGCTTCTTCGCCATGTCTGAGGAGTCCTTTGAAAATTGTCTCGGGTGGAGAGTTCAGTCAATCGCGTCAGTCTATCACAGGATCGGCGATTCGATTGGCCCGGCCGCTGACGCGTCGCGGTAAAGGCTGATCATCATTTGACATCAGCCGGTTCGCGCCAGCGTCCGGGCCTCTCCGTTTGTCTTCACTTAGCGGTATTCGGTGTCAGTGTCGCAAGCCATCGGCTCACGCCCCGCCGCTCACCCTGAACACTCCGTCAGTTGGCCGATTGTGATTTGATCACCAGGTAGGGCTGGTCGGGCCGGTTAACGGCCGGCCATGGCGGGGCCAACTTTGGCACGTCCCAGATCAACTCGCCGTTTCGGTGCACGACAAAGCGGAGGCTGTTCTGTCGGCCAAGTCCGTAATGCCATTGTGTTTGGCCGCCTCGCTGTCGGGCTTCGAGCAACAATAGCACTTCCGGGTTGTTCGTGTTGCCCTGACAAAACGCGAACATCGCCCCGTCGACGATGCCCCGTTTTTCGCTTTGGTACCGATAGATGGGTTTTGGCATACGTCGCAAATTCCAGGTCGACGTCGGATCCGAACGATCTTCCGCTTGGGCGACGAATTGTTCCGCGATCGCGTGCATCTGTCTGGATCGCTGAAACGGACGATCGCTCGGCGCGGGGGCATCGGCAAGCAACTTCATCTCCAGCCCCTTTCCAGTCGACCAGGCCCGCGCTCCGTAGCGTGTCATCGTCAACCCCGACTCGCTGAGCGATTGCAGTTCGGTCGCCTGATGCGTGTGCGGAGAGAACCATTTGTAAATCGACGCGATCGCTTCGGGCCGGCCGTCCAACGTCCAAATGTAAACGTCGCCATAAATTTGACCGGAGACCGGATTGGTCCAACGCAACAGCGGTTCGGTTTCCCACTTCAGTTTTTGGGAACCCTGGAACAATTCCAACGCTTTCGCTTCCACCTTGGCCAGTTCGATCGCCCGTTTGGCCTGGTCTTCTGACGCCTCTTGGGCCACGCCCCAACATGAAATCAAACACGACATCATGACACAGAAAGCACGCATGGTTCACCTGATGGAACGAGGGAGGTTTGCGTTGCGGTGTTCTGATACCGTTCCGCAATGGGGAAGCCGTCACGATAAGACGTAATGTCTATCGCGTCAAGCAAAATGCAGTGAAGCGGGTGGGAGGCGGGCGCGGATGTCGCAGACCTCGTTTTCATTCCAAGGCTCCCCCCTACGCCGTGAACGATTTGTCAGCGGCAGGGCGCAAGCCCTCCGGTGTGTTGGCAAAAACGCGGAACCGGAGAGTTCGCGGGCTGTCGATTGAGTGGGATTGGTCGAGCCAATGGTGAGCCGCTGGCCGTAAGGCCTCGGGCGGGCGTCTGGATGCCCGGCCGCTTACGCGTCGCGGCTCACTAAACCGACAGCCTACGAGCCCTCGGTTGTTGCCGAGGCCCGAACGCTTGCGCGAATCGGCTGATGTCAAAGGTGTTTTTGAGGCCCAACCGCACCATGCTCATCGATGGTCAATCGCAGAATCGATTAGGCAGTGATTTAGCGATGGCGCGAGACGGCGATTTTGCGCAGCCCAGGCAGAGCCTGGCGAACAAGTGAGACGGTATCTGAGACGTCGCAGACCACGGCGTGCGACGCCTTCACCGGCCGTCTACAATCAAACCTGTTGAGATTCATGCACCGATTATTCGGACGACGGCTTTGAGAAACATCATCATTCTTTCGTTTAGCATTCTGCATTGGTTTTCGATCGCGTCGATCTGGGCCGATGATCCGTCGCCTGTTGTGATCGAAGATGCGTTGCAGCACGTTCGGACCACTGCAGCACGCGAATGGGCGTGGTTTCCCGAGAACGCTCAGATGCAACGCATTGAACGAGAATTCGAATCGTCCGCCAACGCTGAAGCTTGGACACTCACACTCCGTCAGCAGAATGTCAAACAGTCTTGGGACGTCCGGCTCAACGGAGCGTCACTGGGGAGACTCGTTCGCGACGAGAATGACATGCGGGTCGACTTCCCGGTCCCACCGGGCAGCGTGATCGACGGCAAGAATCGTTTAGAGATTCGTCAAAATGGTACGGACTCCGATGACATTCGGATCGGGGAAGTCCGGCTTTACCCGATGTGGGCGGAGGCACGTCGCAATCTTGCTCAGGTCCAGATCTCGCTGGTGGATCCCGCTGGTACCCCAATACCTGGACGAATCACGATCACCGATCAAGCGGGCGCGTTGATTCCCGTCGGTGCCGTGTCCAACCACGACACGGCCGTTCGCCAGGGTGTGGTCTACACACTCAGCGGCAAGGCTGCCTTCGGTGTCGCGCCCGGTCAGTATCGCATCGTTGCCACCCGAGGATTCGAATACTCGTTGGCGGACGTGACGGTTCAACTGACGGCGGGACAACGGATCACGAAAACATTGGTGTTGTCACGCGAGGTCGATACACGCGGATGGGTCGCATGCGACACCCACGTGCATACGGTCACACATTCCGGTCACGGCGATTGCACCATCGAAGAGCGGATGGTGACGTTGGCCGGCGAAGGCATCGAGTTGCCGATCGCGACCGATCACAACAAAGCCATCGATTACCGGCCGATCGCCGAGTCGATGGGCGCGGACGCCTACTTTACGCCTGTCATCGGTGATGAATGCACGACGAAACAGGGCCATTTCAATATCTTTCCGATCCGTCCCGACAGCGAGCTGCCCGATCATACGCAAACCGATTGGAAATCATTGCTGGCCGACATCGCTTCGACGCCCGATGTCAAAGTTGCGATCTTGAATCACGCACGCGACATTCACAGCGGATTTCGGCCCTTCTCGCCGGCCCGCCACAACCGATTGACCGGCGAACGACTGGACGGACAATCGTTGGATTTCAATGCGATGGAGATCATTAATTCCGGAGCGGTGCAAACCGACACGTTGGAATTGTTTCACGATTGGTGCGGCTTGATCAATCGTGGACTGGACGTGACCCCGGTGGGTTGCAGCGATTCGCACGATGTCGCTCGGTTCATCGTCGGTCAAGGCAGAACCTACATTCGCTGTGACGATGCAAACCCTGGGCAGATCAACGTCGCCGACGCGATCGACGCGTTCGTTCAAGGACGGGTCATCGTCAGCTACGGCTTGCTGGTGAATTTGACGGTCCACGACGACTCGGGGCCGGGGGATCTGGTTTCGCTCAATCCCGATCAGGGAGATCTGGTGGTGACCGCGCGGGTGACGGGACCGGCGTGGACACGCGCCGATTCGGTCGCGTTGTACGTTTGCGGCCACGAGAGGTTTCGGCACAAAGTCGCTCCTCCATCGGGTAACGAAACCCCTGTCGATGCGCGCGTCACCTGGCGTCTGCCACGTTCGGAGTGCAGACACGATCTGTGGCTGACTGCCGTGGCCACCGGTCCCGGCATCACCGATCCCTGCTGGGCGACGGCGCTGCCCTACCAGCCGACGTCCACATCGTTTTCGCCCACGGTCTTCAGTTCCACGGGCGCGATTCGCGTTGATGGCGATGGAGACGGAACATTCACTTCGTCATTGGAGTCCGCGCGGCAGATTGTCCGACGGCACGCGGGGGACGCCGCCGGATTGCTGACTCGGTTGCGTTCCAGCGATCCAAGTGTGATCCATCATGTCGCGTCGCTGTTGCGAACGTCCGGTGATGCGCTCGCGGAATTGGAGTCTCTGGCCCAGGGGGATGTTGCCAAGGCGTTGAGTGAAGCTCGCCGGGCGGCCCGCATGTCCGTCGTCGCCAAGCTTGAAGGTGTCGAATAACCGATCCAGGGGGCATCTTTCCCTTTCCAACCGCCTCAGAGACTCGTAGGATCAAGTGGATCGCAATTTTGAATCGCATTCGAATGGTTTTGGCGCCCCGGCGTCGGCAAGAATTCGCCAGAATGACCGAACCGTCTCCTGCCATACCGCGCTCTTCACGTGAAGGACAAAACTGAAATGTCTAATTTTGTCGACCCCCAGACTCCAGGTAGCGAGCCGCAAGTGCAGAGTTCCGGATCCGGCAACGGCTGTCTGTGGGGCTGCTTGATCGCAGGCGGACTGTTCATCGGATCGATCCTGTGCGCCGGATTCGGCGGCTATTGGCTGATCAGTAGCCAGATCGCCAAATACACGTCGGACACGCCGGTTGATCTGCCGACCGTCGAATACTCCGAAGAAGAACTCGCCGAGCTGGATGCGCGGGTCGAAACGTTTCGAGAGAAACTTGATGCCGGGGAGACGCCCGAAGAAGATCTGGTGCTGACCGCCGATGACATCAACGCACTGATCAGCAAGAACGAAGACCTAAAAGGAAAGGTCTATGTCAAGATCGAGAACGATCAGGTCGAAGGGGACGTGAGTATTCCGTTGGATAAGCTGCCGATGGGCAAGGGACGCTACTTCAACGGATCGGCGACCTTCGACGTCTCCATGGACGGTGGCGTGCTGATCGTCACCGTCGACCAGGCAGAACTCAACGGCGAACCGGTGCCCGAAGAATTCATGCAGACGATGCGGCAAGAGAACTTGGCCAAAGACGTCTACAAGGATCCCGAGAACGCCAAGTTCATGAGCCGGTTCGAAGACATTCGAGTCGAAGACGACAAGTTTATCTTGCGCGTTAAACGCGGTGGCGAAGGCGGTGTCCAGACCAACCCGATGGTCGAGCCCGCTGACGAAGCCGCGACCGAGACGGAAGTCGAGACCGAGACGGACGAAGTCGAGCCGCCAGCCGCCGAACCGGAAGTCGCCGAGCCGGAAGTCGCCGAGCCGGAAGTCGCCGAGCCGGAAGTCGCTGAGCCGGAGACGGCCGGGGCGGCAAGCGAGTAGTCGGTAGGTCACGCAGTGCGAGGCGTGATGGGGGCAAAACGATGGGGTGGCCGCTGGGCCCCGCCGTTCATCTTCCGATCTTCCGTCCTTGTCTCCCACTCTCCTTGTCTCCCATTCTCCTTGTCTCCCACTCTCCTTGTCTCCCACTCCCCTTGTCTCCCACTCTCCTTTCCTTCCCTCTCCTCTCGCCCGACGCCCCTGACCCGGGTTTCGTCTTGTTATACTCCTTGCTTTTCCCCCAAAGCATTTTTGATTCAGCAAGGCAGGCGAGACGGATGATGAAACCAATGGAGCGTTCCCCTGTGCTCCGAGCAATGTTGTTGGCGGTCGGGTTCGCCATCGGTTGTCACAGCAGTCATGCGGAAGCCCCCCCCGGCGTTAACGTCACAAACATCCGCCGCGTCTTCCACAACGGCGAGCACAATGCGTTCACGGATCTGGTGCGGTTTCGCGGAAAGTATTACCTCACGTTTCGTAGCTGCCCCGATGGGCACATGGTGCATCCGACCGCTTCGGTCATCATCCTGGCCAGTGACGACGCCAGAGAGTGGCATCAAGTCCACCAGTTCAGTGTCAAGCATCGTGACACACGCGACCCGCACTTCCTGGTGTTCCAAGACAAGTTGTTCGTCTACACCGGCACCTGGTACAGCGGCGAAACAACGATCCCGATCAGCGATTACGATCTCAACATGCACCTCGGCTATGCCACCTGGAGCGAGGACGGCCGCAGTTGGCACAGTCCCGTTCTGCTGGAGGGGACGTTCGGGCATTACATCTGGCGTGCCAATACCTTTGACGGAAAAGCATTCTTGTGCGGCCGCAGAAAAGCCGACTTCGAAGCCGGTCCACGCGGCGAAGGCAAGATCGTTGAGTCGTTGATGCTGGAGAGCGACGACGGATTGATCTGGCGCAAACGCGCAACCTTTCAAGAAGTCCGCGGTGACGAAACGGCGTTTCTGTTTGAACGTGACGGAAGCGTGATCGCCGTCGGACGGCGGGGCGGCGACACGGCGCAGCTTCTGCGTTCCAACCCGCCTTATCAACAATGGGATCGTCGTGAATTGGATCGTTACATCGGCGGTCCGCTGATCGTGCGGTGGGGCGATCGTTATGTCGTTGGTGGCCGCAAGTCGATCGGCGGCAAAGGTCCCAAGACATCGATGTGTTGGCTGATCGATGATGGGTTGCACGAATTCGCCGAGCTTCCCAGTGGGGGCGATAACTCCTACCCCGGCTTTATTGCATTGAGTCCGACAACAGCGATCATGTCATGGTATTCGTCTCACGAAAAAGACGAAGACGGCAATCCGATCACCGCGATCTATCTGGCCGACCTTGAAATTGCTCCGGTTCAGAATCCGGAATGAGAACCTGTGGGATAGGCTTCCAGCCTGTCACTGCAGCATGGTCGATTTGACATTCTGGAAGCCTCTGCTACCTCTCGCTCGTCACACGTCCTTCCCTCCCTTCCCCCGCCCACCTGATCTCCCCCCAATCACCCATGAAACGAATTTTACACGCCGTCGGTCCAGCCATCATTGTGGCGGCGGTGGTTCTCGGTCCCGGATCGATACTGACCAGTTCCAAGGTCGGTGCCTCGCTCGGATTGCTCGGTCTGCCCGTCGTTTTTGCGGCGTCGGTGTTGATGATCGCAATGGTCGCGTTGTCGGCCCGGTTAGGGGCGGTCTACGAAAACAGTCCCTGCGATGAATTGGCCAGTCGGTTGGGACGCCCCGTGGCGGTCGTGATCGGCGTGACGTTGTTCACACTGGTCGCGTTTTTTCAGTCCTCCAACAACATCGCATTGATCGGCGGCGTGGAGCCGATGTTCGGCGACGATCCGCTGCCGCTGGCTGCGCGGGCGATGGTGTTGCTGGCCGTCAACGGTCTGGTGATCGCCAGTTTGTATCTGTTGAAGAACCTGTACCGCAGCGTCGAAGGGTTGATGAAGATCCTGATCGGTTTGATGACGCTGGCGTTCTTGTTTAATTTTGTCGTGATCTTCGTCAGCCCACCGGATTTCGAGCGTGTGGTTCCCGAGGCCGCGCCGGATGTGTTTGCGTTGTTGGGCATGATCGGCACAACGTTTTCGGTCGGTGGGGCCTTTTACCAGGCCTATCTGGTCAAAGAGAAAGGCTGGGGGATCGGTGAAGTGCGACAGGGGATGATCGATTCGATCGTCAGCATGACCGTGTTGGGATTGATCACGTCGATGATTCTTGTGACGTCATGGCGGGTCTTTTACGGCAATCCCAACGGCGTGGCATTGTCCTCGGTCGGTGATGTGGCACGGCAATTGGAGCCACTGTTTGGGGCGTCGGCCAAGATTATTTTCTGTACCGGAATCCTCGCCGGCGCGCTCAGTTCTTTCCTGGTCAACGCATTGATCGGCGGGACGGTGATGTCCGACTCGCTCGGCAAGGGATCCAAGCTGGACGACAAATGGCCGCTGCATTTGACGACCGCGGCGCTGCTGGTCGGGATGTGCGTGGCGATCGCGTCGCTGGCCCGCGAAGGCAGCACGGTGCACCTGATCACCATCGCCCAGGCCTGCACGGTGTTGGGCATTCCCGCATTGGCCGCGGCGTTGATTTACCTGGGCACGCGCAAGGAGTTGATCGGACCGCGAAAGGTGCCACGGTGGATCATCGCACTGGCGGTGATCGGGTTTGTCGTTTCCTGTGTGTTGGCCGCTTTAACGGCCAACAAGGTCTATCAAAAAATCAATCCGCCAGCGGCAGTAGCTGAATTGCGTCAACAATGACGTGGCCGTCGGTGTCGCGGTTGTTGATTTCGACGTCGGCCTGTCCGACCGGGAACTCAAACTGGCCGGCCGTGGCGAATGCGCCGTGTTCGGGCTTGCGTCGTTGATCGACCGTCACCGTCTGCGTTGATCCGCCGGCGCGGATGATGACCGGAACTTTGGTGGCGCGATTGGCGTTGGGCGAATAAGCGAGACGCAACTCGTATCTGCCTGCGTTTTTGATCGTCACCGGAAACCGAATGCTTTGATGCCCCTTGTCGGTATCGCCGTCGTGACGATAACCGACGCCGACGAAGGGACCGACCACCTGGCTGGTGGCGTGAAAGCCTGTTCGTTCGGCGGCTTCGTCATCAACAACGATTCCCGGCAGCGATTTCGGGTCGACCGACGCTGCTGCTTTTCGGACGGGGCCGGTCCAGGTCAAAATCTGGCCGTCGGCCACAAGACGTTCCTTGAGTCCCGCATAGTCGATCGCTTGAACCGGGACGTCGGCATCGATCGCTTGCATCGCGGCGGTTGCCGACGACTGGCCCAGGACCATGAACACCGGTTCCATCCGGATTGAGCCGAACGCGATGTGCGTGGCGCTCAAACAGACCGGGACCAACAAATTTTCGCAATGCTCGGTCTTTGGCGTCAACGAGCCATAGTCGATGGCGTAGGGAGAAAAGCCACCGACTTGGACGTCCCCTTCGTTTCGGGCGTGTCCTTCGGCGTCGACATAGCGCTGGACGTTGTGGGAATCCATCGTGTAGGCGGCCAGCCCGATCGGGGCTTCGGCAACGTTGCGACCTTGACAGTGGTGTTGCGTCATCACGATTGCTCCGATCATCCGTCTTGCTTCACGGATGTAGAGCTGTTCTTGCCAGCCATCTTCTCGCTCGAATTCATCGCGGCACGTTCCCCACCGGGCGACGTTACTTCGGATCGACTCGGGGACGCGCGGATGATTCGCCAATGTCCACATCAACCCCTGTTGATAGTCGCGGTGGCGCCGAATGATCGTTTCACGCTCGGCATAGCTGGCTTCCGGATAATCGTAGTTCTGGCCGATAAAATCCGTTGAGAATCCGGTCCGGTTGTTGGTATCTGTTTTGCGATTGGGCATGCTGGAGTTGATCCACGGCATGCCCCGTTCGCCGGCCTCGAAATTGCGCAGCAACAACTCATAGTCCAGCGGATCGTAGCGTTCGGGTTTCGCGAACGGGATGCGGTTTTGGGGGTGATCGGTCAAACACATGCGAAAGCAGAAGGCTTGAACGCGGTGATCGCCACTCCCTTCTTCACCCGGACCATCGGGGTCGATGCCAGGCAGCAATCCACTGCTCGCGTCGCCCGGAATCACGTACGCATCGACACCCGGCACGATTTGATGGTGCTTGGCCTGGCGGGTCTGTACGCCGTTCAAGGTCTCGTCGTACTCGGCATTGCTTTCGCGTCCGACGGTGTACGGGACGCCGGCACCGGCCAACAAGTCGCCTTCGTACGTCGCGTCGAGAAAAATACGACCGCGGTACGTCTGGCCGCTTTCGGTCCGGATCGCGACGATTCGTTTGCCGTCAAGCGTTACGCCCCGCACCCGACTGGTTGAATCCGAACGCGGGGTGCGGTCGAGCCGCTGGTTGTAAATCACCGGAATGTCGTACTGGCGGACAAAGTCCTGCATGATCGACAGGGCGGCCGAGGGTTCGAACGTCCACATCGTGTCTTCGCCCGATCCCGTACGTGACTGACCGCTATCGCGAAACTGATCACTCCGCTGCCACTTCCAGTGTTCCGGTTGCTCGTAATACTGCCGCACCCGTTGATAAAACTCGCGCGCGATGCCGCCGATGGCCGCCTTGTTGCCGATATCGGTTTGGCCGAGCCCGCCGGTGGTCAGGCCCCCGATCCGTGTTCCCGGTTCGATGACGACCACCGATCCACCCATGCGTTTGACTTGGACCGCCGCGGCGATCCCGGCGGAGGTGCCACCGTAAATCACGACATCATGGACGGTGTCATCGGCGGCATGGACCAAGACAGACGGAGTGCCGAGGCACAAGGTCAGGATCAAGGCGACCGAAAGCGGGAACAGAGCACGATTTATCATTGATGTTTTCTAAGAAGAAACTGAAGCTGTAGGGCATGCTGTGCATGCCAATCAAAACGTATCGCATGCTGTGCATGCCGATCAAAACGTAGGGCATGCTGTGCATGCCAATGAGCCGTCAGGCACAGCCTGGACGGCGTCTGCATCCCCGTCACTGCGAAACCTGTTCGAGCAGTTCCAGCAAGGTTTCTCGCACCTGCGGTTCTGCATCGGCCGCCAGATAGCTGGACTTGGCACGCCAGGTTTCGTAGCCGCCCCAGGTGTGTTGCTCCGGAGTCGGCAGATAGCCGTTGTATCCGTTGGCCAGTTCGATGGTGAAGGTCGGTTTCAAGGGACTGTGTTTCTTGATCGCCAAGCCTGTTTCGACGAACGTTTCACAGGGGCTGCTGACGATTCCCAACTCGCCGATCCGGATCGCTTGAAGCTTGACAGAGACGGTATCGGGGTACTTGGCCAAATCCAACGTTTCGTTGGCATAGATCAACCGGCGGTCTCGCCACGGGCCCGGTCCGGCTTCGGCGATCAATTCCTCGGCGCGGGCCAATTCCTCAGCGTCGGGGCGGCGCACCCCGAGTTCGATTTCCGTTTCCCGCATTTTCAACGGCACCCAATCCAGGTACTCGATCCGTTGATACGCGACGAGTGCGGATGCCGAGACATCGGCGGCGACCAGACGGATCTGTTCGAAGGGCTGTTGACGTGCGGCGCCTTCGAAGAAGTTGATGTTGTTGATGTCACCGCTGGTTCCGTTGGTCATCGCGGCGACAAACGCGAGCTTAGTGTCGTCGGCGTCGATCGATCGCGAGAACTGGCGAGCGAATTCGCCGAAGTAATCCGCCGAAAGCGAGTTGGCCGGCACGCCGCCGACGTAGTGCAGCGAGTAGTTGGCCCACATCGCGATCGGGCGACCGTCGACGGCTTGGACCGCCAAGACCGGGACTTGGGGATCGATCGGGCCGGCCGGTTGCAGCAGGCTCTTGCTGTTCGCGGCAGGATTCATTCGGACCTTGTCTGTGCCGCGGTCGAACGGATCCGCCAAGGGATTTCCGGGACGCAGGAACCAGCGGCGGTTGAACACCTGTCGCGGATTGTTGCCGATCGCCCAACCCACGCGGGCCGGTTCCAATTGCGAATGGGCTTGGATGATGCCTTCAGCAATCCGCTGGGTAAGAAACTCAAGGTAGTCTTCTTGGACGATGCTTTGAAACGTCGGCGTCGCCGTCACCGCGGTGTGCGTGTGGGTGGCCGAGCAAAGAATGTGATCGGTTTCAATGCCGGTCGCTTCGGACGCCCGCTGCTTGGCCGCGTCGTAGATCTCTCGCGGAATCATGCAGCTGTCGCAGGTCACCAATGCGATCGTCGTTTGGCCGTTGTCCAGCACCAGACATCGTGCGTGCAGCGGGTCATGCGCCTTGTCGGCCATCCGATGCGTCATGCTGCCGGCCGAACTGACGGGGAACTTGGTCGGAGTGATGTCGATCGCGAACGCACCGGCGCGAAGCAGTTTGCTGGGCGTCTCGGCGGCGACGCCGCCGCCGAGAAACAGACTCAAGGAACCAACAACAGCGGCCGCGAAATGCAGCCTGAAACGAAGCGACGAATACATGGATGAATGCTTCCGTGGGAGGTGCCGCTGCGACGGCAGGCGGGAATGGTGAGCAACGGGCAGGGGTGGTGGGCGATTCCAACGGACATGCTATCTGCTCCACTCGGCCGAAGCAACTTAATCGTGGTCCAGGTCGGTCATGGGACCAATGGGACACATAGGACGTATGGGACTCATCTGTCCTTGTTCTCAGGCTCTCGCCTGGGAACACACTGTCGTGGAGGCTCCGCCTCCGATCGTCGGTCGCGTGCGGCGGAGCCACACTGACGTTGCGTTCCCAGCCGGAGCCCTACGCCGTGAACGATTTTTTAGCGGTAGGGCGTGAGCCCTCCGGTGTGTTGGCAAAGATGCGGAACCGGAGGGCTTGCGCCCTGCCGCTAAAACCTCGTCAAACACAGGGAATAAATCGTTCACGGCGTAGGCCGGAGCCTGGGAACGAGTTTGGTGCGGATCGGTCAATCGGCACTCGTCGCATTGGACTGCAACAGCGCAATCAGGTCGGCGATGTCTTGGGGCGAAAGCTCCTTTTCCAACCCATCGGGCATCAGCGATTTTCCCGATGCCCGCAACTCTTCAATCTCCGATCTCAGGATCGTTTCCCGTTTGCCTTCGTCCGACAACAGCGTGATGCTGCTGCCGGTCTCGGTGCCCAGCAGCCCATTTCGGACGCGACCGTCATCGCTCAGGACGATGTAGGTCAGATAACGTGCTTCCACCGCGGCACTGGGGTCCAAGATGTTCGAGAGCAGCACGTGGGGACGTTTGTCGGTGATCGAAGCCAGGTTGGGGCCGACTTCGTAGCCGACGTTTCCGAGGCGATGGCAGGCGGCACAGCTTTTGGCAAACACCTTCTTTCCCTGTTCCAAGTCACCGGCCAACGTCAATGCATCTTGGTAGTCTTCGATCACCTTTCTACGGTCCGGGCTGGTCGAAGACGCGAAGGCTTCTGTCCAGCCGGATTGAAGCGTTTTGTCCTTGGTCGCCAACAGCCGTTCACGCATCGCGGGACCGATTTGGCCACTGGAAAGTTTTTCCGAACGCACCGCTGCCAACAGCGCTGAACTCCACGCCGCGCGACCGGACAGAACGTCGAGTACACGCGACCGTAGCGCTGGGCCGTAGGACGGCCAGCCGGACAGCAAGACCTGCCCAATTTGCGGATCGGATTCATTGGCCAATCGATCCACCACCGCCAGCTGCAATTCCACCGTCGATTGCGGCACCAGTAACTCCGCCAGCAGTCGCATGTCATGGGGGTAAACGTCAGGTTGTCGTAACAACAAACGCAACGCACTGTCGACCATGGGGGTCAACTTTCCCGACGCTTCGGAAATCACGCTCCGTGCCTGTTGGACCGATCCGGCAATCAACTGTTGCTGAGCATCGGAAAGCTGTGTGATGGGGAATTTGCGTTTTTCCAAACCATCGAGTAGCTCAGCCAACCCGGACAGCTGCCATGGTTCAGGGGGCAAGTCTGACCGTCCCGCGAGGCTGGCGACGGCTTGGCCGATTGCGTCTGCATCCCCCAGGGCCGCGACCTGCGCGAACAATTGTTGTTGCAAAGGGTGGTCGCTTCGGTTGCGCGCCGCTGAATCGGACGCGATCGTCATGAAGGCATTCAGCACATCGGTGAGGTTGCGAGCACTCAGCGAACTCATCACGTTGGCAACGATGTACGCATCATCGGTTGATTGCCACGCCAGACTTGCGAGTGCTTGGGACGCGAGCGGGTCCTCGTATGTCCCCAGCGTAGCCGCGAGCTGTAATCGCACCTTTGCGTCCTCGTCGTCGACCAGCGACGCCAACGTCTGGGCTTCGACCACATGGCTGGCAGCCAACCGCACGGCTTGGCGGCGGACGGCCGGATGCGGGTCATGCAACGCCGTCTGCAAAACTTCGGCGTTCAACGCCTGCATCCCATCGAGCGTGCAAATCGCTTGCAGTCGCTGGCGTGGACGGTCGTCGGCGATTGCCATCGATCGAAGATGCGGAACCGCTGCCATGTCCTTCGTGCGAACCAGAGTGCGCTGTGCCACGTCTCGCTGCCAGCCGTTCGAGCTGGCCAAGGCACGCAGCAAGCCTTCACTCGAATCGTCGATCTTTGGCATTGCCGGATTCTTGCCGGAGGGTACGACGCGATAGATCCGACCTTGGTTTTCTCCGAGCCGATAATACGGTCTCAGCTCATCTTTTCCGTTTTGAGGCAGCCACTGGGGATGTTCAATCATGTAGCGATACATGTCGACGACCCAGAGCGCGCCGTCGGGTCCGGTACGAACCATCACCGGCCGGCACCAGCGGTCTTCACTGGCAAAGAAATCAACGACATCCTCGGCAGAGTCTCGGCGGAAGTCAAAGCTGACGCCGTCTTCGGTGATGATGTTGTGTTGAACCAAGTTGTGAAACGGCTCGCAGGTAAACGCGTGTTGCTCGTCGTCGGCTTGCGGAAACAGCACGTCGTCGCGATAGATCATTGCCGAGCAGGCTGACGTGAAACGCCCGGATTGGTTGAAGCTGTGAAAACGCTTTTGCAGTTGTGCGGCGGGAAACACCGGAGGATTGACCGGTGTGACGACCAGGTGCTTCGGATCCGGAGGTGCGAAGTGCGGATTGCGACGGATGTCTTCATCGGCCAAGACGTAATGCCAAAGCGGGCGACTGTTTTGCACACCGAACCAGTTTCCCCAGTCGTCTCGGTTGCGTCCGTATTGCGAGGGGCCACTCTGCGGATCGATCTCTCCGCTGTCAGGCCGAATGCGGAAATCGCGGCTGCCGATTTGATGACTCTCGCCCGTGATCACGGACGTGATTTGGTTGCCTTTGCCGTAGCCCGCATGATGGCTGCCGCTGGCGCAATGGACCCAGTTGTCCAACCCCCAGCGCAACCCGTTGACGCGCAGCTGCTGGTTGCCTTCCAGGAACCCATCGAAGACCGTCCGCTTGACGTCGGCTTTGCCATCCCCGTTGCTGTCTTCCAGATACAGGATCTCCGGTGCGGCGGTGATCAGAACGCCGTTGCCCCAGGTCAGAATGCCGTTTGGAAAACTGAGCTGATCGGCGAACAACGTGGATGTTTCGTAGTACCCGTCCGCGTCCCGGTCTTCCAAGACGCGAATCCGGCCGCCCGGTTTGCCTTGCCCATCGATGCCCAATGGATAGTCGGCCATTTCCACGACCCACAATTTTCCATCGATTCCCCAGTCGATCGCAACCGGATCCTTCAGTTGCGGTTCGCTGGCGACCAACTGGACGCGATAACCCTCGCGAACGTGAATCTTTTCCAGGGAATCGGCCGCCGCGGTCGGTTTGGGCGAAGTTTCCGGCTGGGCATTCGTTTGCGGTTTTGGTTTTGCGATTGCCTTCACGCCGGCGGCAATGAAGTGCGTTTTGGCCTCGTCAAGAGTGATCACGCGATCATAAATCGCCACCTCTTCGAGCATGCCTTGCAGATTGGCAAAGTTGTCATTGCGGCCACCGATCTGAAACTCGGCGCAGCGGTCGGGATAGGTCTTTGCGAGCCGTCCGTCGATTTCCAGTTCACCGTTCAGAAAGACCGTCAGTTTGTCGCCGTCACGCGTCATCACCACGTGATTCCAACCGCCCGGGACGAGTATTGTCTTTCCGCCGATCAATTCATTGCGGTCGTTGCCGTTGAACACCAGCAACCGTCCCGTCGAGGCGTGTGTTCCGCCGATCCCCAGACTGTCTCCGGGGGCGGCGTCGGCCCCGTTGATGCCTCGGGTGAACAGGTAGGCGGTGACCGGACGACTGGTGATGGGCAGTTCGTTGCGGAACCAGAATTCGACGCTGTATTGATCGTCAAGATTCGAGACGCCCGCCAAGACGCGTCCGCCCGAGAAATTCGGGGTCGCCGTGCCAGGTTTCCGGGGTCCGGCATTGCGTTCATACCGAGCGTGGTTGCCGCCCACTTCATCGCGCGCGGAGTCGCGATCGGTGTCATGCAAACGCCAATAGGCGAGCGGTCGCGAAGTTCGAACTGCGTCGGCGTAACGTTTCAGTGATCCGGCGTCGGACTGCTTTTCACTTTGCGTGACCGGCCGCCGGGGACGCGCCGGACGTTGCATTCCGGAGGTGCGATACAAACCGCTCATTTCGTCTGCGGAAAGAGCTCGCGCGAACAACGCAATGTCATCGAGCTTGCCGTCGAATCGGCCGAATGAGAATTCCTCTGCCGGTGAGCCGTCGTTTGCCGGGAGTGGCAGTTCCAATTCCGGCTTGGGGTTGCCGTCCAAGTAGACCTTGACCGACTCGACATCACGCACCCACGTGACGTGATGCCATGCTTTGGTCGACAGGGGTGTCGCAGCGACGTGCCGTGTCGAACTGTCGTCGAACGCCAGCAAAGTCATGCCCTGATCGTCGCTGATGATCGATAACGATTCAATTGATTCGTCGCGGCCACGCGAAAACAGCGTTCCCGATTGGCCATGTCCATCGGCCGGCAAACCGTTCCAAAACCACATCGACACGCTGTAGGGATTCGGCAGCGAGTTCACGGTGGCTTCTAAAGAGCCGCCGGCGAAGTAGACGCTGCGGTTGCCCGTTTCGTCAAAACCGCTGCCGCTAGGCCCCGGCAGGTAAAGTGCGACACCGCCCTGGAATGTCGCATGATGATTCCCCGTGGCATCGGTCGCGCGGTCGACGACCATGTCGCCCAAACGCCAGTACGCCGCGGGCTCGGCATTGAGGATCGCGCGGGAATACGCGTTCGGCGGATCGACCAGCGGACGCCGCTTCTTTCCCGAGACGGATTCCAACAGCGACAGCACGCGGTCGACGATCTTCGGTTCCGCATCGATTTCCAATCCAGCCGTTCGTGCCGGCCAGGTTGTGTATCCGCCCAAACGATGCTGCTCCGGCGGCGGGATGTAACCTTCGGCGCCGTTGGCCAGTTCCAGATTAAAGGTGTCGCCGAGCGGACTTTGCTGTTTCAGTTTCAACCCCGTGATTCCGTAGACTTCGTTCGGCAGCGCCGTGATGCCAAGATCGCCGATCCGCACGGCTTGCAAGATCAATTCTGTTTCCGGATTCTCGTCAATCCATTGGGCCTGTTGCGCGTAGACTTCCGGGCGATCTTTGGGTGGACGCGGACCCCGTTGTAAGTTGATTGTCTTGGCCCACGCCAGACGTGGGGCGTCGGGAACTCGCCTGCGGAGTTTCATCGGTGATTCGGCCATCGCAATCGTCAGATCCGAACGATGCTCGATTTGTTTCCACGCCGCCAATGTCTTTTGGGCGATCTCTTTGGCGTAGTCTTTTCGACTCACAGGTTGATGCGATTTGGCGTAGTTCATCCAATGCAGATCACCGCTGGTCCCTTGCGACATGATGCCGACGAAGGTGTGATGTGATCCGCTATCGGTTGGAGCGATCTGCGATTCCAGCAGATCGGCGACTTCACCGAAGTAGTCCGCCGAGAATCCGGAACTGCTGCCGAAGTAATGCATCGAATAGTTCGCCAACACGCAGATCGGCGTGTCGTCCTGGGCGGAAACGACACTCAGCACGGACAGTTGAGGATCGACCGGGCCGGCCGGACTGACGTAATCGGGATTCAGGTAACCCGGATGCATCATGGCCCGCACTGTCGGTTCACCGAAAGGATCGGTTCGGATCCGATCGCCGCGGGTGATCCAGCGGCGACAATTCGTGTGTCCTTCTGCGTTCACGGACGTCCAGCCGAGTTTTGCTGGGCGCAGGTTCCGGTGCGCGGACACGATCGCTTGGGCGATTTGCGGCACGACGAATTCGACATACGCTTCATCGCGACTGCTGCCCAGGCAGTACGACATCACCGATGGGGCCGAATGGGTGTGCGTGGCGCTGATCAGGATGCGTTGGGACGGTAGCGAAATCTCATCGGCCACCTTCGCTTTGATGGCTGCGCAAATGTCGGTGGGAAGCATGCACGAATCGACGATTGCGAGCGCGATGGTTTCTTTGCCATCGGACAACACCAGACAACGGGCGTGCAGCGGATCGTCCACGCGATTCCATTCGGCCTGCAAGAAGCCGCCGTTGCGAATCGCCGGCAGGCTGCGGGGGGAGATGTCCACCGATGCCGCTCCGGCTCGCAATCCACCGGCCCACACGGGTTTGTCGGCGGGCATTCGGACGGCCAAAAAAACGAGGAACAACCAACACACGAAACAGTATCGATGCATAAAAGTCACTGGTGAAAATGCTCGCTTGTCAAAAGTGGGATAGGCTTCCAGCCTGTCAATCCAGCATTCGTTCCGTCGTGGTCGTCCGTTCGCCGCGATGGATCGTTCAATCGCATCCGATTCGTGCCGGTGTTCCGCTAGAGCGGTACGCGTACTTGGAGACGGTTGATTCGGTCGACTTGCCGAGCAAAAGGGGACACCGATCAAACGGCGGTTGCCTAAGATTCGAAGCGGACCTTGGCCAAGTAGATGTTCGTCTTGCCTTCGTGTGACGAATAGTAGCTGATCCACAGCATCTCATCATGCCAGACCAAACCTGCGTAACTGGTGTCTCCGCCCGATGGCAGTTTAAGTGCTTCGGTCAGGGTGCCGTCTTCGGGATCGAGCCAACAGAGTGACGTACGGACGGGCGAATCGTACAGTCGGACGACGGCGACGAAACGACCGTCGGGCAGCTGAATCATGTCGGGACCGCCGATCCGAACGCCCAGACTCTTCCAATCCCAATGCGTGTACGGGGGACGCGAGGTACCGAGGTTGCCTGAATTGGGTTTTCCGTCCTGTCGCAATAAGCAGTACGCCGTGTCGTCGGGAAGAAAAACGATGGACGTTTCGTTGGGGTACGTGCCTTCGACGTCAACGTTCTCGATCAGCGTTTCAAACGTCTTTCCGTCGGAACTTTTGAACAGCCGCAGGCATCGCTCGCCCTTGCCGCAACCGTAGCCGAAACCGTACGCATTCCCCTTGTGCCACGTGATCCGCCAGAGCCAGTTGTCTTGATCACCGACCGCGGTTGGGGGACTCCAATTGGTGCCGTCGTCGGAAAACCAAACCAGCGATTGATGGTGTCTGCCCTCCGGCGTGTCGGCTGCTCCGGCGCCGGCGAGCATCAGCCGGCCCTCGGGAGTGACGGTGATTTTGGCATCGCGCAGATCGTAGTCTTCTGAGGTGACCAGCGCCGCGGACTTCCAATTTTCACCGTCCGACGACGTCAGAACTCGCAACGCACCGTCGGGAGAGACGTGTTTTTGACCCTCGCGAAAAACGCAGTACCAACGCTCGTTGAACCGCACCAAATCGGTGAACGCGTTGTGTGGAGCCGCGTCCCAAATACGCTGCGAGTCGACGAGAACGGGTTTGGGATAGTCGTCGGCCGCCAAGAGTGCGACGGGGAGGAGAAGCAAGGCAAAGAGGGAGACGGCACGGTTCATGATGCATGTCCTGGGTGGGCTGGGGTGGACTGGGGAGGGAGGGAGGCGTGCATTCTAACGAAACGGGACAGCGACGGGGGAAGAGGACCTGACGAGCCCCCGACTGCCATCCCAACATTGCCTCCATCGTCTTATTCTGCCATCCAAGCCGCCCCCGGATCCCCGCCTTCTACAGCCTCTTCAGAAAATTCAAACCGAAGCGGCCGTAATCTTGTCCATCGACATCGCCATCGCCGTCGGAATCCATGAAGGGGTCGTAATTCGGATCGTCGGATTGGCTGAGGAAGGCCCTTCCGAAACGTCCATAGTCCTGGCCATCGACGTCGCGATCGCCGTCGGTATCGCCATAGAGTCGAAAGAACTGATCGAGTGAATCTTGGCCGAACTGATAGGGGGCCGTCATTTCACCCTCGGTTGCCGCGCGGACGTTGCCGGCGGTGATCTCCAGCCGATAGTTCCCGTCGGCCAGGGAGTTTCCGAACAGTCCTGAACCGCTGCGTGGCACCGTCGAATCGCCGGCAAAGGTGAGTGTCGCGATCGTCTTGCCAAGCCCAGGGTCATCCGCGGCCGACACGTGGATCACACCGACGTTTTGCAACCGATCGAGATTGACCAGTTCGAACGCATCGCTCAGCAAGCCTTGGTCCAAAATCGTATTGAACTGAATCGTCAAGGATGTGATCTGGGATCGATTGTTCGTTCCATCATTGACCGTGATTTGCTGGACACCGGGCATCACCGTGATCACACCGTCGACCGGATCATCGGCGCCGTTGGTCGGTGACGGAACCAGCAATAGCTCGTGAACGTTTGCGTTGGTCGCGTTGGTTGTCGTTCGGCTGATCGTGTCAACGAAATTGGCTCTCAAGTTGATCGTCGAAGCCCCGATCAACGCGTCGCTCTTGACCGTCATGTCGAACACCAGCAGCGAACCAGTGGTCCCGTTGGCAAGCAGCGGCGTGCTCGCGGCCGTGGACATCGTGACCCGGATCATTCCCGGACGCTGAACATTGACGGCGGGATCGCTAAACCCCGCATCTTGGAGCAAGTCTCCCAGACGGAAATTTGTAACGTCGAATTGGTTCGGGTCAAACTCGATGACCAAGTCAACACTGCTGAGTGTGATGCCATCGCTTTCGGTCACGGTCAGCATCACGGGTGTGGCGACGGTTGTCGTCGGCGAGGCTTTCAGGTCGGTCGGAATGAAGATCAGCGGATCGGGGCCGTCGGCCGCTTGAGGCGTGACGCCACTGGGAATCGCCGGCACCACGTCGACCGGAGTTCCGATGATCACGCGTTGCAGCAACGTCGCGTCGCCACCGGATAGGTCGCCGCTGTGGTTGAGGTCCGCGATCACCCGCGGATCGGCAAGTTTGTAGTCGGCAAACCCCGAAGCGCTGCCCACGACGACGCGCTGAAGCAGGGTGACGTCGCCACCGGTGTACGAACCGCTGGCGTTGTGGTCGCCGACATAAGCCGCGATGTGCAATCCATCATCGTCGCGCGTCGGACGCAGCGCAGGCAGCGGGGCGCTATCGCGGACCTCGATGGTCCGCAGGTCCAAGACCTGTTTGGCGGTGTAGGGTGCCGAGGCGGGAACGGATGCGGCGAATCGTCCGAGTTCCATCAAACCCTCCTCGGCCGCAAACTCGTTTGGACTGCTGACCGTGACGCGTGCCAATCCGGGATGGACCAGATGGAACGCCGCAACCGCGCTGGCGATGTCGGAGGAAAACCCGCTTAGCGTCAACAGGTTGGGATCAAACGCCAGTTCAAAGTCGACACTGGAAACATCATGCCCGGTGCTCAGGGTCACTGGGATTCCGAAGTCGGCGTTGCCGGGCAGATTGATCGTCTGGCCGGCGCCGCGGGCGAATTCGGGGATTGTGATGGTCACGTGATCGGCCGCCGGAGTCGCGATCACAAAACCGCGACTGAAATCGTCCCCCTCGATTCCGTCTTCGTTGCCGTCGAGCCGTTCGCCCTGGTCGTCTTTGAAACCGTCGGCTGCGCTGCGCAAAGTGACGGTGTAGTGGTCTGGTTCCAAGGGGCCACCGGTGCGGACAAAGGTCACGCTGCGCCCGGATTCATCGAGCACCAGCGATCCACGCACGATTCCTGTTGCAGCACCTTGTACGACGACATCCGCTTCCCCCAGGGATTGGGCAAAGTCGTCGTGCAAATTCAAGTCAGCATCATCGAGCGAGCGATTAAAGTGCGCGACAAAGCCGTTGTGGTTGGCCATGAAGTGTGTGACCACCAGTGTCGGCGTCGCTTGGTGATTGCCAAAATCGATGGCGCCGGCCACCTCGTCTTCGCCAAGATGTACCAGATGCGACTGATCGTTCGCGGTGCTGGTGAATGTGAATTGGTCCACCACACCACCGCTAAACACGATTCGCGAAATCGGATCGGTCGGATCGAGTGTGACAAAGTTCGCAGGGTCGGCGTTGACCGTCGCCAGCCGGCTGGTGACCTGTCCCAGAATAGTCCCGTCGACACCGTAGGCCGTCGCCGTCGCAGCGGTGGCTCCGGCATGCACGAAAAAGAAGCGTGCAGAATCAATCAGCCGATCAAATTCGACATCCGCCTCTTCGGCCGTGACTTCATAAGCGAACAGCCCCGACGCGTTCAGTGACGGCATGCCCGTGTTGAGGACGGTTCCGTCGGCGAATCGTGCCCCGGCAAAACTGAAATCGGTCACCCCTGGAAGCGTGATCCCCGACTCCGGCCCCACCGCATCAAATTCGATCGTGTTCGACACAGCCGCCGCGATCGGAAAGGTCTGCTGGAATCCCGTCGGCACGACTTCACGAATGACATGGCTCCCCTCGATCAGGTCAATGATCGCGTACCGGCCGGTTTCATCCACGTCGGTCGTCGAGGGGTTGTCCGCCGATGAGATCGCAAAGGGTTCGCCGACGTCGTACTGTCCGTCATGGTCCACGTCGACGTACATTCGGACGCCCCCGAGTCCCGGTTCGCCGGCGTCGCGTCGTCCGTTGTTGTTCAAGTCGTTGAACTTGGTTCCGGTGACTTCCGCGAATCCGGCTCGCGGCGACGTCAGTGGCGGCATGTAAACGGCCAGCGGGCGGCTGGAAGTATCGATCTTGTCCAGGATCTTGAGGTCGATTTGCGCTGGGTTCGTCGCGCCCCAAAAATTGTAGCGCAAGTCGACTTCCGCATTCGGATCGCCGACCAGCACGATGCCGGTATTGTTGGACGCCAGATTGCTGAAGTCATTGATGCGAATGTCTGTCCGGGCCGAACTGTCGATTTGCAGCGGAGTGTAAAACTCGTTTCGGTCAAACACGACGCTCGCTGCCGGATCGATCTCGATCTTGTCCCAAGCGAGTAGCGACTTTTCCGCGTAGAAGTTCCCACGGACAAAGATCCGAGCGATGTCTTGAAGGTTGCCCGTGTTGATGCGGGTCAAATCCGTTTTGATCACGTCCAACGTGCCCGTCACGCCGACCGAAATGCCCGAGGTTTGCCCACTAAATCCATCCTCAATGACCAGCGATGCTGCATTGTTAAATCGCAAGGTGCCGTCAACATTGAACTGCTGGTTCTCCTTCAGCAATGTTCGCACATCAGCATTGATCGACAGCAAAGACTCTTCTTGGATCGTGAACCCGCTCGGGAACACGTAACGTAGATCAACCGTCGTCGCCGTGCCGATCAGATTTAGATGCAGCATTTGTCCGGTCGGCAGTAAGCCGGCCAGAATGTTGATGTCTTCAAAACGCAGGTTGTCCGCAAGTCGTGAGGCGTTTTGCAGGTGTTGATAGGGCACCGAGATCGGCTGCGTGAACTCGTTCCGTAGTACCCAAGGCGTGGAACCGTTGCTGATCACACTGCCATCGTTCAATCGCAGGGAGTCCCAGTCGAAGTGCGAGTCCGTTGCTTTGAATTCGCCACCGGCGGCGACGTCGATGCGAATGTTGTCTTGAAAGTTACCGGTGTTGGTACGAATGAAGTCTGTGTTGATCACGTCCAGGGTGCCGGTTCCATTGACCATAATCCCGGCGGCTTGACCGCTAAAACCGTCTTCGGCGACCATGGATATCGCATTGTCAAACCTTAGCGTGCCACCAACCGAGATCTGTTGGTCCTCCTTCAGCAACACCGAGACGCCCTGGTTGACCGACAGCGTCGCGTTGGATTGGATCTCAAATCCGCTGGGCAGCACGTAGCGCAGATCAACCGCCGTTGCCGTGCCGATCAGATTTAGATCCAGCGTTTCCCCGGTCGGTAGTGAGCCGGCCAGGATGTTGATGTCTTCAAAACGCAGGTTGTCCGAAAGTCGCAAGGCGTCTTGCAGGTGTTGATACGGCACCGAGATCGGCTGGGTGAATTCGTTGCGCAGGACCCAAGGCGTGGTACCGTTGCTGATCACACTGCCATCGTTCAATCGGATGGCATCCCAGTCGAAGTGCGAGTCCGTTGCTTTGAATTCTCCACCGGCGGCGACGTCGATGCGAATGTCGTCTTGGAAGTTGCCGGTGTTGGTACGCGTGAAGTCTGTGTTGATCACGTCCAGAGTGCCGGTTCCATTGACCGAAATCCCGGCGGCTTGACCGCTGAAACCGTCTTCGGCCACCATCGATATCGCATTGTCAAACCTTAACGTGCCATCAACCGAGATCTGTTGGTCCTCCTTCAGCAACACCGAGACGCCCTGGTTGACCGACAGCGTCGCGTTGGATTGGATCTCAAATCCGCTCGGGAACACGTAACGCAGATCAACCGTCGTTGCCGTGCCGATCAGATTTAGATCCAGCGTTTCCCCGGTCGGCAGTGAACCGGCCAGGATATTGATGTCTTCAAAACGCAGGTTGTCCGCAAGTCGTGAGGCGTCTTGCAGGTGTTGATACGGCACCGAGATCGGCTGGGTGAATTCGTTGCGCAGGACCCAAGGCGTGGAACCGTTGCTGATCACACTGCCATCGTTCAATCGCAGGGAGTCCCAGTCGAAGTGCGAGTCCGTTGCTTTGAATTCGCCACCGGCGGCGACGTCGATGCGAATGTCGTCTTGAAAGTTACCGGTGTTGGTACGCGTGAAGTCTGTGTTGATCACGTCCAGAGTGCCGGTTCCCTTGACCGAAATCCCGGCGACTTGACCGCTGAAACCGTCTTCGGCCACCATCGACATCGCATTGTCAAACGTTAGCGTGCCATCAACCGAGATCTGTTGGTCCTCCTTCAGCAACACCGAGACGCCCTGATTGACCGACAGCGAGGCGTTGGATTGGATCTCGAATCCGCTCGGGAACACGTAACGCTGATTTACCGTCGTCGCGGTGCCGATCAGATTCAGATCCAGCGTTTCCCCGGTCGGCAGTGAACCGGCCAGGATTTCGATGTCTTCAAAGCGCAGGTTGTCGGAAAGTCGTGAGGCGTCTTCCAGGTGTTGATAGGGCACTGAAACCGTCTGATTGAACTCATTGTTTTGCACCCAGGCCGTGGAGGCATCGGCAATCAAACTGCCGTCATCCAACGCAACCGTATCCCAGTCGAAACGGGAGTCGGTCGCCATGAATTTACCACCGGCGACGACCGCGATGCGGGTTCGGTCAAACGCGTTGCTGATCGTGCGACGCGTGAAGTCGGTGTCGTCGATGTCCAGCGTCCCTGTCCCGCTGACCACGATTCCGGAATCCTGTCCACCACTTCCATCGGTGATCTCGACGCCGGCCGAATGGTCGAACTTTAACATTCCCTCGACGGTGACATTGATGTTTTCAGAAATCCTGACCGGGACGTTTGCTCCGACCTCGACGGTCACCCCGGACGCAATCTGAGTGTCGGCGACGAACTCCACCGGATCGGAAGGGTCGGTGAACGTCAGGTTGCTGGTGATCAGCCCTGAAACTGCGGCCAGCACTCGGCGATCTTCCAGTCGTTCCAAACGGGGACGCAGGGTCGGGCGACGCAGTCGTTTCGAAAGTGCAGTGCGCTGACGCGTTGACCGGTGTCCGTGTCGACGTCTCATGTCATGTTTCCCCGATGCGTGTGCAGATCAAAAAAAGTTCCAGTGTTCGGCGCTCGCAAGTGAAATCGCACCAACACACCGACGGCGTCCTCGTCACTCTTGCGACAGTCAGGCCGGCAGATCGTTGATCGATTCGTTGGAGAGCTGGGAGAGCCCCCCCAGAGAGCATCCGCCAGGTAAGAGCTTAGGGTCCTCAGGGGGTGGCGCCTAGGCTCCGGGGAGGGGGGGGGTGCCGCTGGGACGACTGGAGTTGCGCCAACTCTTAGAATCAGGGTGCTGCGGAAAACGGGGGCGGTACCAAACATGCGAAGCACCCTTCGGGCCATTTGGTTTTTGGTGCCTGACCCCTTTTCCGCTCACGTCGGGTCGGCTGGCAATTGGCAATTGGCACTGCGTTTGCTGTTCTGAGCAACTGCGATGGAGACGGAGCAGAAGTGCCCGTTTGGCAAGCATTCGCCGATCCATCGTTCGGCGCCCCCAGCAAACTACTTTCAGCATGCCCATGAATTTGAAAACAAACTCGACGGTCACGACGCTCGCCACCGACTTGGATGGAACGTTCATTCCCGTTCATGAAACTCCGCAGCAGCACGCGGCGGTCAAGCATCTGGGCAGTCTGGTTGTCGAACATTCTCTGCAGCTGATCTTTGTCACCGGACGGTCGTTTGAGCTGACGTTCGAAGCGATCACGCAGTTCGACTTGCCGCATCCGGCGTCGATCCTGTGCGATGTCGGGTCCACGATGTGGCATCGCCGCGAGGATGGCGGTTACGAGCAGGATCGCGATTACGAACAGGCCTTGCTGGATCGGATGGGACGCTGGACCAATGCGGGCATCCAATCGGCGCTCTGCGAGCGCGTCGAATGGCTGACGCCACAGGATCCGCGTCAACAGACGCCACTGAAGTGCAGTTTCGACTTTCCGCACCGCGCCGTTTCGGCGGTCCGCGAGTCGGTCGCGATGTGGATCGTCGAGTTCGATTGCCCGCTCGCGTTCACCATCAGCCGCGATCCGGAAACCGGTGACGGTTTGTTGGACATCCTTCCGATCAACGTCAACAAGGGTTCGGCAATCCATTGGTGGGCGACCCGTCGTTCGATCGATCCCGCATCGATCGTGTTCGCCGGGGACTCCGGCAACGACACCGCGGCGATGACCAGCGGGGTTCGCGCCGTGCTGGTGGGCAACGCGGACGAACAACTACGTGCCGAGACCAGGGACGCGATGCGGGATCAACAATGGCTGTACTTGGCCAACGGAATCGGCCCGGAAGGTGTCCGAGACGGATTGATGTATCACCTCGGTCGACGCGAGCAGTGATGGGGCCACTTTCGCTTTTGTTGAGCGGTATTGGGCTTTAGCCGCCCACTGTCGCTGCTCGGGACTTCAATTGTTTAAGTGACGGATTTGATCGTAGCGGACGGCGCCAAGACTTTCCCGTGCAACAGTCCGCAAAAGCGTTCGGCGGTCTCGCTTAGATTCGCTTGAGCCACAGCAGCTCGTACGGCTGCAGCAGCACGGGTTCGGCGGTCCCGTACTCGACATCGTTGAGCAGATTTTTAAAGAACCGACCGAGACCGGCGGTCCGCAAACGATTCGCGTCCAAGACTTGGGCGTGTTCGGTGAAGTTCGCCACCACGACGACGTTGGACGCTTCGTTGGAGCGGACGTAACCGAGCAAGTGATGATTGCCGGTCGGAAACAGTTTCATTTCCTGGCCGGCGAATGCCAGCGTGCGTTTCCGGATCGCGATCATCGATTGCAGCGAACGGAAGATGCGTCGGCGAATCGAATCCCGTCCGGATTCGTCATCCAGCTCCTCCAAGTACTCCCACTTCATCCGCGGCCGGTGAATCCAGCGGGAATCGCCGGCCTTGGCGGGGTCCGTGGTGAAGGAATAATCGTTCAACATGCCCCACTCTTCGCCCATGTACAGCAACGGGATGCCGCCGATGCTGAGTGTGACGCCGTGCAGCAGCATCATCCGCCGAATCGCAAGTTCTTTGCCTTCTTCGTCTTCTTGCTCGATCGCCCGTTCCAAGCCGGCCAGCGACGCCATGGTTCCCGAGATCCGCATGTCGCCGGTCTCGTGATTGTGCTGGAACGGAACGCCCCTGGCGAAGGAACCTTCGAATTGGCCTGAATAGAACGCATTGAGGAAGTTCCGGTGGTCGTAAGCGTTGATTCCGATCGACGCCGCGTCGTCATCATCGAACGTCCAGCCGATGTCATCGTGGCAGCGCAGGTAATTGACCCACGACGTCCCATCGGGCAATGAAAAACGTCGCGAGAGTGTTCGCACCAATAGATTGGTTCGCCGGGTCGCCAAGGATTCCCACAGCAGAGCCATCAACGTTGGGTTGTAGGAGACCTGGCATTCATTCTTGTCGATGTACTTGACGACTTCATCGGGGTGCACGATCGCTTCGGATTTAAACACCAGCGCCGGCGCGGCCAAACGCACCAACCGATTGAACGCGCGGATGACCAGGTGTGCTTGGGGCAGGTTTTCACAACTGGTGCCCATCTGTTTCCAGATAAAGGCCACCGCATCGAGACGCAGAAAGTCGACGCCCAAATTGGCGATAAACAGCATCTCATCGAGCATCGCTCGAAAGACGGCGGGATTGCTGTAGTTCAGATCCCACTGAAAGCTGTTGAACGTGGTCCAGACCCAGCGTCCCATGCCGTCGTGCCAGGTAAAGTTACCGCGGCGAACGGTGGGAAAGATCTCGCGCAGGTTGCGTTCGTATTGCTCCGGCACCGATCGATCGGCGAAGGTGTAATAGAATTCCTGGTACTCCCGTTGCCCGGCTTGGGCTCGCTGGGCCCACTCGTGATCGTCCGAGGTGTGATTGAAGACGAAATCCAGCACCAGGCTGATGCCGGCTTCGCGAAGGTCATCGGCCAACAGCTTCAAGTCTTCCACCGTTCCCAGGCTGGGCGCGATCGTTCGATAATTGCTGATCGCGTAGCCGCCGTCGTTGTTTCCCGGACGGACCGCAAACAACGGCATCAGGTGCAAATAGGTCAGCCCCAGGTCTTTGAAGTATCCGACGTGCTCGCGCAACCGGCTCAGGTTGTCGCTGAACAGGTCGACGTAGAGGGCACCGCCGACCACGTTTTGGGACTGGAACCAATCCGGCTCGATCACCCGATGGCGATCGATTTCACACAGGTCCTCGCTGCGTTGGGCAAATGCCAGGGCGCAGGTCAACAGGACCTGTTCGAGGTGGTAAAAGAAATCGTAGCGTCCGCTGTAGAGTTCATGCAGTTGTGCGAACAACGGCCGCCAGTGCTCTTGCAAACGCGACTCGAAAATCTTTTGTCGCTCTGGCGATGTCGAATACTCTTCCCAAACCTGCTCCAACCGAGGCTTCAGCCGTTGCAGTGATAGATCGGCCTGAAACGAAAGCTCATCAAGCTCTGCCTGGGTGTCCGTACCATAGTCAATCAATCCGATCATTGGGAATTACGATTTTGTCTAAAAAGTTGTAGTACTCGATGCCTTCCAGAATTCCGCCCGCGTGCGGAGTGTTTGCGAAATAGATGCGCGGCCGATTCTTCAGTCGTTCCAGTTCGCGGCTGTGATTGGCGACCACAACCCCCAACGTTCGCCCCAGCAACATGCCGGCATCGTTGCCCGAATCACCGGCGACCAGGACATGGTCCGGTTGAAAGCCCCATTTCCAAAGCACATGCCGCATCGACAGGTCACTGCCACCCCGGACCGGGATTACATCCAAAAACATTCCGAGGGACAACACCACCTTAGCCCTCAGTCCCGCTTCTCGCAGTTTCTTTTTGACGTTTGTGACCGTGATTTTGCTGGGGTCCATATCGAAGCTGACCTTGAAATCGGATTGTCGGTCATCCGACTGCCGGGTCAACCCTTCCAGATTCTCCAGGCAGGCGAGGATCCCGTCCCGATCCCAGGCATAGCCGATCGATTTCTGCCAGGTCCGGTCAGGGGTCATCGACTCCCCGTAGTGCAATTGAGTCCCCGCGTCGGTGTCGAGCAGATCCGGTTGCGGCAGCCCGAGCGACTCGATCAATTCCAAGGCGCTGTCGCGCCGCCGTCCGGTCGCGATGCCGAAACCGATGTGGTCGTTCTCGCGGATCAGGTCCACAAAGCGTCCCAGCGCTTCGTCGTCGCCGGTCAGCGTATTGTCCAAGTCGGTAATGATCATGCGATCAAATTGCGGCAGCTTGCGCTCCGGCCGGTTCACCGAGCTGGGGTACGTTGCCCGTTCAAGAATCTCTTTGACGTCGCGGAGGTAACGCGAGGCGTGGTTGCTCCAGGCGTAATGCTTCCGCGTTCCCGCGATCCCCGCCTGGGAGAATTTTTGCCAGACGTCTTCCTCGGTCAAAACCCGCAACAAGGCCCGTTCGATCTCGCCCGAGTCGTGAGGATCGATCAGCAGCCCATTCTCACAATTGGAAATAATGTCCCGCGGGCCGCCATCGTTGGTCGCGACGATCGGCACCCCGGTCGCGCCGGCTTCCAACAAGGTCAGCCCGAACGGCTCGGTCAGGGCGGGGTTGATAAAGACGCCCTTGGATTGCGCCACCATCCGGTACAGATCGGGCACGTCGGAGGGGCGATGTGATTTCGGATAGGCCACCTTGCCATACAGGTCGTACTGGTCGATCAAATGCAGAATGTTCGTGATGATCGTCTGCTGCCCCTTGGGAAGCTCGCGCAAATCGTCCCGCGTCCCCAGGATCAAGACCAGGTTCGCGACCTTCTGCAGTTCCTCGCTTTCACCGTAAACCTTGACCAGCATCTCCAAATTCTTTCGCTCGTCCGGGCGCGCCAAAGTCAGGATCATCGGTTTGTCGGGCTCGCGCAGAAACGGCTCAAGCGCCCTGCCGATTTGCGGCTCGTGAGCCGGGTCCGCCAGCGGCGAAAAGTGAGACAAGTCCACGCCGGGGGGAATGACTTCCATCCTCGCCGGGACGTAATGATCGTACAGCTCGTACTGCTGCTTTACTTCCTGGTTCGTGCTGGTGACGACCATCGCGGCCGTCTCCAATGCCGTCTCTTCGGCCTCGATCCGCTGCGTGAGCTTGTACTTCTTTTCCAACGCTTCGGGATTCGTCTTGCCCCCCGACAACCGCTGGCGTTTGACACGGCCGAGCGAGTGGCCGGTAAAGATGTAGGGCAGATGCAGCAGCTGCGACAGGTGCGCCCCGGCGATGCCGGCGTCGGCGTAGTGGCCGTGGATCACATCGGGTATCCCGTTGCGTTTGAAATGCGCGAGCGTCTGGTCGATGAACATCTCGATGTAGGGCCACAACGACTCTTTCTTCAAGTACCGTTTCGGCCCGAAGGGGATCCGGACGATTTTGGCGCACTCACCGATCGGCTCCTCAAGAACCGCATAGTCCTCCGAGACCTTGGGGTCGATGATCTGTCGGGTTAAGAGTTGCACCTGACGGACATTCGACCGCGCCCCCAGCTCGCGAGCGAGTTCCAAGACGTACTTTACTTGGCCACCGGTGTCGGCATCGCAGCCGAGTTCGGGGTCGGTGCCGCGGATCAGCCCGTGCAAGCTGATCAGACAGATATTCAATTCGCCGGCCGCCTCAACGTTCAAACTCTCGCTGGGCGGCGCGAGTACCTGAGGGATCGTGTCCTTCGGTTCGTGGTGGTTTTCAGATTCGATGATCGAGCTCATTGATTCTTGGGTCCGTGTCAGTGGCCGGGCAGACAGCCCGCCTGTGGTAGGTACAAACAACGCCCTAACGAATGGCAAGTGGTATGCCAAAGAGAATCGCGGCGGCGTGAGACACCCTTAGGCGTCGCTAAGGTGCGCAGAAAGCGTTCGGGATGGATGCCCCACCCGCCGGTTCGGGGGAGTCTGGTGGGGCCTGGGCCTGAAATGCAAATCCGTCTTCGCGTCGATTGATTTGACTGCATTGTAGGCCTCGAGAGGCAAACACGCGTCGTGAATGCTCGGCCGCTTCCTTGCCTGCGGTGCGAATCCGCCAGCTCTGTGTTCCGGTCGTCGTGACGACAATTTTCGGCGTTTTAATCGTTTTCCTTTTGGTTGAGGGCACATCGTGTGGACTCCGGCCGGCCCGATCCTGCGCGGGTGAACGATTGACGCGCGCCCTGGGGCGATCCCCATCAAGCTGGTCGGTTATCGACCAGTGTGGTTAATTTTCATCCAGTGCCGCGGAGACTGTTCAATCGCCGACAGAGGTTCGCTTCCCATCAGTGCGTTGTGGCACGCTCGCCGCCTGTTGACCCACCAATGACGGGCTGGAAACCTCTCTCACGGACTTCCGCTGCAACTGCTGTCACCGGAGAGAACGGCTGTTTTGAAGCGTCGAGATCGGCTGACCGACGTGGTCGGAAACAAGTGTGCAACTGTCATTCCAAACCGGACCGCTCACTCGGGCAAGAAAACGGCGCTGACGTTTTTTGACGTCAGTCCCGCGTCCCCGGTGATCGTTGCAAAGGGGACATCGGCGGCATCGCGACCGGTCGCAATGCGGACCAGACCGTCGACGGCGGCGAGTTCGGTGGGATCAAAAAAGTACCACTGACCGCTCAAGAACACTTCCATGAACCCATGGAAATCCGGTGGCTGCAACTGGGCGGCATAGCCCGACACGTACCGCGCCGGCACGCCGATGCCCCGGCACAGTGCGATCGCTAGGTGCGCGTAGTCGCGACAGACCCCGGTTCGTTGCAACACAACGTCCGCCGCCGTGGTCATCACGCCGGTGCTTCCCGGCGTGTAATCGAGATGTTCGTTGACCCAATCACAGATCGCTTGGATTCGCAGCAGCCCGGGCTGAACCTGACCGAACTCTTCAAACGCGAATCGGCCCAGCAGATCACTTTCGCAGTACCGGCTCGGGTTGAGATAGGGCAAGACCTCCATCGGCAGGCTGCCCACGTTCGATTCGGGAACATTGCCCAGATCGGTCGGTTGAGAAATCGAGACGACCTCCGCTTCGTATTCGATCGTCAATTGGCAGGGTTGCACGGACAGTCGCTGCATCGTGTTCCCTTCCAAGCCGACGTCCAGCGTTTCCATCTGGATCTCCGGTTGGACCACCAGACGCTCATTGCGCACCTCCTGACGATCGGTGCGAGCGGCGGCGATTTTGAACAACATGTTGGTCGGCTGACGCACGTCGTATTGAAGCTGGCTTTCAACTTTGATGGTCGGCATGGCACGCTTAAATCTGAGTTTGATCTTGGTTCGTCGGATTCAACACCCCCGAGGGGCCGGCGGCATCAACGCTGGGAGAGTTGAGTAATGGATCGGCCCAGGACATCGGCAGTTGCCCAAGGATGTCTTTGAGCCCCTGAGCCCAGCTGTTTGATGTTTCGGCAAGATCCGCCTGGGTCAAACGTTGATAAACAGGCAGCCGGCTTTGCGTTGAAATCACGGCAACGTCAATCGGATAGCCGACGTCGGTGACACTGGCACGCGTCGCATCAAAGGCCAGAAAGGCGAGCGCCAGGGCGGCACGCAAGGGAGTCTCGAACGTCAGCAGGCGATCCAAGATGGGTTTGCCGTAGTAGGTGCGTCCGATCATGAAGTACGGCGAATCGATCGCGCACTCGACCCAATTCCCTTCCGGATAGACATAGAACAATTGGGGACGATGATCGGCGGGCAAACAACCGCCGATGATCGCGTGCAGGTTGAACGAGTGCCCGGTGGAGGAGAGCGATGGGCCGTCTTCCTCTTTCACCCGCCGCAGCTGTTGGCCGAACAGGTTGGCAAATTGATACAGCCGATCCTGCGTTTCTCCGCCCCCACGCAGCGATTCTTCGACGTAAACCAGCGTCTTGTCGCGGACCGATCGCAGTCCACTGGTCATCGTGAACAGGGCGCTGTTGCCGTGTTGAAACGCGGCCAGTTTTTGCTTGTTGACCTGCTCGCTGCCGCGAACGATGCGGGTGTCCGCCAGGGCGATAATCCCCTCGCGGACTTGGATTCCGATGCAGAATGTCAAGGTTCTTTCAGTTCGTCGTTGGATGAAGTGGTGGATCGAGGTCGATCTCGCACCGGCAGTGCAAGCGTTGTGCCGAACGGTCGCCCCGCTGATCATCGAGCATCTCCGCCGAGCTGGCAATGACGTCAGCGCCGCGCCAGCCAGCCGCGCCAGCCAGCCGCGCCATCCACTGGCCCCTCGCTGGCCCATGCGGGCCAAAATCGACAGGCCGGTTGGGGCGGCAATCGTGTATCATCTAAGTCGGCGGGGATCTCGCCGATCGAATTGAAACCCAAAGCCAATGAACCCGAACCGATCGATGCACCCTTTCCTTGACCGACGACAATTCGCAATGGGCGGCGGGGCGCTGATCAGTGGACTCCTGCTGGCCGGTGATCGCCAATCCAACGCGGAAGAGCGCAGTTTGACCGAAAAGCGTCTGGTGCGGCTTGGCGTCAACGCCCTCGCGCGAGCGCCCGAAATGAACTACTTCGCCGACGGCCACCGCGGCGCGTCGATGATTTCGGCGCACCTGATGTGCGTCGACAACGGCTTCGATGATGTGGCCGCCGGCAGAATCGTCCAACTGTTCGACCTCAATTGGGCACCGTCGAAGCTGTGTGAACCGTTCCCCGACCAGGATCCCGTGCCCGACGCGGTCGAACAGGTCGGCAAGTCGCTGGCCGAAGGCGGCGGGGTGTTGCGCGAAGTCGGACACGACGCGATCTTTGCGATGCACGCGATCAAAGCGTTTCGCATGCTGCCCGAAACCGCCACGCCCGAGCGGGTTGCCGGAATCTGCAACCTGATCAAAGCCTTCAAACCCTGGCGCGATATCCAACCGGACGACGCCGTGGACCCGCCGCCTTTCACCGATTCGGAGGCTGCATCGCGATTTATCCTGCAAGAAGCCAGCGATGCGATCGATCGGTTCATCGGCTATGGACAAGGGTTCGCCGGGCACATGCTGACCTTCGGTCAGTCGCTCGTTGAACTCGCCGCGATGGGAGATGTCGAATGGGCCGAGAGTTGTCGCACCGCGTTTCGAAAATACGTGACGGTCACGCGGATGGGACCCCAGCCGGGCGACCGCAAAATCAAGGATCACCCGCTCAGCCCGCTGCGTCCCCGAGACGCGGAATACTGGCAAAAACGAGGCGACAAAACCTTGGGCATCGGCCACGTGTTCAAGTATCCTTACGGCTACTACGACCTGCTGACGCGGGCCAATGATCCCGAATTGGCGAGCCGCTTGGACGCCAAGGCCTACCATTTGTTTTGACGCGGTGGTGGACCGCACGCGGCAAGGTCGCGTCGTTTTCAACGTCATCCTCCCGCCCGCCATCGGCGCGGGCGAGCGACCACACCGGCTTGGCGTGCCAAGGCGGACCCTGCAACCAAGTGGAATAAAAGCCCACGGATAGCAGCGCGGAACCACGGATCCCAGGCTGCTTTTCATCCGTGGGGCCGCGCTGCCATCCGTGGGTTCATCTCAGCCCGACCTCAGGGGCGTGACGAAAACCGTTTGAAATCGACGACTTAAAAACTGCACGACCTCCAGGATTGGGGGTTAGCAGAACTCCGTTCAACGGTGACACTAGACGACTGCCATCCTCCCTTCCCATGCCCCAGCGAGCGTCCCATGTCTATCCAGTGGTTTCCGGGCCACATGCATAAAGCTCGGCTTGAAATGCAGGCGACGCTGCCGAAAGTAGACGTGGTCATCGAGATCCTCGATGCGCGGATTCCCTATTCCAGCGAGAACCCGTTGCTGGCCGAACTGCGCGGTGACAAACCCTGCTTGAAGGTATTGGCCAAGAGCGACCTGGCCGATGAAGCGATGACGGCGACCTGGCAGGCTTACTTTGAGCAAACCGTCGGCGTGCGCAGCCATGCGGTCACCACCGACGACGTGCCGACGATTCGACGCTTGAAACCCATCGCGACCCAGATGGTGCCCCACCGCAGCGGCCGAACCGTGACGGCCATGGTCGTGGGGATCCCCAATGTCGGCAAGTCAACGATCATCAACTACTTGGCGGGTCGAAAGATCGCCAAGACGGGCAATACCCCCGCAGTCACCAAGCAACAACAACGCGTCAACATCGGCGACGGCGTCACGCTGCTGGACACGCCGGGAATGCTGTGGCCCAACGTGCTCAACGCCAACAGCGGTTACCGGTTGGCATTGCTGGGTTCGATCAAAGAAACGGCGATGGAGTATGCCGACATCGGTTTCTTTGCCGCGCGGTACATGCTGGCCGAATATCCCGACAAGCTGACCGAGCGTTACGACTTGAATCCCAAGCCGACGACGGAATTGGAAGCCATCGAAGCGATCGGACGCAAACGCGGTTGTCTGGGCAAAAACAATCTTGTCGACATCGATCGCGCCTCACGAATCCTGGTGACGGAATTGCGATCAGGCGCCTTCGGGCGATTGACGCTGGAGACGCCCAAGATCATGGAGCGTGAGAAAACGCAAACCGCCGCGCTGGCCGCCGAGAAAGCGGAAAAGGACGCCGCCAAAGACGCCAAACGCAAAAAGCGATTTCGCGATCAACAGCGCGCCAAACGAAAAGCACGCGAGCGGCGTTGAGGCCCGGCGGCTCGCGCCGAACGGCGGAGCATCGTTCGCCATCAGCCGGCTCGCGGCCTGCCGCCATCAAATGCATCATCGCGTTGCCCCACGTCTCACTCGTCCGATCTCCCTCAACGAGGTCGTGGACGTGGCGGTCCTGAGGGGAAACCTCCCTTTGGCGGGTTTGCAAAAGCGGCCCCTTCAATCGCGGTCTACGCTCCCCACAATGGCTAGAGACTGTCTTTGCCCCGGCGAACGATTTGATGACCCCGAGACCTCCCGACGATCGCGACGCCCCTGCCGGCCAGGGGACGGAGTTTGACCACGTGTCACGCCGCCCTGGTGGGTGGACGGTGCCCGCGCTGGTGCTCGCCTGGAGCGTGATGGTGGCGGCCGGACTGAGCATCGTCTGGCGATACGAACACGCCGCCGGCCCGCTGCACGCCGCACCGGATCGTTGGCCGAGCGGCTCGCAAATCGAACGGTCACCGGAGCGTTGGACGCTGGTCCTGTTCGCCCATCCCAAATGCCCTTGCACGCGCGCCACGTTGGGCGAGCTTGCCCGAATCATGACACATTGTGCGGCGGACCGGGTGCAGGCGTCTGCGTTGTTCGTCAAACCCCCGGCCTGCGCGTTGGAACCCGGTTGGGAATACTCCCAGCTCTGGCAGACCGCCGAACAGATACCGGGACTGAGCGTGTCTGCCGACCCCGGTGGCGTGGAAGCGAATCGGTTCGCTGCAGCGATCTCCGGTTTGGTCTTGCTCTACGATCCGGCCGGCCGATTGATGTTCCGCGGCGGCATCACGGCCTCGCGCGGACACAGCGGCGACAATCTGGGACGCTCCACGATTGTCCAATTATTGAACCAAGGCACTGGCGACGTGGACAGCACCAAGGTCTACGGTTGCGAACTCGGCACCAACCTTCAGGAGACCCACCGATCATGTCATCAACCGTAGCTGCCGCGCCGGATGCAGGCGACCGCCGACGTGCGGAAGAATTATTGCGCGAGCAACAACAGCTCATTCACGTTCGCACCGATCGACTGTTTGCGGGCCTGATGGTCATCCAGTGGGTCGCCGGGATCATGGCGGCGCTGTGGATTTCACCACGGACCTGGTCGGGCGCGATCAGCGAAACCCACGTGCACGTGTGGGCTGCGATCCTGCTGGGCGGAGTGATTACCGCGTTGCCCGTCTTGTTGGCCTGGAAACTACCGGGACGAGTTGTCACGCGGCACATCATCGCGATCAGCCAAATGCTCACGTCGGCATTGTTGATCCACTTGACCGGCGGACGTATCGAAACGCACTTTCACATCTTCGGTTCACTCGCGTTCCTGGCCTGCTATCGCGACTGGCGGGTGCTGTGCACCGCGACGGTGGTGGTCGCCGCCGATCATGGGCTACGCGGTTGGTTGTGGCCCGAATCGGTCTACGGTGTGATCGGCGGAGCGCCGCTGCGTTTGATCGAACACGCCGGTTGGGTCGTTTTCGAAAACATCTTTCTGATCGTCACGATTCGACAAAGCCTGTCCGATATGTCGCGCAACGCCTGCCACCAGGCGCAGTTGGAATTGACCAATTCACGCATCGAGGCCGAGGTGAATCGACGGACCGAAGAACTCCGCGAGTCGATGGAAGAGACGGCGCGAGCGAGCCGTCAATTGGTTCACGCCAACAAGGCTCTCGAAGAGCAGAACAAAGAACTCGATCAGTTCACCTACATCGCCAGCCATGACCTCCAAGAACCCGTTCGCAAACTGGTTTCATTCAGCCGCTTGCTGGAACAAGACATCGACGGTGACTTGAACGAGGACGCCCAACGCGACTTGCAATTCATCGTCGATGCCGCCAAACGGATGCGCAGCCTGGTGCAGGCGTTGTTGGAGCTTTCTCGCGTCGGCCGGTCGGCGATGAAACAGGAGCCGGTCGATTTGGAACAATGCGTCGATGACGCCCTCGATTCATTGGAGCTGCGCATCAACGAGACGGGCGCCGTGATCACTCGGGATGAATTCCCCACCGTCATCGGTGACCGAACCATGTTGACGCAGCTGTACCAAAACCTGGTCAGCAACGCGCTCAAGTTCACCGACGAAGCTGCTCCCACCATTCAAATCTCCGTTACGCAAAACGATGATCACTGGGTGCTCGGCGTCCGCGACAACGGCATCGGCATGAAGCCTGAATACGCCGAGCGAATCTTCCAGCCGTTTCAGCGATTGCACAACCGTGGCGAATACGAGGGCACCGGCATCGGACTGTCGATCTGCAAGAAAACGGTGCAGCGACACGCCGGCGAGATTTGGGTGGAATCCGAACCGGGCCAAGGCGCCCATTTTCGATTCTCCCTGCCGATCGCCGAACCGCAGATCGAACCAACGGCCCCGGCCGAATCGATCGATACCGAACCCGTTGAATTAGCGATGTGCTAACCCCGCCTCCCCATCTCCTACCCCAATGGAACTCTGATGAGCGACCAACCCCAACGTCGAAGACCGGCCGTGATTCTTCTGGTCGAAGACGATCCCGGTGATCAAGAACTGACACGCCGCGCACTCAAACACGACTCGATCCATGTCGACCTCAGGATCGCCAACGACGGTGTGCAAGCGATGGAGTATTTGACGCGACAGGGCGAATTTGAAGATCCGGCATCCTCCCCCACACCGGATCTGATTCTGCTGGACTTGAACATGCCCAAACGAAACGGACGCGAGGTGCTCGGCGACCTGAAAGAACACGAGCATCTGTCACGCATCCCCGTCGTGGTGTTGACGACCAGCGAACAGGAAGCGGACATCCTGCGCAGCTATGACTTGGGGTGCAATTCCTACATCCAAAAACCGGTCGACATCGATCAATTCACCGAGTCCGTTCGTCGGCTCGGCACGTACTGGTTTAATGTCGTCACCTTGCCGTCGGCAAGCGTTCCCGCTTGAACCCCACTGCCAATCACACCCCGATGCCAAGCCGATCCACATGGACCACACCTCCCCCGACGCCGCCAAGATTCTGCTCATCGAAGACGATGAAGTCGACGCGTTGCTCTTTCAACGGACGCTCGCTAATTGCACCGGTCGATACGAACTAGTCGTTTGTGTCACCCTGGATTCCGCGATCGAGTGGATCCTGAACCATCAGTGCGATGTCGTGTTGCTCGACTATTCGCTACCCGATTCCTTCGGGATCGAAGGGCTTCGCAAGTTGCAATCTCGATTCGCCGAGTTGCCGGTCGTTATGTTGACCGGATTGGATGATCCCCAGACGTCGCTGGATGCCCGCGAAAGCGGCGCCCATGCCTACGTCGTGAAAGGACAATTCGATTCCGCCGAGTTGGACCAAACGCTGACCAGTGCGATCCGAAACGCCACACCGATCAATTGAGACCAATGGCGGGGTCAGTCGATTCTTTTGCTGCAGGTTTTGCAACCCATTTAGCTTCTCTCCCTCTGGGAGAGACGGCGTTTGCGTCGCAAGCAAACGCCAGAGAGGGGCGGCGCTGCGGAAGTCTTCGTGAATTCCGCTACGATCAAATCCGTCACTTTTACTATTGTCGTCCCGGGCCACTAACGCCGACACCAGCCGGCTGATCTCAACCGATCATCTGGACGGGCCACTACTTCGGTAGATCGAACAATGCGCGGCACTCTTGCCGAAGCACACCGGGATAGACGGCGATCTCATCGCCGCTGCGATCAAAGATTTGGCGGCTCGGTAATTGCAATTCCGAAAATCCCGCCTCCTGTGCATCTTCCACCGAGGCACCATAGGCGACGTGACGCAAGCCCGCAAACACGGCCGCCGCAGCACACATCGGACAGGGTTCACAGGTTGTAAATAGCCAACAGCCCGACAGCGTTCGCTGGTCAATCAATCGACAGGCCAATCGAATCGCAAAGACTTCCGCATGGGCGGTCGGATCCAACATCTTCCTGACCTGGTTGTGCTCCGCGACGATCAACTCGCCTTGCTCGGTGAAGATCGCCGCGCCGAACGGAGCTTGCCCGGCAAGGATCCCATGGCGTGCCGCGTCCACCGCCGCGCGCATTCCACCGGCCCGTCCTTCCTCGGTTCGAAGCATGTTTTCGCTGGCGGGCATGGAGCAGACGTTGGAAAGATCGGAAACGGAAAGGAGTAGGCCAAACAAGTTGTCCGAGCCCGGTTTAACGAATCATCCAGTACAACAGGGCGAAACCGAGCGCTGCCAGAAGCAGGATCCCCAAATAAGAAAGGGCCACCAAAAGGAAGGGGCTGGAGGGTGCCTTCTTGCTCAGCGGTGCGTCTTGATTGGTCGTATCAGTCGAACGGTGGGTCTTGGTTGTTGTATTCATCGGAAAGCGTGTAGCAGCATGGTCAAGGGATTGGACCGGGAAGAAGTGGTCCTCGCGGCCATCTCCAAAGGTCGCAGCAATCATGCCAAACATTTTCGGCGCCTCGGAACAGCCGCTAATAGCGTATCGCCGAGTCAACCGGGCTCCGCGGTTGGTCGCCAGGGCACCACGCTGTTCAATAAGCCCGCAGGCGGGTGCGGCTAAGCTAACGTTAAGAAGGAGGCCAACGGTGTCGACGGGCTGGAAGCCTCTGCCACGCATCTTCTGACCGTTGCACGATTGGGTTTCGTGCTCAACTCGCCTGGGCAACGCTGTGAAGCATTTTTCCCATGTGTTTCTTGAGGTTTTAGCGGCAGGGCGCGAGCCCTCCGGTTCTTCTTCTTTGCTACAACACCGGAGGGCTCGCGCCCTTCCGCTAAAAAATGCTTCACAGCGTTGCCGCCTGCGGGCGGAGCTCCTTGAGCGTCATCCGCAACTCGCTTCCTGTCTCGTTGAACAAGACTTCGTCCATAAAGGTTCGGATCAGTAGCAGACCGCGACCGGATTCCTCGTTGATCCGGTCTTCGGCGGATTGGGGCCAGACACTTTCGACATCAAATCCCGATCCGCCGTCACCGACCACCAATTGGGCTCGGCTGCGATTGAAATCAGCCGCCACGTGGATCTTTCGATCGGCATAAGGCTGTTCACTACGACGCTCTTCCACAACCGCCGACGTCTTGCCTTCGTGCAGCAGATTGCGAATCTCGCGCAGTTTGTTTGACGGCACTTCGAGGTTGCCGTGCAGCATCGCATTCAACAGCGCTTCTTCCAAGGCGATCCCGATGTGCATTCTCTGTGTTGCCGAACAGAGTTGCATCGCGATCATCCCTTGCTGGATGCGGTCGATGACGGGAGAGATCAAGGTGGGGTCGTTGTCGAGAACAAATCGGTAGCGTGTGTTGGTGGTCAGCTGAACGACTCGCTCGTCAAAGTGATCGGCGTCGCGGACCGCCAACACCTGTTCGACGGTTTCCAGCAAACTTTCGGCGAGCTGCTGTTTGGGGACAAAACTGGCGGCGCCGTGTCGCAGCGCTTTGAGTGCAATTTCGGAATCGTCTTCCCCGGTCACCAGAATCACCGGCACTTCGGGAAAGGATTCCGCCATGTGCGAGACCAGTTGCAAACCGTCCATCTCCGGCATGTTCAGGTCGGTCACGACGACGTCGGGTAACGCATAGGTGACCATGTCGACCGCTTCGACTCCATTCTTGGCTTGGGACACTAACCAATCCACGTCGGTACTGAGCAGCCCTTTCATCAACAGGCGATCAACGTCCGAATCGTCCACGACTAAAATGATCGGCATCCGAGTCACCCGCCTTTTTGCGCGCTAGAGAAGTTTCAACAGGACTGAAACTAGCATCTCGGCTGGCGCAATTCCAGTTCCACGCTGTTTTCCGTTACTGAAACGGCAAACTTCATCTCCGCGCCGTGCTCTCCCCCGCAACCAACGCGGCTTCGCCGCAAGTGCAAAAACCTATCCATGTCGCCTCCACGTCGCCGGCGAATCATGTCCAGCGTGGCCGGCCGAGTGAGCAATCCGGGGCCGAGACGACGACTTCTCCCCGGCTTTGGCATGAGACGTGCAAACCCGAAGGATCGGTCCGAAAGACGTTCTGCCGCTATAATTGCTTCGCAGTGTCACCCACGCTTCAGCCAGGAAATCAATGATCGCCGTTGAGGGAGTCAAGAAAAACTCCATTCGCAGCCACTACCAACTCGGCACGCTGTTCTACCGATTGCTATGGGGCCCACACATTCACCATGGGCTGTGGGGCGAAAACGTGTCGCAGGATGAAACGTCGGCTTACCAAGCGCAATGCCACTTGACCGACACCCTGGCCGATTTGGCGAACATCACGTCCGCGGACCGGGTGGCGGATATCGGTTGCGGGATGGGCGGGTCGGCCATTCGGCTTGCCAAACGACGCGGATGCGACGTCACCGGCGTCACGCTCAGCCCGGTCCAACGGAATTGGGCGGCGTTCGCCGCACGCCTCAAACGGGTCACCGGCCAGACACGGTTCTTAGCCGAAGACGCCGAGAGTGTGGTTTTTCAGCCCGCCAGTTTTGACGTCGTGTGGTCGGTTGAATGCACCGAGCATCTGTTCGACAAACCCCGGTTCGTCCGCCGCGCCGCCGAGTGGCTTCGCCCCGGCGGACGCCTGGCGATTTGCGTGTGGTTTGAAGGCGAAGACACGACGCAATCGGGGCACCGAAGGCAATGTGAAGAGGTTTGTGAACGTTTCGTCTGTCCCTCCCTGGCGACCCGCAGCGACTATGCCGAGTGGATGGTCCAAAACGGATTAGAAATTCGACACAACGTCGATTGGACCGACCGAGTGGCTCGCACCTGGGAAATTTGCAAACGACGCGTGCAGCGGACCGGCATTCGGCATCTGGCACGTGTCCTGGATCGTGAACAAGTCGAATTCATTGACGGTTTCGATGCCTTGCTGAACGCCTACCGAAGCGGTGCGATGCAATACGGCGCGATCGTCGCGGAGAAATCGGTATGAGCGTGCTGCCGTGGACGGCCCCTCTGGATCACGATTTGGCTGGCGCGCCTGCCAGTTTGCTCCGTCCGCCGGATAGGGATTCAGTGTTTGCCCCTGGGAGCGAGACGGCGTGTCAAGTAAAACGGACGGTGGTGTTGGAACCGAACGGTCGGACGAAGTCGGTCACCGATCAATGCACGATGGATGGAATAGAAACATGAGCATGATCATTGACGGCCTCGGTACGGCGACGCCGGCTCATGGCATTTCCCAGAGCTCCGCCGCGGAGATCGCGCAAACTCTGTGTTGTGACAACGCCAAGCAAGCGAGGTTGCTGTCCGTGCTGTACCAGCGATCCGGGGTGCGTTATCGGCATAGCGTTGCCCTGGAATCATCCGAACCACGGTTTGATTCGATCGCCTCGCAAAACGGTGACTTCGGCGCTGGGGAGCTTCGTGTTCCGGCGGCAACCGAGCACGCCACAACAACACAACCGGTGCGGCAAACGTTTTTCGCGCCCGCGTCGAGCCCCGAGGACTGCGGCCCGACGACCGCACAACGGATGGAGCTGTATGAGCGTCACGCCGGGCGTTTGGGGTCCGAATCGGTCCTGCAAGCATTGGATCGATCTTCGTTCAACGCCGGTGAAATCAATCACTTGATCACGATTTCCTGCACCGGCTTTTACGCGCCGGGGCTGGACGTTTCGATCATCAAGCGATGCGGTCTCGATCCGTCGGTTGGCCGCACGCACATCGGCTTCATGGGCTGTCACGGCGCCTTGAATGGGCTTCGTGTGGCCGAGTCGCTCGCGGCATCGAATCCCCAGTTGCGAGTTCTGATGTGTGCCGTTGAGTTGTGTACGCTGCATCAACAATACGGATGGCACCCCGAGCGTGTGGTTTCCAACGCGCTGTTCGCCGATGGAGCCGCCGCGCTGGTCGCCAGCGCGTCGCCGTCGTCGTCGCGGGGCCCGAAAGTGATCGCGACCGGATCGACCATCCTGCCTGACAGCGAAGATCTGATGCGTTGGCGGATCGGAGACCACGGTTTTGAAATGACACTCTCGCCGCGCGTGCCGACGATGATCGAGCGGACGTTGGAACCCTGGCTGCGGGATTGGCTCGGAAAGCATCAACTGACGATCGGCGACATCCGCGGCTGGGCGATTCATCCCGGCGGGCCCAAGATTTTGCAGGCCTGTGGCAACGCATTGCAATTTCAACGCGGAGAACTCTCGGTCTCCCAAAGCATTCTGGCCGAGTATGGAAACATGTCCTCACCGACCGTGCTGTTCATCCTGCAACGGTTGCTGCAAGAACACGATTCCCTGCCCTGTGTGATGCTCGGTTTCGGTCCCGGACTGTCGATCGAAGCCGCCTTGGTCGGCTAAAGTCGTCGACGAACCAAATGAGCCCGAGCGGCGGAACCAGCAAGATCAACATTCCCCGAATCGCGGCAGGTCCAGTCATCGCAACTGCGATTGCCGTGTAAATGACCGCGAGACTCAGTGCGACAATCTTGCAGATGGTGATCATTCTTTCGCTTGCGATCCTGTCATCCGAACATCGATTCGTTTTCCAGAGTCGGGTCAGAATCGTTGTGGGGCACGAGTTTCTTTTCGCGTTGTACTTTTCGCATTGTTTTTATCGTGTTGTTCAGCCGAGCCTTTCCTGCAGGTGATCGATCACGGTCTGTAAGACCTTGAGGCGGGCGTATTGCTTGTTGTTCGCTTCGACGAGTATCCAGGGGGCTTTTTTGGTGCTCGTGTACTGGATGATGTCCTGTCCGTACTGTTTGTAGGCTTGCCACAGTTCGCGGTTGCGCCAGTCCTCGTCGGTCAGCTTCCAGTGCTTGTACAGCGACTTCTCGCGTTTCTTGAAGCGTTTCAGCTGTTCGTCCTCGTCGATGTGCAGCCAGAACTTGAGCAGTAAGATGCCGTGGTCGACAATCTGGTGCTCGAAGTCGTTGATCTCGTTGTAGGCGCGCCGCCATTCGTCCTCGGTAGCGAAACCCTCGGCGCGTTCGACGAGCACCCGTCCGTACCAGCTTCGATCGAACACCGAAACATTGCCCGCGCGTGGCAGGTGACGCCAAAAGCGCCACAGGTAGTGGTGCGCGCGCTCCTCTTCGGTGGGTGCGGCGAACTGGTAGACGCGATAGGTGCGAGCATCCAGGCTCCAGACCGTGCGGCGGATCGCGCCGCCTTTGCCACTGGCGTCGGGACCTTCGAAAACGAGAACGGTCGACTGCTCCCTGGACTGCGCCTTGCGACCGAGTTCACCGAGTCGAGCCTGACCGGTCTTGATCTTCTTCTTGTACTCCGACTTCGGCACCGAGCGTGACAGGTCCAGCGCATCGAAGACCGTGTCGACTTTGGGCATGTCGGGGCTGGCGACCCGCACCGGAGCCGACTCGGCGGCCGCTTTCCGCTCTTGCGCGTCGAGATGGCGAGCCAGCTCGGCGGCGATGATTTCGCCGACGCGAAGGTGCCGGTAGTTCTCATTGCCCCCTTCGACAATGTGCCACGACGCGGCGCCGCGGTTGGTCCGGGTGATCAGCCGTTCGGCGGCCGCGATGAAATCGTCGTAGTGCTCGTGGTTGTTCCAATCTTCCTGGGTGACCTGGTAGCTCAGCAGCGGATCGGCCTCGAGTTCCTTCAGACGCGCTTCCTGCTGGGTTGCGCCGAGGTGCATCCAGAACTTCAAGATCAGCGCGCCGTCGTCCACCATCGCGTTTTCGAAACGAATGATTTCGGACAGGCGATTGTCGAATTCCCGCTCGTCGATCTCGCCGTAGACCCTGCCCAGCAACGGCTCGGAGTAGCGGCCGCTGAGGTACAGACCGATGCGGCCTTTGGGCGGCATGTCGCGCCAGTACCGCCAAAACCGCGGGCGTGCCGCTTCCAGATGAGTCGGCCTCTGGTACCCGATCGTCCGGATCCAACGCGGATCCATCCACATGTTCAGCATGTTGATCGCCGTGGCCTTGCCGGCCCCCTCCACGCCGGCAAAGTCGATCAACACGGGAAATCGTGCGAGTTCGTTCGTGCGATACTGCAACGTCAGCAGCTTGGTCCGCAGCTCGAGCTCCCGTTCCTTGAATTCACGCTGGCTAACACGTTGCCCCAGCTCTGCCGCGTCGAACATGAATGCTCCTTAAGCTCCTGTGATCCCCATCCCTGACGTGCCGATCCTGAGCGACGACCGATCGCCGGTCCGATCCCTGGTTCCAGGCCAAGAGTACCCGAAACCATCGGTTGCTTCCACTCCGCGCCTCGCTCGATGCGATCAACTGATGCGTTGGTAGCCAATGCCGGTTGCTCGCTGGGTCAATGACGATCCAATCGGACGCATCGGACGCACCGGACGTATGGGGGCCATCCGTCCAATGAGTCCTATCGAGGGCAACAGGTTTCCCCGCCGTGGTCGAACCAACGCCAACGCTCGTCACGGCATGTCGCGGTGGACAGAAACTGTCCACTGCCGTGGCGAATCTCTGTGCTTTGGACGGCCGTGGGCACTCCAGCGGGACCAAAACAGCCTCAAAACCTTGTCTTCTCGCTCCGGTCGCACTCTGGCACGGTGCGTGCTTCTGGATTTCGGCAAGACCCCAATTCCCACCTTCTGAGTGCTCCCCGCGATGTCTGATCCAACGAGCCCCGCCGCCAAGCCGAATCTCTTGCACACACTCTCGCAGGGGCTTCCCACACTGCTGGTCTTGGTCGTCATGGCCGGGGGCTGGCTGGCGATCCACAAGATCAACCATCCCGCGGCGATCGAAACACCCTCCGAGGAGGTCCAGGAACCTGTGGATCCGGACACCGTGATCCTGCCCGAGGGGAAGCTGGCAGTCGCGCGGCTGCAAACCATTCCGGCCCAGCATCAATTGGTTCAACATGTTCACACCGTTCCGGGCAGATTGCGCTACGACCAAACCCGACACGTTGACGTGAAAGCCCCGATGGATGGGATCTTGTCGGAGATCTTGGTGACCCCCGGTGACCCCGTCGCCAGCGGTCAGTTGATCGCCGTCTTGCGCAGCCCCGAAATCGGACAGGCACGCGCCGAAATTTTGAAACGCCAGAAAGAGCGTGAGATCGCTCGGCAGGTGCTGACGCGTGAAACGACACTGGCCAAAAATCTGCAACGGCTCTCCGAGATGCTCGACCGGGGTGAAACCGTCGACGTGATCGAAGCCGCGTTTGCCGACGAGGCCTTGGGCAGCTACCGACAGGCCATCTTATCGAGCTACTCAAAAATGAAGTTGGCCGACACGTTGATCGCCAAGATTCAACCCTTGGTCGAATCCGGATCGGTTTCTGGACGGACGGCCCGTGAACGCGAAGGCGAGCGACAACTGGCCGAGACGGCGTTCCGAACCGCTCGCGATCAGGCAACGTTCGACGCCGAACAAGCAAAGCTGCAAGCCGAAGCCGGGTTGTCGCAGGCCGATCGTCAACTGAATTTGGCATGGCAGTCGCTCGAAACCCTGCTCGGATACAAGGAAGACAAACGAACCGCGAATCTGAGCAACGAAGAAGCGTTGTCGCGATTGGAAGTCCGCGCCCCGTTTGACGGGACGGTTGAATCGCGGATGTTCGCCGACAACGAACGCGTCTCACGTGGCGACTCGCTGATCGTGTTGGCCAACACCGATTCGTTGTACGTCGAAGCGAGTATTCGTGAAAGCGATTGGTCCGCGGTGTCGCTGCGACCCGGAACCATCATCGCGGTCCGCGTTCCGGCGCTGGAAAACCAGACCTTCAGCGCGACGATTCACTACGTCGGCCGCGAAGTTCAACCCGACACCAACTCGGTCCCCTTGGTGGCGAGAATCGAGAATCGAGACGGTCTGTTGCGACCGGGCATGTTTGTCCGCGTGACGATTCCCATCGGTCAAGCGCGGCAGGTGTTATCGGTCAAACCCGAATCGGTCATTCAACACGACAACCAGCAATTCGTGTTCGTCGCCAAAAACGATGGTGCGTTCAAACGCGTCGATGTGATCACGGGAGACGTTTCAGACGCTTGGATCGAAATCACCGCAGGATTATCACCGGGACAACAGGTCGTGACCGACGGAGCATTCTTGTTGAAGTCCGAACTGTTACTCCAAGGCGAAGGCGAGTGACCACCCGTGGGATAGGCTTCCAGCCTGTCAGTTCTGAATCGACGAGCCTGGAAGCCTATCCCACTGATCCTACCTCAACACGCGCAGCAACTCCGATTCAGGCACCATGCTCACTCGCATCATTGAACTCTCACTGACCAACCGCGGTCTCGTCATCATTCTGACGTTGTTGATGGCCGCCGCGGGAATGTACTCGGCGCTGCACCTGCCGATCGACGCGGTACCGGACATGACGAACGTGCAAGTGCAAGTCGTCACCGACGCCGGGTCACTCTCGCCGGTCGAAGTCGAACGTTACGTCACGTATCCGGTCGAGAACACGATGGGAGGACTGCCGGACGTCGAAGAGCTCCGTAGTGTCTCCAAGTTCGGGATCTCCGTCGTGACGATTGTGTTCACCGAAGGCACCGATATCTATCGCGCCCGTCAACTGGTGACCGAGCGGCTGGGGGATGCCGCGGCCAGCATTCCACCCGGTTACGGATCACCGACCGTCGGTCCGTTGACGACCGCACTGGGTGAAATCCTGCAGTTTGAAGTCCGCAGCGAACGGCATACCCCGATGCAATTGCGCACGCTGTTGGAATGGGACGTCGCTCCGCGGTTGCGCGAAGTCAGCGGCGTGACGGAAATCAACACCCACGGCGGCTACTACAAAACGTTCGAGGTGCAACCCGACCCCGACCGCATGACCAGCTATGGCATTTCGATGGAATTGCTGTTCGAGCGTCTGCGGAACAACAACAACACGTCCGGCGGCGGATACGTGATCCACCACGGCGAACAGCGTTTCATTCGCGGCGTGTCGCTGTTGGAAACCGCTCAGGACATCGAAGAGGTGGTGGTTCGCCGCGAACGCGACGGCAATCCGATTCTGATTCGCGACATTGCCGAAGTCTGTATCCAGCCGATGACCCGTCAAGGTGCGGTCACACGCGACGGTCGGGGCGAAATCGTGACGGGATTGGTGATGATGCTGATCGGCGAAAACTCGCGCGAGGTCGTCACCGCGGCGAAGCAGCGGTTAAAAGAGATTGAGGTCACGCTGCCCGAAGGAGTGACGTTGGAAGTGACCTATGACCGCGCCGCGCTGATCGGTCGAACGCTGCAAACAGTGCTGACCAATCTGACCGAAGGCGGGATGTTGGTGATCGTGGTGCTATTGCTGATGTTGGGCAATCTTCGCGCCGGGATCATCGTCGCCTTGGCCATCCCGTTGTCCATGTTGTTTGCCACCAACGTGATGGCCTACACCGGCGTCACCGCCAGCCTGATGAGTCTGGGGGCGATCGATTTCGGATTGATCGTCGACAGCAGTGTCATCATGGTCGAAAACTGCATCCGCAAACTGTCCCACGATAACGGTGACACGCCACACGAAGACGTGATCCGTGACGCGGCGGTCGAAGTCCGCAAGCCGACCATGTTCGGCGAACTGATCATCGCTGTCGTCTTCTTGCCGATCCTGCTGCTGGAAGGCACCGAAGGCAAGCTGTTCCGGCCGATGGCGTTGACGGTGCTCTTCGCGTTGGGAGGATCATTGATTCTTTCCCTATCGTTTATGCCGGCGATGGCCTCGATTTTTCTTCCCAAAAAGATGAAGGAGAAAGAGGTCTTTCTGGTGCGGGTGGTGAAGTTCTTCTACACACCGCTGGTCACCCGCGCGATCAAGCACCCCGTCGTGACGATTGCCTCGGCACTGACGATCTTTGCGGTCAGTTTGCCGATGGCACGGCATTTGGGGGCGGAGTTCATGCCGCGGTTGGAAGAGGGCGACCTGTTGGTCGAAGCGTTGCGGTTGCCCAGTGCGACGCTGGAGGGATCGATTGAAATGTCGACCCAGATCGAAAACATCCTGAAAAAGTATCCCGAAGTCGAAACCGTGTTCTCAAAAACCGGGCGGCCGGAGATCGCCAACGACGTGATGGGCGTGCATCAGACAGACGTCTGGGTGCTGCTCAAGCCCGTCGCCAGTTGGCCGGAGCCGAAGACGCGTGACGAGTTGATCGAACAAATGTCTGATGAACTCAATGCAAACGTTCCCGGTGTCGCCTTCGGATTCACTCAACCGATCGAAATGCGGGTCGATGAATTGGTCGCCGGCGTCAAAGCCGATGTCGCCGTCTTGCTGTACGGGGACGACATGGAAGAACTGGGAATCAAGGGCAAAGAGATCGAGTCGGTGCTGCGATCGATTCCCGGCGCCGTGGACGTCAAAGCGGATTACCAAGCCAACCTGTCGACGTTGACCATCAAAACCAAACCACAAGCACTGGCACAATACGGCATCGATGCGCAAACCGTCCTCGACGTCGTCTCGTCGCTCGGCGGGCACCAGGTCGGACAGATCTTTGAAGGCCGCGCACGCTATCCGATCATGGTACGTGTGCCGGTCGATTGGCGGGAGAACTTAAAATTGCTCGAGCAGGTTCCGGTGGCCGATTCAGCCGGCCGATCGATCCCGCTGAAGGAGCTTGCGGACATACGGCTGGAAGAAACACCGCCGACGATCGAACACGAAGGCCAACGGCGGCGGACATTCATTTCCGCCAACGTGCGTGGGCGTGACGTCGCGACGTTCGTCAACGAGGCACAAACCGCAGTGGAAGAGAAGGTTGAATTTGCACCCGGCTACGAAATTCGTTGGGGCGGTGACTTTGAAAATCTGCAATCGGCCAGCCGCCGACTCGCCATCATTCTGCCGATCGTGTTGATCATCATCATGCTGCTGTTGCACACCAGTCTGGGATCCCTGCGATTGGCACTGCTGATCTTCCTGGCCGTTCCGATGGCGGCTTCCGGCGGCGTGATCGCGCTGTACTTGCGTTCGATGCCGTTCAGTATTTCCGCCGGCGTCGGGTTTATCGCGCTGTTCGGTGTCGCGGTCCTCAACGGGTTGGTCTGGGTCAGTGCCGCGGAACATCTGCGTTCTACCGGGATGCCACTGCGCGAGGTCAGTGCCGAGACCGCTCAAGTGCGACTGCGGCCGGTGCTGATGACCGCTTTAGTGGCCAGCCTGGGGTTCTTGCCGATGGCGCTGTCAACGAGCGACGGTGCGGAAATGCAGCGTCCGCTGGCAACGGTGGTGATCGGGGGCTTGATCACATCGACCTTGTTGACCTCCTTGGTGGTGCCTTGCATCTATCCTTGGTTTGCGCGTGGTTTGCAGGACATCAAACTGACGCATCATGGCGAACCGGAACCGACGCTGCACTGACGGATCGGGTGGAAAGTCAGTGGGATAGGCTTCCAGCCTGTCATCCCTAGTGGGATAGGCTTCCAGCCTGTCGATCCAGGATCGACGAGCCTGGAAGCCGATCCCATGTCAGGTGAACTGATTGATATCGATACCCAGCGATTTGATCTTGCTGCGAAGTGTCACCCGTGAGATGCCCAGGACCGTGGCGGCCTTGAGTTGATTGCCCGCGGTGTGGGCCAGCACTTGCGTGATCAGTTGCCGTTCGGCGATCGAGATCGCTTCAGCGTACAAGTTGTCCGTCCCCGCTTTTAAACGTCGGGCGACAAACTGTTCGGACAGAAAACTTGAGGTGTCGGACTGCGAGTCCGCTTGCGGGATGCCGGCGCTCAGCGAGGGCAGAAAGTCGGGCAGCAGGATGTTGCCCCGTGCCGTCAACAGCGACTGTTTCATCACGCTTTCCAGCTCTCGAACATTGCCCGGCCAGTGATATTGATCCAAGATTTCGAGCGTCTCAGGCGCGATCGTTCGGATGTCCTTGCCGAATTCATTGCTGTAGCGACGCAGGAAATACTCGGCCAACACCTTCAAATCATCTTCACGCTCGCGTAGCGGAGGCAGATGGATGGTCACGACGCTGAGCCGGAAATAGAGGTCCGATCGAAACAGGCCTTCGGTGACGAGCTTTTTTAGATCGTGATTCGTCGCCGCGATGATCCGCGCGTCGACCTTGATCGGCGTGTTGCCGCCGACGCGTTCGAACGTCTGGTCTTGCAGGACACGCAACAGTTTGGCTTGCGTCATCGGCGACATGTCACCGACTTCGTCTAAGAACAACGTGCCGCGGTCGGCCTGTTCGAGTTTGCCGATCCGCTGGCGATGGGCGTCGGTGAACGCTCCTTTCTCGTGGCCAAAAATCTCGCTTTCCAACAACGCGTCGGGAATCGCCGCACAATTAATCGCTTGAAACGGTCCGCTGGCTCGGGCGCTGTGGTGATAGATCGCTTGGGCGACGACTTCCTTGCCGGTTCCACTTTCGCCCAACAGCAGGACGGTCAGGTTTTGCGACGCCACACGCCCGATCGCCTTGTAGACTTCTTTCATCGCGTGACAACGACCGACGATCGCGTCGGCGACCGATTCACCCATCGGCGCGTCGTCGTCGGCCAAGACGGGTTGGACCCGCACCATGCGGCTGAGGTTAAACGCCTTTTCCAGCAACGCACGCATCTCATCGAGCTCCAACGGCTTGAACAGATAGTCGTACGCCCCCAACTTGGTCGCTTCGATTGCGGATTCGACGGTGCCGTGACCGGTGATAAAGATGAAGGGGATGCGGGGATCGATCTCACGCAGCCGCTTGAACAATTCCAAACCGTTGGTGTCGGGAAGACTGAGGTCCAAGACCACGACGTCGGGTTTGGCCTGGACGAACAACGCTTCTCCGTCGGCACCGCTTTTTGCGGTCATGACCGAAGTCGTTTCCGTCGTGAAGGCACGCTCAAACGCCTTCAAAATCGAGGCTTCGTCATCGATGACTAACAGGCTTTGCATGATTGCTCGCTCTTCGGCGTGTCGCCGGAATCTCTGTCCGCCGCATCTCTGTCCGCCGCGCAGCCCGTTTGACCGGCGATCGGCAGCGTCAGTCGAAACTGTGCCCCCCGCGGGATTCGGTTGGAACCGACCAAGCTGCCGTGATGTGACTGGGCGATCCGGCGACAGATGCCCAGCCCCAGACCGACGCCATTGGGCTTGCTGGTCGCGAAGGGGGTAAAGAGTTTGTCCAAGATCGTCTCGCTGATCCCTTGCCCGGTGTCCGCAACGGCTACCTGGACCTGTGAATCATCAGACGTGACCGCGATCGACAAATCCCCTCCGTCAGGCATCGCATCGAGAGAATTGAGTGTCAGATTTAAGAGCAACTGTTGAATCTGTGCGACGTCGCCTTCGATGGTGATCGGGGCATCGGGGCAGTCCAGAGTCAGGCTGACGTTTTGCGTGCCGCACCGTCCTTCGATCAATTGAACCGTGCGGCGGATGGCGTCTTGAATCGGAAACGTCTTCGATTCACCTTGTTCCGGGCGGGCGTAGTCGAGCAGACTGTTGACCGAGCGTTCCATCCGCCGAATCTCTTGTTCGACCAATTCCAGATCGTCGGTCGGCAACCCCTCGTCGGCGAACTTGCTGCGATTGACTTGGATCAACATTTTGATAGACGTCAGCGGATTGCGGATCTCGTGTGCGACGCCGGTGGCCAGTTGAGCGAGCGTGGCCATCTGTTGTGCACGCAACGCTTCGGTTTCGCGTGCCATCAGCAATCGTTCTCGTTCGGCCCGTTCGAACTCGGTCAAATCGCGGATGATCGCGATTTTTAATTGCCCGGTTTCAGAGGGGTATTCGCTGACGGAGACCTGGACCGGAAACGACGTCCCGTCTTGCCGATCGACGTTGATACGAAACTCGCAGGGAAGCGTCTCGAACGAACGGGGAAAGTCCGACATCCGCGATTGTGTTGTTTTTCCGACCCAATCGGCCGGGTCGACGCCCAACAGTTCCGAACTGGCGCGATTGCACGACGCGACACGCCCTGCACTGTCAAACGTGATGATCCCCTCGCTGGCGTTGGCCACAATCGTTTCGGAACGTTGATGTTCTTGGATTGCGATTCGTCGCAAGGGGCCGATGATGACCCACCACAAAACGGGCGCGCAAACCATCGTCAGCAACACCGCATCGAGCACCGCCGTCCCCGATTCGCCCAGAAACTCGGGCATCACGTGGGGCAACAAAAACATCACGCCGACTTCGGCGGTGAAAACCAGCATCAAGACGATCCCCAGAATTCGCGTCGGCGAACGCAGGATCGATGACAAGGCGGACACGCGGTTGGACATGCGAAAACACTGACGGAGGCTGGGGAGTCGAGGCACCAGCGTGGCAAAACGCCAGCCGCCCCCTGGCTCGCGTGCCTGATTCATGCGGTTGGAAAACTCACATTCTATCAGTGATTTCGACATCAAACATCTCGGCACACGCAGTGAACACCTTCCCATCGACCTCTCGACGGGGGTTGCAACCGATGTGCCAAACCGCTCCCCGGCGACTGCCTCGGGACAACACCCGCGATTCCCGCCGCTTGTCACCGGAATTTCAATCCGATGAAGTCGCTGGACGGTCTCCATGGATAGAAACTGTCCATCGTGTGATCAACTCTTGCCTTCCACGCGATCTTTCAGTTCAACGTGCCGACGCGGAGAGGGCAGAACGCTGGGGGCAAGACAATGCCAAGCGGAAGAAGAGAAGAAGGCAGAACGATTCGGGGCAGAATGATGAAGACAGGGAGAGGGGGAGACAGGGAGACAAGGAGACAAGGAGAGGGGGAGACAAGGAGAGGGGGAGACAAGGAGAGGGGGAGACAAGGAGAGGGGGAGACAAGGAGAGGGGGAGACAGGGGTGGAGCGAGCGATTGGAGCAAAACCTGCAGCGTCCCAGCAGCCACCCCATCATTCTGCCATCTCATCATTCTGCCATCTCATCGTTTTGCCGCCATCGTTTTGCCTTTCGATTCTGCCCCTATCAGCGTCACTGCCCGCCGAAGGACGCGCCGCGGATTCCGTCGCCGTCGGTGTAGTCGGCCGGGGCGTCCAAGCCGCCGGTCAATAACAGCCCTTCGACTTGGGCGTTGGCCTGTGCCAGTTGACCTTGGGCGGTGATCAAACGAATCGCCGATTCGAAGTAGCTGCGTCGTACGACCAGGACCTGCAAGAACTCCAGTTCACCGGCTCGGTAGGCTTCTTCACTCAAGTCCAAACTTTTTTGCGTCTGGGGAATGATCTCCTGCTCGTATTTCGTGACCGCCGCCAACGAGGAATCGAACGCTTGTGCGGTCCGTGCCAGTCTGGCCTTGATCGCTTGTTCGATGCGTTTGACATCCTCCAGGGCTCGCGTGTAGTCGGCGTAGGCTGCGGAGATGTTGCCCGCGTTCTTGTTCCAGACGGGAAGGGGCGCGTCGAATTGCAGATTGATCATTCCCGAGTCGGTGGCATTGTCATAGCCGGCGCCGAACTGAGCAGTCAGGTTGGGAACCATCTGCACGCGTTGTCGTTTCAGCAGCGCGTATTTTTCACAGACCAACGCGTTGGCGGCGGATAGCTCGGGACTTTCGGACAGAATCTGGTTGTAAGCGGCTTCCCAATCGCGGGATGACTGCGGCGTCGCGGCAGCGTCGACCAATCGCGCCGGGGCGGCATCCCCCAGTCCGGCGACGGCGGCCAGGTCTTGCCACGCACCCCGATACTCGATTTCCGCTTGCTCGGCGGCAAGCATGATTTCACTGAGCAGCGTCTGGGCCTGCAAGACCTCGATCAGATTGCCCTCTTCGGCTTCTTGACGTTCCTTCGCGATCTGAACCCCGCGACGGGCGACTGTTTCAAAATTGCGCGTTGCGTCGGCTCGTCGCTGCGCCGCGACGGCCTCGAAAAAGCGGACACGAACATCCGTCAAGACGCGAAACCGCTGGGTCTGCATTTCCCAACGTTGGGCCGACATCGTGTGGCCCAAGACTTCGCGATTGAGTTCTAACTTGTTTCCACGAACAAATTCCTGTTCCACAAACACGCCGTGCTGGTCGGTGTTTTCATCGGCGAGTTGTTGCCCGAAATAGCCCAATGTCGGATTCGGGCGAGTCCCCACTTGGTTCCGCAACCCGGCGGCCTTGGTGGCCGTCGCGCCGGCGGCGATGATCGCGGGATTGTTGCTCAGCGCGAGCTGTTCGAGTTGTTCGAGCGAGTAGCCGTTCTCGCCAACCATTTGCGGTTCGTCGGCCCTCACCAGATCGCTGAACGATTCCAATCGCGATTCAACCGCCTGGATATCGACCGGCTGCAATGCGATTCGTTCCAATTGATCGGCAAAACTGATCGCCTCGCCGTCCCCGTCTTCCGCGTAGGCGACCGTGTCGACCGCAGCGGTCGGTTCACGTGTCGCTGTGGATCGCACCGGCGTGGCGGCGGTGGACTGCATGCCGCTGGACGCGGCGGGTACCGGGGCGGGAAGGGACGATGCATTGATTGTTGCGGTCGCCGGTGGGGCGGGGTGCGGGCCGACTTGAGCACAACCGACCACAGACAATAAGCAACAAGCCGAAAGCGACATCTTGCGACGTCTAATGGCATCCGTGCGCACCGCTAAACTCCCAATTGAGAAATGATCATCGGGCTTCCCTGCCAAGCTGATCCAATGCACATCCGATCGACATGCAATACGAACGTTCTATCGGAGCGATTGTCGCGATGCTCCGTCTTGTAGTGAAGCTGAGCCTCAAAAGCACGGCTTTCGTGCCGGGCAATCCGTGTAACCGGTAGAGATTGACAGGGTGTGATAAACTCTCGTCGGAACAGCGATCTACCGCCGGAGAGAATGCGTTTGATGGACAGGTTTCTATTGCTGCAGATCCGCAATGCGGACGACCTGATGCGCGATCAAGAGATCGGGTGTTTTGCCAGGGCGTTGAACTGCGACCGATCTCAAATCGGGGTTCACGATTTGCTGGCCGGCGCACCGACGATTCAAGAACTCGATGCCGTCGACGTTGTTCTGCTGGGGGGCAGCGGTGATTACTCCGTCGCCGAGGGTGGAGACTGGCTGCCGCCGGCTCTGCTGGCGATGTGGGAGCTGTACGAACTGGGCAAACCCACGTTCGCGTCCTGCTGGGGATTCCAGGCGATGGCCAAGGCGCTCGGCGGTGAAGTCGTGACCGACGCTTCACGCGCCGAACTGGGGTCGATCGAAGTTCAGTTGACCCAGGCCGGACGTGACGATCCACTGTTCGGGCCATTGGGAGACCGCTTTCTCGCCCCGATGGGACACCAGGACTGCGTCGTCCGGTTGCCCCCGCAAGCCGTCTTATTGGCGGAAAGTGAAACGAACCAAAACCAGGCGTTTCGAGTCAGGGATCGGCCGATCTATGGGACTCAGTTTCATCCCGAATTGGATCGCCTCGCCTTCATCCAACGGATCCACGCCTATCCGGCCTACGTCAAATCGATCACCGGAGAGTCGCTGGAAGCGTTCGAGGCGAGTGTGCAAGAGACGCCCGCCACCGACCAATTGCTCGGCCGGTTCATGCAGTTGCTGCGCGACGCGTAATGGTCCATTGACCGATCAATGTCATGCGCCGCTCATCCGTCTGATTGGATCGCGGACTCAAACCGGCGAGATTCAGTGCCACGCTGGAAGCGTCTGCTTGATGGCATCCGCCAGTACCCGATTTGAATGAACCCACGGATGGCAGAGCGTACCCACGGATGGCAGAGCGAACCCACGGATGAAAAGCAGCCTGGGATCCGTGGGTACGCCTTGCCATCCGTGGGTGTGATCCGTTGCGTAACCCGGTGAAACGCACAGCGTGACCTACCTGCCGCGATGGCAGCTGCAACCGACCGATTCGGATGCCGTCGCCAACACGCCCGCACCGGCGTTGGCTTCCCAAAAGAACTCCGCCCGGGGCGCGTTGTCTCCGATGCGATTCATCCGGTCGGCTTCGAACAGGTTGCCGTTGGCGATCACGAATTGGATCTTTTCGGAGTCGCGAATCTGCTTGGTCGGATCGGCTCCCCGGCGGATCACGATCAGGTCCGCCAACTTGCCCGCTTCGATCGATCCCAGATCGTCATCCAGCCCCAAGTACTTCGCTCCGTTGATCGTTCCACACGTGAGCGCCTGCATGGGAGTCATTCCTCCCTGCACAAAACTCCACATTTCCCAGTGCGTGCAGATTCCCGGAAGCTGACCATGACCACCGGTTTGAACCAGCCCGCCCTGCTCGACCACTTGTCTGGCGATCTCCGCGACCTTGATGTGGTTGTAGTCTTCCAACGGTGATTTTTCGCGGCGGCGGGCGCGGGGGTTCAAGATGTGGGGCGGGATAAACGTTTTCAACCGTGTGTGCAACCACAGATCGTCGATCTGATACCAATAACGCTCGCCCGAGAGTCCCCCGTAGGCGACGTTCAACGTCGGCGTGTATCCCACGCCGGTGTCTCGCCATAGATCCGTGACGTCGTCATAGGCCGTTTGCACCGGCAGGGTGTGTTCGATTCCGGTGTGTCCATCGACGATCATCGTCATGTTGTGCATGAACGTCGAACCGCCTTCGGGGACGACCAACATGTCCAGCTTTCGAGCCGCCGCCAAGACCTGTTGTCGTTGATCGCGTCGTGGTTGGTTGTAGCTTTTCACACTGAACGCCCCGACGGCCTTCATCCGTTTGAGATGAAACTCGGCGTCGGCCAGGGATTCGATTTCGGCTTTGTAGGAGCCCGTCGCACCGTACAGGATCTTGCCGGTCGAAAACGTTCGTGGGGCATCGATCACGCCCGCCTTGGTCATTTCGCTGGCTGCGAAAATGCTGTGCGTGTCATTGCTGGGGTCATGGATCGTGGTGACGCCGAACGCCAGACGGGCGTAATCAATCCAGTTCTGTTGAGGCGTGATGCCGTCGGTCGCTTGGGCTCCGTGGGCGTGGGTGTCGATCAAACCCGGCAACACGATTTGGCCCTTGAGATTGGTTTTGATCGCATCGTCAGGCAAATCGACATCCTCGCGACTTCCCACGGCAACGATTCGATTGCCGCGGATCAAGACGACCCCGTCTTCGATCACCCCGGCCGGGCCCATGGTGACGATCTTGCCGCCGACGAGTGCACGGGTTTGATCAGGTTTGGCGTGGGGATGGGTGAAGCCGATGTGGACGTTCTGGACGGCCGGGGCATCTGCTTGCCCATCAGCCTGCTCTGTTTCCGCCTGATCCGATGGAGCAACGTCCGGTTCAGCACCGGCGCCTGCCAACTTGATCATCGCTCGGGAAACGTCGCAGCTGAACAGTTCCGGTCCGAGGGACCAGTGCAATGCCGAACCGTCACCGGAAAAATGCACAAAGTCACCGGCTTGTTCGCTGAGCTTGGCGATCGGCAACCCCTTCCCGCCGGGACCAACCTTGATCGCCGACGGGGCGTGAATAAAGGGAGTGACATAGACATGAAACCGCTCGATCAACGCCAGCGACTTGCCGTCCGGCGAGATCTGCATCTCGGTCGCCCAGTCACTCGTGTAGTGATCGCGGGCGTGTTGGCCGGAAAGGTCGACCGAATACAGGGTGACGTTGTCGGATTCTTTTCCGCCGCTGCGTCGCGTCAAAAAAATCCGATCGCCCGAGGCGGCGAACTGTGGATCGCTCCCCGATTTGGTGATCTGCTCTGCCACTCCGTCACGCCAATTGATTTGATAAATCCCTTGTTCACGTGACCACAGCGCCGACCGCAGGTGGCCGCCGCCGCGGCGTTCAAACACCACCCGTTTCCCATCGGGCGAAAACGTCGGGTTTGTGTAGTGTCCCGGTTGCTCGGTCACGATCCAGTTTTCGTCGGCCGCCGGATCGGTCGAGGCGATCCGAATCGTTCCGAGATCACGATCGTTCCAAGTGGTGTAAACGATGTAGTTGCCGTCACGGGAAAAACACGGTGCAAATTCAAAGTGCCGGGTTTGTTCGGTCAAACGAACGGGGGCACCGTCGGGCAGGGATTTGACGTAGATGTATCCGAGTGCTTGATAGGCGACGCGGTCACCGGTCGGCGACACACAGACGTCGCGCAACATCTTGACATCGAAACTGTCTTCGGCGACCGGCGTCTTGTGGCGAACAACGGTCTTGACGGTGCGCTTGTCGCGGATGCGGAACGGGATGATTTCGGAATCGCCGCTTTCCAGATCAATCCGGCGGATTTTCCCTTTCGCCCAAATCACGATGGATCGACCGTCGGGGGTGAAATCAAACGCGCTGTAGACGCCGTGGATCGCCCACGATTCTTGCATGTCACGTTCCAGGTTGTCATCGACCAATCGAATCTCGCCCGATTTCAAATCGAACAAATGCAATCCGGTCTTCGCCCCGACACGGCGTACGAATGCCAGTGTTTTTCCATCCGGCGACGGTGTCGGGCGGCAGGCTCCGCCGGGCCCGCGGATCAGGGTTTCCGTCGTGCCGTCGATCAGGTCCAACCGCTTGATCGCGTAAATGCCCTGGTGCGAATTCTTGTCGTATTCAAAGGTGTCGCCCGGCGTCACGTCTTGGCTGTAATACAGATAGCATCCGTCGGGTGAGAAAACCTGCTCGTTGACATCCTTTTGGTCGTTGGGACGCTTGGTCAGTTGCACGCCCGCGGTCGCACCACTGGCAACCGCGTCGCGGTGGTACATCCAAAACTCGCCGGCACCGAGCGACCGCCGGCTGGTGAAGTGTTTGCGACCGACCAGATACTGACCGTCGGGCGACCACACGGGATTGGAAAGCAGCCGATACGTCTCGTTGGTCACCTGGGTCGGCGAGGATCCATCGAGAGCGATGATCCACAGGTTGTCGCCGCCTTTCTTGTTGTTGCCGATTCGGTCGCTGGTCATCGCGATCTGGCTGCCGTCCGGGCTAAAGCGTGGCTGCATTTCCCAAGCGACCGTGTTGGTCAAATTTTGGGGAAACCGCTTGCCCGTCGCTTCCGTTCCGTCAGCTCCCGTGATCGGCATCAGGTACAGGTCGCCGAGCAGATCAAAGACCAGCTGGGTTCCGTCGGGACTGACATCCAGGTTCATCCAAGTTCCCGTGTCGCAGTCGATCGACTGTTGGCGACTCGGGGCGGGGTAGTCCTCAATGGCCCATTCTTGCGACGTGTCCGCGTCGGCGGCGACGGCGTGGAGCGTCACGACGACAAAACAAAATACGGGCAAGCCGGTCAGCAAAATCTTAAAGCGGGAGAGCATGGCGCAGTGAACGTTCAAGGGGCGAGTGGCGGGACGGCAGGGCGACGCCGGACGCGGACGAGTGCTGCCGACGGACGATAGTGTAGCTGGAGCCCCGTTGTCTTGAAGGATCACCCGTCGCAATGGCTCGCTGTTCCGCGTCTCGGTGCGATACGGGCACGCCAGTTGCATAGGGGACGAGCCGAAGGAGGCGATCATCGCCGGAGTGATCTCGGCACATCGTTTCCTTTTCCGTTTCCTTCCCCCCGAGCGTTGCCGATCCCGATCCGCCTAGCATGCGTAGAACATCTGGAGACTGCGTGGTTGACGCCAAATCAACCAGCCTGGCCGGTCAACGGCAGGCAACTTGCTTGTGGCGTGGAAATGCAAATCGAGACCTGCAACGCAAATTGAACAACTGGAGCCATGAATCATGAAACCGTCTCCCTCCGCGCATTGGTTGCCCGCGGTCGCACTGTTGGCACTGACAACCGCCCCGCTGGCCGCCGAAGACACGCCGCCGCAATCGTCAACCCTTTTGGTTCGCTCCAACACCGTCAAGTCCAACCCGCAGCGTGTCGGGCAGCAGCGTGTCGGGATCGAAAAGGCCGCAGCCCGCCCAACCGATTCGCTGAACCCGCTACGTGCGATCTTGATCCAGGGACAAGAAAGCTTGGAACGCTGTCGTCGCGACATCAAAGATTACACCTGCACGCTGATCGCCCAGGAACGGATCGACGGACAGCTTCAAAGTGTCAAGTGCTGCCAAGCCAAAGTCAAACATCACGATGAACCGGACGCGGAAGGCAATGGCTCGATCAGCATCTATCTCAAGTACAAAGCACCCGAATCAATCAAAGGCCGAGAGGTGCTTTGGATCGACGGTCAAAACGACGGCAAAATGCTTGTCCGCAAAGGCGGATCGCGGTTGGCATTCCTCACCGCACTGATTGAACCGACCAGCGAGATGGCGACGCAAAACAGTCGGTACACGATTCACGATTTCGGAATCCAGCGTCTGGTCGAACGGATGATCGAGTTCGGCAGCATCGAATTGGCCGGCGGCGAGTGCCAGACCAACGTGGTCGAAGATGTCGACGTTGATGGACGTTCTTGCAGACTCTTCGAAGTCATCCATCCCGAGCGGCGGGACGGTTTGCCGTTTCATTGCGCCCGAGTCTACATCGACAAAGAACTGCAATTGCCGACTCGGTTTGAAGCATACGATTGGCCCAACGAAGACGATGATCAGCCCGTCCTGATCGAACGCTATGCCTACTGTGATCTACAACTGAACGTCGGGTTGACACCCAAAGACTTCGACAAGAACAGCTCCGACTACCAATTCCGCTAGCCCAATCGCGAATCCAAACTCCGACATTTGACTTCGCCGATCAGACCAAGGAGACTATCAAGCACCAGATCTCCCCCACACGGACGCAGCCTGGAAAAGACACAGCGTCGCTCAGCCGCATACCCCAGTTAGGCAACGCTGTGAAGCATTTTTTAGCGGCAGGGCGCGAGCCCTCCGGTGTTGTGGCAGAGATGAAGAACCGGAGGGCTCGCGCCCTGCCGCTAAAACCTCAAGAAACACATGGGAAAAATGCTTCACAGCGTTGCCAGTCAGGGATCCAACATGACACAGACGTTCGGCAAGTTGACGCGATCGATCGCCAGGCGGTTGCACAACCGATCCATGGCCGTTGCAAGCCTGGTCGGGATCGCACTGCTCGTCTCCATGCTTTGCGTGGGGCGTCTGCCGGCCCAATCGGCCACTCGCCCGAACATCCTGTACATCATGTCCGATGACATGGGCTATTCGGATATCGGGTGTTACGGCAGCGAGATCGAGACACCGAACTTGAACGCGTTCGCCGAACACGGGCTGCGTTACACCCAGTTCTACAACACCGCCCGCTGCTGCCCGACGCGGGCGAGTCTGCTGACCGGGTTGTATCCGCACCAGGCAGGGATCGGTCACATGATGAACGATCGCGGCTACGACGGGTACCGCGGCGATCTGAACCGAAATTGTGTCACCTTGGCCGAAGCTCTCAAGCCGGCCGGTTACCGGACGTACCTGTCGGGAAAGTGGCACGTCACCAAAATGATCCGACCGGAAAGCGAAGCCGACAAACACAACTGGCCTCGCCAACGCGGGTTCGACCGCTTTTACGGGACCATCCACGGCGCCGGTAGCTTCTTTGATCCCAACACGTTGACCCGAAACAACCAATACATCTCGCCCGCGGCCGATCCCGAATACGGCCCAGAGGATCAAACCAACGGCACGTATTACTACACCGATGCGATCGCCGATCACGCCGTTCGCTTCATCAACGAACATCATTTCGAAACCGGTGATCAACCTTTCTTCCTGTACGTCAGCTTTACCGCCGCCCACTGGCCGATGCATGCCTTGGAAAAGGACATTGAAAAGTACCAAGGGAAATATGACGCCGGCTACGACGCCATCCGCGCGGCGCGCTACCAAAAAATGATCGAGCTTGGCGTCATCGATCCGAAAGCGACGACAAACTTTCTCGTCCCCGAAGCGGCCAAAGAAACCGAGTTCTGGGAGTGGGAGAAACGCAATATGGAAGTCTACGCTGCGATGATCGACAACATGGACCAGGGCATCGGACGGATCGTCGAAGCGCTCCGTGATACCGGCGAGTTTGAAAACACGCTGATCTGTTTCTTCCAAGACAACGGCGGCTGCGCCGAAGGCTATGGCCGGGGCGGCAACGGCAAACCACGCCGCGAAACGGCGCCTCTACCCGAATTGCCCGTCGATTATCTGCAGCCCGACATGCAGCCCAAGCAAACCCGCGACGGATTCCCGGTCCGGACGGGCAAGGGGGTGATGGCAGGACCGGCCGACACCTACATCGGTTACGGACGCGCCTGGGCGACCGTCTCCAACACACCCTTTCGAGAATACAAACACTGGACCCACGAAGGTGGCATCTCGACGCCGTTGATCGTCCACTGGCCGGCAAAGGTCACCCGTCATGGCGAACTGGAACACACGCCCGGGCACCTGGTCGATTTAATGGCGACCGCGGTCGACGTCGCCGGTGCAGAGTATCCGACCGTTTTCCACGGCGGTCACAAAATCAAGCCGATGGAAGGCAAGAGCTTGGTGCCGACGTTTGAGGGGAAACCGATCGACCGCGAAGCGATCTACTGGGAACACGAAGGCAATCGCGCGATTCGCGTCGGCGATTACAAATTGGTCGCCAAGGGCGTTAAGGGGAAATGGGAACTGTACAACATCGCGAACGATCGCAGTGAGCAACACAACCTTGCCGACGATCAACCCGAACGGGTCGAACAGTTGGCGGCCATGTGGCAGGCCTACGCCGAGCGCGCTGACGTGTTGCCACTAAACCCGAGAAAAAATAGGCATTGACGGGAATCAATCGGGCATACGTGTTGGTGTACAGGCTTTAGCCCAATACCGCTAAGTTAACATAAATCAGAGGGCCCGGACGCTGGCGCGAACCGGCTGATATCAAACGAATATCAGCCGTTTGGCGCGAGCCTACGGACCCTCATCTGAAAAAACGACGCTTAACTTAGCGGTATTGGGCTTTAGCCGCCCACGGTCGCTGCGAAGCAGCGACCGGAAATCGCCTAAAGGCTAGACACCAACGGTTGCTGAATCCCTTGTTACTCTTTCCCGATTCAATCCGTGGTGACGGTGTCATTCAGGTTGGGGACCCTCATCATCCGGCCCCATCGACGCACTGAAAAAGCCGATCGTCGATTCGAACAGTCGACCGCGGGCGACGTCGTGCTCGTCCGGCGACGTATCCGGATTGAGTTCGTCCAGGTTGGCGCGGCAAAAGGAGCACCCCAGGGTTCGGACGTGAAACTCGACGTATTCCGCCCACGCCGGTGGCAAAATGCCGAGCGTGAATTTGCCCAACGTACTTCGCTTGGGACAACTCGGTCGCTGCGATTCCCAGACGCGACTCAACAGGTCACTGGCCAATGTCATGTCGCTTCCCCAGTCCCCCAAGGGCTCCGACGATTGACTCAAATCGTCTCGCAGTCGCCCGATCAAGCGTCGTTTGACCACGGCGATTTCGTTTTCGCTGCTGGTCATCACCGCGGCCAATTCCCGGTTACGTCGCCGCGCGAAGAACAAGCCTTCGGCGATCTGCAGTTCTTTGAATCGCTCGCCCGTTTGAAGGAATTGCGCCAGGCGACGCACCGCGCCGGCCAGCGCACTGGTCGCTCGCTCGTCTTGCTCGTCGCGACGGGCGTACCAGCTGACGCCGGGTTCGGTTGACACCGCGGCCGTGACGACCTCATTTGCATCGGACTTGATGAAGTCACAGACAGGAACCTCCCGATGGATGCCGCTGCGACGGTAATGGTCGATGATGCGATAACGCAGAATCTGAAACAGAAACGATTCCAATTCACCGTCGGCGCGATAATTTTCCTGCGACGACAAAAACGAGATGAACGTCTCTTGGACCAGATCCTCTGCGGTGGCCACCGATCCAACGCGTTTGACCGCAAACGCGATCAACCGTCGCTGGAAACGATCGACGAACTGTCGCCACCCCTCTTGATCACCGGATTGGACCAATTCCAGGAGATGTTCGTCGACTTCGTTCATTGAATGGGTCAACTGATAAACATGACGGCGAGCAGGAAGCCCATGATCACGACGCTCGCCAATCCTAACATGACCTGGCTGCGATAATAACCTTGGGTGACCCAGTTCAACCCCAGGCACATGACAACGGTCACGACGACCAGAACCAATATCCCGACGGCCTTTGAAAGCTTGCCCATCGAGGATCGTTGAAACGCTTCCGCGGCCGTCATTCTCGCGTTGCTGACCTGCTGCGAATCAGGCACTTCGACCAAGACAGCCTCCCGCCAAACGTCACCGTAGGAACGCGACAGTCGCTGAGCGAATCGATCGATGACATGCCGCTCGTCGATGATCGCATACGGCTTGCCGCGAAAATCGATCGCGGCCTGGCGAACCGCATCGGACAACGCCTGTTTGCGTGCTTGCCCCTCGGACGACTGAAGTTCGCCGGAGTAGCCGACGACAAAATTGCGTCGCGGATACATCGAAACGAACTGATCCAACGATTCGACCCAAGGCTTTTCGGTGACAAAGGCCTGAAACGAGGTTTGTCGCTGAGCGGATTGCAGGGTGCAGGTCAACAATCCGTTCTCGATCCGTTGTTGACGATCCCATGTCGCCGGTTGCGAGCTCGCCGCAGAGACGATCAGATGAACCGAAAGCTGATTCTCGTTGGGTTCCGCAGGCACGGTGCCGACCGACCGGACGACGACGCCGGGAAACAGCTTGCTAAGCTGTTCGGTGATTGGAGGGACCAGAGACTCGACGCTCGGCCCCGACCCGCTGACGACAATGGTTTCGGGATCGATCACGTCGTCGTTCTCGTCGCGCTGGAGCACTTGTTTCTCTGCGAGTCTTTCTCGCAGTCCGGCAGTCAGCGGCCTGATTGCCGCGGAGTAACTGGGATACACGTTTGCCGTGAACGCTTCCGTACCCGTCGTTCGCCATTGCCCCGGCGTCTGTTCACCTACCGACGGTTCCTCGGCCAACTCAACGATCGGCGGCGGCACAGGTTGCTCGGGTGTGGACGCGACAGCGGTAGGAACCGGCACCTGCGGCGCGGCGGGAGTCGCCGCGTCGTTCGATTGTGGCGACAGCAAGGACTCCACCACGCCGGTCACAGCGGTTTGGCTGCTGCGGGGCGTCTCTTGGCTCGATTCCATCCGCAGGGTAAACGTGGCGACCAGGAAAAACATTGGCACCACCAACAGCAAAAACAGTCCGGCCAAGATCGATCCGACGCGACCGGCGGTCGATTTAGCGTTGACGGCAAACACGATCGTCAAGATCAAAATCGCCAGGTACAAGCCGGCAATGATCAACAGGGCAAAGGTCGCAATCATCATGAGACTCGCTCGGCAGTGGGTGGTGTGGAGGAATTGGCGGGAGCTACAAAATGGGCCTCGGACGGAGTGTCATCGACCGACGCAGATGTCCCGGTCGTCTCATGGCGGTCCAGTGAAAACTGGTCCACTTCCACCCAAATCGACGTCAACTGAACGGTGATCGCCGCCGCCATCGTGGCGGCCATCGAGAGGATGGCGAAGTCCAGAATGACGACATACATCCCCAATGCCCAACCACTCGCTCCGGAGACCAGACCGCCGATTGCACCAGCAACCAAGGTACGTGTGATGATCACGCGTTGGGCGCGGTGCGGGTCCCGGAATGAACGCCAATCCATCAGCATGGTCGCCACGAGTGTCCCCAGCCAACATCCGACGAAAACCTCGTACGAGGACAGATTGTTCAGGAAGTTGGCGATGAAAAAGTAGACCAGCAACCAGATCCCGAGCAACAAGATTCGTGAGACCAATGCGGTGACAACGCGGGGAGTTTGAGGTTCGACAAGAACGAGCGCGATGGCCAATAACATCGAAATCAGCCAAATCCCGATCGTCATCAGGACGGCGGTCGACGCATCGAGAGCCCCAGAAACGTAATCCGTGGCTGCGAATGCCACCGTCATCAGAAGAACCGTTGCACCGATTGAGAGTCCCACGCGGGCCAAGTAACCGATGTCGGCCATCCGACGCAGCCGCGCCGCGAGCACGTCGGGGTTGTTGGATTTATCGAACGGCGTGTCCGATTCGGCGGTATCGCTGATCGCGTTTCTCGCACCGACGGTGTCCGCCAAATCGTCGACACCGATCGATTCAATTTGCCGCGGCGTCGGGCGTGATGAAGACGACGGTTTTCGTCCCACCAGCGACAGACTGGCGGGAATGGAATCATCCGTCACGTTCGTCGTCTCGCAGCCGAGTGCGGTGGCCATCTCCCGGGCCGACTGAAATCGTTTTGCCGGATCGCGGTCCATGGCTTTTCGAACGACGCCGGCAAACGGTTCCGGTATTTCGCTGACGTCGACTTCGCCCGTAAGATGTTTCATCAAAATCTCGCCGACACTTTCTCCGACGAACGGAGGTTTGCCAGTCAGCATTTCGAACAGCATGACGCCCAGCGCGTACAGGTCGACGGTTTTGTCGTACCGTCCCATGCTGATCTCCGGCGCCATGTAGTGCACGCTTCCCACGGTCATCGTATGCCCGCTGGCGTGACTGACCGTGATCACCTTGCTCAAACTGTAATCGCCGATTTTGACGATGCCGTCCTCAAAGAAAATGTTGTGCGGCTTTAAATCCCGGTGCACGATCCCGGCATCGTGCAGGTAGTCGATTCCTCGGGCCAACTCGCGTACAAAGAACAACGCTTGCTCCGGCGTAATCCCCTCCGGCGACGCGTCTAAGATGTCACGCAACGACGCACCCGAGACAAATTCCATGATCACCCAGGGTGTTCCGTCGAGTCCCTCTTTGACATCGAAAATCATCACCAGATTCGGCGACTTTAAATTCATGCAGTGGCCGATGCCACGCAGTTCGATGTCTTCGTAATTCTGCACCGCTTTCAATGCGACTTCGCGGCCGGCATCGCTGGTGGCAAAGTAGACTTCGCCGAATCCGCCACGGCCGAGGGCGTGCCCGATCGTGTAACCCTCCAGCGGTCGATCGCCCGGTTGATAGTGAAAAGCTGCCATGCGGCGATCCTAAGACAATTTGATTTGATTGAGTGTAAACCGCGTCTCGCCGAGCAAGACCGAGCGATCGGCCTCCAATTGACGGGCGTCGCCACCGGATCCGGCGTACTTGATCGCGTAACCGTCCGCAGCTCGAAAAACGACGATCGGGCGTTCGCAACCGGAAATCGAAAAGTGTCCCCCCCGCGGGGAAAACAGCAATGAATCTGCCATCAGGGCCGCACAGCGAATCTCGCGCTTGGCCAGCCCCGCACCGGACAGCTGCAGCACCGCCGAACCGCTCGCCGGCACCGGCTTGCGGAACTTCAATCGACCGCGTCGCCCGAAGCCGATCGAGTCGCCGTTTGCCAACAGTCGCCGTTTCGTCGGCTGGTCATTGACGCCAAATTCAGCTTCCGACTCGGCAAAATAGTCATCGCCCGCCCGGCGGATGAACAAGGCTGCCGAAGGGCCTTCGGTTTGAAGCGGCAGATCGTAGCGTTGTGATCGGGACGAGGAACCGACCGAAATCCGATCAGCATCGAGCAACAACACCGCCCCCAATCCATCCACCCGCAATACCCACACCCCCAAAAAGCAACGCTGTGAAGCATTTTTCCCTGGTGTTTCTTGCGGTTTTAGCGGCAGGGCGCGAGCCCTCCGGTTCTTCATCTCTGCCACAACACCAGAGGGCTCGCGCCCTACCGCTAAAAAATGCTTCACAGCGTTGCCCAAAAAGGTGTCGGACACCTTTTCGGTTGACGGGGTGGCTGGGGGGGCGCCGTCGAGTAGGCCCAGTGGCCCCGAACGCACGCCCGCGGATTGGCGGGCGAGCTCGGCGAGCGTCGTGCGGGTCTCTGCGATCCAACGCGTGCCCGGGACGATCTGGTCGACCAGGGCGAGTTCGCGTTCGGCTTCCACATAGTTTGCTTGATCGACGAACTCGCAAGCTCGGGCGCATCGACTGAAACAGCTTCGAAGCTCCGTCAGGCGGGCATCGGTCGGCGCCACGGCGACCGCCATCACTAACCAATCGTTGCCGCGATCCAATCGACCGCTCTCCAAGTCGGCGATGATTTGGGCGCGGATCGGTTCAAGCATTGCATTGATTTTCATCACCACCAGTCGATGGTGTTGAAGCTCCGGATCCAGCGATTTGACGATCGCGATCCCGGCGCTCCAATCCCCCGACGCGATCGCCTGCTCGATTCGATCGGCGGCAGCGGCGGCCAACGCGCGTTTGCGTTCGATTTCGGCGGCGAGCCTGGAATGGGATGGACCGGTCGGCAAGAGATTCTGTCCCAAGGTGAAGTGCCCCAACTGAGCCTGGATTTTAGCGGCTTGGGCAGACGCCTGCTCAGCGGCGTCCCGCGAACGTTGTTCCGATTCCATTTGAGCGACACGTTGGACCAAATTCGCGACTTCGTCCGTGCGCCCCGCCAGACGCTGTGCTTTGTCCGCATCACTGCGGGCATCGCCGGATCGTTGTTGATCGAGATGTTGGTGTGCCCGAGCCACAAGTTTTTGAATCAGCACGTCCGTTGCACGTTGTCCCTCGCGGTGCTCCCGCTGCGGTGTGTCCATTAGTAATTCAAACGCTTCATCCAATCGCCCGGCGGTGATCGCGGTCTGGATTCGTTTGAGTTGAAGGTGGAGCACGATACTGGAATCCCTGTTAGGGAGTGTCGGACGTGAGGTGCGAGCGGCCCGGGAGGCAACGCTGTGAAGCGTTTTTTAGCGGCAGGGCGCGAGCCCTCCGGTGTTGTGGCAGAGATGAAGAACCGGAGGGCTCGCGCCCTGCCGCTAAAACCTCAAGAAACACATGGGAAAAATGCTTCACAGCTTTGCCCAGCGGGGACGCGTCACGGCCTGTTGATTGCATCAGCCGTTTGGCGCGAGCCTACGGGCCCTGGTGCGTCGTCTTCATGCTACTGCCCGTACGCTTGCGCGAAACGGCTGATCTCATGTCTGATCGGTTTCAATCGACAACGCGTTGGTGCTGCCACACGCGTTTTTTCCGCCGGGCAACCTGCGATTGCTCCAATAACGCCCGCCTGACGGGCCGATTTCTGTGCGGAAACGCTCGATTTTGACAGGCTTCGAATCCGCCGAAGGTCGATTTCGGGACCGATTTTGACCGATAATACCGGTTTTGGTCGGAACTCTTCCCAAACAAGCGGCGTCAGAGAGCCACGATTCGTTGACACGGTTATCGGCCCAACTAGAATCGCAGCCATTCCTTATCCAATCGCCTCATACTTCGCATTTTTCCCATCTTCCTGGTTGGGCGAGCCCTTGGTAATTAGCAACGCTTGGGGCAAAGTTCGTCCGATGCATACGAACGAGCGAATCCCCGCGCTGCGGCAATCCATGCGAATATTTACGGCCGCGATCGATGAGAAAATGGAATTAAATGGATAGCCGGGTGTCTCAGAATTACACTCTGCAGAACCCGCAACTTGTACGACCGACCCGCGACACCGCCGCTTTTCGTCAAGGCCCTAGAGGCCGGCACGTTTGGTAGAGACCCTCGATGATCCAACGAACTGAATCGGAAATTCTTAGTCCCAACGCTTCTAACAACGAGATGAGCGACATGAACGTCGATTCTTCGCGGAAACAAAGAAAGACGCGACGAAGCCGTGGGGGGCAGCGCCGACAGCGTCGGCGATTGTTGATGGAGGGGTTAGAGAGCCGGAAACTGCTCGCCGCCGTCAGCAGTGCGGGCAGCAGCAACGCTCCGATCGACACGGATTTGTTTGCACCGTCGAATCCGCGGAACATCGGAACCGTGCCGGCGTTTGTGGTCAACGAGGCGGAAACGGCCAACCAGCAGGGCGTGAACGATTCGCGATTCAATGCCCAGTTTGTTCCGTTGGGGACCGGGCCCGGTGAGGAGGACACGATCGACATCAACGGCAGCCTGCCGGTGACGATCAGCGGTCAGGGGAACGTCAATGCCGACGTCGACACGTACGCGTTCAACCTGCGAGCGGGTGACATTCTGGACATCGCGGTGATCGGTGCGGGGGCGAACCTGACGGTCCTGTACGGCCCCTCGCAGTTCGGCACGACGTACAACCCGCGGGCGACCAATGGTGCGTTTTGGTTCGGGACCGATTCCAATCAAGGGTTGATCCACCCCGATCCGTCTCCGCTGATGACGACCGGCAACGCGGTGGGGGCTCAGGTCGTGCCTCATGATGGGACCTATTACCTGATCGTTGCGCCATCGACCACTTCGGTCAACTACACCGTGGGGCTGCGTGCCTATCGACCGATCTCGGAGAGCTTGCCGATCGGTGCCCAGCAAACCATCTACCTGGATTTCGAAGGCGGCTTCTATCCGAGCACACTGTTCCCGGGCAGCACGAATCCGTTCGGGATCATTCGATTTTCTTCACTCCGCGAGAACCTGGCCGCGCTGGGGCTGCAAGACACTTCTGAGGCGGCGTACAACGAGTTGATCGACAAGACGGTCGATCTGGTCCACAGCGACTTCTATTCTGTCATCACCGACGGACAAAACGGCGACTACAACAGCACCGGCAATCCGGGTGATTTCGGGATCCGGATTCTCAACAGCCGCGACGCCGCGTTGGGGCTGTACCCCGAGCCGTCGCTGGACGATCCATTGGTGACGCGTCTGTTCATCGGCGGCACGATCGCGGATGCGGGGATCGACGGCATTTTGGGCATCGCCCAGTCGCTGGACATCGGCAACTTTGACATGGCCGAGAACTCGATCCTGCCGATCGACTTCTTCCTTGCCTCTGCGACCCAGTTCCCGATCGCGAACAACAAGAGCGTTTTGGATGCCGTGGCCCGCTCGATGGCGTGGACGGTTTCGCACGAAGCCGGGCACACGTTCGGTCTGCGTCACACCGATGGAACCAACGCGGTCGGCTCGATCATCGACGGGGTCGGGCCCCGCCGCGATGAGTTTGGAATGGGCGTCGGTTTTGACGGGATTTTTGGAACGATCGACGACACCATCCCGAATTTCTCGATCGATCGTTTTGATCTCAACGAAGGCTTGTTTGGGTTCCAAGACACGGCCAACGCGTTGGCCTACAGCCTGTCAACCGGCACCGTGGGGACCGGTATCACCGGACGCGTCTTCAACGACCTCAATCGCGACGGACGCGGAACCGGCGACCCCGGACTGCCCGGTGTCACGGTCTTTGCCGACATCATTCAGAACGGCTTTATCGATCCGACTGAGCCGGTGGCAGTGTCAGATGCCAACGGCTTGTATTCCTTAAATGTTGCATCGGGCACGACCTACAATGTGCTGGCGCTGACGCCGCCGCAATTTGCCCCCAGCTTGCCGACCACCCGGTTCGCGTCCGGCGGTGACAGCGGCATCGATTTCGGATTCACCAAGGTGATTTCCGATATCACCGGGACCAAGTTCGCCGACACCAACGGCAACGGGGTCTTTGACTCGACCGAGTCAGGGATCGAAGGGGTCTACATCTACCTGGACTTGGACGGTGACGACAGCCCGGACATCGGTGAACCGTCCGCCATCACCGATGTCAATGGTCGCTATAGCATCAATTTCCCCGGCCCAGGCACTTATACGATTCGGGAAGTTGTTGGACCAGGTTTCGTGCAAACCTTCCCGTCTAGCGGCGAGCATGTCGTCAATTTCAATGGGATTGGATTGACGGACAACTACAACTTCGGGAACCTGCCGTCACGCGACTACGGTGATGCCCCGGATACGTATCAAACGACTGTCGCCGCCAATGGCCCCAGCCACGGCATCAGCACGGCCTTGGGGCTCGGTGCATTGGTCGATCGCGAGACCGATGGCATCCCGACCGCGACCGCACTCGGCGACGATCTGAACAACGTCGACGATGAAGACGGTGTGCTGCTGCTGTCGCCGTTGGGACCGGGTGGCGCGGCGAGCCTGTCCGTCACGACGCGCAATACCACCGGCACCGCGGCCTTCCTGCAAGGCTGGATCGACTTCAACGCCAACGGTGTCTTCGACGCCTCGGAACAGGTGTTCAAGGACCTTCAACTCGCCGGCGGTACGTCAACATTGACCGTGAACGTGCCCACCGACGCGGTCGTCGGATCGACGTTTGCTCGGTTCCGCTACAGTCCGACCGCCGGATTGGGTGTCGGCGGGGAAGCGGATTCGGGTGAAGTGGAGGATTACCAGTTCGACATCCTGCAGCAGGCGGCTGTCGCCAACGACGACAACTTCACCGTCTCACGAAACTCGCTTTCGAACCGACTGGATGTGCTGGCCAACGATTTCGAAACCAGCGTCACTCAACTGAGAATCATCTCGACCAACACCACCGGTACCGTGGGGACACGCGGAGTCGTTTCGATCATCGAAAACGGTCGTGCGATCTCGTACACGCCGCCCAACGGTTTCACCGGACGTGACGTGTTCCAATACGTGGTGGTCGACCAGACCGGCACGCAGTACACCGCCACGGTGGTCGTCAACGTCAACTTCCGATCCAATGTGCCGATCGCGGTCGATGATACCTTCGACATCCCCCAAGGTTCGGCCAACCGGGCATTGAATGTTTTGGACAACGACGTGCCGAGTATCTTCGGCGGCATCTCGATCACCAGCGTGACGGCGGGTGACCAAGGTGGCCAAGTCACGTTGGAAGGCGGTGGCCAGACGATTCGGTACACACCGCAACCCGGATTCGCCGGAACCGAACAGTTCACCTATAGCATTGAAGATGCCAACGGGTCGATCAGCACGGCTCAGGTCACCGTCAATTCGCAACCGGGCGCGCTCAACGACGACCTGGTCGATTTCACGATCGGAATCTTTGACGTCGTCAACAACAAACCGATCTCCAGCGTCCAAGTCGGCCAACCGTTTTACGTCCGCGTGTTCGTCGAAGAACTGAACAATCCGAACTTTAGCCCCGAAGGCGTCGCCTCGGCGTTCTTGGATCTGCTCTACACCGACGAACTGGTTTCGACCAACGACACCATCAGCACCGATACCTTCGGATTCGACATCACCTTCGGTGAAAATTTCCAAGGCGGTGGATTTAAACTGGGAGACGCGGTCGTGCCCGGTTTGATCAACGATGTCGGTGCGGTCCAGCCGATTCCCGGCGACGGCAATCTGATTCAGCACACCGATCCGGCCGAATTGTTCACGCTGACCATGACCGGAATTTCACCGGGTGTCGCGCTGTTCGCCGCCGATCCCGCTGACAGCCCCGTGGCCGAAACGATTCTGGTCGGCGAAGACGTGGCGTTGACGCCGGCTCAACAACGTCTCGGCCGTACCGAACTGACGATCTTCCCGGCCAGTGACAACTTTGCCAGTGCGATCGACGATGCCTTCGTCGATGGTTTCGATTCGGTCGGCAATCGTATCGTCCAGAGCGTGCTGCCCAATACACTCGATGTCCTTGACAATGACCTGTTCGGTCCCACGGGCACGATTCAGGAATTCGGGATCGTGACCGCCCCGTCACTGGGAACCGCGGTCGTCAACCGAAACGGCACGCCGACCGATTTCAGTGATGATACGATCGACTACTTCGCCGATGTCAACGCCAACGGGTTTGACAGTTTCACCTACGTGATTGTCTCCAGCGATGGCGTGCGAAGTATCGCTGAAGTCACAATGGCGATCGGTGATGCGGCCAACGATGATATCGTCGATATCTCCTTCGGCTTGGTCGATGAGTTCGGCAATTCGATCAGCTCGGTCGCGTCGGGACAGACCTTCGGCGTGCAGGTCTTCGTGGAGGACCTGAGAACCCAATTCGAAGGCAACACGTTCGTCTTTGCCGCCTACCTGGACATGCTGTACGACACCGGAGTCATCAATCCGGCGCCGGCCGCGGGCGGTGGCCGTTACGATTTCCGAGTCGCGTTTGACGGTGATTTCAACGCCAGCACCGGCGTCGGCACCGCGGCTCGTCGCGGAATTATCGATGAATTCGGCTCCTTGCTGCTGCAAAACGTGGCCGAAGGCGGAGGCGTGGCCGAGCCGAACTTGATGGCAACGGTCTTCTTCACCGCCGGAACCGTGTTCCAGGACACCGTCACACAAGTGATTGGCAGCCCGGCCGATTCGTCGCCGTTCCAAGATACCTTGCTGCGTGACCGCGATGAGCCGGTCGATGTCTCGCAAATCCGCTACCACGCGTTGAATGTGACCGTTCGTGCCGCCAGTGCGTTGCAGAACCAGGCGATGCCCGAAGACGTCAATAATGACGGCTTTGTGACTCCCTCGGATGCCCTGACGGTCATCAACGCCCTGGCCCGCGAAGGCGAAGGGGAAGCCCAGCGACTGGGGATGTACACCGACGTCAATGGTGACATGAAGACGACCGCCCTGGATGCCTTGAGGGTGATCAACCATCTGGCGTTGCTCGCCGCCCATACGGGTGAAGGCGAAGCCGTGGTCAGCGACCAACTCGCCTCCAGCGTTGCCGCCACCGACCCGGCGTCGCGTGACGAAGCCTTCGCCGACCTCAGTCTGCAAGCCAAATTGGTGAGCGTCGCTGATTCCGACGAGACCCAAGCGACGAGCCAATCGGTCGCGTTGACCTTCGCCGATGCCGACGACGAAGACGACGACCTGCTCGCCCTGCTGGCCGATGACCAAAGCGAGTTAGCGTAGGACAACTGGTCTGGCTCGGATAACGATCAAAGGGGACACAGCATTTCAATGCCGTGTCCCCTTTCGCGTTCACGGCTAACCACGAGTGCTCCGTTTGTTGTCAACGGAGAGCGCCAGCGAACCGAGCATCCCGAAGGGATCTCAGCGCGTCGCCGGAGGTCAGCGCGCCGCCAGCTCTGGGAAACGCGTCACGGATTCTAATCGACCCCGTTCGGGGTCATGACCGCGTGCAATGGCGCCAGCAGCTGTTAGCGGAACGGCGCGAGCCGTCCGGTCTCGGTGTGACGCAAGCCTGACGGACCG
>NZ_NTFY01000079.1 GCF_002289565.1 Rhodopirellula sp. SM50 | reverse complement strand
TGCCATCCGTGGGTTCATTTAAATCGGGTACTCGGGGCTGTCTTCAGGCTGGCGCTTCCAGCGTTGCACTGCAACCCGCCGGTTTGACTCCGCGATCCAATCAGACGGATGACCGGCGCATGACGTTAACCGCTAGACGGTCCACTACCGTTGATTGTCATGCACAGCATGACCTACCGTTGATTGTCATGCACAGCATGACCTACGCTGCTCACCGTTCGCCCGGTGTGTTTGATGCGAGCGATTTGGATGTTCATCGTTGGGCTGGCAAACTGTTCGGCCAATGCGTTCGCGGACGATTCGTCTTCGCACCAGGCGAACACGCCCGGCCCCCAGCTGCTTTGTCCGACGCCGATCGCGCCGGCATTTTGTAGCGACGCGATCAGCTCGGTGACCCAGCGGCCGTTGTAGGGACCGCCTTGGGCTTCGGCGAACAGCATGCCGCTGGCATGGTTGTACGTTTCGATCGCACGGGCGAAGTCGGTGAAGCGACCGGCCCGGGCGGCGGGCAGAATGTCGTCGAGGATGTGCCGGCGTAGCTCATCGCGAAGGCGGTTTGCCGCCGAGCGGAGAGGTTCGGATTGCAGTCTGGCAAAGTGATCGGATTCGTGGTTGCCGGAAACGGTTTCGGCAACCGTCGCGGGGCTGAGTGTCAGCAAACGCCATCGCTCAGGTAATTCAACCCGTTGGCGAATCGGGTTCAGCGTTTGGTGATCGTCATCACCGGTTTCGAAGATCATGCCGCCGTTGAAAAAGCCGTGGACTCCGACCGCCGAACGTTTGCCCCGATCGGCGATCTCAGCGGCGAGTGTTTCATCCGTCATCTCCTGACCGGTCAATTGGCGCAGCCCTTCGGCGATGGCGAGTGAGAGTTGTGTGCCGCTACCGAACCCACGGTGCGGCGGCGCGGCCTTGACGACGTCGATCGCCACGGCGGGTAACGACCCCTGGCCGATGACTTGGCAAAAACGTTTGGCGATCGGGCAGGCTCGTTGTTGGTAAGCACTCGCGATGGTCCATTGCTCGGCCGCGGAGAGTTCGACGATGGTCGCCGGTTGGTCGATCATCGCACCGAGGCCACCGAATGGCGGCGACGTGTCGAGTAGCCCGAAGTGCAACCGGGCGCCGGTTTCAATTCGAATCCGTTTCGCCGCGCGCATCATGGGGTTCCGGTCGGGGCGTGAGACTTGATCCGCTGGGTGATCACCGAAGCCAACGTCTCGAATGCGTCTCGTTCGGCGTCGCCCGCGGTCTTGTCGACCAAGGGTTTCAAGGCCTCAAGTTGCGATCGCACGTCCTCGGCCGAGATCAAATGGGTTCGCGTTGCCAGGATGGCCGCTTCGATGACGGCATGCTTGGCTCGATTGAAACCAAAAAACGGCGCGATGATTCCGGAGTCGACGACTCGGCACGGCATCTCATAGCGGGGCGGCGTTTCGGCCACGGAGACGACTTCGACGGCGAACCAACGATGGCAGTGATTCAGGATCGCCCATCGCCCGCAATCCGAACGACGCACCGATACGGCTTGATCGTCGAGCTGGCTCACCGCGGCACGGGCGAACAGGGCCGAGTCGTCGGTCACGTGGATCGTCGCGCGGCGCGTCGCACGCAGATTTTCGAACGTGCGAGAGCCCTCGAACGGTCGCAGGACAAAGCCCGGGTCGGCCGATCCGCTGGACGTCATCGCATCGGGATCGGACACCACCGGCCCCATCGGCGCAAGATTGATGCGGCCGTCGACGCCGATCGTTGTGACGATTGATTCCAGGATCACGTTGCGTTTTGGGTCAGGGAGGCGAAGTTCTGGACGATGGTTTGGCCGGTGTCCGAAAGAATCGATTCGGGGTGGAACTGGACGCCGAAGACCGGACGCGAGCGGTGTCGCAGCCCCATCACGCAGGCGTCGTCGGTGCTGGTGGCGGTCACCCGCAAGCAACTCGGCAGCTGCCGCGACGAGACGACCAGGGAATGATAACGCGCGACATTCATCGGGCTGGGGCAGTTGCGAAACAGGTCTTCGCCGTCGTGGGTGATCGGGCTGGCCAAGCCATGGCGCGGTTCGCTGCGGATGATCTGTCCGCCGAAGGCCGCCCCGATCGCTTGGTGTCCCAGGCAGACACCCAGGATCGGCAGACCCTCGGGGGCTCGTCGGATCAGTTCGATGCAGCAACCGGCATCGGCCGGGCCGTGGGGGCCTGGGGACAGTACGATTGCCTGGGGGGCGAGGTCAATGGCCTGGCGGGCGGTGATCTGGTTGCTCCGGATCACACGGGTCTCCGCCCCGGTAAGGCGAAAATAGCGTGCCAAGTTGTGAACAAAGGAGTCCTGATTGTCCAACAGCAGAATCATGATCCCCCGCCCTTGCGGTCAGGGGTCACGCAGCGATAATTCCCGGCAAAAGACTGACCCCCGACTCTCATTTTACCCCAAGGTAGCTGATCATGGCATTGGTTCCACTTCGCGTTGTGCTCGACCACGCCGCAGAAAACGATTACGGCGTTGCGGCATTCAACGTCAACAATATGGAGCAGATCCAGGCGATCATGGAAGCCGCCGAAGAAACTGATTCGCCCGTGATCATCCAGGCATCGCGTGGTGCACGTGCTTATTCGCAGGACGCCTACTTGCGTCACCTGATGATCGCGGCGACCGAATTGTACCCGCACATTCCGATCGTCATGCACCAAGACCATGGCAACAGCCCCGAGACCTGTAAATCGGCGATCGAAAACGGCTTCACCAGCGTCATGATGGACGGTTCGCTGGAAGAAGACGGAAAAACTCCCGCGGATTACGAATACAACGCTCGCGTCACCAAGGCCGTCGTTGAACTGGCACACGCCAAAAACGTCAGCGTCGAAGGCGAACTCGGCTGCCTGGGATCGCTGGAAAGCGGCGAAGGGGAGCAGGAAGACGGCCACGGTGCGGTCGGCGAACTGACGCACGACCAATTGCTGACCGATCCCGACGAAGCCCAGCGATTTGTCGAAGAAACCGGCGTCGACGCACTGGCCGTCGCCATCGGGACCAGCCACGGTGCGTACAAGTTCACCAAAAAACCGACCGGCGAAGTGCTGGCGATGTCGCGGATCGAAGCAATCCACGCCAAATTGCCCAACACCCACCTGGTGATGCACGGCAGCAGCAGTGTTCCGCAAGAATTGCAGGACATCATCAACAAGTACGGTGGCCAAATGAAGCAAACCTACGGTGTGCCGGTCGAAGAAATTCAACGCGGGATCAAGAGCGGTGTTCGCAAGATCAATGTGGATACCGATTGCCGCATGGCCATCACCGGTGCGATTCGCAAGGTGTTCGCCGAAGACCCCTCGGCGTTTGACCCGCGTGCTTATCTGAAGCCCGCGCGCACGGCGATGAAAGAAGTCTGTGTCGCACGCATGACAGCCTTCGGGCAAGCCGGCAACGGAGCCAAGCTCCGCGCGACGCTGTAAGACAGCCTGTTTTTCAGACGCCGCGCATCCGTAGCGGAAGTGCCCGGACGCTAGCGCAAACCGGCTGATGTCAAACGATGATCAGCCGTTTGGCGCGAGCCTACGGGCCGCAACCTGAAGAAGCGTGAAGGCCCGGACGCTGGCGCGAACCGGCTGAGGTCGAACGGCCGATTCAACCGATAGGCCGTTTTAACTGGTTCCAAGGCTCTGCCTTGGAACGCAGAGCCGGTGTGGCTTGGAACGTCGATTCTTTCACTGCAGGATTTGGCAACCGATTTAGCTTCTCTCCCTCTGGGAGAGACGGCGTTTGCGCAGCAAGCAAACGCCAGAGAGGGCCGTCGCTGCGATCAACTCCGCCACTCATGCAATCGACGTCACTCGCGACGCGCCGATGGCGGGTAGGAGGCGGGAGCCTCCATGGCAGTGTGTTCCCAGGCGGAGCCCGGGAACAAGGGAAGCACCGGAGGGCTTGCGGACTGTCGTTTTTGTCGGGATCTGCTGAGTCAATGGTGAGCCGCTGGCCGTAAGGCCTCGGGCAGCGTCGCAGTGCCCGGCCGCTTACGCGTCGCGGCTCACAAAAACGACAGCCTGCTGGCGCCCTGCCGCTAAAAAATTCGCTCGTGCCGTCGGTTCAATCGCCGCCGATGATCGAGCCGCCTTCGTCGGACTTCTTCGGTTTAAACGAAAACTTGGTCGTCGCGGGTTTTCGGCTCGTCCGCCGTGCGGTGACATCGCTGCGGCTTTCGGCACGCCGCCGTTTACCGGTCGATTTCTTTTTTGCGGATCGTTTCTTGGTCCCCTTGCCCGCCGGTCGGCGTCGCGGCGTTTCTTCGGCGACTTCTTCGCGGCTGTGCTCGATCGCTTTTCTCAGTCGGCTGACTTCGTCACGCGACAGGACGCGGTGGGCGCCGACGGGCAAGTCGCCGATTCGCAGCGGTCCGATCGCAATTCTGCGCAACGTCTGGACTTTGTGTCCCAGCCGCGCCAGGATGCGACGGATCTCACGGTTTTTGCCTTCGCGGAGCGTGATTTCCATTTCGGTCGCGCGGGCACGCGATTTGACAATCTTGGCCCCTTCGACACGCACAAAACCGTCGGAGATGTAAATCCCCTTTCGCATACTCCGCATCGTTTCGCCGTCGATCTTGCCGGCGACGGTGACGCGATAAACCTTTCGGACGCCGTATTTGGGGTGCGACAGTTGCTGGGCCAAGTCGCCATCGTTGGTCAACAGCATCAATCCCTGACTACTCTGGTCCAATCGTCCGACGGGAAAGACGCGTTCGCTGTTGGGGACCAGGTCGATGACGCGTTGACGTCCGCGCGGGTCGGCGTTGGTGCTCAGAAAGCCGGTCGGTTTGTTGACGGCGTAATAGACGAGTTTCTGTTGTCGTAGCGGCACGCCGTCGACGAGCACCTTGCTGCTCTTGGGGTCGACCACGGTGCCCAGTTCCGAGGCGATCTCGCCATCGACTTCGACGCGTCCTTCTTCGATCAGCGATTCGCATTGGCGTCGGCTTCCGAATCCCGCGGCGGCCAGGAGGCGTTGGAGTCGTTGCGGTTGGTCCCGGGTGCTGGTCGTTGCGGCCGCAGGGGTTCGCCGGGTGCGCTTGGTGGCGGTGCGTTTGGCAGCGTCTTTGCCGGCAGTGCCTTTGCCGGCAGTGCGTTTGCCGGCAGTGCGTTTCTTAGGGGCAGACGATTGCGATTTCGGCTCGCTTTGAGTGGTTTTGGCTGTCGGTTTTCGTGCCCCACGTTTTGGCTTGCCCCCCGTCCGCTTGCCAACGGAAGGTTTTTTGCCGGGTGAATTCTTGTACGAGCGACGGGGCATGGATCAATCTGCGGTCAGGTGAATGGTTTTTGCGAACCCACCAGATTACCAGAGTCATGCGATTTCGATAGCCACGTTATTGAAGAAGGCTACAGCAAATGCTTGGCTTTGATCTCCAGGTATTGATTGACCAGGGGGGCCGTCAGTTCGTCGGGGAACGTGTCGACCATCAGCACGCCGCGATGTTCCAGGTCTTTGAGGACTTGGTCTCGCCAGAGGAGGATGTCGGCGGCCGCGGCGGCACGGTACAGGTTCGATTCGTCGCCTTCGGGATGATCGGCCGCCTCGAACAGGGTGCGGTCTCGCAGGATCACTCCCATCGGCAGGTGTTGGCCGTTGATGTTGCCGAGGTAGTCGGTAACCGCCGCCGCGTTGACTTCATCGATGATGTTGGTCGCCAGGACCACGAGCGACCGGCGTTTGCAATGGTTGCGGAGGTACAGAAAGGCCTGGTCGTATCGGGATTCGACCATCCGCGGGAACTGGTCAAAGCAGGCATGAATCAAGCGATTCATCTGGCTTTTTCCGCCGTGGGGCGGGATGTAGGCGTGCACCGAATCGGAAAAGCAGAGCATCCCCACCGCATCGCCTTGATGCAGCGCGACGTAGGCCATCATCAGCGCCGAATTCATGGCGTGATCCAGCAGCGTGTAACCGTCGCGGGTGTTGGTCATCATGCGACCGCAGTCGAGCAGAAAGATCACCCGCTGGCTTTGGTCGCTTTGAAATTGCCGAACGGTCAGTTTGTTTCGGCGTGCGGTGCTGCGCCAGTCGATGTGGCGAAAGTTGTCGTCTCGGCTGTAGTCGCGAAGACGTTCAAAATCGCTGTCTTGGCCGATCCGTCGGGTGCGGCGGACGCCGATCAGGCTCAATCGGTTCGTGCGGGCGAGCAACGCATAGTCGCTCAACTGTTTCATGTCCGGGTAAACGTTCAGCTCGCTTTCCAGTGGAATCTGGATGTAGCGGTGCCACAGCCGCAGCGGGCTGAGAAAGCGAAGTGAGACGTGCTCGAGTCGAAATGCCCCGCGTCGGCCGGGCGTCAATCTGCGCCGAAAGCTGACGCGTCCCCGCGGCGGCAATCGCAGGCGGTGCTGGTCGGGGGAGGATTCGAAATCGTCCGGCAGATCGTCACGCGCGTGGCCGACCAAGGTGATCCCGGAAAGGTTTTCGATCGTCAGGTGGCTTTCAACGGGAACGCCCAGCGAGCAGGAATGGGCGATCTCGCGGCTGGCGTGGATCCCGTGATTGGTCGCCAGGTAGATCGACAGGAAATCGACCGTTGCCACGATCAGCAGCAGCCAATCCAACGCGGCAACCCAGATGAACGCATCTGGTGAAAAGACGGTCAAGACGCTTCCGACCAGGGTGATCGTCAGCACGCCGATCCACAGCTTTGTCGGGTAGGTGCGGAACCGCCATGCCGCCACGGCGAGCGGTACGGCAAAAACCACAAGCATCAGCCACGGCAGTTTGCTGTACGCTTGGAATTGGCCTTCGGTGATTTGACGGAGCGCATCGTTCATGCGCCCCATCGTACCGGGAAACGCCTAGCGGCCTGTCGATTTGGTCGATATTCTGAATTTAATGCGATCACGCCAGCCCGACGCGTGAGCGAGGGGCGTCGCGTGGCCCCTTGCTAACGCGTGCGGGCTTAAATCGACAGGCCGCTAGCGTCGGTCACCCATCAAGCGGAAAATGAAGTAGGCCAGCGTCATGATCGCTTGCAGCGTACCGGCGACGTAGGTCAACGCCGCAGCGTTGAGCACCTTGGCGACAAAGTGTTCTTCGTTGGCGGCGATCAGGTTCGCGGACACCAGGTGACGTCGCGCCCGAGCGCTGGCGTCAAACTCCACCGGCAGGTTGACGACTTGGAAGAACACCACGCCGGCGAACAGCACGATTCCCGCCAGCAGCAACAGGTTGCCGACCGACGGGATCTGGTAACTGAGGAACAGCCCGATCGTGGCCAGCGTCACCCCGATGTTGCTGCCAAAATTCGCCGCCGGGACCGCCATGTTGCGAATGATCAGCGGCGCGTAGCCCTTGGCGTCTTGGAACGCGTGACCCGCCTCGTGGCAGGCCACGCCGAGTGCGGCCATCGAACGCCCGCCGTAAACGTCGGGGCTCAATCGCAGCACCTTGGCGCGGGGGTCGTAGTGGTCGCTCAGGTGGCCCGGGACTTGTTCGACCCCGACTTGATGCAGGCCTGCCGAATCGAGCATTTGTCGCGCCGCCTGGGCGCCGCTCATCCGTGCCGGGACCTGGGACATGGACGCAAAGGTACTTTTCACCCGCCACTGGGCAAACAGCCCGAGCAACAGCGGGGGGGCGATGAAAAGCAGGTAGATCGGATCAAAAAGGATCATCGAGGAACCCGTATTGGCTTATTTGAAACGCTGAAAAGCAGTTTTTGACAGGGAGTACTGTCTCCGCGGAGCTAGATGCAATCGCCGCGCCAATTTGACGCCGCTGTGCAGCAATTTGCCGCTGGAATGGACGGCCGGGAGTTTAACGGTGAGTCAATCTTCGTTTGTTTGTTCATCCGTTCGTTCATCCGTGGGCGAACTTGTCGAAGGAGATTGGGAGTTTTTAAAAGTCACCCTCCCTGGCAGGGAGGGTCGAGTTCAGCGAAGGGAGGGTCGAGCGGTCGTCGCTGAGTGATTCCGAGACGCGTGATTCCGAGCCGCATCGACCCTTCCCGCTCCGAGCGTAAACTCCTCCGCGAACCTCCCAGAGGGAGGGTGGATTCGACTCTTGTGACTTGTGTCGATGGCATGCCTGCCAATTTGTCGTTTCTGGCGTGTCTGCGTGCGTTGGCCCAATGCCATCTGCTTTGGTTTGAAAGGTGTTAGCGGAACGGCGCGAGCCGTCCGGTCGCGGTTCAAAAACACCGTAAGAGACCGGAGGGCTCGCGCCCTACCGCTAACAGAAAGCACTTGAAAGGTGTTAGCGGAACGGCGCGAGCCGTCCGGTCTCGTTTCAAAAACACCGTAAAAGACCGGAGGGCTCGCGCCCTACCGCTAACAGAAAGCACCCCGCGTGGCGTCAAAGCAGATGGCATTATTCGCCGGACCGCGAGCTGTCAGCGAGGCGATCGACGTGCGGGCGAACGTCTGCACCGCTCGATTCCGCGGTGTCGCGTGGGGAAAACCGGCCGGCTCTGGAAGATTCCGGTCGGGGCGGATGATTTGGCCCCTGTTGCAGAAACCAGAAATGCACCAAGATACGCGTCCGCGATCAGCGACCTTCAGGAAACTTTCTGCACCGATATTTTGAGGCTCTTTCGAGGGCTTGTTCCGGTTGGAGGAGTGTGATGCCCCGGCCGCGGTCAGGATCTGGCACACCGTTTGCTGCTCGGCGTGCCAGTCAGAAAAACTGTCAACTTGGCGCGGCCATCAGGTCCCCAAAACGACAGCCGCTCGCCAGTGGACTCAACACAGTCGACTTCGCGCGGTGGACTGCCAGGCGGTCGTTTCGGCCGCAGTTGCGTTGATCGTGATTGGGCAGGCCATTGCCGCTGGCGGCAGCCTACAAGACATTCTCCATTCAATTTCCCGCACTACAGAAAAGGTATCCGCAACTATGGCGACTGCCACCAAGAAAAAGGCTTCCGTTCGACTGCAACCGATCGGCGAGCGAATCGTGGTCCAGCGTGAAGAAGTCGAAGAAACGACCGCTGGCGGGATCGTTCTTCCCGATTCGGCACGCGAAAAACCGGCCCGCGGCACCGTCGTGGCAATCGGCACCGGCAAGCTGCTCGATGACGGCACCCGTGGACAAAGCCAGTTGTCCGCAGGCGACCACGTGCTGTTCAGCAGTTACGCCGGCGAATCGGTCGAGATCGATGGCGAAGAATATTTGCTGATGCGTGAAGACGACGTCCTGGCGGTGATCGGCTAGGCCGCGGCCGAGCAATCACCGTACGCATCCCACCCGATCAAAAACCTCTTACAACACACCCCAATAGAATTCCATGGCAAAGATCATTGCATTTGAGCAGGAAGCCCGTGAGGCGATTCGCCGAGGCGTTTCCAAGCTGGCTCGCACCGTCAAGGTCACCCTCGGTCCCAAGGGCCGTAACGTGATCTTGCAGAAAAGTTTCGGCAGCCCGACCGTCACCAAAGACGGTGTCACCGTGGCGAAGGAAATCGAGCTGGAAGACGTCTATGAAAACATGGGCGCCCGGATGGTTCGCGAAGTCGCCAGCAAGACCAGCGACGTCGCCGGTGACGGAACCACGACCGCGACCGTGATGGCCGAAGCGATCTTCAACGAAGGCTTGAAGGCTGTCGTCGCAGGCGTCAACCCGATCAAAATGAAGCAGGGCATCGAAAAAGCCGTTGCCGATCTGACCGAAAAACTGCATTCGATGGCCACCAAGGTCAAGGATCAGTCCGCGATGGCAGACGTCGCGACGATCGCCAGTAACAACGACCGGGAAATCGGCGAACTGTTGGCCGACGCGATGAGCAAGGTCGGCAAGGACGGCGTCATCACCGTCGACGAAGGCAAGAGCCTGCAAACGGAGCAGGAATGGGTCGAAGGGATGCAGTTTGATCGCGGCTACCTGTCGCCTTACTTCGTCACCGACAGCGCCAGCATGGAAGCCGTCCTGGAAGACGCCTACATCCTGGTCTTCGAAAAGAAAATCAGCAGCATCAAGGACATGGTCCCGATGCTGGAAAAGGTCGTTCAACAAGGCAAGCCGCTGTTGATCATCGCCGAAGACGTCGACGGCGAAGCACTGGCCACGTTGGTCATCAACCGGCTCCGCGGCACGTTCAACGTCTGTGCCGTCAAGGCTCCCGGCTACGGCGACCGACGCAAGGCCATGATGGAAGACATCGCCATCCTGACCGGCGGTCAAGCCATCTTCGAAGCTCTCGGCATCAAGCTGGAAAGCGTCGACCTGCCGCAACTCGGTCGTGCCAAGAAGATCATCATCGACAAGGACAACACCACGATCATCGAAGGTGCCGGTAAGAGCAGCGACATCAAGGCTCGCATCGACCAAATCCGTCGTGAAATCGAAAACAGCACCAGCGATTACGATCGCGAAAAACTGGAAGAGCGTTTGGCCAAGCTGGCCGGTGGTGTCGCCAAGGTTAACGTCGGTGCCGCGACCGAAAGCGAGATGAAGGAAAAGAAGGCTCGCGTCGAAGATGCACTGCACGCAACCCGTGCCGCCGTCGAAGAAGGCATTTTGCCCGGTGGTGGCGTCGCCCTGCTGCGTGCCAGCAGCACTGTCAAGCCCGCCGATGACCTGAGCGACGACGAACGAGTCGGTTACAACATCGTCCTGCGTTCGTGCCGCGCCCCGCTGCACATGATCGCCCAAAACGCCGGCCAAGACGGCGGAATCGTTTGCGAGAAAGTCGCTGCGATGAAGGGCAACGGTGGCTACAACGCGCTGACCGATACCTACGAAGACTTGGTCAAGGCCGGTGTCATCGACCCCACCAAGGTCACGCGGACCGCACTGGGCAACGCCGCAAGCGTCGCCACCCTGTTGCTGACCAGCGACGCACTGGTTGCCGAAAAGCCGAAGGCCGGTGCCAAAGGCCACGGCGGCGACCACGACATGTATTGATCCGCCACGCGGAATCAATCAGCGAAACGAAAACGCCCGAGCCATTTGGCTCGGGCGTTTTTTTATATGTGGGATAGGCTTCCAGCCTGTCAGCAGCAGCGAGTGGGATAGGCTTCCAGCCTGTCAGCAGCAGCGAGTGGGATAGGCTTCCAGCCTGTCATTCCAGCATCGACAGGCTGGAAGCCTATCCCACTCGCCGACCGGTCACGTTCGAATCCTCAACCGCCCCGTTTCGTCGCTGGTGAAAAACGCAATCGCGATGCCGCCGATCAAGCCGCAGAGATGGCCGTCCCAGGAAACCTCGGCACCACCGCCCGGCAAGATTCCCCACAACAGCGTTCCGCCGAACAGGATGCCGACCACGATCGCGACGCCGACGGGGACCAAACGGCGTCGCAGAAAACCGCTGACGATTAACAATCCGATCAGTCCGAACACCAATCCGCTCGCGCCGACATGATTCGCGTCACGCCCGACCAGCCAGAGCAACGACGCACCGGCGAGCGAGGTCAGCGCGGCGAGCAACCAGGGAGCTTTCTGCGAGCTAACCAGCAAGCCCAGTAGGATTCCCAACGACATCGTGTTGCTAAACAGGTGGCCAAAGCTGCCGTGCAGAAATGGCATCGTCACGATCCCCGGCAGCCCGCTCCAGCGCCGTGGTTGCAACCCGAGATCCGTCAAGGCATAGGGAATCGTGGCATCGACGATCCGTATCAGCCACAGGGACAGGAGCAGAACGCCGATCCGATAAAACTCCTTCTGCATGTCAGGCTAGGCCGTTACGAAGTTGATGCGAACTGAAATCTCGAGGACCGCAATTCCTTTCCCTCGTTCCCAGGCTCCAGGCTGGGAACGCAATGTGCCCGAGGCTCCGCCTCTGGCTTTTGCGCGACTCAGGAGGCGGAGCCTCCAATACAGTGTGTCCCCAGGCAGAGCCTGGGGACAAGGCGCTGCTGCTATGCGCGTGCTGAGATCCGGTCGCCTTCGGCATGCAGCATTTCGATCGCCTTTGCCATCGTCGCCGAATCGATTTCGTGAACATCGATGCTCTCTCCGACGTCTTGAAGCATCGTGATCGTCAGGCGACCGCCGAGGTGTTGACGGAACTCTTCCAACCCATCGAGCAAGCGATCCAGCGGCGACAAGGCTTCGTGCCACAGCGGCAATCCGAGCCTGTGCAGGCACTCGCACACGCGGTGCACGTGTTCGATGCCGAAGCCGTGTTGGAGATGTGAATAGAAGCAATCGATCGCGACTCCGATCGCGACGGCCTCACCGTGGCGAATGTCAAAGTCCGTGATCGGTTCCAGCTTGTGCGCCGACCAGTGGCCAAAATCCAACGGTCGGGCTTCCAGCATTTCGAACGGATCGCCGCCTTCGGTGATATGCCGCAGGTGCAATTTGCAGCTCGTCGCAATCGCCGCCGATGCGACGGTCATGTCACGCCGGCGAATCTGATCGGCGTGGTCACATAGCCAATCAAACTCCGTGCGACTCTTCAGCAACGCCACCTTCACCGACTCACTGAATCCGCTGCAAAAGTCTCGGTCGGGGAGTGTCTCCAGTAGCGAGGCGTCGTTGATCACCGCCCACGGAACGCTGAATGTGCCGACCCAGTTCTTCTTGCCGAAGTAATTGATCGCGTTCTTGACTCCCACACCGCTGTCGCCTTGGGCCAGCGTTGTCGTGGGCAGGCGAATCAGCCGGATTCCGCGGTGCGCGATCGCGGCGGCGTACCCGACCGCGTCCAGCATCGCGCCACCGCCGATCGCAATCACGTAGCTGCGGCGGTCCAGGTCACGGTCATTGATGGCCGCCAAAACCTGTTCGACGCAGACGGAATCGTTTTTGACCGCTTCGCCGCCTTCGACCAAGACCACGTCGCTGACGAGATTCACGCCGGCGGATTCGGTCAGCCGCTCCGCGAGTTTCGCAACGTGGCCCGCCGATTCGGCGACCGGGCGTTCGGCGACCAGCAATACCTTCGCGTCGCCAAAACTGTCCTGTTTCAACAGTTGCAGCAGCGTCGGGAAATCGGCGCCCGCGATTTGCTCGGTCGTCCGCAAGCGGTGCACGAACGGAACGGCAAACGGAACGTCCAAGGAATCGCCCGCTGCGGAGTCGCGCTCGGGTGCCGGCGTGGTTGATGGAGATCTGGAGATGATCGAGTCCGCGAGAGAAGCTGGGGGCTGGGGCGAATGACTCTTGGGGTTCGAAGGGCGAAGCATTACGGCGTCAGCTCCTTCCATCCACGCCACAACCATCGCAGCGAGTCGGGGAAAATGGCGCCACCATGGTTGCCATTGTGGGCGCCGGTGCCAAACACAAACTTGTAATCGTAGCCCGCAAATTCAAGTGACTTGGCCATCTGTTGGTTCGCCAGCGGCCAGTTGCCGTGCTGGTTGTCCAAGTCATTTGCACCGTCTTGCAGTAAGACACGCAGCGGTTTGGTTTCGGTTTTGCGAATCATCGCGGCGTAGTGGTGGCCGCCACGGATGTTGACAAAACTGCCGATGTGGCTGAGTACCTTGCGAAACTGGTCCGGCCGATGCCAGGCCACACCGAACGCACAGATGCCGCCGGAGCTGTTGCCACAGATCGCTCGCAGCTCAGGATTGGAAGTGATCCGATAGTCCTTTTCGACGGCCGGCAAGATTTCCGTGAGCAGAAATTCCGCGTAGTCGCCGCTGACGGTGTCGTATTCAACGCTGCGGTTTTCCGGACGCGGCCGCCAGCCACGTTTCTCCGGCAGTTCGCTGGTGTAGCCCGGGTCGATCATCACCGCGATGGTCACCGGCATCTCGCCTTTCGCAATCAAATTGTCGAAGACGACGGGCACGCGGTAATCGCCCGTGGTGCCTTCAAAGGTATGCCCGTCCTGGAACACCATCAGTGCGGCCGGCGTTTGGCGATTGTATTGGGCCGGAACGTAGAGGCTGTAACGACGTTTGGTCCCGGGGAAAACCTTGCTGTCGAGCCAAGTGTGTTGGGTGACCGTGCCGTGTGGAACCGCGTCGTTGGGTTGGGAGTCGGGGCCGTGTTCGTACTTAGCGGGCTCTGGCTTAGCGGGCTCTTGGGCGTGCAGCGGCGCGGCCGGGTAAAAAGCGACTAGGCCAGCGGCCACGAACAGGACGGCGAACAGGGCGACGAATATCGGCGGAGGGGTGGGTGCAGGCATCGAAGGTGGGGCGGGCGTCGGTGAGGTGGGGAAGTCACCTCTATGATAGCAGCCACGGCATCCTTTGCAGGCGTGTTTCTAGCGAAACCCGAGGGCACCCCAGCACGTGGCGTCAGCCAGTGGCGCGTGACGCTTGGAAAATCATCACCGGTCCAGCGACACGCGCCGGTCGCTGACGTGTCCCGCTGAGATGTGCATGTCACGCCGAAACCCGCCGTTCCGCAGAAGCGGACTTTTCACGTCGGGGGTGAATTTGATATGCCGTAGTTCCCACTGGAGGACCAGTCGGTTTTTTCACCAACGGATTGAGACCCATGAAAGCGTTTGGCGTAAGACTCGCCGCAGGTGCTGTGACGATTTTGTTGGGGGCCATCATGGCCGCCCAAGCACAAAAAGACCAAGAAGCCAGCACCGAATCGGCTTGGACCGAAGAGCAAATTCCACCCGGCAAGGCGGTTTCACCCATCGCCTCGGCGGCCGGATTGCAATCGGTCGATCCCGCAGACGTCCAGTTGCTCAAACCGGTCGGTGAACCCGATTCCGCGGAAGGCTCCGCGTCGCCGTCGGTGCGTCTGGTCCAGCACACCGAGTCGAGCGATTCGATGGTGTTGCCGGGAATCCCCGCGGACTCCGAGAATGCGACGCCGCGCGAAAGCTCCCTCGGCGGACGGTCGGTGATGAAGATGCGGCTACCGAGTTTTGACGACGCGCCGCCGATGGATGCCGAAGCGGACGTCGCAGTCGATGCGCAAGCCGACGCCGGTGGACCTTCGTTTTCGATGGGATTGCCGGTCGCCGATGCGCCCGCCGCGTCGTTTCCCGACCAACCCCAAATGTCGGAGATCACGTTCGCCGAGACGCCCAGCGATAACCATTCACAAGACGTCCAAGTCGGCAGTGGCTTGGCTGACAACGACCCAGCCGGCAGTGACCCAGCCGGCAGTGACCCAGCTGGCAGCGACCCAGCTGGCAGCGACCCAGCCGGCCCACCGCCCGCGAACGATCTGCGCGGCGGAACCTTCGAAGATGCACAAGGATTCGATCGCGGTCCGTCGTTGAGCGAAACCGCTGATCCCACCGCCGGCATGCCGTCAGCCATGTTGACACCTGTCGGCGAGGATGCGGCCGGGCCGTCCCAGCCGCAATTGGCCGAAGCTCCGGGGTCGACGATGCGGATCCATCGCGAGCCGGCGATGAAGCTGGAAATCGGCGCCACCCAATTCCCGATGCAAGACGAAGCAGAACAGCCCGCACCGGCTGCCGCTCAGCCAGCGATGACGGCGGCCACCATGGGCATCACGTCTCAGCCTCAAATCGTTGGCAACGGTCAGGTTGCCGATTCGGCACCGTCGTCCTACGGCCGACCCGCCGCCGCACCGACGGGACAAGGCTACGCGCAGCCGACCGGTGGTTTCGGTGTTCCCGACAACTATCCGTTGGCCGCCGCGCCCGCGGCAACCCAGTTGCCGACTCCATCGTTTGGTACCCCGGCGCCGGGGACGAGTGCGATGCAATCGCAAGGGATGCAGCCTCAGCCGACGGCGGCTCCCGGGGCGAACTACCCGGCCACAACGCAGGCCTATCCTGCGGCGCAGGCCTATTCGGCTGCGGCTCAAACACCCAACGGTTCGGTCTACCAGGGTGTCGGTTACAGACAAACCGCTGCCGAAGGACAATTGCCCTCCGGACCGACTTTGGCGTCTCCCGGCGAACGTTACCTGGACGGTCCTCAGTCTCCGTCGGTCGTGATTCACAAACGGGCGCCTGTCGAGGTGAAGGTCGGAAAGCCGGCTTCGTTTGTCATCACCGTCAAAAACGTCGGCGGTTCCAAAGCGTTGAATGTTCGGGTCCACGACCGTGTTCCCACCGGCATGGTGTTGACCGACGCGACGCCGCGTCCGAACCCGAAATATCAACCCGAGCTGTATTGGGAACTCGGTGATTTGGAACCCAACCAAGAACGCACGATCACGTTGCAATTGACTCCCGAGCAAGAGGGTGAATTGGGCAGCGTCGCCCGCGTCACGTTCGAAGCCGCGGCGTCGGTCCGAACGATCAGCACGCGGCCGGAATTGCGTGTCGTCCAGCGGGCGCCCGAAAAGGTGCTCATCGGTCAGCAACTCGAAATCGAATTGGAAGTCAGCAACCCGGGCAGCGGCGACGCGACCGGCGTGATTCTGCAGGAGGACGTTCCGGTCGGGCTGGAGCATCCCCAGGGAACCCAGCTGGACAACTTGATCGGCACGCTCGGTCCGGGTGAGATCCGACGACAAGTCTTGCGGATGCGGGCGGTCAAAGCCGGTGTCGTGCAAAACGAGATTCGCGTCAAAGGCGACGACGGATTGGAGACCACACACACGATCGCCGTCGAGGTCGTCGCACCGGAGTTGAAAGCGACCCTGACCGGACCGTCGCGCCGGTTCTTGGAACGACAGGCCACTTACGAGGTAGAGATCGCAAACGTGGGGACGGCCGAAGCACAAAACGTTGAGATGAGCGTCCAGCTTGACCGTGGGTTCACGTTCGTGAAAACCGATTACGAAGGACAGTACGACGCCTCGCGACACGCCGTGTTCTGGTCCTTGGACGCATTGCCGGTCGGACAATCCGGTAAGGTGCCGTTGACGTTGTTGCCGGTCGAAGAAGGTAACCGTGTGTTGCAAACGGTGGCGACGGCGGACCTGGGGATCAAGACGATGACCGAGAGTCAGGTCGAAGTGGCTTCATTGGCCGAGCTGACGTTCTCCATCAACGACAGTGCCGACCCGATCGAAATCGGTGGCGACACCATTTACGAGATCCGGATCAGCAACACCGGTTCTCGCGACGACACCAACGTCAAGGTCGCGTTGCAGCTTCCTCAAGGGCTGCAGTTGGTCGAACAAGGTGACTTCACGCCTCAGGGACAAGGCCTCATCGCGTTCTCGCCGCGAGCCTTGCTGAAGGCCAATGATGAGATGGTCTACCGCGTCAAAGCCAGGGGTGTCGCCGAGGGGCGGCATCTGGTCAAGGCGATTGTCACCAGCGACCAGTCCAACGTGCCGGTGACGAAGGAAGAGAGCATCATGGTGTACGCCGACCGTTAGCGCTGCAGCGAAATCGAGAACGGTGCCCGCCAGCTCGGTGACAGGCTGGCATCGTCGATGTTGACCCCCGCTTCGCTCGCCCCGAGGTGATTGAAGAACGGGTGATCGGGCATCGACCCGAGGGCGTCGGCGCGGATGAATCGAATGCTGCCGTCTTCGTACAGCACATTGATGCCCTGGCCGCTGTGGCTGAATCGCATCTTGGCCGGCTGGTCCGCTGTCATGGCGTGCTCCAGTGGCGCGTCGGCCATCACGGCGAACGACGATCGGGCCTCGAAACGCGGCGACGAAAACCCTTGATCGCCAATCACACCGAGGGTGTAGGCGTAATGGCCACCGGCAAATTGTTGGACCCGTTTCAGGTCATCGGGCGGCAGTTTGTGAAGCGACTCCACCGATGGCAATGCCGAAAGCGAAACCAATGGGGAGGGTTCCTGCGGAACGGAACCGCCGGCATCGTCGAGCACCGGTAAGTCAGCCGAGGGGCACCAGCGTTGATCGACGTCGTCCAGCAATCCCGCATCGGCCAGTCGGATGGCAAACATTCCGGCAAAGGCTTCCGGTCCCGACTCGGCGACTTCGGGCAGTCGCCCGTGCTCACTGCGATAAACGTATTGCATCAGCGCGGTCCAATTGCGGCGCAGACGGTCTTCGCAGGCTACTTTTCGGGCCTCGAACCTGCCGGCGGCAATCGTCGGCAAGAGCAGCGCCAGCAACGTGGCGACCGACAGTAGGCCGCCGATCGAATCCATCACATTCCAGCGGTTGCCGCCCGCTCCGGCTTCTCCCGATAGATCCACGTCGGTCAGCGTCACCGGAGGATCCGTGGGCGTGTCGTCCGTCGGCGGGATGCCGTCGGGGATCGCGGCCAGGGTTCGGGCCAGCAGGTCGTCACTGGGCCCTTCGACCGCTTCAAAACTTTCTTCCAGCGGTTTTAGGCTCCGCTCGATTTCTGCGAGCTGTTCACGACCCTCGGGATGGTCGCGTAGCCAGTCGGAAACGCGTTGCATTTCGTCTGGCTCAAGGGCTCCGAGAAGGTATCCAAGCAGATCTTCGTGCATCGGCAGGAAATGCGGCGGGCGAATGAAAGTCTGACTCTGCTGCGGTCGCAGCGATGGGTGAGTGTCGTTCAATCCTACGCACAGTCGACTCAACCGGTTCAGCGAGACTCCACCGGGTTCGTCAGGCCAAGTCGGTTTGGCGCGCGTCCCAGCGGCGCCGGTGCTCGTTGATTCGACTCAGTGCTCGTTGATTCTACTCAATCGTCCGAGGGGGCGTGGGAGTCTTCCCACATCACGCCCAATCGCTGGACGGCCGCGTGCAGGCGGCTTTTGACCGTCCCCACCGGAATTCCCAAGATTTCCGCCGCCTCGCGGTATTTCAACCCTTGGTAATAGACCAACTGAATCACCTGCTGCATGGGCTGGCCGAGCGATGAAATCGATTCTTTCATCCAGTCGCCGTTCTCTTGCGAGGCCGCGGCGGCCAGGGGGTCGGGCGTTCCACCGACCAGTTTTTCGGCCCAGCTGGCGTTGCGTTGTTCGGAATCGTTCGGGGTGCGATCCAGGCTGACCATCCGGTGCCGCTTGTTGCGGCGCTGGACATCGATCGCCTGGTTGGTCGCGATCGCATACAACCAGGGGCGAAAACGGCGCGAGCTGTCAAATTGTTGGCACTTCAGGTGGACCTGCAAAAAGGTGCCCTGAAACGCGTCTTCGGCCATCTCGGTGCTGCCGATGTAGCGGCGGAGGTAGCTGTAGATTTCACGCTGATAGCGACCCATCAACTGATTGAACAGCGTTCGATCACCGCTGTTCCGATAGGCGGCCAGCAATGCCTCGTCGCTCAATTCATCGCTTTCGGTGGCCGAAGCGGAATGGACAGAAGCGGTGGTGGAAGACATGAGCCGAGGTTCCGATGAGCGGACAAGTGTTTAAGGGAAACAAGCGGTCCACAGCACGCGTCAAAGGAGCGTCAAAACCGCCGCTGTGCACCGGGAATCTTTGTGCACCATGAAACCCATTATCTCGCCAATTGCCCCATTCGTCAAAGCGCTTTTTGGCTGAATTGTCGGTCGGCGGTGTCCAAACGGCTAGTTGCAGGCTGATTTCAGGGATAAAACGCCTGGAGCGAGGCGGAGGGTCGCATCAAAACGTTTTCTTATGGATTTCCATTGAACGCATCAAATCAAACGGCTCCACACGCCCATCGCTACCAGTGGATGACGCCCGGTGATGTGAACGCATTCTTTGGGCTGATGTTGGATAATCTGACCGGATTGTTTCTGGTCGTCATCCTGCTGAGCGGGTTCGGGTTCCCCACCGAGTTCGCGATTTCGGCCTTGGTGCCCGGCACCGCCCTGGGGGTTCTGGTCGGCGATTTGGCATTCGTGTATTTCGCGTTTCGGTTGGCGCGGGAGAAAAATTCCAGCGACGTGACGGCGATGCCGCTCGGTCTGGATACGCCCAGCGTGTTCGGCGTCTGCCTGTTGATCCTGGGGCCATCGTTTCGCCAAGGGGTCGATTCGCTGGGGCTGTCGGAGATCGATGCGGCGTATCGCACCTGGCACATCGGGATTTGGTGCATCGTCATGAGCGGCGTGTTGAAACTCGTGATGGCGCCGGCGTCCAACTGGGTGCGGCGGGTCGTTCCCCGCGCCGGATTGTTGGGTTCCTTGGCGGCGATCGCGTTGGCATTGATCAGCTTTTTGCCGCTGTCGGAAATTCTCGGTCGTCCGCTCCCCGGGCTCGTCGCTTTGGCCATCGTGCTGACGACCTTGATCGCGCGGATTCCGCTGCCCGGTCGGGTCCCCGGCACCCTGGGGGCGCTGGTGGTCGCCGGGCTGATCTATTATCTGATGTGTGGGTTGGGAGTGGAGGGCTATCATTTTCCCAGCCTGAGCACGATCGAGTGGTTTCCGACGCGGTGGATGGAATGCTGGGACGGCAGCTGGATTTCCGCGTGGCCTGATGCGGTACCGTATCTTCCCATCGCGTTGCCGTTTGCGATCGCCACGGTCGTCGGGGGAATCGATTGCACCGAGAGTGCCGCGGCGGCGGGCGATACTTATCACACCCCGACGGTGATCGGGGTAGAAGCGGTCGCGACGTTGCTGGCCGGGCTGTCCGGAGGCGTGATTCAGACGACGCCCTACATCGGCCACCCCGCTTATAAAGCGATGGGAGGCAGGGCGGGATACACGCTGGGGACCGCGTTGGTGATCGGGTCGGCGGGACTGATCGGGTACTTCACGTTCCTCAATGACATCATCCCCAAACCGGCGGTGCTGCCGATCTTGGTCTTCATCGGCTTGGAAATCACCGCGCAAAGTTTTTCGGCGACACCCAAGCGGCACTACGCGGCGGTGGCGATCGCGTGTTTACCGGCGTTGGCCGCGTTGGTCTTGAATTTCAGCGGGCAGATTTTGGGCGACCAGGCCTTGCGTGAGGCGGGCATTTCGGTGTCCGATCTCAGTCCCGTGTTTCAAGAAAGTTTCGCGACCATTTCGATGTTGGGCAGCGGGTTCATTCTGACCAGCTTGTTGTGGGCCTGGGGGCTGGCCGCGTCGATCGATCGCAATTTGCGGACGGCGGGAATCGTGTTTCTGGTCTGTGCCGTGTTCACGCTGTTCGGCCTGATGCATTCACCGCTGGAAGGCAGTCGGCTGTTTCTGCCGCTGGGGCCGGAGCACTGGGAAACGATCGTGCTGGGGCCGGAAAGTCGGTCCAAGGTGTTCGAGTTTGCCGCGGGCTACGCGGTCGTCGGCGTGCTGCTGTTGGCATGGCGGCGTTGGCTGCCCGCCGGTCAGGCTGATCGGGCTCCACTGGAAACAGAACCTGAACAAGAATTGGACACCGATGCCTCGTCGTGAAAGAACATCGCAACCGAACTCGCCGTCTGAGATCCGACGCAGGATGACGCTGGCGCTGGCGATCACGATGTTGAGCGCGTCGCTGTTGGCGTGGTGGTTTGGATCCGGCAGCACCGGGGAGTTCGTGGCGGCCGCGTGCGGGCGGATCGGGTTGGTGCTGGGGGCGCTGTGGTTGGCTTGGCCTTCGCTGAAGCGACCGGCCAAATGGTTGCCGGCAAGTGCACCGGTGATCGGTGTGATCGCGCTGGTGGTGCTTGCCGCCCAGCCCAAGTTGATCATTCCGGCGATTCCGATCGTCGGAGGATTGATCACGGTTTCGGCGTTGGCCAGAGCGTTCCGCCGCAAGTAGTCACGCGGTCGGGACGGTCTCTTAAACCGGTTCGCCGCCTTCGATCAGTGCCAAGTCGGCTCCGTCGAGGAAGCTGGCCAAGGATCGAGCGCGATACGGTTGTTGCAGTTTGCGAACCGCCTTGCTTTCGATTTGGCGGACGCGTTCGCGGGTGACTTGAAAGATCCGTCCGACTTCTTCCAGCGTGTAGGTGTAACCGTCGGCCAGGCCGTAACGCAGTCGCAAGATTTCTCGTTCGCGGTAGTTCAGCGTTTCCATGGCCAGATCGATCTGAGCCTTCAAGGCTTGGCGATTGGTTTCCAGCAACGGATCGTCGTCGCGGTGATCTTGCAAGAACTCGCCGAAGACGCTGTCCTCGTGGTCGCCGACGGGTTGGTCCAGCGACAGCGGTTGACGGCTCATCTTCAAGATCACGCGGGTGTCGTCCAGGCTCAGGCCGCTGCGGGCACAGACTTCTTCGGCCGTCGGTTCGCGTCCGTTTTCTTGAACCAGATCGCGGGTGATTTGGCGGATCTTGTTCATCGTGTCGATCATGTGAACGGGCACACGAATCGTTCGGCTTTGGTCGGCGATGGCGCGGGTGATCGCTTGTCGAATCCACCACGTCGCGTAGGTGCTGAATTTGTATCCGCGGGCGTGTTCAAATTTGTCGACCGCTCGCATCAGGCCGGTGTTGCCTTCCTGGATCAGATCCAAGAACGACAGCCCACGGTTGCGATACTTTTTGGCGATCGACACGACCAGTCGCAAGTTGCCGGCCGACAGGACTCGCTTGGCCGCTTCGTAATCTTCACGCAGGGCTTCGCAGGACAAGACGCGGCGATCGAGCGTTTTGGGCGACTCGTAGGTCATCCGCATCAGATAGCTCAGTTCGCTGCGGAGTTCTTTCTCCGAAGGCATGCCGGGCAGGTCCGACGACGAACCTTCGCGAAGTTGTTTGCGGATCTCGTTCATCCGCCGCGACGATTTTTCCAGCTTTTGGAAAATCGGTTGCAGTTTACCAGTGCGAAGATTCATTTCTTCGACCAGGCGGACGGCCTTGTTTCGGCGGATCACCAGGTTTTTCCAAGCCGCACGTCGTTGACGCATCGGCAATCGTTTGTTGATCGCGGTGAAGTAGTCCACCTTGTTTTGGTTGAGCAGATGTTCCAGCGTGCGGACGTTGGGCACGATCCGTTTCATGATCGCCTTCTTTTCGACGGCGTTGGTCACGCTGACTTCGATCGTTCGGTCCAATCGCAATTGCTTGTCGCGGACCTGCTGCAACAGTTTCAGGGAGCCTTGCAGCATGAAATCGGTCGCCAGCATGCAGTGGCGATAACGGTCGCGGGTGCGTTCGATTTGCTTGGCCGCGGAGACTTCTTGGTCGCGGGTCAGCAAAGGGATTTGCCCCATTTGCATCAAGTACATTCGCACCGGGTCTTCGGTCGGATCGGTGTCGCCGTCCATTTCGTCGGCGACGCCACGCGAGTCGGCGGGGGCCTCTTCCAGGTGGTGGTCGGCGAATTCGTCTCCCATCACGCGAGAGCGGCGGTCCACCGATTCTTCTGCGGCGAAGGAATCGTCTTGCAAGCTACGTCCGCTAATCCTGGTTCCCATCAACTTCTCCTCTGATCCCGGCTTGGAATATTCGTTCTGGTCCGGGAGGGGTACAGCATCCAGGATGCCGACCCCCGTCGATGATGTCGTGTGTAGCATTGCAAGTCGTTTGTGGGGTGGGGTTTGCGTCAATGAGACCGGCAGGAGTCGGGCGTGGGGTGTTGCGAAATCTCCACGATGGGGCGTCGCAAAAACTCAACCAACGTGGCAACAATGGGCCTCCTGGCGCCAGCAGCAATGAAGGCCGGGGTGCTGTGGGACCGAACGGTTCACTGAACCTGACGATCGCGTTTGCCCCCTGGCTGAGCCGGTGTCTGTCAAAGGTAGGTCACCGGACACGGACTTAACGGAAAACCCTCAGGAATTTAGACTAGGGCATGCCACGGAGAGTTCCCTTGCTTTTTTGCCAGGCCGACCGGTTCTGTTGAATCGTCGTACAGCGATCGTGCAGCGTTGTGCAGTCGCGGGGGGAACCGCCGTGGCGTGGCGGTAGGCGCTTCCTTATTGATTCCGATTCCTCGCTCAGGACGATTCCTCCGTGAAGCCGCCCCCGCCGTCTTCGACCAACCAGCCCTCGGACCACCCCGGCGCCGACGACTCCGCCTTCGATTGGATCGACGCCGGGCGGGTGAACCATTGGGCTACGACCCGCCAACATTTACAGTCGATCTGGAACTGTGGTGCGCCGTCGGATCTGTTGGAAATCCTGCGCGATCGTTTGCAGCGTCACTTCGACGAACTGGACGATCTCGACGCGACCGTCAAGAACCTGGATCGTTTCATCACGGCCAGCCGTTCGCCGACGTCGCTGTTGTCGTTGTTTGAGCGCGACGAGGCGGCGTTGTCGGCCTTGCTGCAAATCTTCGCCACCAGCCAAACGTTGGCCAATCGTTTGATTGCCGATCCGGAAAGTTTCGATTTGATGCGGGCCAGTGATGGTCAGCCGGCCGAGCGAAAGTTCCTGGTCGACGAATTGGTCGCCGAACTCGATCGGCTCGACAGCCCCAATCGAGCCGCGTTGGCGATCCGGAAATTCACCAGCCGCGAAATCGTTCGCATCGCCTATGGCGAATTCGTCCGCGATCTGAGTCCCGATCACGTCGGCCAACAACTGGCCTTTGTGGCCGATGCGGTTTTGGAGGCGGCGTTGACATTCGTGCTTCGGCGTCAAACCGAACGCGTCGGGTTGCCGCGGCGCATCGACGGCCAGACCGTCCGTTTGGCCGTGATCGGTTTGGGACACTTGGGCGGAACGGAGATGGGGTACGGCAGCCCCTTGGAGTTGTTGTTCTTGTACGACGCGATCGAAGAAAAAAATGAATCGCATCGCGAGTTCGTTCAGCAGGTGGTCGCCGATGTGATTGCGCTGGTCAGCTCCGAAGACGCCGCGGCGCTGAACATCGCGATCGATACCTCGTTTCGACCGCTCGGGTCGGATGTCGTCATCGGCAGCAGTTCGCAAACCGCCCGACGGTTGGAATCGGAGGGGCGGACGTGGCAGCGGATCAAATTGACCAAGGCTCGGGTGGTCGCGGGGGACCATTCATTGGGGAACGATTTCCTGGGCCGACTGGAACCTTGGATCTATCGGCGGTTCATGAGTCGACAAGACTTTGCCGAAGTGCGTTCGCTGCGGCGAAAACTGCAACGTCGCTTTGATTTGCAGCATTCCGAGGGTGACGATGTCTTGATGGCGCCCGGCGGTCGGCGCGATATCGAATTGATGATCCAGTTCCTTCAGCTGTTGCACGGTGGCGATATCAAGTCCGTCCGTGTCGGCAGCACGGCCGAAGCGATCAACGCGTTGGAGCGTGAAGGTTGTCTGACGCATCAAGAGGGCAGTCTGTTGTCCAAGGGCTATGCCCGTCTCTGTCGATTGCAGCATCAGTTGTCCGTGATGTTCGGCCGTTCGACCAGTTGCCTGCCGAACGATGATCTGATGCGGCGACGCGTCGCCTGGCATCTCGGTATCCGTGACACGCAAGGAAAATCCGGCGATCTGGAACGGTTCCAATCCCAGTTGCGCGAGACCTTCCAACTGAACCGGAAAGTGCTCAATCACCTGATGGTCGACGCGCCTTCGGATGAGGATTCGGATTCCCCACAGGATTTTGCGATCGAGACCGAACTGGTGCTCGACCCGTCACCGGATCCCGAATTGGTTCGTCAAACCCTGTCGCGTCATTCGCTGCGTGATCCCGATCGAGCGATGGAGCACCTCAATTCGCTGGCGACCGAATCCATCCAGTTTCTTTCCAGCCGACGTTGTCGCCATTTTCTTGCCTCGCTGGCGCCTCACCTGTTGGCGGAGATCGCGACCACGCCCGACCCCGACCGGACGCTGGTGACGCTGGCCGACGTGGCCGAATCGATCGGCGGCAAATCCAGTCTTTGGGAATTGTTCGGAACCAATCGCGCAACGATGCAGTTGATGATTCGGATGTGCGCCGCGACGCCGTATCTGAGTCGCATCTTGATCGAGATGCCCGGCATGATCGACGAGTTGATCGATTCGTTGCTGATGAATCGTCTGCCCTCGGCCCAGCGGTTGGACGCACGTTCGATCGATCTGTGTCGACGTGCCACCGACATCGACGTGGTCTTGCACGGCTTCAAAAACAGCGCGCATCTGATGATCGGCGTGCGTGACATCCTCGGCAAGGAGTCCGTTCAGGCGACCCACCGGTCGCTCGCCGACGCCGCCGAAGCCTGCGTGCGGCGAGTCGCCGAGTACGAACAGGAACAGTTGGCGATGCGTTTCGGTGATCCGATCGGCCCGGACGGTCAGCCGGCGGAGTTGATTGCGGTGGCGCTGGGAAAGTTTGGCGGACGCGAGCCGAATTACCACAGCGATCTCGACGTCGTTTTCTTGTACACCGGCGACGGCGAAACCCAGCGACGTGTCGGCGGGCCGCGCAAGACGATCACCAATGCCCAGTTCTTCAATCAGTTGACCTCGGCGATCATGTCGCGGGTCAACCATCCCGGCGAATATGGTCGACTGTACGAGCTGGATGGACGGCTGAGACCGACCGGCGAAGAAGGAGTGCTGGCGGTTTCGCTGGACCAGTTCACGAACCGGTTCCAGCGTGGCATGGCTCCGTTGTGGCAGCGGTTGGCGCTCTGCAAGGCTCGAGTGATCTCCGGTTCACGACACGTCCGCAAGCACGCCGGCGATACCTTATTGGGAATCCTGCGTGGCACCGAGTGGCGACCCGCCATGGCTCAGGAAATCCGCGAGTTGCGTTTGCGGATGCAGCAAACGGCCAGCGAAGAGAACTTGAAACGCGGCGTCGGGGGAACCGTCGACGTCGAGTTCGTCGCCCAAATGTTGACGCTTGAACATATTCGATTGCATCCCGACATTCACGCCACCGGCACGATCGATGCGCTCCAACGGTTGGCCGATGCCGATCTGTTGCCCGCCGACACGTCGCTACGACTGATCAACAACTATCGTACGCTGCGGCGCGTCGAAGCCAATCTGCGTCTGATGAATGTTTCGGCACGTCATGAGTTGCCCGATCAAGAATCCAAGATGCGCGATCTGGCCTTTTTGATGAACGAATCCGATCCGAAGATGATCGAAGCGTTGGTCCAACAAGCCAGAGCCAGCAACCGTGAACTGTTTGACGGACTGTTTGAGGACTAGCGGCAGGGCGCGAGCCCTCCGGTCGCAGTTGCCCTGCTCTACCCTTCCCTTCCCTTCCCCGCCCCACTCCTTTCTTAAGCAGTGTCTCGCTCCATGACCCAGCCTCCCTCCCATGATCCGAAACAACTTCGTTCCTATCGCTGGTTCGGCCCCGACGACATGCGGTCCTTCGGGCATCGCTCGCGAATCAAGGGCATGGGGGTGGACGACATTGATTATCAGAACCGACCGGTCGTCGCGATTCTGAACACGTGGAGCGAACTCAATACCTGCCATTCGCATTTTCGCGATCGGGCCGATGAAGTTCGACGGGGGATCTTGCAGTCGGGCGGCTTTCCCGTCGAAGTGCCCGTGATGTCACTCGGCGAGATGTTGATGAAGCCGACGACGATGCTGTATCGCAATCTGCTCGCGATGGAAGTCGAAGAGGTCTTGCGCTGTCATCCCATCGATGCGGCGGTGTTGATGGGCGGTTGTGACAAAACCGTTCCGGCGATGTTGATGGGCGCCATCAGTGCCGACATCCCGTCGATCTTTCTGCCCGCCGGTCCGATGCTCAAAGGCCGCTGGAAGAACGAAACACTCGGCAGCGGCAGTGACGTTTGGAAGTACTGGGATGAACGCGTTGCCGGCAACTTGTGTGACCAGGATTGGAAGGGGATCGAAAATTGTATCGCCCGCTCGGCGGGTACCTGCATGACGATGGGCACGGCCAGCACCATGGCTGCAGTGACCGAGGCGATGGGCATGTCGCTCGGCGGGGCGGCTTGTGTACCGGCGGTGTTTGCCGATCACCACCGTCTGGCCACCCAAACCGGCCGCCGCGCCGTGGACCTGGCATGGGGAAATCTGAAACCGTCGGACATTCTCACCCGCGAATCCATTGAAAACGGGCTGATGACATCGCTGGCCATCGGTGGCAGTACCAATGCGATCGTTCATTTGATCGCGATCGCGGGACGGCTGGGCATTGAGCTGACGCTTGATCATTTCGACGCACTGTCGCGGACCACTCCGGTGCTGGGCGACATCCGCCCCGGCGGCCGATTCTTGATGGAAGATTTCTACAACGCCGGCGGTCTTCCTGCACTGCTGGCTCGTCTGAGTGATTTGCTGCACACCGACTGTCGTACCGTGGGCGGCGTCACGCTGGGAGAGCAGATCGCAGGTGCCGAAGCGATCGACGACGAAGTCATCCGGACTCGCGACAATCCCGTCTCGCCGGCCGGTGGGACGTGTTTGTTAAAAGGGAATCTGGCGCCGAGTGGCTGCGTGATCAAGTCGATCGCCGCGGACCCGAAATTATTGACCCACCGCGGTCCGGCGCTGGTGTTCGACAACTATCCGGAAATGAAAGCGAAGTTGCATGACCCCGATCTGGACGTGACCGCGGACAGCGTCTTGATTCTCCGCAATGCCGGCCCGCTCGGCGCCCCGGGATTCCCGGAATGGGGCATGTTGCCGATCCCCAAGAAACTGCTGCAGGCAGGCGTACGCGATATGGTGCGGTTGAGCGACGCGCGGATGAGCGGGACGAGCTATGGCACCTGCGTGTTGCACATCGCACCCGAAAGTGCCGCCGGCGGTCCGCTCGCGCTCGTCGAGACCGGCGACGCCATCGAAATCGATGTGCCCAACCGACGGATTCACTGGGACGTCAGCGACGAAGAAATCGATCGCCGACGCCAATCCAAACAGCTGGGCATGTTGATCCCCGAACGCGGCTACGGGCACCTGTATGCCAAGCATGTCACGCAAGCCGACCGGGGCTGTGATTTCGATTTTCTCGAAGGCCGTTCACCGGGCCAAGAGCCCGGCATTCACTGACCGCTCGTGGGATAGGCTTCCAGCCAGTCATTTCAGCATCGACAGGCTGGAAGCCTATCCCACTTCTTTGGCGTGCGTTGCTACATGCCTTGAGCGTTACGCTTTTGCGGTCGCGCGACGCTTGTTCCAGCCGCCTTTGCCGAAGCGTTTTTTGGGGCGGCGGTTTCCGTTTGCCGACGACGATCCGTTTCGTGATCCGTTACGGCCACCGAAGTTGGACGACTTGCTGGGTTTGCTTGCCGTGTCGTTCAATTTCGCGCCCGGGTTTTGGATCCGCAAGGGTTGGTCGATCAGCTTTTCGATTTCGCGAAGCTTGTCTCGTTCGTCGACGGTGCAAAACGAAATCGCGATGCCGTTGGCGCCGGCGCGGCCGGTTCGGCCGACCCGGTGGACATAGCTTTCCGGTTCCATCGGCATGTCAAAGTTGACGACGTGGGTGACGTCATCGATGTCGATCCCGCGGGCGGCCACATCGGTCGCGACGAGGACGGAGATGCGGTTTTCTCGGAATGCGCTGAGTGCCCGTTGGCGAGCCGCTTGACTCTTGTTGCCGTGAATCGCGGTCGCGGAGATGTTGTGCTTTTCGAGCTTTCGCGTCAGCGCGTTGGCGCCGTGCTTGGTGCGAGTGAAAACGATCGAGCGAAGCACGTCTTCGCCGCGGAGCACCTTGACGAGCTCATCGACCTTTTCACAGCGGTCCATCATGCGAACACTTTGGTCGATCTGTTCGACGCTCTTGGTTTTCGGCGTCACGTTGACTTGGAACGGGTTGAACAGCAGCTGGTCAGCCAGTTCGCGAATCTTGGGAGGCAGCGTGGCGGAAAAGAACAGCGATTGCCGATCTTGGGGCAGCTTGGCGATGATCTTTTTGATCGCCGGCATGAAGCCCATGTCCAGCATGCGATCGGCTTCATCGAGCACCAGGATTTCGATGTCCGACAATTGCACGTGGCCTTGATCCATCAGGTCGATCAATCGGCCCGGTGTAGCGATCAGGACGTGCGCGCCCTTGTTCAGGGAGCGGACTTGCTCGTTTTGGCCCACGCCACCGTAAACCAGCGTCTGGCGAAACCGAACGTGTTTTCCGTAGGTGTGAAAGCTCTGGCCGATCTGGATGGCCAGTTCACGCGTCGGTGCGAGGACCAAGGCCAGCGGGCGTCCCGAGGCGGCGCGGGGAGCTTCGTGCCCCAGGTAGTCGAGGATCGGCAGCGCAAACGCAGCGGTCTTGCCGGTGCCGGTTTGGGCGCAACCCAGGATGTCTTTGCCTTCAATGGCGGCGGGAATCGTTTGGGCTTGGATCGGGGTCGGGACGGTGTAGTCCAATTCGGCCAATCGTTTTTCCAGTGACTCGAACAATTCCAATTCTTGAAATGATTTCAACGTACGTCTCTTCAATCGTTTGTGTGAGAGTCCCGCGGAACAACTTTGCCGCGGGAATCCCGATGTGTTGGGGTGGCCGTGTCTCGATAGACCGACTCGCGTTTTCGAAACATGTCCGACAGCTCATGGCGTCATGTCATGACGCAACTTCAGCATGGAAAGAAATGCTCGATCTCCCGGACAAACAAGAAAGTCCCGGGGAGGGTTGCATCGAATCGATGCAATCAGCTTTCAAAGAGCGGCCAACGTGGCCGAATGAACGCAGCAAGGGGCGCGAATTCGTTCATTTCGAAACTCGCAGTCGCGGCCTGCTGAGCATCCAACTCAACGCTTCGGCTCGCGTAGGCCAGCAAACGTCCATGACGTTTCTCGTTTTGATCTGGCCGATCCATCCTCTCAGCGAGCGCCTTGTCCGTCTCGCTGATGTAGGGAGAGTACACGCGCCGCAAGGATTGGCCAACACGAATCCAACGGAAACCGGCTGAATGTCGCGAATTGTCCCCTTGGGATGCGAAAAGCCCGAAACTGCCGTTGTCGCGGCGATCGAAGTTTCACACCGGGGCGACCACGGATTCTTGTTTGCCGGCGTTTTCGTTGATGATCGACGCGATGCGTTCGCCGCCGATCACCAGCGGGCAGACCACCTCATCGGCCCCCACCTTCAGCATTCGGTTGGCCAATTCGGGGTTCTCAGCCACACTGATGACTTTCAGTTCGGTGCCGAGTCCTTTTCCGCTGATCACGATCAACAGGTTGTCGAAGTCGGATTCGGTTGCGGCGACCAGGTGGGCTGCCTCAAGGATATTGGCATCGATCAACGCCATTTCGGATTTGGGATCTGCCTCGATCAACGCAATGTCCGGAAAAAAACGCTGCGTCATCCCAACTTCAGCGGGCTCATTGACGATCGCGGCGATCTCGTTGCCCTGCACTTTCAATTGATGAATCAGGGTGCGGGCGGTTGCTCCACCGCCACAAACGACGACGTGGTTGTTCATTTGGTTGATCTTCTTTTTGGTCCTAAGGCGATGAAACTGCCCACTCAGTTGACCGTTGACGAGGAAACTGGTGATGCCCGCGGTCCAGCAAGCCATCAACACGAGCGAGGCCAAGATCAGCGACGAGGTGAACACGCGACCGTGAGGCGTCAGTTCGTTGGTTTCGCCAAAGCCAACCGTCGACATGGTGATGATCGTCATGTAGAGCGAATCGGCAAACGACCAGCCTTCGATTGCCACGAACCCGATCGATCCGGTGACGATCAGGCAACTCACCAAGACGGTCAGCGTTCTTTGAAGACGGTACGTTTCCACGGCACTCTCTAGGAAAGACAGATGTCGCGGATCGCTTCAAACTGCTCGCGACACTCGGCCGCCAAGTCAGGATCTTGGAAATCACAAAGCTCACTCTCTAACTCGGAATCTTCGCTGAAAGCGTCTTCGCAAAATCCCAGTTGCCATTTTTTCGCCAGATAGGCGGCACAAATGAGTGTTCGGGAAAGCGGGTCAGCGGCCTCGTTGAGTGACAGATGGTGATTCGCGATGGTGATGCACATTTGGGTCGGCAAAGACCAAGCGACGCCGCATTGACGACCGAGAGTCGCGTGCGTGATCCCGTACGATTCGATTTCAGGCGCCAACGACTTTTCGTGTGGACACTTATCGAGCATGCCTGCGTATTCTTCACCGGCATGTTGAAACAGAATCAGTTTGCCGATGTCATGGACAACGCCACACAAAAACGCTTCGTCTGGATTGGTGGTCTTGGTCCGTTTGGCAATAAACCGGGCCGTCGTGGCGACGCCCAGCGACTGGATGTAGGTGTCCAGGCGATGTGCTTGGCAAGCTGCGTCTTTCGCTTTGAAAAGAGCCCCCGATGCGGACGCGATCGCCTGCTGGGCGACGCAACGAAAACCGAGCACAACGACCGCGTGTCCGATCGTTGTGATCGCACGACTTGCGCCGTAAATCGGGCTGTTGGCGAGTCCCAGCACCTGAGAGCTGATCGTCGGTTCGCATTCGATCAGTTGCACCACCGCGGGCACGTTCGCCTCGCTTTGGTTCAGCGTGTCAACGAGTTGTGATGCGGTTGCGGAAAATCGAGGGATTTCGAACTGAAAGTTGGCACTCTCGTTGCAATCGATGGTCGGTTCGCACGGCGGGCAAGGGGTCATGGGTGCGAAACAGGGTCGGAGATGGAGGGTTTGCAGAATGGATTCCGATCGGATGACGCATCGATCGCCACGAAAGTGTAGGTCGCTAGGGATTGACGCAATTCAATCTCGCCAGGGGATAACCGACATCTGTTGCGTTGCTTGATCGCGTTTCAAAGACACCGTGACAGACCGGAGGGCTTGCGCCCTACCGCTAACAAATGAACTCCCGCCGTGTTAGCGGAACGGCGCGAGCCGTCCGGTCGCGTTTCAAAAACACCGTGACAGACCGGAGGGCTTGCGCCCTGCCGCTAACAAATGAATTCCCGCCGTGTTAGCGGAACGGCGCGAGCCGTCCGGTCGCGCTTCAAAGACACCGTGACAGACCGGAGGGCTTGCGCCCTACCGCTAACAAATGCTTCACGGCGTTGCGCTGCGGGGCGACCGCGGTGGGGCGACCGTGTAGAGGCGTGCCAGTTTTTCGGGATGCTCAATCCGCTGATTGAGCATCTGCTGACACAGCGAATCGGCATCCGCCTCGGGCTTGACGCAGTTCAGCAAACCGTCTTCGGCCGCCAGTTGATAAGGGAACATCCCGTGTCGGCTTGCCAGTTCTGCCGCTCGCTGAAATGCCTCGATCGCCTGTTCTCGTTCCTCGGACTGACGTTTGTCGATTCCGCCGATCAAGGCGGCCAGCATCCGCCCATAGTCGGAGGACTGGTTTTCCAAACGACCGATGCAGGCTTCAACGACCGCGGGGTCGGTCAGCGGGCCGGCCGATGATTGGCTGCGGAGGTGAAGCGAAACCAACGCCGTGAAGTAGTCCAGGAACACTCGGACCAGCAAGATCTGTCCGATCGGCGAGCTTTCGATGGACCGTCGCATCTTCATCACCAGCGGTGACGCGGCGTCGAATTCGCCCAGGTAAAGAGATTGCTGAATGGTTTGCATCCACTGCAAGAAATCGATCAGCTCGACGGTCCCGGTGTCGGTCTTGATGCGTTGGTTGTCCCGGCAAAGCTGTTGCAGTTCGGCGACGCTGTCGGACAACAGCAAGGCGTTTCCGCCATAGCCGATCGTTGCGACCAGCTGCTGGTAGGAATCGTTACGACGCTTCGCATCGTCGACCATCTCATGGACCATCGACTGCATTTCGTTCCAACGTCCGAGGTGCCAGTCGGCCCACAGACGCAACCATCGGGTGTGCGCGATTTCGAAACGCAGCGGTTTTGAATCGGCGATGAAATCGAGCACGCAGGAGTCGACGGCATCGGGGACGGCACTCCATCGCATCGCCAGCGACTCGGTGAACGCGATCCCGGATCGGATCTCCGCGGTGATCTTGCCGGCCGGTTGATGGTTCAGGCACGCCAACAGAGCGTCCAGGGATTGACGGCTTTGAATTTGAACGCTGGTCTGGTCGGCGGACACCAGCGAGGTCCAGACACGTGCCATCGCGCCGAAATGAATCCGCTCGTGGGTCGAGCCAGATTCCAACGCCCGGTTGGCGCCGTGGAGCACCAATTGCAGCGTGCCTCGAAAGTCCAGCATCGCCATCGAACGGCCGATCTCGCTACAGAAATGCAGCTCACACGCTTCGACGGAATCTTGTTGCGGTGCAGGATCTTGTCGCCGCGCAGGCTCATCGTCTGTTTCTCGAACGTCGGAATGCACCGCGTCTTGAGGGTGCGACTCGAGTTTGCTGATGTCGCTCAGTTGGTCGGCCAGGCGGGCAAGTTGCGCGCGAACATCGGGAAGCGAACATGCTCTGGAGCCCGGGGCGAAGGGGATCGAAAACTGGTCGGCCAGGTCAGCCAACAGCGGACGGGCGCGATCCATTTGCCCGCTTCGAAGCAGCAATTGCAGTGCCAGGGTTTGAAACCGCAGGCGTTCGTGCGTGTCGGTCGCTCCAGCGGAGAGCTCAAGATAGTAGTGGGCCGCTTTCTCTGGCAGATCGGCTTCGTGGAAACACCGTGCGGCATCTCGCAAATGTTTCTCGCGGGCATCCCCGGTGACTTGGCGTAGCACCTTTTCGTGCCATTCGCCCGCCTCCGACTTGGCGAAGGCGCGGTCGGCATTTTCGGCGGCCATGATCGCGAACGGCAATGCCCGGCCGTCCTGGTCGGCGGCAAAATAATGGCCGGCAATGCGGGCAGCGAAATCACGCGGTCGATTGAGTTTGGATAACAAGTCCGCCCAGGCCAGGTGGGCTTGGTGGAGTTCGTTGGTGTCCAGATTTTCGATCAAACCGTCGGCAATCTTGTCATGAACGACGGTGATGCATTCTTTTCCCGTGGCGTCGTCATTGACCAGGCGTTGGTTGACCAATTCGAAGACGGACACATCGACTTGTTCGCCTCGTCCGGTCAAGTCCGCCAGTTGGCTGATCGAAACCGGGGCCGCCGCGGTCACGATGAACGCGAGAATGGATTTGGCATCGTCACTCAAGCGGTCAAACCGGGCGCGCCAAAATCGATCGACGTCGCCCAGGTTCGAGATCGAGGCGTCATTGGATTCTTCGACCTGGTGCAGCATCCCTTCGGGGCGAAACTCTTCGGCCAGTTCTTGCAATCGGAAGGCGTTGCAGCGAGAGACGTCGACCAGTTCCTGCAGGCCTGCGGGATTGATGTTGGCATCCCAACGCGTCGCCGCGGTTTGCAAGAACGACAGCGCCGCGTCGGGCGGCAACGGGCCGATGTGGACACACTGGTCGGCTGCCTGGCGTTGATTGGTTTCCGGTTTTCGCGAGGACGTGATGATTCCCAAAAAGCCATCGGTGTCCTTTTGCAACTCGTCCCAGACGGTGTCGCTGTCGTGGTCGGACCACTGGGCGTCATCGATGATGATGATCAGCGGACCGACTTTGCGGAGTTCACGACTCAGCCTTGCCGCTGCCGAAAGTGCGTCGAGTCGTTCCGGAACCGCGGAGAACATGTCGGGGGTTTCGGCGAGGTCCGTGAAGATGACGTGACGCAACTGGGGGAACGAATGGATCAGGATGGAGGCGCTGACCGGATCGAGTCTCAGCGCGTCGCGATCCGAACGGGCATAACGCTGGGCGATTTGATCGGCGATTTGGTCCATCACCTGCAGCGTCTGGTTTTCACGTGATCGGCATTTGACCCGAAACACCTGGCCCCAGTTGTTCTGTCGAAGTTGACGCTCGAGTTCATCCAGCAATCGCGTCTTGCCCGCACCCGCTTCGCCGTGGAGGTGCAGCCGCCCGGTGCGGCCACGATAGATTTCACGGATCCACCGTTCACACTGTTCCAACTCGCGTTCGCGGCCGAACAGATGATGCGTGGTCACCAAGCGAATCGGGTTGTCATCGGTCTTCGTCATCGCGACGATTTCGAGGGATGACGGGCGTTTGGTCCGGTCCGCATTGAGCATGCCGGCGACGGCCATACGTAGCAGCGGCGGGACGTCTTCGTCCATGCCCGAGACGGCATCGGCAATCGTTTGCTCGTCTTCATCACGCACCCAGTCGGCGAAATCGCCCTGACGCAGCCAGCGATCACTTCCCGAGATCTCGTTCAGGCAATCCAGCATCACCAGGCCCAAGCTGAACACATCGCCCGCCGGTGTGTAGCTTTGTTCCCATAACGCTTCGGGGGAAAAGTAACGCGGGGTACCCGCGATGTAGGGACGCAGCCCATACGGGTCGGTTTCCGGATCGCAGTTGGCGACCAAACCGTAGTCGACGATCACACCGTGCCCGTTATTGCGGACCATCATGTTCGTCGGTTTTAAATCGCGATGCACTAGCCCACCGAAGTGCATGATCGCCAATCCGACGGCGTAGTCGTGCAGCAGCGAATGAAGCCGCCGATAGGCTTCCGGCGGAGGCAGTTCTTTGAGCCGCAATGCCGCCGCATACAAGGTCTCGCCTTCGATCTCTTCCATCGAAAGCACGGTGTACTTCTCGATGATCTCGATCCGGTCGGTGCGGAGCAGGCAGGGGTGCCGAAACGGAGACATCCGGCGGAACCCGAGCTTGTTGCGATACAGATCGTGAGACGACATGCGGCACAGCAATTTGAGTGCGCAGCGCCGCTTGGCCAATAAGTCGTCGGCCGAATAGACAAATCCCGCCTTGCCGCGACCGATCAACTCGCGAATGCGGAAATCGCCAAAGCGTTGGCCGGCCGTCAGCGGCGACGTCATACTCGCTTCAAGCGAGTTGGATAAACGCGTTTCGTCGTTGCGTGACGGGCGGCCCTGAGTTTCGTCAGACGGATTTGCAGGACGGTTCTCTGGAGGTGCATCCATCGCGATGACGCTAGCAGTATGCTCGAATATTTGCTCGGCAAAAATCGCTCGTTCGCCTCTCGGCAGCCCTCTTGGCCCTGATTTGTTGCCTCGATTCTCATTGGTGGCAAAGCCCCGCCAAATTTCAGACGCAGTATAAACGACTCGGTCGAACCACTGCAGGCAAAATCCAGGTGTGCGCCAGAAGAAGTTGAATCGCGGCGTTTGCGCACATCGCGTCTCCGCAATGCAGCATCGTGGGGGGCTGACTTCCCTTTGGCGCAGCGGCCTCTGGACGACTGAACTAACCCTGCCGTGTGAAGGTCATGCAGTCTTAAAGCAATCCTCCCGTGTGCGGGAGGGTCGAGCGGAGCGAGGGGAGGGCTTCCGGCATTGATGCTCCATCGTGGCTGGCAACCCTGGCGTTGCAACAGCCTCTCCCCGCTCCGAGCGCACACGCCTCCGCGACACTCCCAGAGGGAAGGTGACTTCGACTCTTGCGATTTGTGTAAACCCCAATGCCCAGGGGGAGCGTGACGAAACCCCTTGATCGCCGGTCGAACCGATGCCCGCCTGCGATCGACCGCCTGCGATCAGATCGCAAAGACCGCATAGAGCGAAATGGCCAACAGGATCAGCCCGCCACCGACGTAGGGAGCCGCTTTCCACGGAGTCAGATCGACCGCCCCAACGTCTTGTTGGACGTAGGGCGTGCTGCGGCGGAACCCTACCGCGCCGAGAACCAACTGCAGCACAATCAGTCCCAGAAACACGACGCCCATGAAGTGATACCCCGACCCGAAGGTCCCGATCACCCAGCCCTGCTCCGTTTCGCTTTGCCCACTTAAGAACGTACCGATCGACATTGCGGTCAAGCCGACGATCAGCGTGATCAGCGCGGACATCCCGTCGACGGTGCGATTGGTCAGGCCGACCAACATGATCGCCAGAATCGGGATGAAATAGACGCCATTGAGCTTTTGAAAGAAACCAAAAACCTCCTCACGGCCATGGAAAAACGTGGGGGCGGCGATCACGGCGAACACCGCGACGACGAAGCTGCAGAGCTGGCCGGAGAGCACGACCTGGTGCGTCGACGCCTGTGGACGAATGAATTTCTTGTAGATGTCCAGAGAAAACAACGTCGCGCTGCTGTTGAGCACCGAGTTGAACGTTGACAAGATCGACCCGACGACCACGGCGGCAAAAAATCCCACCAACGACTCGGGTAAAACGGAAACCACGAGCGTGCCGTAGGCCCGGTTGGCCGCCCCATCGGTCGTCGCTCCGACGCGCTCGGCGAACTCGGGATTCGTGGCAACCAAGTAAGCTGCCGCAATCCCAGGCAACACCAAAATCAGCGGCGCCAAGATTTTGAAGAACGCGGCCAACAAGACACCCTTTTGCCCCTCGGCCAGGTTTTTGGCGCCGAACGTGCGCTGAATGATTTGTTGATTGGTGGACCAATAGAAAAAATTCAGCAGCAAGACCCCCGTAAAGAGGGTCGGCCAGGAGACATCTTCGTCGGCCGATCCGAGCGATCGGAAGGCGTCCGGGTCGCGGTCGGCGATCAGCGACAACGCGGTGAGTAAACTGCCGTCGTCCCCGGCGATCGTGGAGAGTGTGAAATAGGTGATCATCAGCCCACCGATCAGCAGCCCTGCACCGTTAAAGGTGTCCGAGACCGCCACCGCTTTTAAGCCGCCCCAAATCGCATAGGCACCGCCGACCGTCGCGATGAAAATGATCACCGTCCAGATCGTTTGAATCTGTGTCATGTTCAACCGCGATTCCAGTTCCAGCATTCCCGACAATCCGTTGGCGCCCAAGTAGAGCACGAAGGGCAGCAGAATCAGCATGTAGGCGATGACGAACAGAAACGTCGTCAACGTTCGCACGCCACTGCCGTAACGCTCTTCAAAGAACTGGGGGATGGTTGCGATCCCGGATTTCAAATAACGCGGCAGAAACACCAGCGCCAGGGCGACCAGGGAGATCCCCGCGACGACCTCCCAAGCCATCACCGAAAGTCCTTCGGTGAACGCGGCCGCGTTGAGCCCGATCAACTGTTCGGTGGAAAGATTCGTCAGCAACAGCGAACCGGCGATGAAGACACCGGTCAGCGATCGGCCTGCCAAAAAGTAGCTCTCGTCCGTCGATGCGCCACCGCCACGGGTGACCCACCAAGTGGCAAATGCGACCAGGGCGGTGAAGAACAGAAAGGTTGCAATCGTCAATGGACCGTGCCGAAGCGAGAAAGGGGGCGCAGCCGTAGCGACGGGCAGGTGGGGCTGCGCGGGGTTGCGGGATGTTGGGCGGGATCGTCTTGGGGATCAGCTAGGATCGCTGAGCGGGATCCGTTTTCCGTCCAACGAATCGCTCCGCCGACAGGCATCGAGAATGCGCTGGGTTTGGACCGCGCGGTCAGCCAAGCGGCGATCGAGATTGCCGGAATGGGCGATCTCGTTGAACGTCCGCATCATCTCGACTTCTTGCGCGTTGGATTCACCGCTGTGGTATTCATCGCACTGGAACGTTTCGCTGCGTCGACGGAAATTCCATTGGCAATTGTCGATCTGCAACTCGTGACGATGGATTTGGTATTCGGTCTTGGAGTCGTACAACGGCAGCACGAAGTCATCGATCGTCAGGTATCCGGAATCACCCGAGAGGGTCGCCAGTTGCTGGTTGGCGGTGCAGAACGAGCAAAAGAAACCGGCCGTCAGTCCGCCATCAAAAACCAGTTCGCCGGCGAATTCGCCTGGAACCCAGTCGTCGGATCCTTCCCGTGACAATCGGGTGAGGGTGCGTCCGGAGACTTCCAGGGGATCTTGAAAGCCGCTCGCCCACAAGATGAATCGAATGCAATACCAGCCCAGGTCGCCCAGACATCCGTGGGGTTCCAGAATGCTGTCGGTGCGAATGTTGGCGGATTGGAATTCCGAATCGCCGGTGAAGGAAAAATGGGTTTGGATGCGGCGGAGTTGGCCCAGTGCCGCCGATCGGACCTGTTCGCTGACGGCGTTGATCCGCTTGCCGTGATCGAACATCACCCCGTCCATCAATTGTACGCCGTTGGCGTCGCAAGCGTCACGCATCGCTTCCGCGTCGGCGGCGTTGACGGCGACCGGTTTCTCGATCAGCACGTGTTTTTTGGCTTCCGCGGCGGCGATCACCCATTCCTTTCGGCTGCCGGTCGGCATGGGGATGTAGACGGCGTCGATTTCGGCACAATCCAACAGCGCCTGGTGTCCATCAAATGCCTCGGGAACCACCTCAAAGGGGGCTTCGTGTTGACAATCGGCGATGAATTGATGGGCTCGTTGGACCGATCGACTGGACACGCCCCGGACGACGCCGTTGCCGCTCAATCGGATGGCTTTCCAGTTCTTCCTTGCAATATTAGCCGAGCTGAGGATTCCCCAACGACACTGCGCACTTGTCATCGCTGCTGATGTTCTCTAAACGTGTCCACTGCTGTGATTCCATCCGCTGTGATTCTACGAGCCGAGAATTCAGCAGCTTGGAACGAAGTCCAAGAGGATAACATGGAACACGAGGGGCGCGCCGCCGACAGGCCTGGATTGGGAAGAGATCTCACTGAATCGATAACCGATCTCACGCGGACCGCTACAGGAGCCGCCGAGCCCGATGCGATCCGGCCCGATGTGATCAGGCCCGATGTGATCAGGCCCGATGTGATCAGGCGTAGTCGGCGAATTCGACCTGGATGCGAACGATGTCGGCCGCGCCGGCGAAAAACGCGTCCAGCACGTCGGAATCGAAGTGGGTTCCGCGGCCTTCCTCGAGAATCGAGAAGCATTTTTCGCGCGGCATCGCTTTCTTGTACGGCCGTTCGGAAGACAGGGCGTCAAAGACGTCTGCCACCGCGGTGATCCGGCCTTCGATCGGGATGTCGTCACCGGCCAGCCCGATCGGGTAGCCCGTTCCGTCCACTTTTTCGTGGTGGGTCTGCGCGATGCTGGCCGCCAATCGCATCAGCGAGGTCCCGTCGGAGAGGATTTCGGAACCGGTTTGCACATGGCTGCGCATCGTCGCGGCGTCGTGGGCGGCGAAGGGCTTGATGATCTGGCGCCCGTGTTTGACGTGCCCCTTGATGATCTCGTACTCCTCCGGTTCCAGTTTGCCGGGCTTGAGCAAGATGGCGTCGGGGATCGCGATCTTGCCGACGTCATGAAGTTGGGCGGCCAGTTCGAGATCGTCGACGAAGCGTTCCGGCAGACCGAGGTTTCGGGCGATCACGCCCGCGTAACGGCCCACGCGGATGACGTGGTTTCCGGTGTCGTTGTCACGCAGTTCGGCGGCACGGGCCAGAGAGTAGATCACTTCACGACGCGATTTTTCCAGTTCTTTCGTGCGTCGCAACACGATCTTTTCCAGTTCTGCGGCGTGGTAAAACAACTGGTCATGGTACATCTTGCTTTGCAGCGCATTGCGAACCCGCGGTGCAAGTTCCATCGGGTCGATCGGCTTGATCAAAAAGTCCGTCGCGCCGAGTTCCAGGCAGCGCAATTTGACTTCGCTGTGAGTGTTCGCGGTCAAGATCAACACGGGCAGACGTTTGAATTTTTCGACACTGCGGATCTGCGACAAGATCGAAATCCCGTCGACGTGCGGCATGTTGATGTCCAACAACACGACGTCGGGTTCGCGCGTGTGAATCAAATTCATCGCGACCGTCGAGTCGGTGGTGGTTTCAAAGTCGTTGTGCCCGGCCTGGGACAGGATTTTCTTGGCGATCAGCACGTTGGCGACCTCGTCATCGACGATCATGATCTTGCCCGGAGGGACATCCTGACGGCGTTCGACGCGAACTTGCGAGTCGAGGACCAAGGGGGCGTTGACCGCCGGGATCGGGATCCCCGGGCGGGACGATGGATGATTGATCGAGGAAACGTTGGAACTCATGGCACTCCGCCTAACAAAAGAAAGAATCTGCGGAACTCTTGGTTCGCGTGGGGTGGCCAGCGGATCCTATCAATCGCTTCGTCGGGGTTTGGCCGTTTTCCTCAATCCGATCGAATCGGCTGTGCCGGTTCTGACCCATGGATCGGGTTTGCCGGCTCTGTCGACGGGAAGGCCGATCGTCCACAATCGGCGTCCGAAACCTCCTGTCGCACCCCGGCACATCGATCCGCCAGGCGTTGGCGGTGGTGTCCAGCGGTGGCCATTGTGTGGTAGGTTCATCGCTCAAGCGATCGCACCAAAAAGGAGACATTCAGGATGCAAAAACGCCCACTTGGAAACACCGGTTTGGAACTGTCCGTGCTCGGATTCGGAGCCTCGTCCATCGGAGCCGAGTTCCGCCCGATTGATGTGTCGGAGGCGCTGCGATGTGTGAACGTCGCGCTGGATCGTGGCATGAACTACATCGACACCGCGGCCTATTATGGACGTGGAATGAGCGAAATCATGCTCGGGCGTGTGCTGCCGCAACTGTCGCGTGATTCCTTTTACGTCAGCACCAAACTGGGCCGTTTCGCTCCCAAACACTTCGACTTTTCAGCCCGCCGTGTCGCCGAAAGCATCGATATTTCGCTCGAACGGATGCAGCTGGACCATCTGGACATGGTGTTCTGTCACGACATCGAATTCGTGGACCTGGACCAGATCGTCAACGAGACCATCCCCGCGCTGATCAAAGAGAAAGAAAAGGGCAAGGTTCGATTCGTCGGCGTCAGCGGATACCCGATGAAGATCTTTCATGAAATGATCCGGCGTAGCGAGCTGGACGTCATTTTGACCTACAACCACTACACGCTGCAGAACGACATGGCACTCAGCTTGGTGGAGCCCTGTCGCGAGGCCGGCGTCGGGCTGATCAACGCGGCCCCGTTCTCGGCGCGGCTGCTGACCGACGCCCCCTTGCCGTCGTGGCACAAAGCGACCGATCAGGTCCGCGAGGTCGCCAAGGCCGCCGCCGCCCACTGCCGCGAGCGGGGATCGGACATCGCCAAGTTGGCGCTGCAGTATTCCGCCGCCAATGAATCCTTCGCCAGCTGCGTCGTCGGATCGGCCAACCCCGATCGCGTCGCCGGTTGGTGCGATTGGCTCGAAGAACCCCTCGATGAAACCCTGGTCGCCGAAGTCAAAGAGATCCTCAAACCGATTCACAATTGGGTCTACGTCGAGGGCCGCCCCGAAAACAACGACAAGTGAGGTTTCAAGTTTCAAGTTTCAAGTTTCAAGTTTCAAGTTTCAAGTTTCAAGTTTCAAGTTTCAAGTCCTGAGTCCGCTCTCAGTCTCCTTGTCTCCTTGTCTCCTTGTCTCCTTGTCTCCTTGTCTCCTTGTCTCTCCCAATCCCCCCTACCCCCCCCTGTCACATGAAATCTTGCATTACCATTTCGTTGGTCGAAGAAGCTCGCGGTGGGCCGTTCGTCCTTTGGGACGGACTTGAAAAATCGATCGCGTTTGCCGGCGAACTCGGTTACGACGCCGTAGAAATCTTTGCGCCGTCGGTGGAATCGCTGAACTTGGATTCGCTCGGCAATCTACTCGACGGCGCGGGCGTTCGACTGGCCGCACTCGGTACCGGTGCCGGTTGGGTCAAACATCGGCTGCAGTTGGCCGATGCCGATGCGAAGAAACGATCCGACGCCCGCGCGTTTGTTCGCACCATCATCGATGCCGCCGGCGGATTTGGCGCGATGGCGATCATCGGTTCGATGCAGGGTCGCAGTGACGCCGACGTCGATTCAAAAACCGCCCGGGCGTACCTCGCCGAGGCACTCGAAGACGGCGGGGAGCATGCCAGCCAGTACGGCGTGCCGTTGATCTATGAGCCGCTGAATCGCTACGAGACCAATCAGTGCTGCACTGTCAACCAGGGCGTCGAACTGCTGCAATCGTTATCGACATCCAACGTGCGATTGCTGTGCGACCTGTTTCACATGGGCATCGAAGAGACCGACATCGCCGAAGCCTTGACCCACGGCGGTGATCTGGTCGGCCACATCCACTTCGTCGACAGCAACCGTCGGCCGGTCGGTTGTGGTCACATGCAGTACGGACGCATCATCGAAGCGCTGCGGGCGATCGACTACCAAGGCTACTTGTGCGCCGAAGCGTTTCCGTGGCCCGATCCCCATGAAGCCGCCCGCCAAACCATGCGGGCGTTTCGCTATTGGACTCAAACGGACTGAGACTAGGCCGAGGCGAGTGACGCGGTGGGGTCGACGTAGTCGTGGTGTGAACCGAGCAATTCCGATTCGCTCTCATCGGTCGCCGGCGAAACCGTTCCGAAGTACAGCAGGCAGGTCACCGCGATCCCCATGCTGATCAGCGTCCAGAATGGCTGATAGGACGGGCCCAGTTCGGTCTGCGTCAGAAAGACCGATGCGCCCGACCAACCGCTGTCCGCGATGCGGCCCAGTGAAACGGACAACGCATTGTTGGTGAAGTGGATCAAGATGCAGGGGACGATGCTTCCGGTTCGCAGCGTGATCCAGCCGAGTGCGACGCCCATCACGGACGCGGCGATCGACTGTTGCAAAACGCCGTGTGAGATTCCGAACATGACGGCGGTCAACACCACCGCGCGGAGTTTGCCTTTTTCGCGAACCAGTCCGCCGAAGATGAATCCTCGAAACGCGAGTTCTTCGCAAACCGCCGGCACCAACGCCATCAGCAGCACGACGGCCGCCCAAGGCGCCGATGCGATCTGTTCGGCGAAGGGTTTCATCGCCGCGGCCGCTTGCTCGCTGACCGGATAGACGTGGTTGATCATCTTGGACAGCATCACATAGCTCGGGTGCAGCGTGACACCGAACAGGACCGCCAGCGGTAGTGTGGTCCAGTGCGGCATCCGCAGTCGCAAGCTCTGGCGGACCGAGGTCGTCAGCATCGTCGCCATGATCAGCGCCGGGAATACGATCAGAACCTGTGGCATCATCACCAGTTTCGCGATGCCGGCAAAATCCTGCGGCATTTCCGAAATCGTCAACCGGGCAAAGAACAAGGTGACCAGCACGATCGCGCCACAGGCGTAGGCCTGCGCGGGGGTTGCCGCGATTTGTCGATCTCGCCACAAGTGCCGCACCCACATCCCGAGTTCCCATTGTTCGCCGCCGCCGAACAACACCGCTTCGTCTTCGAATTGGCGTCGGGCCCAACGGGCGGCCAGCCACAAACAGCTTCCGGTGACCGTTGCCACCATCGGAACATAAAACAATGCGGTCCCATATTGGCCTTCGACCAAGGCGCGGACCAGCAAGAACATCCCCGAGACGGGGATCAGGCTGGTGCCGATATTCAACGTCGTGCCGGGCAGCATCGGTAACATCACCAACGGCAACGTCACCATCATCAGCGGCATCAAATAGTACTGTCCCTCTTTGCTGCTCTGGGCCATCGCCGCGACCGCCAGGGCAAGCGCGCTGAACAGGCAGGACAGCGGCACGAGTGCGACGAACAACCAAAGCATCGGCACCAGTGGCGGTGAGCCCAATGCGGCGCCGGCACCACCGACACCCATGTGTTGAAAGACCAGTGAGCTGGTCAGCAGCATGCTTCCGGCGTTCAGCAGGGCGGTCAACATGCTGAACGAAGCGACCGCGCCCAGTTTTCCCCAGACGATTTCGCTCCGCAGCGCGGGGCTGCACAGCAGCGTTTCGAGCGTTCCCCGTTCCTTCTCTCCGGCGACCAAGTCGACGGCTGGATAAAACGCGCCGGTCATCGCCCAGACGAGCATGATGAACGGCAGCAGTTTGCTCCAGAACGCCGCTTCACGCGTCCGCTCGGGTGCGATGTCGGTGTCGGACCACTCAAAGGGCAGTAACATTTCGGCGTCGATGCCGACGCCGGACAAACGCTCTTTGATCCATTCGCCTCGCCAGGCCGCCAGCACCCCGGCGACACGTTGTCTGGCGACGACGGACTGGTCGCTACCCACGTTGAACAACAGTTCGATGTCCGAATCGCGGTTCTCTTCTGCCGAGGTCGACTTCGTTTCTGTCCCGACCAGGTCGCCCATCAGTTCATTGTTTTTGAAGGCGGGCGGGATCAACACGACCAAATCAAACGCACCGCTCTTGACCCACTCGTTGGCTTTGTCACGAACCGGTCGATCGGCCGACAGTTCGTCCCAGCGATAGGTCAGAAGCTCCAACGCATCGGGCTGCTCGATCAATTCGGGGGCAAACATTTCGCCCTCGAACAGGGGCGGCGCCCCTTCGATGTTCTCGGTGCCGATGACGCAGACCGAGGTCGGGTTTTGGCGGGTGAACTGAGCGATCTGCAACAGCAGCATGCCGACCAGCGGATACAGCATGATCGGCAGCACGGCGATGGTGAACAGTGTTCGGCGGTCACGCAGTTGGTCCCGCATCTCACGCATGTAGATCAGCCAAACCGCGGACGCGCGAGGCTTGTCGGCCAGTTCTGCTTGCCGTCGAATCGCTCGGGACGAATCGCTCATACCAGTTGTTCTCCCACCCCGTGGTTGGCCGACGACGGATGATCGATTCGTCCGCCGACGCGCATCTCTTGTTCGTGTTGGCTGAGCAACCCAAAGAAAAGCTCTTCAAAGTCATCTTCGCGATGGCGGTCTCGAAGTTCTTCGAGGGTGCCGCTGTCGAGAATCTTGCCGCAATACATGATCGCAATCCGATCGCACAACCGTTCCACCTCGCTCATGATGTGCGTCGAGAAGATCAGGCACTTGCCGGCCTCACGCAGCGATCGAATCACGCCTAGCAAATTGCGGGCGACCAGCACATCCAGGCCCAACGTCGCTTCGTCAAACACCAGGACAGGCGGGTCGTGAATCATCGCCCGTGCGATCGAAACCTTTTGCTTCATCCCGGTGGACATCTTGCCGCCGGGGACATCACGAAAGTCGTTCATTCGCAATTGATCAAACAGATCTTCCAAACGCCCTTTCAATCGCGCGGCCTTCATCCCGTGAAGTCGTCCGAAATACTCCACCATCTCCCAGGCGGTCATGCGGTCGTAGATGGCCGTGTTGTTGCTGACGAACCCGATGTGCCGACGGACTTCGGCCGAGTCGCGAACCACATCATACCCGGCGACGGTGGCGATGCCCTCGGTGGGTTCGAGCACCGTGCTCAAGATCCGCAGCACCGTGGTTTTGCCCGCCCCGTTCGGTCCCAGCAAACCAAAAATCTCGCCCTTCTGCACCGAAAACGAGATGCCGTCAACGGCCACGAAGCGGCCACGCTGGAGATCCTCATACGTCTTGGTCAGATGTTGAACGTGGATCATGCGAAAAAGCGGGCCCAAGGAGCGGTCTGTCTAAAATGGCTTCTCGAAGCTAGCTCATTGAATGGTCCGTGTGTTTCAAATCCCGCGGCACCACCGTGGGATCGACTCATCCTCCGCGGCACAACCGACAGAAACGGCAACGCTTATGTGGGGGGGGCGGAACGGGCGTGAGAGTTTTCTTCTGACCTGTCGACGGATTACACTCGCACTTGACGCCTTCTCTATTACTACTGATGAACCTGCAGCTTCTCCCTGTCTTCGCCGGCGGTGCCCTTCCATGCCGAAATCACCGAAGTTACGCTCCAATCTCAAGGCGGCTGATCGCCGCCGTCGCCGCCGAAATCAGGCCGGTTGCAGCCCCGACCGGCAGACCGCCCCAAGCGACGCGAATCGACGTCAGCCGGATGGTGTCGATGTCCCCCAATTGCTGATTGACGCCGTGCTCCACGTCGCTGAGCGAGAGGCAGCGCTCACTGACTCCGCGGTGGTCGGGGCTCTGCGGGCGATCAACAACGGATCCACTTCGCGCTCCGTTTTCACCCAAGCGGTCTGTCAGGAGATGATCCGTCGGCTTGATGACGCGGGCGTCGGCGAGCCGCAGCGACAGAAGGCGGCAGGCGAGTTGTTGACGATTGCGTTGGACAACACGGATGCTCAGTCGCCGCATCGGTTGATTCGCTACCTCGCGCTGATCGCGTCATGATCGCCGGTTCTTCATCTGTGCTTCACGCGATCTTCATGATCGGACGGATGGTTGGGAAGCTGTGACGATTCGGGGGGACAGGACGGCGAATCGCGCCAAGGCGTATCGATGGTGACGGTGTTGCGAATTGATTCGCAAACAACGGTCGAACGCGTCGTCAGAGTGGGGGATCCGTGTCCGCGGCAAAACTTGTTACACCGACGAATTGTTTTGTGCCGCATACGACGATGGCTGAACTGGGAAGAGGGGCGTATCCCGAGCCTGTTCCCATCAACTCAGGGCGAGTGGCTAATCAGGTACTGATGGATCGGTACTTCATGCTCGTCGCGACTGTTCACGGATGACAACGAAGCGATGAAGAAAACTCATGGTGCGCGCTCGCGGCGATTCTCGCTCGCGCTGGCGCTGGCGACGTGCTTTGGCACTGCGGCGGTCAACGCCGACGATACGATTTTCGGCATGCCGATCGACAACGCGGCGCCGGTCTACCAAACCGCCCGTTTGAACCCGGTCGATGATGGCGGGTTGATTGATTCGGGGGTCGAGCCGTCCGCATCCGACGCGGTCGTCGATGGCGGAACGGTTCCCTTGAAGGACTACGAAAAACTGCTCGGCCGCGTCGGCGATTTGGAGTCGTCGTGGGAAAAGTACCAAGACAAGCTGAAGAGCGACGCCGACGCCAAAAAGAAGAAGCCGTCATACAAGCTCAACGGACGGGTTCACCTGGACAATTGGAATTTCCTCGACAGCGATGCGGGGATCAACGAATTGGAGACGGGTGATCCGACGGACGATCCGGAAGACCGCTGGGACTTCCGTCGGATTCGTCTGACCTGGACCGGGGATGTGCCCGGCAACATGTTGTACCGCATCCAGATCGACTTCAACAATCCGAGCTCCGCGGAGATCAAGGATGTCTATCTCGGATTCAATGAGCTTCCGCACAATCAAACCCTGCTGATCGGGAATCAAAAACGACCCATCGGTCTCGATCACCTCAACAGTAGCCGGCACAACGTGTTCGCCGAACGACCGCTGGCGGTGGAAACGTTCAACGAAGACGCCCGTCGGTTGGGCGTTTGCATGTACGGCCTGACCGATGACGAATCGATCCACTGGCGCTACGGTGCGTTTCTGCTCGAGAACATCAGCCGAGACGGACGCTATCGCGGTGACTTTGACGAATGCGGTTTGTATGGTCGTCTGTCGGGCAGTCCCTGGTACGACGAAATCAGTGGCGGGCGTGGCTATTGGCACTGGGGGATCGCCGGGTCGGTCAACCAAACCGATGGCGACGGCCAATTGGACAATGACCAAAACGCCAACGAAGGACGTTTCCGAACGCGACCGTTGGCGCGAAGCGATTCGCGATGGTGGGACACCGGGCGGATCCTCGGTGCCGAGGGCTACCAACAACTCGCCTTTGAGTCGATGTTGAACATCGGCGCGCTTCAGATCACCGGTGAGTACTTCACCACCTGGATGCAGCGTGACGCGTTGGGCGGGTTCAACGGCAGCAACCTGACATTCCATGGCGGCTACCTGTTCGCACACTACTTCCTGACCGGAGAGCACATTCCGCTGAAGCGAAGTTCAGGAACGATCGATCGCGTCAAACCCTTCGAAAACTTCTTCGTCGTCGACCGCTGCACCGGCGGCACCGGCAGGGGGTGGGGCGCGTTGGGCATGGGGCTGCGTGCGGACTACCTGGATTTGTCCGATTCCGATATCCGCGGCGGACAAGGGTATGCGTTGACGGCCGGTCTGAACTGGTACTGGACCGCGTACTCCAAGATCCAAGCCAACATGGTGATGGGTGAAATCGAGAACGCCGGCCAAGGTCGCTCGGCTGTGCCGTTGGCCGCCGGTATCGATGGCGACTTCAGCATCCTCGGTTTCCGTTACATGATCGACTTCTAACGATCTGTTCGATTGTCCAACACCCCAACGGGTGTTTTCACAAACCACTCCACTGCAAGAAGAAGTCATGTCCATTCATAAAAGTATTCTCCCCGCCCTGTTGCTGGCCGCCACGCTCTGCCTGCTCGATTGCCACAGTGCCTTTGCCCTCGGCGGTAAACTGCTCGATGAAACCGGCTGTGCGTGCTGCCCCGTGTGCGACCATGTTTGCAAACTCGATGCCGAACAAGTCGAAGAGGAAAAGACGTGTTTTACCGTCGAATCCAAAGCGATCTGTATCCCGCGAGTTGTCTTTCCGTGGCAGAAAGCCAAGAAGGCTGCCTGTGCGTCGTGCAGTGCCTGCGACGGACTCGGTTGCACCGCGTGCGTGCACAACGGAGCCCGCGTCCGCAAGGTCTGCGTGCTGAAGACTGAAAAGTACAAGTGCCCCGCCTGCAAGTACACCTGGACGGCGGAAAAGAAGGATCGCTGCGGCTGCTGCCCCGGTCCGTGCGCAGGTTCCTGTGGGGCCGGAGCGGGCTGCGATAGCGGATGTGCCGCCGCGCCGATGGCATTGCAGCCCGGCCAGGCATCGGTCCTGCCGGCACCGGTTGCCGAGCCCGCGGTGGATGCACCCGTCGATGCCGCGGACTACTATCGGTCCCCGTCGGAGGCTTTGCCGACACCGACGGCGGCCCCGCCGGCACCGGTCGCCAACTGAACTCCTTCCACCGCAGGACCTTTCAGGAGACCACCGCATGTCCCGAGCGCTCTTGGTAATCGATGTTCAACGCGAGTATTTCGACGGAGCACTGCCGATTTCTCATCCCGCCGGACATCTCGAGTGCATTCTGGAGGTGATGGATCGGGCGGCCGAAGCCGATGTGCCCACCGCCGTCATTCGCCACCACCAAGCCGATCCCGAGTCACCGATTTTTCGCAAGGATTCCGAGATGTGGCAATTGCACCCCGAAGTCCAATCGCGCCCCCGTGATGTGCTGATCGACAAGCAATGGCCCGGATCGTTTACCGGAACCGAGTTGGAGGATTGGCTGAAGAAGGCCGCTGCCGACACGATCAGCATCGCCGGATACATGACCCACATGTGTTGTGACACGACCGCCCGCCAAGCCTTTCATCGCGGCTACAAGGTGGAGTTTTTGCGTGACGCGACCGGCACGCTGACGGTGGAAAACGAAGCCGGCAAGGCGACCGCCGAACAGTTGCATCAATCGATTCTGGTCGCCCAGCAGATGTTTATCAGCGAGGTGATCGGTAGCGACGTTTGGAAGCAACGCGTGAAGTGACCTTTGAATTCATCTTGCCTCGTTCCCGGGCTCTGCCTGGGAACGGGTATTTCCGGAGGCTCCGCCTCGGCTCGTACGCAGCGTGTGTGGCGGGAGCCACAGCCGCAGTGCGTTCCAAGGCGGAGCCTTGGAACGAGGCAGAGATCTGAGCGGTCAGAACATCATTCTGCCCCGTATGATTCTGCCACTCCCTCTCCAACCGCCACCGGACGATGGGCGGGAAGCTGGGCTTTGAAATCGCCGAGGGAGTGCCAGTGATGCGGCTGGTTCAGATCAACTTCCGCGATCGCAATCGTTCCGAACTCTTCCGCGGCGGCGAGGGTCGTGCCGTCCAGCCCGTAGATCGCTGATCGAATCCAGTCGTCGGTCGACTGGGTGTACGTGCTGCTGACCACGTAGACGTGGTTTTCACATGCCCGCGCCTGGGCCAACAGCGGATTGCATCCCCAAACCGGCCAGGCGATGACGTCGGCGCCTTGGTTGGCCAGTTCCCGCGCGACTTCGGGAAAGAAGCCGTCGTAGCAGACCATCATGCCGACCTTGCCGAATCGCGTCGAGAAGACCGGGTATTCGTTTCCGGGCATGATGCCGCCTTCGATTTCGCTGCGGGGCAAGCAGACCTTGCGGTACTTGCCGACGAGGTTTCCGTCGGGTCCCAACAGGACGGCGACGTTGTAAATCAAATGCCCGTCACGTTCGTGCAGTCCGGCGACAATGTACACGTCATGTTGCTTGGCCAACTCGGCAAAATAGTCCGTCGACGGACCGGGGATCGGCTCGGCAGCGTCGGCATAGGTTCCCTTCGTGCCGTAGTAGGTCAAGGTTTCCGGTAGCACCACCAGGTCGGCGTTCTGGTCGGCAGCTTGCTCGATCAGCGGCGCGAACTGGCGGCATTTGTCCATCGAGGTTTCACCGCCACGTGGTTGGTAGTGGATGGTCGCCAGACGAACCAGGTTTTTTTGCGGAGCCGGCGCCGGTTCCAGCCGTGCCTGCTTCCAGTGGACCGACGAGTGCGGATCGCCCCAGCGAAAATGCAGTTCGATCGTCGCCGTGGCAGCGTCGGGCGGTGCCAAGTAGACGCCCGCCAGTTCGTCCCAACCGTCGTGTGTTCCCACCACCGCGGGAAACTCCGGTTCCGACTGTGGCCGAATCCCTCGGCGAAAGGAGTCGATTGCCGGCGCGGCATGTTTGACTTTTTGGCCGTTTGAGTCACGCCACAGCAGCCGCGCGATCGCGGAGCGGCGGGGGTGTTCGATCCCGTCGGTTTTCCGCAGCACCGAGAATTGGTAGTGCCGACCGCCGACGACGGGGACGCTGCGTCGCCAATGCCCGCTGAGCCCCTGGCGATCGTCCGCTCGGATAATGAGTTCAAGCCCGGTCGGGTCCCCATCGGCGGAGGGCTTCGTTTGAAAGATCGGTTCAATCTCCTCGCGCGGGGCCAGGCTCGTCCAGTCTTCCGCCGTCGCGTCCACGGACGCCGATGGCGTGGATCCCAGCAAGGCCAGCGAGACCAACACGACCAGCGGGAAACGGTTCAAACACATCAGATTTCTCCACGGGAATAAGGACCAATCCACCAAATTCTAAGAGCTGTTGGGATCCCGGTGTGATTGTCCCGATGCGAATCTGCCTGCATGAAACGCCCGGAGTGCATCGGTGAACGAACGCCCGACCGCTGAAAAATGCTTCACCGCGTGAACGGTCGCAGATGGCGGTGAGGCGTCGTTTTTGCGGCCGTAAACGCGTCGGGAGTATGGAAAACGCGGGGCGGAACGCCGCCAGACGGTTCGGGCTGAACCCCGGCGGGGCCGGTTTTGTCTGTTCGCACAGAGTTTCCTTTGGGTCTCCTCCGCGACTCTTTCGCGGCTCCCCTCTGCCCGGGTGCAAGGTGCACGGGGAGGGCCGGGGATCAGGCCCTTGCTGGTCTGACCTCGCAAAATTATCCTACCGGGCTCAAATTTCAGGACTTTCTTTCCCTTTCACGGTCAAAACCGGACTGATGCCCAGCCCCACTCAGCGACACGTTCTCTCCGCTCTGGTCCAGAACGTTCCCGGGGTACTCGCCCATATTTCTGGGATGCTTGCCTCGCGTGGCTTCAACATCGACTCGCTCGCAGTCGGTGAAACCGAAAACAAAACGCTCTCTCGCATGACTTTTGTCGTCGTCGGCGACGATCGCGTGCTGGAGCAAGTACGCAAGCAGTTGGAGAAGATTGTCACGGTCGTCCGTGTCATCGATGTCAGCAGTCGCGATTTCGTCGAACGGGATCTTTTGCTGTTGAAGGTCCAAGCCCCCTCGGGGCCCAAGCGGGCCGAAATTCGTGAGCTGGTCGATATCTTTCGCGGACGCATCGTCGATGTCGGGCCGGAAGAGCTGATGATTGAGATCAGTGGCCGAGAGAACAAAGTCCAGGCGTTCATCGAACGCGTCCGGCCCTACGGGATCACCGAGTTGGTCCGAACGGGTCGCGTCGCGATGGTACGCAGCGATTCGGACGTCTCCATCGCTGACGAAGCCGCCAAGGCGGCCGGCTGATTTGTCCCTCGGAACACCTTCCCTACCACCTTTCCAATCACCTCGAGACCATTTCATCATGGCAGCCACCATTTACTACGACAACGACGCCGACCTCTCGCACCTCAAAGGCAAGACCGTCGCGATCCTCGGCTACGGATCCCAGGGCCACGCACAGGCACAAAACCTGCGTGACAGCGGCGTCAATGTCATCATCGGCCAACGCCCCGGCTCGGCCAACTATGACCTGGCCGTTTCCCACGGCTTTGAACCCAAATCGATCGCCGACGCCACCAAAGAAGCGGACGTGATCAACATTCTGCTGCCCGACGAAGTGCAGGCCGATGTCTACCGCGACGCCATTCTGCCGAACCTTTCCAAAGGCAACGTGCTGATGTGCTCGCACGGATTCAACATCCACTTCGGGCAAATCGCTCCTCCCCAAGGGATCGACACCCTGCTGGTCGCACCCAAGGGGCCCGGCCACCTGGTCCGCAGCGAATATGAAAAAGGCGGCGGCGTCCCGGCGTTGATCGCGTTGGGCGAAGGCGCTTCGGAAACCACCAAGCAGATCGGTTTGGCCTATGCCAAGGGGATCGGTGGAACGCGAGGCGGTGTGATCGAAACCTCGTTCATGGAAGAGACCGAAACCGACCTGTTCGGCGAACAAGTGGTGCTCTGCGGCGGCGTCAGCGAACTGGTCAAGGCCGGTTTTGAAACGCTCGTCGAAGCCGGTTATCAGCCCGAGATGGCGTACTTCGAGTGCATGCACGAGCTGAAGCTGATCGTCGACCTTCTCTACCAGGGCGGACTCAGCTACATGCGTTACAGCATCAGCAACACGGCCGAATACGGCGATTACGTCACCGGCCCCCGCATCATCACCGACGAAACCAAGGCCGAGATGAAACGCGTCTTGGAAGAGATTCAAAACGGCACGTTCGCCCGAAACTGGATCCTGGAAAACCGTGGCGGCGCCGCATTCTTCAAAGCCACCCGCCGACGTGAGCGAGACCACGGTGTCGAGCAGATCGGACGTGGGCTGCGAAAAATGATGTCCTGGATCGACGAAAAAGAAGTCTCCTGATCCAGCCCAGGCCCTGACGGGCAACGCTGTGAAGCATTTTTTCCATGTGTTTCTTGAGGTTTTAGCGGCAGGGCGCGAGCCCTCCGGTTCTTCATCTCTGCCAAAACACCGGAGGGCTCGCGCCCTGCCGCTAAACATGCTTCACAGCGTTGCCTGACGGGGATCGTCCATCTGGCGATGACAACGGCTCGGGTTTCCTGACAGCAGGCAACCCGGGCTTTTTTTGTGCCGTCGGATTGCTCTCGCAATGATCCGCGAGAATCCGCACAATGCGGGTGCTTCATTTCGCTCCCTCGCTCGCCTCGGCTTCCAGCCGGCCTTTCAGCACCATGTCAGCATCCACCCTCGCAGCAACGCGTTTGCCCTCGGTTTCAGAAATCACGCAATTGCAAATCGACACCGTGGCCGCCTGGCACCAGGGGCCGATCGAGAATCCCTATGACGGATTCAAGCAACTCGTGTGCACCCAGCATGAATACAACTATCGGCTGTGGCACCAGGAAGACATCGCCCGCAGCCCGACCGCCGACGATGTCAAGATTGCCGAAGTGAAACGGGCGATCGACAAATTAAATCAACAGCGAAACGATATGATCGAAAAGCTGGATGATGCGATCACCGAACTGCTCAGTACGCTGCATGTCCGACCCGCCGCCGCCGCGCCGATCAACACCGAGACCGCTGGCAGTGCGATCGACCGTTTGTCGATCATGTCGCTGCGGCTGTACCACTATCGCGAGCAACTCGATCGCGAAGATGCCGATGCGAATCACCGAGCCATGGTCGCTGCGCGAATCGATCTGTGCCAACAACAGCACACGGATCTTTCCAATTCGCTGCAAGGATTACTGGTCGACATCTTCGACGGAAAGAAACAACACAAGACGTATCGTCAAATGAAAATGTACAACGATCCGTCGCTGAACCCTGAAATCTACAAGTCCTAAAAAGTGACTATCTGGCGGCGGAGAGCTGGCCGATTCACACCGTCGACGGGTCGCCGGAGTGTTCGGTTTGCGGGTTGCCGGGCAGAATCACCGCGCCGTCGCGGAGCTTTCCGGTCGGCCGGGGTTTGTTGTTCAGCACGCCGTTGATCCGCTGATTCGGCGGCACGACGACGCCACAACTGACGACAAACTGGATCGCTTCGTCGATCGTCATGTCGATGTCGATCGTATCGCTGCGCCGGACCGTGACGGTGAACCCCGTCATCGGCATCGGGCTGGTCGGCATCAGCACGCTCATCATTTCTTCACCCGTGGCGTCATGCAGCTGGCGGACGCTGTTGCCGGTGACGAATCCCAATGACCAGATGCCCTTGCTGGGGTATTGAACCGCAACGACATTGTTGAACTCGATTTCACGTTCGCTGAACGCAAAATCGGTGACCTGCTTCACGCTGCCGTAAACCTTGTTGACGATGGGGATCCGCAACATCGCCCCGTCGAAGCCGCGGAAGAACCAGCGGCCGAGTCGGAAGGTGAACAGACGCCCCATGAAATACAGGACGGTCAAGAACACGATCAGGAAGACGGGGGCAACATACTTTCGCTGCATCCAGGTGATCTGGAAGTAGCGGTGCCAGTACGCGTTTGCCGAAACCAGCGGTTTCGCATCGACCCCGAATTGGTCCGCGTTCTCGTTCACCTCATCGACGATTTCTTTGGGCAGGTAACGCCGCCCCGTCGGATCGGGGACGTACTTGCTGTAGCCCAGCAGCGTGTAGGTGCTGAATCCGCCCCCCGGCTCGGGCACCGCCCCTTCAGGAATCGTGCTCAGCGTGCCGTCAAAGTATTCGGCGCCCCAGACCAGTCCCTCCTGGACGATCCACTCGGTCGGACGCAGTACGTACGTTTCGATCGTTTTCCACGCCCAAATCAGGACCAGAATGGTCAATAGTGGAGGCAGAACGACCCCCAGGCCGCGAACCAAAATGTTTCGCACGCTCACCGTTCGAGAAGCATGAAAGTTGTCGTCGTGATCGGTCACAGCTGGTGTGGTTGAATCAGGCAAAGCAATGGAAAAAGGTTGTGAGTAGAACTGTACGCTACTGGGTCAAGTCTGGATTGGAATTCCCGGGGCGGCCTTCGGACGCAGCGACCCCTAACCCTCACAGTATGCACAATCGGCATGTTCGCAAGAATCATCGCATTGAAAAACCCGTCTTCCAGCCCGCCACGCCTCCGCCACGCTTTGTCTTTGCCGAAATTTCGCGAACTGCCTGCATTAAGGCGCTTCGGCCCTTCGATGGAATTCTTTGTGGTCAATTCGCTGAAAACTCGACACTCGGTCATCCCGAGCAGGCACGTGCAACGACCGCGACGGTCACGCGGCGCGCCCCGGCTTGTTTGAGCACCATCGCGTTTTCCCCCGCGGTGGCGCCGGTGGTCATCACATCGTCGATCAACAGCACGTGTTGGCCTGCCAGCGACCGTCGTCGCCAGGGTCGCCAGGGCGTCCGCGAGGCGCAGAACGCGCCGCTCACGTTCGCAATCCGCTCCTTCTCGCCCAACCAAGCCTGTTTGTTGATCTTCCGTGTGGTCGCCAGCAAGTCCGCGTAGGCCACGTCCGGCCAAGCCCGACCGAGGGCGCGGGTGACCGATCGGGCCAGCACACGGCTGCCGCCGGCCCCCCGCTGAATGCGACGCCACAGATGCGACGGGACGGACGTGATCAAGTCCGGTATGTCGGTTCCAGCCTCGCTGGGGGCGTCCGATGGCGGTTCAATGACCTCTCGGATGCGGCGGGCCAATCGTCGTGCCAATGCGTCGGCCAGCGAAATCTGGCTGCCGTACTTCGCCGCCACGACCGCGCTGCGTACCAACCCGTCGTAGCTCCACAACGCGATGCAGCCGTCAAAGGCGTAGGTTTCTCGTTTGCATCGCGGGCACCGGTCGAGCGGGGGAGTTTGTTGACCTGGCGGATCCGCCGGGTCCAGGGCGAAAGGAGCAGCCCCCGGATGGTTTGCCCCCGCCGGGCCTGCGCCGGGGTGCCCGCAGCGTAGGCAGGCCGATCGCATCAGTGATTCGCTCGATTCGAGTTGTGGGCGGCAATCGCCACAAAAATCTCGCTCCGGCGCGATGCAGGCGTCGCACAATCGACACGTCGACGGCAGGACCAGTTCCAGCGCTTGCCGGCCCAGTAGGCCCCCGAGACGGGCGCCCCGCTTGAGGAGCTGCGGCCGTGGGGCAGCCAGGCCGGCGTTTGGAGGGGAGCTGTCTGCAGCCATGCTCAGGCAAATTCTCAGGCAGAGCAAAAAATTGATTTATTTTCGCGCGAACCTTTCTTTGAGGGCTCGCTCTGTACGATCAACTACCACAGGTCGGTGAGTTTTCACTGGCTTTTGGGGTCGACGTGCGTTACCGTTAACGCAGGTCGGCAGACCCTCCGCCAGCGGCATGTTAATGCATCCGCAGCAGTTCGTTCCCGTCGGGCGAAAGGTTTGGTCGGTCCGCCATTTGAATTTTTATTCTTTGCTCCACGCCGCACCAAGAACGGTGCCGGGAGGTTTGAAATGCGTATTCATCAAATCATCGCAGCTGTCACACGTAGCCTGAATACCGCAGGTGTCCGTGAGATTTCGAGCGCCGATGTATTTGCACACGCACCAGACCTCCAGCTCTGTATGGCGTGTGTATCACCCGGGATCGGGATGTATTCGGGGCCACAACGATTGCTGATGCAAGATCAGCCCCGTTGCGGCCATCCGAGTCCTCCGACATCCCACGCTTGGCTAGCCAGCGTCGTCCAGACGGCCGTCGGTAAACGGAAACGTTTACCACTCGCCGTCCGGCTACTGGGACTAGCCGAACGTGGCTCGGCCGCTCTGCGACAGAGAGGCTGAGGTTTGGAAGCCTGCCCAGGCAGGTCTCCCAATCCCACCGCGAATGCCCGGCCGATGGTCCTTGCCGAAACCGACGTCAACGCGACGCAGGTTTCCCCCCCAGGCACCTTCGGAGATGTGTTTGACGGTTTTGACCTGAAGTCCAGCGATTTCAAGTCATCGCCCGTTCTCGATCGACAAGCCTTGCGGCCCGTTTCGAGAATCAAGTGCATCGCTCCGATTCGGACATCGAGACGTTTGGCAGTCGCGACTGATACATCCAAGTCGATCGCGTGAACGCGGCCTGTTGCCACAGACCACTTCACAAGCTCGGCCTCGCCTTACCCCGACGATCAACCTGGCTTGATCACCCTGCCGCGTCCGCGGAGCGCACTGCACAGCATGCTGCACAGCGTGAAGAAACGACGCGGCGATCAAGCTGATACCCGAAGACGCTGATATTCCCCGTGCGGAATCAAACCGCCACACCGGTCAGCTTTCGGAAGGAACCGAGCGATGAACATCAACACTGAAACCCTGTTTGATCTCCGAGAACTGACTGTCGCTGAACTGGTCGTTCGCGCCCAAGGTGGCGATCGCGATGCTTTTGGCGAATTGTTTGACCGATACCGATCCGCAATCGTCGCCGGTGCGATGAGCCGGGTTCGCAACGCGGACGAAGCCGACGAGCTGGCGCAAGACGTCTTCATCCAGGCGATGCAGAAGATCGGCCAACTGCGAGTGCCCGAAGCATTCGGGGGTTGGTTGCGACAGATCGTGCACCGAATGGCCATCAATCGCGTGACCCGCAATCGATCGGCCATCGCCTGCGATCCGGAAACCCTGGAAGCGACCTGCGTGTCCGAGGACGCTCCCGACGAGGTGGCCGAGCATCGTGAGCAAGCCGAAGCGGTTCGAAACAGTATCGACCGTCTCGGCGCATTGGATCAAGAAACGTTGACCGCGTTCTACTTGAACGGTCAAACCTTGATCGAAATGAGCGACGCGTTTCAAGCCCCGATCGGTACGATCAAGCGACGATTGCACGTCGCGCGAAAGCGACTGGCCAAGGAGATGGACTTGCTGGGGGCGGCCGTTTGAGCCGCACTCAGCTGGGTCGGACGCGGCCGACTCGTTGATGACGCGTGCGGATGAGGTTCCCGACCTCGTTCGCACGCGTTTTTTTCAGTCCAGTTCGCGTTGATTGAGCTCGTCGCGGAGTTTCGCCGCCAGCTCATATTGTTCTTGTTCCACCGCGGCGGTCAGTTTCTCTCGCAGTGTTTGGCCGACTTCATATTCGCTCCGCAGCGTTTCACGCAATTCGACCAGACGGACGACCAATTCGTCCTCTTCGAAGTGCTCGTCGGCTTCGTGTTTTTCAAAGAATTGTCGGATCGTTTCCAGGCCGGCGTTGATCGCCATCACCGCGTCTTCGCCCGACTCCTCCTCTTCCAAGGCGCCCAGGGCGGCCGCTTGCGTGCGATGGAACAGCACGAACGGTCGGTACTGCTCGTGCGATCGCGACCATTCCTCGTCGGGGCTGACCCGCTCGCTGACATCCATCAGCCGCAAGGTGTGATCGGCATCCATCACGGCGCGGTTGTAGTACTGCAACCGCAACCAGCAGATGCGGCGATGGTAGAACTGCATGAACTCCCGATCGACCTCCATGCACTGATCTTCGTCCAGCTCCATTTCGGGGTCTTCCAAGACGGCTTCCTGCAGGTATTCCAGATAGGTCGGATGCCCCTCGACCACGGTGCCGTCGGGGCGGCCGGTCGTCTCAAGTTGCAGTACACCCATGTCGACTCGCATCTGGATCACATCGCGCCCGTCATTTCCTTTCACCATGCGGACATTCAACGTGTGCGGGTTGAATTCCCATTCCTTGAGTAGATCGTCTAGATGCATCGTTCGTTTCATCGGTCTCTTCTGAATCGGCAAGCTGTGCTTGCGGGCTGTCGGTTTAATCGATGTTCCGAAATCAACGCACTGATCACCGCAGCCCGACGCGTGAGCGAGGGACGTCGCGTGCCCCTTGCTTACGCATGCGGGCTTAAAACGACAGCCCGCTTGGATGGATCAGCCAGGCCCGCCCTGCAAATGGAGTATAGCATCGGACTTGTCGCGGTCGAATGACCAGCCGTGTCAGGTCCAGCGCAGATAACTCTATCAGCGTCAGGGAAACAAGCCGACCAGGGCAGACGTCTCAATTCGCGACAAGCATTCCAGGATGAGTTACCAAAGCACGATCGGAAATTGCCAGCAATGTCAATCTCGTCCCGTGGTGGTACCGAAAAGTTCGACTTTTTTCAGCGGATTTTCTAAAGTTCGCCGGCGTTTAGGATTGGTTGACGCGTTTTAGGCTAGTGATTGGCACACGGTTTGTACTCTGTTTCCGCAAACGAATCGTTTCAGACTCCATAGATCAAGGAAGTAAGCTCATGTTGGTTCTCAGTCGCAAAGTCGGTGAAAAGTTGATGGTCGGCGATGACATTGTTCTGACCGTCAATCGGATCTCGGGAAACCGAGTCGCCATCGGCATCGAAGCGCCCCGGAATGTCCGAATCGTGCGAGGCGAGTTGCAAAAAAATCAAGTGGCCCCCTCGGGATCCAGCCCGAACACCGCGTCGATGGGCGAAGCAGCGATCGCGGTCGCTAGCAAAGCAGAGGCGTGAGGGCGCCCTCCCGATCGGGGCTTGCGGTGTCCGTCGCCGCCGAGGTCATCGGCCGAGGTCATCGGCCCAGGTGGACGCCAAGTTTACTGACCGTGATTCGGCCGTCGAAGCAATGTTGGACGTCACGTCCCTGTTCTCGCGGCCTGGCATGAAAATCCAGCTGGAATCGAACGCGTCCCCCCGGTTCGATCGTTCCTGTTCGATCGATGGGGCAACGGTCGACTTCGCATTCGATGATGTCAGGTCGAAGATCCGCGTCTGGAGTCACGGCGGGCAGATTCACGTTCCATAGCGGCGGTGGATGGCGGTCAGCCGGGGCGTCGATTGCCGCACGAAAAAAGTCACCGATCGTCGACTCTAGCCATGTCGGCGTGTGGTCCCAGGTTCGCGGAACGTCGGGCCGCCGATAGTGCGACGCCGCCAGTGCCGGAATCCCCAACAGACTCGCTTCACGGGCGGCGGCGAAGGTGCCGCTGATCATCAAGTTCACACCCAGATTCGCTCCGGCATTGATTCCCGAAAAGACGATGTCCGGTTTGAAATCCATCGCGTAGTGGGCCACGCGGATGCAATCGACGGGGGTCCCGTTGACGCTGTGCCAGTTCTCGCGAACCGTCGTGACCGTCAACGGATGTGTGGTCACGATGCTGTGTCCGCACTCGCTGCGACAGCGGTCCGGCGCAACGGCAATGATTTCGACGGTTTCGTTCGGGCGATGCACCTGGATCGCATGACGGACGCTGTCATAAAGGGCATGGATTCCCGGCGCATCAATACCGTCGTCGTTGGTCAGTAAGATCTTCAGCATTTCGTCGCGATGATGGCGTCCAGTTCCTGACGCAGCCGCGGCAGGATCTCGTCGTACCCGAATGCACCCAGGGCTTCGGTGCCACGTTTCAGATTCACCTTGGCCGGGCCGCACCACAACCCGAGGTCGGCATCATCGGTCTCGCCGGGGCCGTTGACGCGACAGCCCATCACCGCGATCGTGATGTCGTGGTCTTTGGCGTACTCGGTCATTTCCTTGACGCTCTGTGCCAGATCGATAAACGCTTCGTTCTCCACGCGTGAGCAGCTCGGGCAACTGATGATGTTCAACGATTTTTCATTCAGCTTGACCACCGTTCGGACACGTCCGGCATAGATGTCGGCAACAATCTCGCGTCCCGCCGCGATCTCTTCGGGCTTGCGATCGTTGGGAAGCGTCAATGAGACTCGAACGGTGTCCCCGATGCCTTGGCCGATCAACTGTTCGAACGCGATCCGTGTCTTGATGATCCCCTCCGGCGGCATCCCGGCTTCGGTGACCCCCAGGTGCAACGGAATCTCGGGCCGTTGCTGGGCGAAACGACGGTTGCCTTCGATGACCTGCTGCGGATCGCTATCTTTGAGTGAGACGACGTAGCGGTGGAAGCCCAGCGAGTCGACGAAGTCACAGTGCTCCAGGGCGCTTTCGAGCATCGGCGTGATCGAGTCCGATGGATCGTACTTGGCTTTTTTGTCGGGGTCGACGCTGCCGCAATTCACCCCGATCCGGATCGCGCAGTCGTGTTGTTGGGCTTGCTCGATGATGAACCGCACCTTGTCTTGCCAGGGCTTGTCGCGCTGATGGTGATAAAGGTGACCGGGGTTGTAGCGAATCTTGTCGACGTACGGCGCGACCTTTTCCGCCAGCCGAAAATTCTCTTGCAAGTCGACGGCCAGGTTGGCCGTGGTTTGCTTCCGAATCTCGGCCAGTGCGGCGGCATCTTTGTCACTGTCGACCGCAATCCGGACGACGCCCGCACCGGCCTCGCGGTAGGCTTCCGCCTGGGCCACGGTGGCGTCGATGTCTTGGGTCTTGGTCGCGGTCATGCTCTGCACCGCGATCGGATGGCCGTCGCCGACGACGACATTGCCGATCGCGACCGCTCGAGTTGGATTTCGCTGAATTGCCATGGGAACTGTGTGGGGGTGAATGGGGGGGCGGGTCGTTCCGCCTGCGCCTTCCGAATGGCCCGCCGGCAGGAAACCGTCGTCGCTGGTGGGCAGCAACCGGCCTTCCTTTCGGTGATTCGGCCCTAAGATTGTACGCCCAGGGGTACTGAGACGGGAACCGGCGAGCAGTGCAATCCAGCACCAATCGCAATTGGCGAGACGCGTAACTCCAGTCGGTTGGTCCAGCCGCTGCGGCGAAGGGTCCCGCGATCGATAGGACCAATAGGACAGATGGGACCCATACGTCCTATGTGTCCTATTGGTCCGAACGCGTTTTATCGGGATAGCAACGACTCGTACAACGCTTCGTAACGTTCGATCATCTGGCGGTTGGAGAAATCGTTATCGACGTGTTGCTGATTGGCCAAGCCGATCTGGCGGCGCAACTCGGGGGAGCGAAAAAAGGCGTCCGCCAGGCGTGTCATGGTGGCACCATCGCCGGGCGGGAACCCTTGAGATTGGCCGCGTTGGGTGGATGCGTCACCGAGGAGTTCGATGCTGCCTTCGACGCGGCTGCAGACCGTCACGCAACCGGCGGCCATCGCTTCGAGCACGATGTTCGGCATGCCCTCGTAATGGCTCGGCAGCAACAGCATCGTGGCGGCTTTGAGGAACGGTGCGACATCGTTTTGCCAGGGCAGAATCTGGACGCGGTCCTCGCCGATTTCGGCTGCCCATCGCGACAGCGTTTCTCGCAGCGGACCGTCACCGATCATCACCAGACGCCGGTCGCTGGCGGCACCGAACAGCTCGTTGAACTGTTGTTGAATCAACTCGATCCCTTTCTGGGGATGTAGTCGGCCGATGAACACCGCGACCTGGCTGTCACTCGGCCAACCGATTTGGGACCAGTCCAGCGGCAGGGCGTCTCGGTAGGTCGGTACGTCGACGCCGTTGGGGATGACGGAACACGATTGAGGGTTAGCGGACAGCTGCTCGATCGCAAACGAACGAACCTGTTCGCTGACGCAAACGAGGTGACTCATATGGCGGATCGCTTTCGATTCCAGGATCAAGCGAACGCGTTTGGCTTCGGCGACGCGTAGCCCGCCGACCACGTGGCGCACGCCGGCGCGTTTGGCCGCTAAAGTTCCCAGGCAATTGGCGTGGAAGAGAAAGGTTTGGCAGACATCCGGCGGGTCCGCGTTGATCCGGCGGGCCAGCCAACGCGTTGCCGAGATCATCCGGCTGCAATGATCAAAGCCACCGAATTCGACCGTCACGTGTTCGTCGGCCAGTCGGTCGACCAGGCGGTGTCGGTCAGCCGACGGCGCCGAACCGATCGAGAGCACGCGGGCGCGGTGGCCTCGCCGTTGCATCCCGATGGCCAATTCGGAGAGCGCTTTCTCTGCGCCCCCGACGTTTAATTCGGTGATTAGAAAATCAACTCTCATGGGATGGGATACGAAGTGGAATCGGTCTTGGTTTATCCGTTAGATTGCATGTAAGGTCCCTGCAATCGTCTCAATCACCCGATGGAGCGAAACTTGATGGACGGGATCGTCAAATCAAACCTAATTCCATCGGATCGATGGGCGAAGTTGTTGGCAGTGCCTCACTGTTCGATTCCGCTCGCAACTTCAGGGCGAGCAAGTAGCTATAGGTAAAGAGATGATCACTCCGTCTAGCTGGTCTGTCCCGCCAAGCTTAACGATCGAGTCCGTTCACGGGCTGAAAGAAACGTTGGTCGTGGGTCCCAGTGGCATTTGGCCATCGACATCATCGGCGGCTTCCCGCGATGGCTCGCGTGGCCAAACGGGAAACGTCGGCGATCCGGCAGGCGACCCTTCACGTTCCAACGGCCCCGGCGACCGCCAGGGCCCGGGCCGAGAAAGCTGAATCTCGCTAAGTGGCTGTTGATGACTCCCCCCGCGGGTGGCTTTGCGTCGTCCGTCACCGCTGAATCCTCGGCCACACCCGTCAAACGCTTCGCCCCAATCCCGCTGGTAAGATCCGGCACTGATTGCGGGCGGCACTGATTGCAGGCGGCACTGATTGCAGGCGGCACTGATTGCAGGCGGCACTGGGCGTTCATCCGCGACGGCGTGTTGACGCGCCCTCGGTCTTTTTCGATCGCTGTGGGCGCTCCGCTCTTGCAAATCGGCGTCGGCTTTGTAACGGCGACGTAATAAATGGTGCGAATTGTCCTCACGGCGGCGTGGCATAAGCGATCCTAAACCGTTAACCTATCACGGGTTTGGAGCTTTTTAGCCGAGAGGTCTCCGATTTGACGGCACGGCAAAATTTGCCATGCTTTTCGCTACAGACTAGCCGAAAACATCGGGTGGGGCGGTGCGTTCGAAGCGATCAGGTGTCGCTGCTGGCCGGCCAACCATACCACCTGGCGTTCGTCGCCCAAGAGCAACTGTTGATGAGCACTGCTACGCCGCACCAGCAAGATTCAAAAGACAAGTCCGATTCCGAGCACAAACGGTCGCGTGTGCCGCACGCGGCCAAGCTTTATCACAATCTTGTTCCCGCCTACCAAGCATTCTGGCCGGCGGTAGCGGGTAAGAATATTCGTGCCGAAGTCGGCGCGTTGCAGCTGGCCAACGATGCCAAGGTTCTCGAGGTCGGTGTCGGCACCGGGCTCTCATTGGCCAGCTATCCCAAACACATTCGATTGACGGGCATTGATCTGTCCGAATCGATGTTGGCCGAAGCCCAGACATTGATCGACAGAAAGGGTTGGGACCACATCTCGGTTCAACCGATGAATGCCGAAGAGTTGGAGTTCGAAGACGACCAATTTGACGTGGTGACTTCGTTTCACACCGTCAGTGTCGTGTCCAATCCCGCCAAGATGATGCGTGAGCTGGTCCGCGTTTGTCGTCCGGGCGGGCAGATTCTGATCATCAATCACTTTCGCAGCGATAATCCCATCATCGCCCGCGTGGTCGATTCGGCCGGCAACGTCACCAAACGACTCGGCTGGCGAACGGATCTGGAACTGGAAGAAGTGTTGCGCGAGTTGCCCATCCGCATCGACCAACGCTACAAGCCCAACCCGTTTTCATTCTTCACCATCATGAAAGCGACCGCCAAGCCGGATCGGGTTTAGGGGCGGGGGTAGGGCATGCTGTGCATGCCATCTGTCTGTCACGCACAGCGTGACCTACCGCTGTCACGCACAGCGTGACCTACCGCTGTTGCTTTAGATGCGCGGCGTAGACCTTGGCGACGTCGCCCATGTAGTTTCGGGGCGAGTCTTCGGCGGCGAGATTGAGGTGTTGTTTGGCCGTCGTGTCGTCGCCCATGGCGTCTGCGTAGAGCCCCAGGTAGAAATGCCCGTAGAACTTGGCCGACTTTTCCGCCGACGTGCCGGGCGTGAAGGAATTCATGCGTTGTTTGACCGGTTCGGGGTCACCGGTGCGAAGCATCTCTAACACCTCCGCCATCGGCGCCCTGGAATCGTTCGGCGCGGGCAACAACAATTGTTTTGCCTTTTCGGGGGACTCGTTTTTAGCGATACACAGAAAATGCCACGCCGCGTTTTCGACGTCGTTCGGGTTCACATCACGGTGGATTTCAAACAGCTTGGCGCCCTCTTTGAATTTACCGTCGAAGTAAAACGCGATCCCCAGTTGCCACAAGTACGGTCGATCGTTGGGGCGTTTGGCCAAATAGCGTTCGAACATCTCGATCGCCCGTTTCGGTTCACCGCAGCGAAGCAAGGTGTCACCTGCGACGCGTCGAAACTCGTCGCTCGCGGGTGACTTGGCGAGTTGATTCGCCGCCTCCAGCGCCGCCGGGTAGTCTTGTCGCTCGAGCGCCTGACGTGCTTCGCCGGCCCACCGCAAGTTGTCTTCGATCGATGGAGCTGCCTGATTTGATTGACCTGCCTGATTTGATTGACCTGTGCAGAGGGTCGCCATGCAGAGGGAAGCGCAGGCCAGGGTGGCGATTCGAAGTGGAGTCATAATTGTTCCGCGGTCGACTTGATTGTTCCGGGAGGTTACTTCGCGACCACTTCGAGTAGTTCGATGGCGGGTTCGCCGTCGCAGTAGATCAGTGCGGTTCGTCCATAAACGGTTTCGCCTTCTTCGGCATGGAGCAGTCCTGCCAGGGCCGGTCCGGCCTGGATTTCCCACAGTTCGCACAGTTGGACTTCACGCAGCACGTTGTGTTCGATCAAGACCCGACCCAGCGGTGTCTGTCGTGCTTCGATGCGTTCCCAGACTTTCGGGTCCAGTGCGGCGACGTTCAGGCGAACGATTCCATACTGAACCACCTTGCCGGTCACGTGGGTTTTGAGCGTGATTTCGCGGACGTACCAGTCTCCATGGTCGTCGGCGTGGCGGTGGTGTCGATGGACCACGACGTCGACCTTTTCGCCATGATGTGATTCGACGGTCACGGTCATGTGCGAATGGTGGTTGACCAGTTCGTCGTAGGGCGACGGCAACCGCAGCGTCGACTTGCATCGCCCCCACTGGGAGAACCCCGTTTCCGGCTCGTAGAACTCCGCCAATAGCGTTTCGATTTTTACGTCGGCATCGTCTTTGGAAAGCCCTACAACCATTTTTCCGCTCGGGGAACTCTTGAATGTTGAAAGTGGTGATTCATCAACCCATCGATTCAGACCGCGGACGCGGCGACGCCCAATGCGACCACATTGGGAGTCTTGATTTCGGGGCGTTCGAGTACGGTGTCGACCAGGAAGTACAGCAGCCGCCGCAAGGCATCCGGTTCCAGTGTATCGGCGACCTGTTCGGCGCGTTGCTGATGTTTGTCGACCAAGCGAAACGCGGTTTCGAACACGCCCGCTTTTTCGTACAGCCGACGCACGGCGGTCAGTCGCTCGCCATCGCTTAACGGACAATCGGCGTGGGCAAGTTCCAGCAGCTGTTGTTGATCGTTTTCGTCCAGCGATTCCAGAGCCAGTGCCCATAACAAGGTCGGTCTGCCGCCGAAGATGTCACCGCCGGCGGAAAGTTTGTTGTCGTCGTCGCCGGCGAAGTCGCCGAGGTCGTTGAGGATTTGGAAGGCGACGCCCAGGTTGCGGCTGAACGTTCGGATCGCTTCACGGTATTGCTCCGCTTTTCCTTCGCTGTCATCGCCACAGCCCAGTCGAACGCCGCTAAACAGTGCAGCCTCGAACGCCGGGGAGGTCTTCAGCGAATAGATTTTCAACGCATCCAGTGGCGTCAATCGGCGGTCGGTGCCGTCGCGCCAGAGCAGTTCGGCGCCTTGGCCTTCGCCGAGTCGCATGTGGGCTGCGGCAAGGCAATCCATCACATCGATTTGGGCCATCGCATCGATGGGGTTCTGGGCGTTGGTGTCGCGCATCGCAGCCCGGTCGCTGAGCAGGCGATATCCCATGCCGACCAGGAAGTCGCCGACGTTGATCGCGGTGGGCACTCCGAACACCTTGTGCAGGGAGGGCTGTCCGTAGCGATAGGCGTCGTCGTCTTCGATGTCGTCGTGGACCAGGCTCGCTTTGTGAAAGGTCTCGATGCTGAGCGCGGCTCGGCGGACGGCGTTGGGGAGTTTGGAGATTGCACGCGCCGCGTCGCCGCCGGTGCACTCGCCGCCCGTCATCGCATCGTAGGCGGCCAATGTGATGAAGGGACGTGAATGCTTGCCGCCACGAGCCAGGAAGTCGTAGGCGATGTGTTCGGTGGCTTCGATCGCATCCATCGCTGCCACACCATCCGCACTCAGATCGCCCGTTCCGAAGGGCGTCTTGCCACGCAGCCGAGGTGCGATCTCGTCGAGCGTCTCGGGCGCGAACAAATCGCCTGCCGCACGCATCAGGTGGACGTAGCTGCGTGTCTCTTGTTTGGCCGGCGCGTAAGGTGTGCGAATCATTTGGTCGACCCACGCTTCATCGACCTTGGTGTTGCGGCAATCACTGCTCAGCAACGGGACGGCCATGCAGGGGATACCCGCCAACAAGACCTTGTCGATCGCTTTTTCCAAGACGTTCAAACAGGCCACGCCGACCACCGCGTCGACGTATCCGCCGACGATGATCTTCATCACCACCGGAGAACCCTCGGCGACCAACACGCGGTAACCCATTTCTTCGGCCAGCCCACGGAAATCGGCGATGCTGCAGGCGCCGCACTCTTTGCAGTTCATGCCGAACTCGTCGTATTCCGCCGGACAGCCCTCGGCGTGTTTGAGACAATGGGGCAGCAGGAACAATCGTCGTTCCGGCGGCACGCCTTCCAGGGCATGACGCCAAAACGAGGTGCTGATCATCACCATCACCCAGCCGACCAGGGATTCGGGGAGATCCGCTTCTTCGAGCGTCCGCCGGGCGACTTGTTCCAATTCATCTTTGGTCATCGGAACGCTGCGGTCCAGCCGGTCGGCGACCTCTTCGCAACGGGCGCGCAGACTCTCACGCAACTGAAGCGTTTCGGGGACCTCTTTCAGATGACTCGTCTTCCGTCGCTTGCTGCGTGAGACGGTCCCGCCGTCCGATGACGCAGGGTCCGATGAGGCTTGGGGGACGGTTTGGCTGGCAGGGGTATCGGTGGGGCTGAATCCGGTCGACAAACCGATTACCTCGGGCAAGAAATGGTGCGGAAATCTAAGGTGGGTTCACTGTAGCCTGAGACCGGAAAGCCGGTCATCATCGAGGCCAATTCGGGTCGTGTTCTTCATGGAACGCACGGAGAAATTTTCCCAGTGCGGCGGCAGTGAAAATCAGCGGATACAAGCGTTCATGGTACCAGAGCTTGGCAAAGTAAAATCCAATCGGCCAAGCCACTTGATGTCGCCGATCCTCAACGCTTTGCATCAAGAATTCGACCCCGCGTAGTATAGCCGCCAGCACGGCATCGTTCACAGCGGCCGAGCAGACTGCGGCAGAACATTCTGGTCGTTGTTCTGTTAACCCGGCATTTGTCCGATCGGACCGCGGATTCGACTGCGTAAGGCCAGATTGCGGCATTCCCGATTGCGGCCCAGCGGACTCGGTTTGATCGCGCGTTCGTAGAATGACCGTCGCCAGGGCTTCGACCGCCAACGCCGTTTCTTCCACGCTGCTGTGCAAATCGTCGGGGATTCTCGGTGCAATCGAGGTGTACTCGGGATCGGAGTCGATCAGTCCGCGGATTTTTTTCGCCACCGACGGCCCCCCGCCCCAGCCGCCATCGGGGTTCTGGGCATGGAGGAGATAGTCGCATGCCGCCGCTTCTGGGCGGGGGCCGATTCCACCTGCAATCAAGACCTTCGCCGTTCCATAGATCGGGTTGGACTCGTCATCGCGGTCTTGGTTGCCGAACCAGAGCGGCAGCCAGGAGCCGTCGGGTTGCTGCTGACGCTTGAGGAATTGAATCGCCTTGCGCTGCGGATGCTGGAAATCCGCCCGGCTCGGTCCCGCCCCCCGAGATGCTTCCTCGCGACAGGGAATCGATTTCAAAGCCCGCAGGGCGTGCGCGGTCAGGTCGGTGCTGCTGCGATCGAAGGGGAGTTTTCCCCAGCCACGGCAGAACGTCGGCCAGCCGCCGTTTCGGTTTTGCAGCCGGATCAGCCAACGGCCGCCGCGGATCATCGCCTCATGCATCCGGTTCCGTCGACTTTCGTCCGCGTGGGGCTGCATCAGCCCCAGAGCCAAGATGGCCGCCGGCGTATCGTCGCTGTCCGGGACCGCCCCGCTTAAATCCGTCCATCCCCAGCCGCCCGGCTCGGCACCGGTAAATGGATGACGCGTCAAATGTTGGCAGCCCAGGTGCCAATCGGCCAGTCGCTCGCTGTACCAGCGGCCATCGTCGTCCGGATCGCAGCAGAGCGCGTGAATCGACAACGACGTCGCCCAGGTCGCAAGGTTGGTGTCGATCGGCCAGCATCCGCCGTCGAGCATCGATTCTTTCAAGAATCGCAGCCCGCTGCGGACGACCGGTAAGTCGCATCGTCCCGTCGCAGCCAGACTCATCACGACAAACGCGGTCAACGGAGTCGCTTCCAGATAGCCTCCGCTGGCCGGCTGCATTTTCTCCAGTACCGAAAGGGTGCGTTGGACGCTCAGGGACCGAATCAGGCGAATCGGTGCGAACGCCCGGCGGCCGAGGAAATGACGGGCTTGGCCGATCGCGACCAAGGCGGGAATCGCGTAACTGACCACCGGCATCTGCAGAAAGCGATACATCGATTGCGGAAACACGGCCGCTTCGAACGGCAGGGCTGCGACGTCGTCCCAGGAAATCAGCCCGGCGATGGCCATGTTGTTCATGATCGGCACCACGAACGTTTTGTCCTTGCCGTACCGCCGGCGGAGTCCGTCGAGTCCTCCCGAGCGGTTGATGTATTGCTGAAGCTTGTCGATCGCGGTCGACGGCAGCGGTTGCTGGCCGACTTTTTCCGCCAGTGTCGAAGCCGACCACACCAAGTAGCTGGTCGCGATGTTCGAGTGGCTGCGGTCGGTGTCGCCGAATCCGCCATCGTCGTTTTGTTGGCCGCTCAGGTACTCGATCCCCTGCCCGATCAACGATCGCAGCGACTCTTGTTGCTGTGGTTGCGGTGACTTGCTGTGCTGCAGGACCGCCGCCATGGCGCTGACAGCCGTCGCGGTGCTCAGGGCGCTGGCCGCCAGTCGGCCGGTCCAGTGCCCGGCATCGTTTTGGGCCTGCAACAATTCGCGACGAACCCGGTCAAGTGTTTCTCTGCATTGCTGACGCGTCGCATCGATTGCGGTGGGGGAGGGAGACAGCGTAGTCAAATCGATTCGGACTCAAAAAGTGTCAGGGGGCGAGGCGTTCGAGCGAGCGACGGCAGCAGACGTGTGGGGGCCGCAGTCTGGCGGGCCGTCTGGCGGGCCGTCTGGCGGCATGACCGCGGCGTGAAAGCAAGCATGGAGGTTCCGCCGGCGACTGTCCCCCCGGTTCAGTATATCCGGCCAGCCACCGCGTCGTCGGCGACCATTGATCGGTTATTTCTTTACTGGTACGCTCGGTTCCAGCAGGCAAGGATTTGTACGCACGCGAAACCCGACCGACCAGACCGACCCCACCCCAGCAAACACGTGATCGCTCCCAATCTCGCCTCCGAATTACCCGACGAACAGCGAATCGTCATCACCGGAATCGGCTTGACCGCTCCCAACGGAAATGATTGGGATGCGTTTCGCGAAGCGTTGTTGGAAAAACGCAGCGGCGTCAAGCCTTACGAAATCCGCTACTTCGGCAAGACGCTGGCAGGTATCTGTGATTTCGAAACGACCCGCTACCAAACCAAGAAAGATCTCCGTCGCGGGACACGCGCCGGCAGCGTCGGCGTCTATGCCGCCAACGAGGCGATCAAGCATGCCGGAATCGACTGGGAAAACACCGACAAGTCGCGGGTCGGTATCTACGTCGGCGTGACCGAACACGGGAACGTGGAAACCGAGAACGAGATCTATGTGATCAAGGGATTCGACTATGACACCAGTTGTTGGTCGCACCATCACAATCCGCGAACGGTTGCCAACAACCCGGCCGGCGAGATCGCGTTGAATTTAAAAGTCACCGGTCCGCACTACACGATCGGGGCGGCGTGCGCGGCCGGAAACGCGGGGATCATTCAAGGTGCCCAGATGTTGCGGCTGGGCGAATGTGATTTGGCGATCGCCGGCGGCACCAGCGAGAGTATTCACACGTTCGGGATTTTCGCCAGTTTCAACAGCCAGAATGCGTTGGCCAGCCACGAAGACCCCGCCAAAGCCTCGCGGCCGTTTGACGTCGACCGCAGCGGCATCGTGGTCGCCGAGGGCGGCTGTCTGTACACGCTCGAACGGCTCAGTGATGCGAAAAAACGCGGCGCGGAGATTTACGGCGAATTGGTCGGCTATGCGATGAACACCGACGCGACCGATTTCGTGTTGCCCAACCCGGAACGACAGGCCCAGTGCGTCCAGATGGCGCTCGATCGGGCCGGATTGCAGCCCGATCAGATCGACATCGTCAGCACACACGCGACCGGGACCTCCAGCGGCGACGCTCAGGAATGCTCCGCACTGCGGTCGGTCTTCGGCGGCTGTGAGAACGTCCGGATCAACAACACCAAGAGCTACATCGGTCATGCGATGGGCGCCGCAGGGGCGTTGGAGTTGGCCGGCAATCTGGCCTCGTTCCGCGACTCCGCCGTCCACCCGACGATCAATGTCGATACCCTCGACGAAGACTGCCGGCTGCCGGGACTGGTGCTCAACGAAGTCCAGGAAACCCGCAAGGTCGACTACATCCTGAACAATTCGTTCGGAATGCTCGGCATCAACTCGGTCGTCATCATCGGCCGGGTTTAATGAGGGGGATCGGGGTGAGGCTCGGCACCAACGGTTGCTGAATCCCGCCAACTCGTTCCCAGGGCTCCGCCTGGGCTGCCAAAAATCGCCGTCTCGCGCCATCGCTAAATTTCTGCCGAATCGATTCTGTGATGGACCATCGATGAGCATGGAGCGGTTGGGCATCAAAAATACGATTGACATCAGCCGATTCGCGCAAGCGTTCGGGCCTCGGCAACAACGGAGGGCCCGTAGGCTGGCGCCAAACGGCTGATCCCACGAAGCCCCCCAAGGGAATGGAAACCGCCAAAATTCTGCGAAGGAATGCACGTTTCAACGGAGAGATTTTGCGCAGCTCAGCCGGAGCCTGGGAACAAGTGGCTAGGGCGCGAGTCCTCCGGTCTTTCACGGTGTTTTTGAAGCGCGACCGGACGGCTCGCGCCGTTCCGCTAACACCTTCAGAGCCAAAGTAAAGAACATTGCCCGCGAGTCCTCTGGTCCGGACGGCCCGGAAATCAAACAGCGACAAAAAACCTAAGTTTCGGGCACTTCGAAATTTGATTCCCAGGCGGTAAGATGGTCGATCCGGCAAGTTCTGTTCCGCCCCGATTCATACCAAATCCCTGAAAGCAATGACGCCTGCTGAAATCCGCGACGAAATCCTGGACATTCTCGAAGACATTTCGCCGGACGAAGACCTGGACGATTTGAAAGACGAGGTTGCGTTCCGGGAGCAGCTGGAGCTCGATAGCATGGACTTTCTGGACATCGTGATGGAGCTGCGAAAGCGGCACCGTGTCCAGATTCCCGAGGAGGAGTACGGGGAGCTTGCCAGCATGGCCTCCACGGTGGCGTATCTTGAACCGAAGATGCGTGACATCGTCAAAACCTGATCCTACGGTCCGTCGACTCCACACGCGTCGAATTATCTGTGACCGACCCGAACGCAGCCAACAGCAGCATCGACCACTACGACACGATCATTATCGGTGCCGGGATGAGTGGTTTGGCGGCCGGGATCCGTCTGGCGCACTACGACCAGCGGGTCTGTATTCTTGAGCGCCACTACACGATCGGTGGGCTGAATTCGTTTTACCGGATGGGCGGACGTGACTATGACGTCGGCTTGCACGCGATGACCAATTTTGCCAAACGCGGGACCAAGAAAGGTCCGCTGGCAAAGCTGATTCGTCAGTTGCGGTTCCGCTGGGACGACTTCAAGCTTGCCGAGCAAATCGGTTCATCGATTCGGTTCCCCGGCGTTTCGCTCGATTTCAACAACGATATCGGGTTGCTGGAAAACGAGATCGCCGAGCGGTTCCCCGGTCAGGTCGATGGCTTTCGTTCGCTGTGTGATTCGCTGTTGGATTATTCCGACATGGATGGGGCCGATGAGCGTTTCATGCGTTCGGCGCGCGAGGTCATGGCCGAGCACATCAGTGAGCCGTTGTTGATCGAAATGTTGCTCTGCCCCCTGATGTGGTACGGCAACGCCCGCGAAAACGACATGGACTTCGGTCAGTTCTGCATCATGTTTCGGGCCTGTTATCTGGAAGGGTTCGGGCGTCCGTTCAAGGGGGTGCGGGTGATCCTGAAGAACCTGGTTCGCAAGTTTCGGGGGCTCGGCGGCGAGTTGAAGCTTCGCAGCGGCGTGTCCAAGATCCATGTCGAAGGCGGGCGTGCCGTCGGGGTTGTCTTGGACAATGGGACAGAGTTGACCGCGACACGCATTCTCTCGTCGGCCGGCAATGTGGAAACCATGCGGATGTGCGACGATATCACCGAAGTCGACGTCGCGCGTGCGGGAAAGCTGTCGTTTATCGAATCGATTTCGATCCTGGATCGGATGCCGCAATCGTTCGGCTTTGATCGCACCATTGTTTTCTACAACGACAGCGACGCGTTCCACTGGAAACGCCCGGACGACGAGCTCTGTGACGCGCGGACCGGCGTGATCTGTTCGCCGAACAATTACATCTACGAAGACGACGAAGGTGCCCTGCCCGACGGCGTGTTGCGGATCACGACACTCGCCAACCACGATCGATGGTGCGAGTTGCCTGAGGCGAAGTACCAAGCCGAAAAGGTGCGGCAGTACGATTTGGCGGTCGCCTCGTCGGTGCGTTTCATGCCCGACTTTCGCCAGTACGTGGTCGACACCGACGTGTTTACGCCCAAGACAATCCGGCGATTCACGTGGCATGACAACGGTGCCGTCTACGGGGCGCCGACCAAGCAGCTCGATGGCACCACGCATCTGCCGAACGTTTTCTTGTGCGGCACCGACCAGGGGTTCGTCGGCATTGTCGGCGCCATCGTCAGCGGCATCAGTATGGCCAATCGGCACTGCTTGCAGCCGTAGCGGCCTTTGGTTTGATCAGCCGATTGGCGCGAGCCTACGGGCCCTGGTGCGTTTTCTTCGAGATGCAGGCCCGGACGCTAGCGCGAGCCGGCTGATGTCAAACGAATATCAGCCGTTTGGCGCAAGCCTACGGGCCCTGGTGCGTTTTCTTCGAGATACAGGCCCGGACGCTAGCGCGAACCGGCTGATGTCAAACGAATATCAGCCGTTTGGCGCGAGCCTACGGGCCCCCGTTCTGGGCAATACCGCGTTAACTTAGCGGTATTGGGCTAAAGCCTGCACACCAACACGCTTGCCCGTGCCATCCGGGGCACGCACCCTTATTTTGAAATCTGAAATCTGGGGCGGGTGAGCCCACAAAAAAAGACCCGGCTAAAAAAAGCCGGGCCTTCAAATGACGCTGAGGGGGTGTCGGCGTGCTAGCTGTTGGTGATCGCAGCTTGAGCGGCGGCCAGTCGGGCGATCGGGACACGGAAGGGGCTGCAGCTGACGTAGTTCAGTCCCGCTCGGTGACAGAACTCGACGCTGCTCGGGTCGCCGCCGTGTTCGCCGCAGATGCCGATCTTCAAGGACTTCTTGGTGGAGCGGCCTTTGGTGACACCCAGCTCGACCAGTTGTCCGACACCGGTTTGATCCAGGGATTGGAACGGGTCGACATCCAGGATTTCTTGCTCCAGGTAATCGGGCAGGAAACCACCGATGTCGTCGCGGCTGTAGCCGAACGCCATCTGGGTCAAGTCATTGGTGCCGAAGCTGAAGAAGTCGGCGTGCTCGGCGATCTCGTCGGCCGTCAAGCAGGCGCGGGGGATTTCGATCATGGTTCCGATCGAGATATCCAGGTCGCCGTCGAACTTCTTCGCCGCAACGGTCGAGGCAATCGTCTCCTCGACCTTCTTTCGCAGCAGCGCGAGTTCCTTGTAGGTTCCGACCAGCGGGATCATGATCTCGGGGTGAGCCTTGATCTTTTTCTTGCCACAGTTGATCGCCGCTTCGGTGATCGCTTGGACCTGCATCTCCAGGACTTCGGGATAGGTGATGCTCAAGCGGCATCCCCGGTGTCCGAGCATCGGGTTGGCTTCGTGCAGCGCTTCGATGCGTTTCTTGATGTCCGATGCCTTGACGCCCAGTTCGGCGGCCATCTCTTTTTGAGCGGCCGATTCGTGGGGCAGGAACTCGTGCAACGGCGGGTCAAGCAAACGGATCGTCACGGGCAGTCCGGCCATCGCTTTGAAGATGCCCTCAAAGTCTTTGCGTTGGAACGGCAGCAGTTTAGCCAGTGCCTGACGTCGCTCTTTTTCTTCTTCGGCCAGAATCATCGACCGCATGTGGATGATCCGGTCCGGCTCGAAGAACATGTGCTCGGTACGGCACAGTCCGATGCCTTCGGCGCCGAAATCACGGGCTCGCTTGCTGTCGGCGGGGGAATCCGCGTTGGTGCGAACGGCCAGCGTGCGGTACTCGTCGGCCCATTTCATCAGCTTGGCGAAATCTCCGGACAGCTTGGGCTCTTGTGTTTCCACGGCACCCAGCATGACTTCACCGGTGGTTCCGTCCAGGCTGATGACGTCGTTGACGCCCAGGGTTTGCCCGTGGACCTTCATGCGTTTTTTCTTTTCGTCGATTTCGACGTCGGAGGCACCTGCGACGCAGCATTTGCCCCAACCTCGGGCGACGACGGCTGCGTGGCTGGTTGCTCCGCCGGTGCTGGTCAGGATGCCGACCGCGGCGCTCATGCCATCGACGTCTTCGGGGCTGGTTTCGCGACGAACCAGGATGATGCTTTCGCCGGCGTCTTTCCGTTCGCGGGCTTCTTCGGCCGTGAAGGCGGGTTTGCCGACGGCGGCACCCGGCGACGCGTTGATGCCTTTGCAAAGCACTTCGGCGGCATTCCGGGCGGTGGTTTTGAAGCTGGGCAGCAGCAGCTGCGTCAGCGCGTTCGGGTCGACTCGCATGACCGCTTCTTTTTGATCGATCAGCCCTTCCTTGACGAGGTCGCAGGCGATTTTGACCGCGGCGATGCCGGTTCGTTTGCCGGTTCGCGTTTGCAGCATGTACAGCGTGCCACGTTCGATCGTGAACTCGATGTCCTGCATTTCGGCGTAGTGATTCTCGAGCGTCTTCTTGACCTCAAGCAGTTCCTTGTGGATCGCGCGATTCCACTTGGGCATTTCGGCGACCGGTTGCGGGGTGCGGATCCCCGCGACGACGTCTTCACCCTGAGCATTGATCAGGAATTCGCCGTAGAACTTGTTCTCGCCGGTGTTGGGGTTTCGCGTGAACGCGACGCCCGTGCCCGAATCGTCGCCCATGTTTCCATAGACCATCGATTGGACGTTGACGGCGGTGCCGAGCAGGTGGCGGATCCCTTCGATCTCACGGTACTTGACCGCCCGATCGGTGTTCCAGGAGCCGAACACGGCTTCGATCGACAGTTCCAGTTGTGCGACCGGATCCTGCGGGAACATCTCGCCGGTGTGCTGCTTGTAGACTTCTTTGTAAGCCTCGCACAGTTCTTTCAGGCCCTCGGCCGGCACTTCCGTGTCGTCGGAGACGTTGTACTTTTTCTTGATTTTGTCAAATGCGACTTCGAACTGGTGGTGGTCCATTCCCATCACGACGTCGCCGAACATGTTGATCAGACGGCGGTAGGCGTCGTAGGCAAAGCGTTCGTTCTTGGTCGCCTTGGCCAGGCCTTCGGTGGAAACGTCGTTCAGGCCCAGGTTCAGGATCGTGTTCATCATCCCGGGCATGCTGACCGCGGCCCCGGAGCGGACGCTGACCAGCAGCGGGTTGGAGTCGTCGCCGAACTTCTTGCTGAGTTCTTTTTCGAGTTTCCTGATCGCTTTGCCGACCTCGTCCATCAGGCCCGCGGGCAATTGCTTGCCGGCCTTGTAGTACTGGTCACAGACTTCGGTGGTGATCGTGAACCCGGGGGGGACCGGGAGTCCGATCGAGGTCATTTCGGCGAGGTTCAGTCCTTTTCCGCCGAGTAGAGCTTTGGGTTTGCCTTTGCCTTCGGTTTTTGTTTTACCGAAGTAATAGACCATCTTGTTCGCCATGGTTGTTCTCTATCGAAACCGTCTCAGAAGGGGCGTGAGCAGGCGGTGGGTTCGTCGCTATCCGTAGTCAAAACAAGGACTTACGTCTAACGACGCCGCTTGAGCTCGTGGAGAATTTAGGAGTCACTCGGGAGTCATCGGGGGCGTCTTGCTCGGCATGGTGGTGCCGCGAATCGCGGTCGCAATTCGCCTGAAGTGCCCGATTTATTTCACCTCGGTCCGGCCAAGCGGGCGTAAATCTATTTGCGACAAGCGGTTTGGTCAATGAGAGGGGCACCGGGAACCTGGAGACGGCCGCGGTTTCTTTCGACGCGCAGGCAAATGGAGGCGGCGGTTTGGCAGAATGATGGGGGCAGAATGATGGGGGCAGAATGATGGGGGCAGAATGATGGGGGCAAAACGATGGGGGGCAAAACGATGGGGGGCAAAACGATGGGTGGCAAAACGATGGGGTGGCGGAAGGATGGGGTGGCGGAAGGATGGGGTGGCGGAAGGATGGGGTGGCGGAAGGATGGGGTGGCGGAAGGATGGGGTGGTTTGGCCGCTGTTGGCATTGTTTTGCCCCCATTGTTTTGCCATTTATCCTCCCTTCCCGAGCTGCTCCCGGCGTGTCGGGCGAATCGGGCTCGGCGAGATCCGCTTGCGTCCCTACAATTCGCTTCTTTCCCCGAGTCACTCCACTTTGCCCGCCGACCACCGTGACAAAGCCAGCCAGCCAACTTCGCGTTTACAACACGCTGACGAAAACCAAACAGCCGTTCGAGCCGATCGCTCCGCCCGCCGTCGGGATCTATCTGTGTGGACCGACCGTCTATGCCGAATCCCACATCGGTCACATGGTCGGCCCCGTGATTTTCGATACCGTCAAACGCTACCTGCGGTACAGCGGCTACCAGCCGACGTGGGTGGTCAACATCACCGACGTCGACGACAAGCTGATCAACAAGAGCAAAGAGCGAGAGCTGCCGGTTTCTCAGATCGCCACGGAAATGACGGCCGACTACTTGGCCAACCTTCGCGAACTGGGCGTCAACCAGATCGATTACATGCCGCGGGCGACCGATCACATGCCCCAGATCATCTCGTTCATCGAGCGGTTGATCGAAAAAGACCACGCCTACGAAGTCGATGGCGACGTCTTCTTTGACGTCGTCAAAGACCCCAACTACGGTCAGCTCTCCAACCGCAGCGTCGATGACCAGCAGGGTGAGGGCGGCGAGGCGGCGGCGAAAAAACGGTCCGCCGGCGATTTCGCGCTCTGGAAATCCGCCAAGCCCGGTGAAATCTCCTGGGACAGCCCCTGGGGCCGCGGCCGACCCGGCTGGCACATCGAGTGCTCGGCGATGAGCCACGAGATCCTGGGCACGACCTTTGATATCCACGGCGGCGGGCTGGATCTGATGTTCCCCCACCACGAAAACGAGCTGGCCCAAAGCGGCTGCTGCCACGGTGCGCCGATGGTCAAGTACTGGATGCACAACGGCCTGATGCGGTCCGAAGGCAAAGGCAAGCTGGGCGGCAAGGGCGATCGCGAAGAATCGGCCGAAGACGCAGCGGCCGGAAAAATCAGTCGCTCCAAGGGCGATGGCGGCCTGAGTGCGCTGATCCGACGCCACACCGGAACACGCATTCGATTCTTCCTGCTGCGAACCCATTATCGCAGCACCATTCTGTACAGCGAAGAAGGGCTGGAAGAAGCCGGCTCGGCGCTGGACGGTTTTTATCGGTTGTTTGATCGTTTCAAAGAGATCTCGGGAATCTCCTTCTACGGCGACGGTGATCTGAAACCGGCAAGAACGCGTGCCGGCGGCGAGTTCGATCCGGGAAAGGATGCCTTGCTCGGGCAGGTGCACCAGCTACGGGAAAAGTTCATCACCGCGATGGATGACGACTTCAACACCGGTGCCGCCATCAGCGTGCTGTTCGATGGGGTGCGGTTGCTCAATCGATTCATCGACGAGAAATCACTCGCCGCCGGGGCGGATGCCTCCTCGCCCGAAGTCGTTTCGCTGATCGCCGCGATGCGATCGATGAAAGAGCTGACCAATGTGTTGGGATTGTTCGACAAGCCGCCGGTCGCCGGTGGAGGTGATGAAGTCGCACAAGAGTTGCTCGACAAGACGATTCACCTGTTGATCGATCTTCGCAAGGAAGCCCGTGAGCGCAAGGACTATGCGACCGGTGATGCCATCCGCAATCGACTTAGCGAACTCGGCGTTTCCCTGTTGGACAAGAAAGAAGGCACCAGCTGGGAATTGACCTCATGAGTTCGCGGGCGGCGGTCAAACTCGGCGGCGCCGCGGCCAGCCAAGCGCCGGTCACGATTCTGGGCATCGACCCGGGACTGAACACGACCGGTTACGGTGTCATCCGGGTCAGCCGGGGGCAATTCCAGTTGATCGAAGCCGGGATCGTCCGTAGCAAAGCCAAAGCGTCGATCGAAGAGCGGCTGTTGGAGATTCACACCGGCGTCGCCGAGGTGTTGCAGCAGCACAAGCCGGATTTTCTCGCGCTCGAACAATTGTTCTCCCACTACTCGCGGCCCAAAACGGCCATCTTGATGGGGCACGCGCGAGGCGTGATCTGTTTGGCCGCGGGCACCGCCGGCATTCCCGTCAAAAGCTTCGAGCCGACGAAAGTCAAGAAAGTGATGACGGGCAATGGGCACGCCCCGAAGCATCAAATTCAATTGGCGGTAAAATTGCAATTGAACCTGTCCGAGGTCCCCGAGCCGGCCGACGTGGCCGATGCCTTGGCGATCGCCGTCTGCGGTTTTCACCTCAGCCACAATCCACTGTTGGCATGAGCGATTTGATGAACCTCGTTCCAAGGCTCCGCCTCGGAACGCAATGAACTCGTTCCGAGGCTCCGCCTTGGAACGCAATGCACCTGTGGCTCCCGCCACACGCGGTAGACGGCCCGGAGGCGGGAGTCTCCGTGCCAGGGTGTTCCCCGCATTTTTAGCGGTAGGGCGCGAGCCCTCCGGTGTTTTGGTAAAGATGAGGAACCGGAGGGCTTGCGCCCTGCCGCTAAAACCTCGTCAGGCACAGGAAATCAATGCTTCACCGCGTTAGGTGGAGCCCGGGAACGAGTAGTTTTTTCCCCCTTTTTAACGGCACCACACGTGATTCTGAACATCGCCGGAAAGCTAACCCAAGTGACCGAGTCGTCGATCGCGATCGAGTCGGCCCCTTTCGAGTACGAGGTCTTGGTCGGCGACTACACCCGCCGGCAGTTGCAATCCAAGGTCGGTCAGTCGATCCGCTTGCACACGATGGACTACATTGAAGGCAACGCCCAGGGTGGCGGGCGGTTGACGCCGCGGCTGGTCGGGTTTGCGACCGAGCCCGAGCGGCAGTTCTTTGACCTGTTTTGTAGCGTGGACGGTGTCGGCGTGAAGAAGGCGCTCCGCGCGATGGTCCGGCCGGTCAAAGAGCTTGCGGTGATGATCGAACAGCAAGACGCCAAGGGCTTGTCGGCGCTGCCGGGGATCGGGCCGGCGACCAGCGAGCGGATCATTGCCAAATTGAGACGCAAGATGCCGCGATTTGCGCTGATGGTCGATCAGGCCGGCCCGGCGGGCGAGGCCGATTCGGAAAGCAACCACGTCGTCAGCGAGACGTTCGACGCGCTGATCACACTCGGTCACGCCGAAGCCGAGGCGAGGCGATTGATCGATGAAGCGTTGGCCACGAAGAAGAAGTTCAAGGACACCGAAGCGCTGTTGACGGCGATCTATCAGAAGTCCGTTTAATGCACCCTCGTTCCCAGGCTCCGCCCTACGCCGTGAACGACTTTTTAGCGGTAGGGCGCGAGCCCTCCGGTGTGTTGGCAAAGAAGCGGAACCG
>NZ_NTFY01000078.1 GCF_002289565.1 Rhodopirellula sp. SM50 | reverse complement strand
GCCCTTCTCCCCCACAAATCGACAAGCAAGCTTGTTACGATTTGTGGGGGAGAAGGGAGCCATGAATCTTGCAGTAATAAAATTGACGTCCTCCAGGGGCGATGGGATTTTTGGACCTGCGTCCCGGAGGTAGCGCTGCGCTGACCTCCGGCTACTCGCTGAAATCCCTCCGGGATAATCGTTTCGCTGACGCTCCCCTCTGACAACAAACGGAGTGTTTCTTGTTAGCGGCAGGGCGCGAGCCCTCCGGTGTTTTGGGAGATGAAGGACCGGAGGGCTCGCGCCCTGCCGCTAAAACCTCAAGAAACACATGGGAAAATGCGTCACAGCGTTGCCCTCCGGGGTCGATGGGAATCCGGGACGACCTTCCCGGAGGTATCGCTGCGCTGACCTCCGGCTACTCGCTGAAATCCCTCCGGGATACTCGTTTCGCTGACGCTCCCCTCTGACAATGTCGGTGCCCATTGGCTCACGCCGCGTGCTGGTATGGGCTCCCCTACGGAATCCCGCGAACGATCGAGGGGCCGATCAGCTTGGTCAGCCAAACGGGCAGCTTTTGCCAGGCCTGGACCAAACGCTTCTTCCCACCGGCATCGGGACGCATCTCGTTGGGGTCGCCCTTGCGGACGTAGTATTGCCACGTCGCCGGGTGCGGCTTCGCGCCCCATTGAGCTTTGAACTTGTACGTCCCGGCGTCTTCGCTGCTGCGTCCGAAATCAAACGTGTGGCTGCCCTTCTCGATCGCCCGCCGCAGCAAATGGCGGTACATCAACATGTTCGCACCGGTCCGATTGAACTCACGCAAGCTGCTGGCACTGGGCACTTCCGTCACGCCACGACTGTGAACGATCAGACCGCCCGCGATCGGTTTACCTTCGTTGCGAACCACGCACAGTTCGGCATCACCGTCAAAATGCTTCAAGATGCTCGAAAACAGCTTCTTGGAAAACACCGGCGTGCCGAGGTCACGCATGTTGTGCGCAAAGACCTCATAAAACTCAGCGAGCAATTCCGGGCCGCCGAAATGAACGCTAGAGCCATACGTCCCCGACTTCTTGACTTGGCTGCGCAGCTTCGATTTAAACGATTTGTCTAACGCCTCGTCCGTCTCCGGCAGAGGCAGACGCAGATGAAACTTGTCGGTCCGCACCATGTTAAACTTCGGATGCTCGACCGGCTGCTCATGACGCAGCTCCAGATACTTCACATCCAACTGATCCGCCAACTCACACGCCGCATCGATCAGTTGTTTGGCAACGTCATCATTCGACGCCCAGACCCCACCGGTATTCAGATACGGCAAGCTGACCAAGAACTTGCCAAAGATCGGACCGCGGACAAAGACCAGGGGAAGGATGCCATGAACGTCTTGTCCGTCGACACAACGAAGAACATAAGCCTTGTGCCCCAAGCCATCGACGAGCGAACTGATCCAAGCGGGATGGTGGCCCGCAAGTCGACCATGCGCCGCCTGACGAATCTCCGGCCACGCACACGGCCACGAACAGGTTTCGACATCCGTCAAAGTCGTATTTCTCAAGAATTCGACCGTCTTCGCCTGTACATCGTGACAGAGCACGTCAGCAAAGCGAAAACTGCCATCGAGTGGGGTTCAGGAACAGTTGGAGGAGCTGCGCTGAATTCAACATACCCAGGTGAGCCAAAGTCACCTTGTTCAGAGTCGACAAATCCTGGGGTCAGAGCATCAATCGTAAACCATTTATCGGGTGACGGATTTGATAAGTCACTGAGGTACATGCTGTACGCTTCCACTGGAGTCGGCCAATCCTTAGTCACGTCATTTGCAAAGTCTTCTAGTGACACAACCGTCGTCTCTGTCGGCACCAATGACAGCAGCTTCAATGTTTTCGACTCAGATGGATCGATGAGTGGATCCGACATTGGCTGCCACGACGTTAGGGCAAGGGTTTTCACGCTGGCATCCAGTCCCCATTTCGTTGAGAAAAGGCTGTAGTCAAAATCCGTGGGACCAATTTGTGCAAAATCACTGTTGTAAACAACAATTGATTCATTGGACGCCAAGCTGCCACTCATCGCGCCGAACGAATCTCCGTTTCCGTCAACCAGCTTATATTCACTCAGGTCGATCGTTCCTGGTCCAGTGTTGAACAGTTCAATCCATTCATTGGGAGCGGTGTCTGGATCTATGCTAAACGGATCAGCGAACGGATTGAACATCACCTCGGTAATTACGAGCCCTGCCCGAGCGTTTGCGGCGGAAAACAGACACGCGACCAAAACCAAAAGTTGAAACGATCGAGCAAGCATTGGCTCCATCCAAATGAGTGTTTAAGAAGTCTCGGCCCCGTGAGTCAGGCGGAGAATATCACCCATTTTTCCCAGTCGATCAACACCGAGTTGGCCCTTCGAACCACCCGAAATTCAGATTTTCGCGTCCTACCGACTTCGCCGCCCCAAAACAGGCAGGAAGGTCAGTATCCTGCCACCACTTTCAGCGGGAACGATCAAGCCACTCGGGTAGTCCCACCATTTTCTTGTCACAAATTTTCCTGTCTCCGCTCTCTCCCATCATTCTGCCATCCCTTCCTCCCTCTTTCATCGTCTTGCCCCCATCGTTTTGCCCCACCTTCACTCCACCTGCGCAAGCGCCCCCGCCGCGGCATCGTACCCCTTCTGAATCAACGGATCCGGATTCGTAAAATCAAACCAGGCCACCGATCCAAGCTCCGGACGCACGACCAGATCGGCATAAGTCAACTGCTGCTGTCGAATCCGCGCTTCAGCCAGTTCCTGAAAACGCAGCACCGACTGCAGCGCCGTTCGGCAAGACTTGTGTGCCGATTCGGTGGGGCTGACATCGATCACGATCAGCTCGCCAAAACCGTCCATCAATTCCCTGGCCAGATCACACGGCACCGCGTCATAGACCCCGACGTCACTGAGTCTCTGTCCGTCGATCTCCACCGAGGGAAAGACACCGGGGATCGACATCGATGCGACCACGGCTTTGCGAAGCGAACCACGACTCAGTACGACGCGTTCTCCGTTGCGCAAGTCCACCGCGATCAAGTGCAGCGGCGTCCGCAGATCCTCGATCGCGATATCGGGCAACAGTTCATCGGTGATCGCTTCTAGCAGCGTGCTCGGTAACAACGATTCGGTCAACGCGGCGCGGCCGATTGCTTTCTGCGCCCAAAACAGTCGCGTCCAGCGGCGAAGCCAGCGGGCGTTGGACTCATCACGGCCCGACGCTCCGGCTGCGGCGCCGACGACTTTCTGTTGGAGCGTGCGGTAGCGGTCCGATTCCAAGAAGTCGCGGGCCAGAGCTTCGGCGCGTTCGACATCACGTTCGACCGCGCACAAGGCTGCCATCAGCGCGCCCATGCTGACGCCGACCATCCGGCCGACCCCGATCCCGGAGTGTCCGATGGCGCGCATCGCACCGAGATGTGCCAAGCCGCGGGCGCCGCCGCCGCCGAGCATCACGGTCGCGTCAGCCCACTCACTTCGCGGGCGTCGCAGCATCAATCGCCCATGCCAATGGGTAAGTTTCACAGAGCCGCCCCCCTGTTCGTGCCGGATAGAAACGTCTGAACAACCGTAGCACACCGTTAGAGAGCGTCGCGGGGAGCAACGACGCGAATCACGCGCCACTGGCTAACGCCACGTGCTGGCATGCATCCCAGCGGGACGCGTCAGCGAGCGGCGCGTGTGCATCCCAGCGGGACGCGTCAGCGACCGGCGCGTGGGGATTTCTTTACCGTCCTCACGCGCCACTGGCTAGCGCCACGTGCTGGCATAACCCCTGCTATCCAAACAGGCGTCACAACCGACGGGGACACGATCACTTCGTCGCCTCTTGCGCCGCGATCCGATCGCGCGGCGCTAACCCCAAATCTAGGGTTCCATCAGACACGGTGATTGTCCGGGGGGATTGTCATACGAAAGCGCGTTCGGCGACGACCGGCGTGCCCAGACCTCCTCCTCCTCTTCCGTTCACCATGCATACGACTCACGTAGCCGCCGGCACTGCAACGGTCTGTCCGCTCATCCCGTCAGCACCGAAAGCCCCGACCAAACGTTCCATTCCCGGGCTCCGGTACGAAGTCGCCTATCGTCGAGACGACCTGCAAGACGCGTTCAGCCTGATCTACCATTCGTACCGTCGCGCAGGGCTGGTCGAAGCAAACGAAAGCGAGGTTCGGCTGACTCCGTTTCATCTGTTGCCGACCACCGAAGTCTTTGTGACCAAGCTTGCAGAGAAAGTCGTCTCCACTGTCTCGCTGATCGGTGACGGTGAACTGGGACTACCGTTGGAATCGATCTATCCGAAAAACGTGGAATTGATCCGGAATCGCGGGTTACGAATGGGGGAAATCGGCAGCCTGGCCGACTGTCGCGATTCACCGGTGCGGTTCATCGAGACGTTCGCCGCAATGGGACGGTTACTCGCCCAGGTGGCCAAGACTCGCGGCTACGACGGACTGGTCGCCGCGGCGCACCCCAAGCACGCGCGCCTGTACCAACGGATCTTACCGTTTGAACAGATCGGCAAGATGTCGACCTGTCCGTACGCCAACGGCAATCCGGCGGTGATGTTGGCGTTGGTGTTTGAAGACCATCGCGGCAGCGAACTCTACGAACGCTTCTTCGGATCGATGAGCAGCGCCGCCGACACCGTGCCACGGCCCTGGTCGGCCGAAACGTACGACTATTTTCACAAGCTGCTGCATTCCAACCGCCTGCAATCCGAGCGTCCGCTCTCCGGCCAGGGCGCCCCCATGCTCAGCAAACGGCGATCGGTCCACAACAGCCGAATCGATCCGACCGAAAACGCACCCCAGCGGGACGCGTAAGCGAGCGGCGCGTGGAAACTTCTCCGCAACCATCACGCGCCACTGGCTGACGCCACGTGCTGGCATGCATCCCAGCGGGACGCGTGATGACCTGTTGATTTAATCAGCCGTTTGGCGCGAGCCTACGGGCCCTGTTGAGTTTTCTTCGTGCGACAGGCCCGTACGCTCGCGCGAAACGGCTGATCCCACGTATGATCGGATCAAATCAACAGGACGCGTAAGCGAGCGGCGCGTGGAGATTTCTCCACAACCATCACGCGCCACTGGCTGACGCCACGTGCTGGCATGCATCTCGGCGGGACGCGTGACGACCTGTTGATTTAATCAGCCGTTTGGCGCGAGCCTACGGGCCCTGGTGAGTTTTCTTTGTGCGACAGGCCCGTACGCTCGCGCGAAACGGCTGATCCCACAATGATCGGATCAAATCAACAGGCCGGTAAGCAACCGGCGTGTGCAGATTTCCCCACAACCGTCACGCGCCACTGGCTGACGCCACGTGCTGGCATGCATCCCAGCCGGACGCGTGATGTGACTCGCTGTCAATTACACGGTCGCCAGAAAGTCGGCGTCGTCGGTGATGACGATCGTGTCCAAGCCGGACCCGGCTTCACGCACCGCAACCTTCAGCGTGTGGTTTCCGGCTTCCAGATCGAACTGAACCGCTTCTCCATTCTCGCTGACGGTCTGCCAGGTCAGCACGCCGTCGGTGACCTGCATGTGCCATTTCACCCAGGGGCCGTCATCGATCGCGATCCAGAACGAGTTCGACGCGCCGTCGTTCGCACTCACCAACGCGTGCATGGTGAACACGCCGGCATGGTCGACTGCGAAGTCGTAGGTCAATTCATCACCGACCGAAGGCGAACTGTAGTGCGGCGTCCCGTTGGACGCGACCAGGAATTCGTTGCCGTCGTCGTCATGCTCGACCATCCAATCGCCGCTGCGTTGCATCTGTGTCGCATCGATCACGATCGTGTTGCTGGACAACTTGCTGACCATCCATTTGTCCAGTTTCACGCCGTCTTCACGAACCTTCAATTGCATCGTGTGGTGCCCGGAATCTAGATAGAAACTGGTCGCATCCTGGTTCCAACCATCGGTCACGGTTTGCCAGTCGAACGAGCTGCCCGTGTTCATGTGCCACTGAACCCAAGGCAGGTTGTCGATCTTCACCCAGACCGAATTGTCGGCGCCGCTGGACGCCTTCACCAACCCCGACAGTTCGTAGTTGGCGGTGTGATCGACCGAGAACTGGTACATCACCTTCTTGTACGAAGGCGGCGTGTTGTAGTGCGATCCCGATCCGTTGGGCGCCATGATGTATTTGCCACCGGACGCGTAGCTGGAACTGTACTCCTTCCACGGATGGTCCATCCATTCGTAGTCTTCCGCTTCGAACATCTTGTCCACAGCGGCTTCATACAGACCGGCATCGATGCTGTTGTCACACTCGTGGTCGTCCAAATGAATCAGGTCCGTTTTGCCGTTGGCGTCGGCGTTGCTGCCGTTGTCAGCGGTAGAACCTTGGTATTGTGGCGAGAACACGAAATCTTGCGGCGCGATGAACTGCACAAAGTAGTCTCCGGCCTCCAGACCGGTGAACGAGTACAGGCCGTCGGAGTTGGTGGTGGTGGTGGCCACGACGTTGTGATGCGGATCAAGCAACTTGACCGTCACACCGGGGATGCCGGGTTCGTTGTAATCTTGCTTGCCATCGCGATCCAAATCGTTCCAGACGTAGTTCCCAATCTTGCCAGAGGGCGCCGCCACCGGGTTTTTGTAGTGGCTGGGGTCTGAATCGGTAACCGTATCGGCGACAACCGTTCCCACGTTGGCGTACAGACCGGCGGTCAGATGCTGGAACTTCACCTTGCGAATCTTGAACCGATCTTCCGGCGTGGAGTCGACGGTCGAGGCCGCCAAGACGAGCACGTTCCCGGAAACCTCGTTGCCATTGAAGTTCGCCCAGCGTGCCGAGCTGCTGGTCGTGTTGTTGACTTCGTTGAGCGTCAGTCCGTTGAGCAACGCGTCACTGAGTGTTTGATGAGTTCCAAAGGCGCCGGGGATCGTGCCGATCCAGATGGACAAGTCGCTGTCGTTGACGACGCTATCTAAATACGCCTGATCGACGACGACATTTTCAGAGAACTCAAACAACACGAAGTTGTCGCGGCCGACGTTGTCGACACGGTGTGTGCCGTTGCCGCCATTACCTTCGCTCGAATCGGTCACTCCCAGGCCACCGGAGAAGATGCCCAGGAAGGCCTCGTTCCAATTGCCGCTGTCGTCACGGCTGAACGCACTCGCGTTGACCGAAACGCCATCGGTCGTGAACGTCCGCATGTTGCCGTTGGTACCATCCAAACCGCTGCTGCCGTTGAAGTAGAACGTGCTGGTGGCACCGGACGTCGTCAATGATTCCGCGGTCGTGCTGTAGCTATAGGTCCAAACTTCGCCCGGTGACAACAATCCGTCATTGTTCGTGTTCGAACCGACAAAGTTTGGCGAGAAGTCATCGCTGGTATCGTTCGGCGTGCCGTTATCGTCCGTCACCACGACTTCCGCGAACGTAAACGTCGTTTCGCCCGTGTTTGTCACCGTGTAGTTCCAGGTGACGGTTGCCCCCGGAGCGATTTCGACGGCTCCGGCAGGCGTGTCGGCGTCGACACCGTTGGTCGATTTCTCAATGTCAATGTTCGGGATTCCCGGCGGGGTCGGTTCCGGGTTCGTGTAGTGGCTGGGGTCGGAATCAAATGCGACGCCGATATCCACCGACGCGATGTTGCCGTAGATGCCGTCGACGACGTGCTGGAACTTGACCTTGCGGATTTTGAATCGATCTTCCGGCGTTGTGTCCGACGTGGACGCCGCCAACACCAACACGTTTCCGGCAACCTGACCGCCGTTGAAATCAGCCCACCGCGAATAGGAACTGGTCGTGTTGTTGTCTTCGTTCGACAGTCCGCTCAGCAATCCGTCCGAAAGCGTTTGGTGAGTGCCGTATGCACCGGGGATCGTGCCGATCCAGATGGAAAGGTCGCTGTCGTTGACCACGCTGTCCAGGTAAGCCTTGTCGACGACAACCGTTTCGGAGAATTCAAACAGTACAAAGTTGTCACGGCCGATGTTGTCGACACGGTGCGTGCCGTTGCTGCCGCTTTCGCTACCATCGGTCACGCCGAGCCCACCGGAGAAGATACCCAAGTAGGCTTCATCCCAGTTGCCGTTGGAATCGCGGCTGAACGCACTGGCGTTCACCGAAACGCCGTCCTTGGTGAAGCTGCGGACGTTGCCGCTGTCGCCGCTGACGGAACCGCTTTGATTGAATTCAAAAACGCTGGTTGCACCCGTGGCGGTTAGCGTTTGGGCGATCGAGGTCGCGGTGTACTCCCAGTCTTCACCGGGTGATAGGATGCCGTCGTTTCCGTCATCCGGACCGACAAAGGTCGGCGTAAAGTCATCGCTGGTGTCACCCGGCGTTCCATTGTCGTCTTTGACAACGACGTCGGATGCGTTGATCGGCGTGTCGCCGGTATTGGTGACGATGTAGGTCCAAGTCACGGTGTCGCCCGGAGCGATCTCGACCGCTTCGCCGGGTGTGTCGGCTTGCACACCATTGGTCAACTTTTCAATATCGATGTCGGGAGTCCCGATCACGAAGTAGTTGGCCGGATCCTCGTCGGTGACGTCATCCAAGTTCGGGACGACCGGAGTGCCCACCACATCGGCGATGTTGGTGAACTGTCCGGCCATCGAGGCGGTGATTGTGGCCGTGTACAGCCAAACCTCGTCGACCTGCAGAATGCCGTCTCCGTCATCGCCGCTGACGTAGGTCGGACTGAACGGAATTCCGCCGGCATTGTCGTCGACAACGATCACGTTCTCCAAATCAACGTCGCCGGTGTTGGTCACGACGTAGTTGAACGTGACGTCATCACCGAGGTTGAAGCTCGGTCCGTCGCCGGTGTCGGCATCCAGGCACTCGACCATTTCATTCGGCTTCGTGAACTTCAATTCCGTGATCGCGCCACTGCCGGGGAACGTGACGACCAGCGAAGTGACTTCATCGACGTCGATGGGGATTTGCTGGAAGCTGTTGTTTCCCAGTGCTGCGATGTTGAACGATTGCTGACCCGAGTTGGTCATCAACGTGACAACGGTGCCACCGTTTTCATTGGTGTCGATGTCCAACAATCCGATGTGGTCGATGCGGACCGCGTTATCAAAGGTGAACGTGATCGTGCCGCCGTGCGCCTCGTCATCGGGGTCGTTGGAGTCGCCGTCCTCGGAAATGATCAACACATTGCCGAGTGCCTGGCTGTTTTCGCCGACCGCACCACTCGAGCCACCGCTGCCGACTCCCAGGCCCGAGAAGTTTTGGTTGGGAGTGCCCAGGTCGTAATCGTTGCCCGTCGGTGCGCTACTATCAAAGATCATCGCGATATCGGGCCCACTCGATCGGCCGTTATTGGCTGCAATCGTCACGCCCAGCGCCGAGTACTCGTTATCAATCACGGTCCCCGCGGCGTAGCCGTCAAAGTCGATCACGTGCATCTCACCGCTCCCGGCCACCACATGCTCGACGCACTTCTCGATATCGATTCCTGTCGCAGCGCCCACGACGTAATTGGCCGGATCGTCGTCGGTGACGTCGTCGCCGACGCGGGCGCCATCTTCATCCACCGGAGTGCCAACGACGGAGCCGATATTCGTGAACTGGCCGATTGCCAGTGCGGTGATCTGGGCCTGGTAAAGCCACGTTTCGCCTGGATCGAGCCGGCCGTCCTGGTCATCATCGCCGACGTTGAAGAAGTTTCCGAGTCCATCATCTTCTTCGACGGGATCCGGATTGAAATCGTCACCCGGAACACCCGGCGTCGCGTTGTCGTCGCTGACGACAACGGGAGTCAGTTCGACATCGCCAGGGTTGGTGACAAAGTAAGTGAACACGATCGTGTCGCCCAACTCTGCGGCCGGTCCGGGCGGGGTGTCCGCATCGACTCCGAAGTCATTCGGATTGGTGCTTGGAACGGGGGCCGGTGTGCTCAAATCGGCGCCCAGTTCATTTTGCACCGCGAACAGGTTCTTGGTGTTTTCAATGAGCGAAGCGTTGCCCGATGCGTAGGCCGCCTGGGTCAGCGAAATCACTTCCGCTGGGGTGTAGGAGTAATCCACATTGGGATTGGCGGCGTTGAGCAGTGCGGCGGTCGCATGGCGTCCGAGAGCATTCAGTCCACCCCCGCCACGTCCGAGCGCATCGAGCAGGGTCAGTCCGAAAACGTCACTGACGCCGAACACGGAATTGTAGGAATCCAGTGGCGAGAAACCGGTATCAGGCCATCCCTTCAACGGTGCCGGACCGAACTCAGAGTGCGTCTTCCAGAAACCAGGAGTCAGTCCCTCACCGCCGCCGGCTTGGTCTTCGACGACTTTGACAAATTTTTCAATGTCGATCGCAGGATTCAAAGGCGGCGGAGGCAAGAAGATCCCGGCGTCGAGGGTGGGGTTGTGCTCACCGGGTGCGAGCGTGACGATCTGGGTCATACCGTTGTTCGGGTCGGCGTCGCTATCGAGCGTATCGTCACCGGCGTTTTGCGCCGTGAACACATAGCCGGCCGGCAGGTCGCTAAACGTGACCTTGTACTCTTCGCCCGGATTCAGGTTGTCAAAGTTGTAGAAGCCGGTCGAATCCGTGGTCGTCGTTTCCGTCGTGTTGTCACCGACGGTGCTAATCAAGCCATCGGGCCCACCACCGGTGAGCGTCACCGTGACGCCCAGGACGCCATCTTCGTCAACGTCCTGAAGGCCATTGAGATTAGTGTCGTACCAGACAAAGTCACCGAGCGAAGCGAGTTTCTCTGTGGGGCCTACGTCTGCTTTATTGCGTCCTTCGAAGTCCGTCGTAAACGAACCGGCGAAGGCCGGGGAATCGGCGATGGGCTCACTGAAAATCTCGATCCCAATATCCATGCCTTCAAAGTAAGAAGGGCCGCTCGGACCGCTACCCGGTACCGGCGTTGTCGACAGTGCTCCACCGGTCACTGTCAGCCGAACTTGATAGAAATCCACGGAGCCATCGGTAAATCCGAAGTCAGTGACCTCACCCGTTAACAAGACACCACTTGCCTGAAATCCCGTGAAGAAGTCGAAAATGGTTCCAGTGAGCACGAAATCGTCACCAGGAACGCCAGACTGAAAGTTGCCGGAGGAGTCTAAAAGCAACTGCAGCGCGAAGTCAGACGGATCACCGATTTCGATCGGGATGGGCGTACCATCAACCAGGAAGTTGGCAGGTGTCGCAAAAGCGCGGAAGGTCCCGGTATTCGCCTCAAATGAAATCGGAGGATAGCTAACGGAATCGACGATTACCGGATCGATTTCTTCAGCTGAAATCAATGGTGATTCCAAAGAAAGCGGGATTGCCGCAAGCACACGTCGATCCTCCAGCGACTGTAGTTTTAACCGCCGTCGCAAGTCCCTTCTTCGAGACGTGATCTTTTCTCTCAATGAAGAGCGTTTCGATTTACTGGACAACATAGGCGTGAGCATCGAAGAACCTGTGGATCGATTTTGAAGATTCCCGTGAGACTTGACTTGCTGCAAGCTTAATCAGACACCATTCACTGAAAAGGATTTGTTCACCAATTGCTTGGTGAACGAATGAATCAGCGAACCGGACTCACGATTGTTCTGACAATGCGAGTGCAATCACAAAGTCAGTGGGCCGAATAAGAAGCACAAGCCTTCGGGTTGTAGGCACCCCAAGTTCTTACAAGTCCCGAGCGCGATGCAGTGGATGGGCAGAGCCAGAGCTGGCTTGACTTAATCGCGTCGCTGCCGTCGGAAACCCGCACCGGAAAGAAAGAATACTCCAAGGGCCCAACCAGCTGCGGAGCCTAGTTCCGGCACGGCTTGCGCGATATCCGCCTTGCCGAGGCCATTGGAACCCACTGCGAAGTAGTCCAAGAAGCTACTGGCAGTCGTCGCAATACTGATGGAAAGTAATACTTGCCTGCCAAACTTGCCGTCGAACCCATCATCTGTGGTGTTCGCGAGGAACTCCACGTGCGCATAACCACCAGATGTTGTCGAAAAGTCGGAGCGCAGATCGACTAGCGAACCGGCCAACAGGGTCGCGGATGCAAGGCTTTCGTCCGTACTCCCTTCAACATAGAACGTCCCGCCTGGTTCCAGCTTTCCGTTTGAATCAAAGCTCGCAACAAGATTGAAAACTGCCGGAGCCATAGGGTAGGGCGTGTACGGATTGCCTGTTCCCGCGTCCAAATCTTGTTCTGCCCCACCCTCGAAAGTAATTTTGTCTGCCCAGCCATCTAACTCCAGAGTGTTAGGTGCTGAGGTGGTCGTTGCGGTAATGAAGTCAACGAAGATGTCGGGCTTTCCAAGCGTGGGCCAAGAAGCACCCATCGACCCGGCCGACGCCGTTGCCGCCTGTGAGATCAGCAACACAAATACTGGGAGGAATTTCCAGTGGGAGTTGTCGCGGAGTAAGAAATGCGATGGGAACATAGATTCAGTCTTCAATCGCCTAGCCGGTTTAATATGCGAATCGACTACAGGCATCCGTGTAAATCGATCTGCGCTACCCAGAATACCCATCGTTGGCAACGTTGCAAGCGACATCTGTCCAGTTTTTCATTTATTGGGGAGCTCGGTCCTAGCACTGTAGCCAAAGCGATGACGATGTCGGTAGGCACTTACATGATCAAATTCGGCAGCACAGCAAGTCCATGCAATTAAAGCGGGGCCCTCTCAGCCCCGATGTGAAAGAAGGCGTGATCTGCATTGCATGTCCGCCTTCCGTGTTTCGGTCGTCGAGTTCGCAACAAATGGGCCGTACTCCCGAGTTGCGGAGGCAGTTGATGGTTTTGATGCTCCAGGCGATCTGCTGAAATGCCGAGCAGAGATTCTGAGATGCGAAAAACTCGCATTAAATACCCAGACTGGCGTTCCATCTCTCATTTCTTGGACGCTGTCAGACTGCAAAAGTGGATTTCTCACTTTGGCACTGAAGAAGTTTGCGGAACGGCGGGAGCGGCCTGTCGCTTGAGTCGATGTTCCGAAATCAGTGTAGTCATGTCAGTCCGACGCGTATGCGAGTGGCGTCGTATCCCTTTGCTTACCTATGCGGACTCATGTCGACAGGCCGCGAGCCGTCCGGTTTCTGCTTGAAAGCCCCGACAGCTCGCGACCTTCCGTTAACAAAAAACACCCTGTTTAGCGTCAAAGTAGCTGGCACTGGGATCGTGCCGTTCCGCCAACAAGGATAGGTGATTTGCGGACGGCGCCCGGAAGCCCTCCTTTGGTCCGCTTGCTCCAATCAGAGCTAGGCATCGGAGGCATAAAAGCCCAGGCAAGCACAGGATGGGATCGCTACCGATTTTTCTAGGTCGGGAATTAGGGGCCTAGCGATAGCGGAAGTCGCCAGGGCGTTCGGCGAATCGCTGGGGAAACTGAAGCTCTTGGCGAGCTCTGTAGCATTACTGGCGAGGCGTTGACGAGGCACTTGGTGCTCAATGGCCCGACTCACGAGCGATCGCGTTGCGTGAGTGCAGGTGCAACTGCTCAGAGTCCACCGCTACTCCGAGTAAATCGCTTTGAAAATCGGCAAAACACCTTGAATCAGCACGTATCCGGCGACGGAAATGGCGGCTAGCAGCAGGCCTCCCGTCACGCCCCACTTGATCAGGTTCTGCCGGTTGGCTCGTTTTTCGTTCTTTTGAAGTAGGCGATCGGTGAATTCGGACGCGACGCGGTCGGTGTCGTTGCTTTGGGGAGTTGACCGCGTGATGCTGCTGATTGGACGTCGATGTGGCTGGTCGACCATCACGATCGGGCGTTTCACGCCTTGGCTGTTGGTGTTGACTGCTGCGGGCGTCTCCACTGCGACCGTGGCATCACTCGGCGGTTCGCCGAAACGCCGTTCGGCGCGGCTGCCGATCTGGTTGGCCCACAAGTGCACGTTGCCGATCCAGATCGATTCGCCTCCGGGGACCAATTCCCGGACCATGGGATCGCCGTCGGGCAATGAATCGGGGTTTAGCTGCACCGCCCAAACCCGCTTGCCGACGCAAACAATCCCCAGTTCACAGACGCGCAGCCCCAATCCATGCATGCGCATCGAACTTGGGTGTCCCTCGCCAAGAATGGTCACTTGACGGCTGAGACGTCTCGTCTGCTCGCCGGTCCCCCAGTCCATCACCAAGGCCGCATCGGCCGGGGCGGCGTCTGTTGAATGGTGCCCGATCGCCTCGGTTTCCTCTGCTGTTCGCTCGGCCGCGACCGTGGGAGACGTCCAATTGGGGTCCGCATCGGACATCAACGACAAGCGATGTTTGCCCACCAGCAACTGAGTGTCCGACTTGATTCGCCCCCAAATCGGAAACGCGATGCCGCAAAGTGGCCAGACTTCAACCCGAGAGCCGCAAACGACGGCAAAGTAAACCACCGCTGGAAGCCGCTTGTACTCGACGTGAACCTGGCAGCGGTCATGAGCTCCGATCAACGCAAACGGTAGCGGCAGCTCAATCCATGATTCGTCATTCTTTCGCCTGGACGAGAAGCTCCACCGCGTTGACGGCCAATAATGCATAGAGGCGATGAGATAGGGGAAAAGCGAGCCGCTGTCGACGGCAGAACTCGGCCCCACATCCTAACTACTGCCACGCGAGTGGATAGCTGCCCGGAGCCCGAGAGGGGCTTGAACGGGGCGGCGACACTTCCGATCATTCCGGCTCGTCGAGATATCCGGAATCCGCAGGTTCGCCAATCGCAATGCTCGTCAATTTTTCGCTTGACAGGCCTTCTCTGTCGCCTATCCTCAGGCCCAAGGCGAACCCCTCTGTGCGGGTAGGGAGATGATTGGCAATTGCCATCGATTTTCCGTCAACAATCGGCCTGTTCAGAACTCGCCCATTGTCTAAATCGCCAACGACGGAGTCGTTTAGTACTGATTTATCGTTTTTGACGGCACTGCCGGACACCCACTAAACCCACACGGGCCTTCCCCATCTGGCCCAGTCATCCGATGCACACTGCCATAGCGAGCGCTCGATGCGAGCGTTGCCCGCCGGATCGCAAGCCGGCTTGTATTCGGCTTGAGCAACTGCCAGGCCCTCTCGACGCTCCATCATTTCGCAATACCTTGCATCGCGTGCAGCCAAATCAGTTCAACGGAGCTGGCTTTTCCCATGTCTAAGAAACGCAAACCGATCCGGCCAGCGGCAAAAAACGGCGGCGGAAAGCCCCGTAGTCGTAGTAAGTCCTCTGGTCTCACAGAACTGAACCGTAAGCTTGCGCGTGGCGAGTCGGTTTCGCTGACGCCGCAAAAGGCCGAGGCCGAGCCGCTGGTCGAGGTCGCGCCGCCCAGGCGTTGGCCCGCCAGCACTTGGGGGCTGGTTGCCCTGGCGATCGGAATCCTGGCCTACAGTTATCTGCCCACGTTCTCCTGGATCGTCGATAGCTGGCAGAATGAGCCCGATTATGGGCACGGGTGGTTCGTCGTCCCTCTGGCTCTGTACTTGTGTTATCGGCGTGGCCACCTGTTTCCCGGGTCGAGCGAGAAAGTGGCTTGGCAGGGACTTTCGCTGATTCTTTTGGCGATCGGGATTCGAGTCCTCAGCCGTTTCGCCTACGCCGATTTTCTGGACGCCTATTCGATCCTGCCCCTGTTGGCCGGCGCCGTCTGGTGTCTGCTCGGGCTGCGGGCGATGCTGTGGGCGCTGCCTGCGATCGGGTTCCTGTTCTTTGCGATCCCGCTGCCGTTTCAGGCCGAAAGTGCGCTGAGCTGGAATTTGCAGGGCGTTGCGACGGATTTGAGCACGTTTTTCCTGCGTGCCCTGGGCCAGCCGGCGGTCGCGGAAGGCCACGTCGTGTGGATGGGCGAAGAAAAACTGATGATCGAAGAGGCGTGTAGCGGACTGCGGATCTTCGTCGGCATGGCCGCGTGTGCGTACTTCTGGGCCGTGCTGAGCGACCGAAACTGGTCCGATCGAGCGGTCTTGGTGATGACGGCGATCCCGGCGGCGATTTTTGTCAATGCGGCTCGGATCGTGGTGATCGGGCTGTTCTACACCCAAGTCTCCTCGGCCGCCGGGCGGCACTGGATTCATGACTTTTCGGGGTACGCGATGATCGCCGCCTCCTTCGCGTTGCTGGGTCTGGTCAGCTGGTACTGGCAGCTGGTGTACAAACGAGTTCCGATTATGACCGCAAAAGAGACTTTGCGGGGCTCTGTCAGCCATTCGTAGATAATTCACGTCAAACATTAGACTACCGCTGTCGGCTGGGTAGTATGAAGGCCGTCCGATGCGGGTTGCCACATCAAAGGACGCATCCGTTGGATAGTCGAAGCGAGTTTTCAAACCTGCTGGCGACGACTGTCCAAACGCCAGGGTTGGCACTGTCGCCTTTCATCGGGCGGACGCATCGGAAGGATCGAAACGTGATTCAATCTTTAGGAATTTTCTCAACTTTTCGTGTATCCACTGTGCCAGGCGGCGTTCAAACGGACGGAGAGGTAGATGTTGTGAAAACGACCCTTTCAGCACTGACAATCGCCATGATCGGCGGTTTCACCTGGACGACCCCGCTCTTCTCGAACTGACAGTTAGAAATCGGATTTTGACTCAGTTCCCCGTCACGACGAATTCCCCAGCCAATCTCACCGGGTTGGAACCACTCCCATCTCTTGCGTTATAGCTAACGACGAACATGGATCATCAATCAAATCAATTGCAGCCTTATCACACTGGCCCGGTTGGACGGATGCCCGTCAGCAATGAGCCCCCCAACGCGTTTGATCCTTGGCTGCTGTGGATCACCTTGCGGCGTTGTTGGTACTGGGCATTCCCAGTGGGAATTGTCCTGGGAGTGATTGCTGCGTTTGTCGTACTGCAGTCCTTCGTCCCTCGCTTCAGGGCAACGCACCAGCTCGCAGCGAATAAGGATTGGCTGATCGACCGTGGTGTGATGCCGACACCCGACAATTTGTCCAGTTCCGAACGGATGCTGATTACCAGTCCCATTGTGCTTTCGCAAGTGCTCGATAATCCCGAGTTCCAAGCGTTTAGTCTGCAGGACCCCGATCCCGATGTCAGGGACCAGAAGTTGCGTTCTAGCCTGTCGATCGGCAGTGCCGGTTCGCGATCGACACTGACCGTCAGTTATACGGATACCGACAAGCAATTTGCGGCGGATGTCTGCAACGCAATCGTTGAGTCCTACCTGCAGAAACGCGATGAGTTCGACAACCGACGCATCGGCCGATTGGAGAGTTGGCTGACGCCGCAAGTTGAGCAACTCAGACGGAAAGTCGAAGAGCGTGAACACCTGGTCAGCCAACTCGCAAAGGAAGCCCATGGAGTCGCACCGGGAGAGAAAGTGGCTGCGCTTGAAAATAGTGATTCGCTCTCAGTCGCTCAAAAACTTCGAAATCAGATTAGCGATCTTGAAATTGAGCTCGCGATGCTTGATGCGGGAGTCGGAATTCGCAACCCTTCAGAGTCCGACGATATCATTGTGCCGTCTGTCGCGGAGTTCGTCCCGCCGGAGATTCGAGTCCAAAGGGGAGAGATTGACCCCAAGCGACTCGCCGCGATGGTTGAGAACAGCAGGGACGTGTTTCTCGCGAAAGAAAGGTACGAAATTTATCGCAAACAAGTCTTGGAACTTGAGATATCCGAACGTTGGCGTTTCGACAAAGAGAGGTACGCGCGGCTTCAAAAGGATCGCGATGAGTGGGAGGCCAAGCTTGCCAGCGCTAAGCAAGCTGCGTCGGAGGCTGCTGTGCAGATTCTAGAGGACGAAATCGAAGAGGATTACCAGCAGCAGCTTGCGTTAGCTGAAAAGGAAAAGGAGCGATTGCGCGCCGAATTTCCCGCCAAGGTCAAAGCCAAGCAAGAGGAGCTAGAGCGCCGAGCGGAAATCATGAGCGATCAGGAAAAGCAGCAGATTGCTGATCGACGCGAGCAGATGGTCAAGCGATTAGCGGTACTGCAGGAACAGTACGAAGCCGAAGCGGATTTGCTGCGCCAACGCGATGGCAACAGTGTCGCGTTACAGTTCGCCCAAGACGATTTGGCAAGAAGCCGGACGATGCTGCATCGGATCATGGATCGCTTGGAGTCAATTCAGATGGAGAGCAAGCGTGGTAGTTCGGTCCTTTCGATCTCCGAGGCCGTTCCACCCAGTCGCCCTGTTGAAGCAGTCCCTGTGAAAAAAATGTTGATGGCGGGAGGTGGTGCGTTCGCTATCCCCTTCCTGATTGGGCTGTTTTGGGAGTTCATGACGAAACGAATTACCGATAGCAAAGACCTTGAGAGATCACTCGCTCTAGCACCCGTGATCGGAGAACTTGCTCGTGCCCCCCGAGGGTCAACCGGAAGAAACTCGAAGAGTCGCCGCATTTTTGAAGAGAGTGTTGATACACTTCGCGCCAATCTGGCCCTTTCCAAAGACACTCGCCATGCCCGGTCATTTGCCGTGGTCAGTTCGATGTCCGGCGAAGGCAAGAGCACGGCGGTTTCGCAGTTGGCGATTTCGCTGGCCAAATCCAGCGGCAAAACAGTGCTGATCATCGACTGTGACATGCGTTGTCCCGACCAGCATGACGTCTTTGGCTTGGCCCTCGAGCCCGGACTGAACGAGGTCTTGCGAAAAGCGGCTCCGCTCAAAGAAGCCATCAATCGCGAGTTGGGTGACCTGGTTCACGTGCTCCCTGCTGGACGCCTGAAAGCCAGTCCGCACCGACTGATCTCGCCAGACTCGATGAAGGAGCTGATGGACGAGGCGCTTGAGTCCTATCAATATGTGATCCTGGATACTGCACCGGTGTTGTCGGCCGGTGAGACCTTGGCGGTCGCCTCGACGGTCGATTCCACATTGGTCTGTGTGATGCGTGATCTGACCCGACTGGATAGTGTCGTCCGGACGACGCATCGGCTGGAAGCCTCTGGGGCAAATGTCGTGGGAACCATTTTCAGCGGCGTGACGCCGCGACAGTACTCCTATCGATATGGAGATTACAAGTACAGCGATTTCGGGCAAATGTTAGCGGAGACCGCACACAGAAGTTGATTCAACGAACCCGTTTTCACGTGTTAAATCGAATCGCGACGTAATCAAGACCCAACCATGCCCCAGCCCACCACGAGTGTAGACGGCGACGCTCCAATCGCCTCGCCGCAGCAAGCTGATCATCGCCAGGATTCGGAGGTGATTTCTGAATCGCATGCTGGAAAGCTGAACGATCGGCGGTATCGATGGGTGATGGATTGGCGTCTGGTCGGCTATACCGCACTGGGAGTGGTGGCACTGGTGCTTTCAACGGTCGCTTCTTACGCCTACCATTCCAGCAAGGCGGCGAGCACCTTCCTCAGCCGCGCCGATCAAGCGGCGGCTGATAACAAGCCTGCCGAGGAAGTTCGCTGGTTGTCCAGCTATCTACTGCTGCATCCAGATGACCGGGAGAAGATCCTTCGTGCCGCAATCGCCGCGGATTCGGCCGCGGATTCGGCCACGCGAGAAAACCTAGCCCAGCGTGTCACGACAGCGCGAAAGCGTCTCGGTACTGCGATTGCTTACCTGGGCACGGCCGACGACCTGGATGATGTCAATTCGCAAACGCGACGTGATCTGCGCAAGCGGTTGATCAACCGCCTGATCCAAAGCGGTGGCTATTTTTTCAAAGACGTCGAGCGTCACGTCCGTCTGCTCGACGCCGATCGCAACGACGCCGAAGCCCACAGGTGGCTGGCGATCGCGATCGTCGGGCAGGTCCAGGAAATGCTCTACCAAGATCGCGATCCTAATGCGGTTGAGCCGGAAGCGGACTACTATGGCTGGCTGTCCCAACAACCTCCGGGAATTGTGTTGCGAGAAGCGGTCAAACGAAATCCGGATGACCTGGATCTGGTCGGTTCCTTCATCGCGCTGCTGCGAACTGAACCGGAATCCTTCGGAATCGCAATCGCCAGTGATGAGCAGAATGTCGGATCGTTTACCCGAACCATTTCGTCGCTGGACGAGGACACCGCCGAAGTCCTGGATTCGGTTTTGCTGGGACTTCACGCGCGTCCGGACTCGCGTGCCAAAATCTTGCTTTATCGGTACGCATCCATGGCCGGTGAAAGCGTCAAGGCCAGTGAGTTGATCAAGGCCGCCGCCGCCGAAGCATCGGCCAGGCTGGCGGCGCAAGATTTTCCGAAACCCAAATCGGAAACGGACGACACCGAGGAAGACAAGCCGGAGCCGGGGCTGCGTTTGAGTGCAGAATCCGAGGCGTTGGTCTGGGATTACCAGTGTGTTTATTTCGGTGCCGGATCGATCGTCGACCGTGCCGCCGTCTCAATCGCGACCGAAGAAGAAATCAAGCTTGCCAGCGACTGGCTGAAACAACTGCGTGACCTCGGGGTCGACTCGGTCCCGGTCCGCCCGGAAGCCGTCAAGCAAACTTACCTAGTCTCCGGGTTGCTCGCCGAATCATCGGGAGACTTGGATCGAGCAATTGAGTTCTGGCAGGAGGGGCTGACGGTCGTCAATGACGACAACCTGGATCTGCTTGGCAACGTCGCCTGGGCGCTCGCGCGGCGTGCGGCGGACGCCGACCGAGCCGCGAAACCTGCGGCAACCGAAGCAGCTGAAAATGCGATTAGAAAGTTCGCCGACGTCATCGATGCCAAGAAGAGTGAATTGATGTTGATGACCAGCGATCAAATCAGCTTAGCCGACCGAACGGCGTTCGCTGAAGCGATCACCAACGCCGATTGGAAAAAGAAGGTGGCTCGCGCAACCGTCATTGCCGGCATGGAAACGTCGTCAGAAAACGATCTGCAGATCATCGGATTGCTCGATGGATTGACCGACGACGAAATCCGTCTGGAACCCCAGATCCGAATCGCGGGTATCTCGCAATTGACCGGAGCCTACCAGCGACAGCTCGCCTGGGACTTGGCGGCAACGACGCTGACCGAAGCCGCCGAGCTATTTCCGACCAATGAGGCACTGGTGCAAGCCAGCGGTGAAGCCTGGACCCGGTCGGGGAACCGCTTGCAGGCAGCCAAACAATGGCAGCGAGCCCGTCTGTCAAACGTCCCCCGTGTCCGCGTTGCCTCGCTGGAGGCTGAGTTTGCGTACCAGTTGCGATTGATCCCCGAACAGCGCGAGATTGCGACACTCCGTTCGCGGATCCGCGAACTGGAAGAATTGCTGGAAAAAGCCGGTGACACCTTTGCCGAAGAACAGCTTCGCTTGCAAACCCTGCGGGCTCAGTTGCCACCGGATGGCGTTCTCGCCGAGGAATACCTTCAATCGGAAGAGCTTGCCAACAAGATCTCCGCGCTGGCTGAATCGAACCCGGGCGACAGCCAGTTACAAATGTACGCGGCGGAGAGGCTGGCGGCAGCAGGCAAACCTGAACAAGCCGAAACGGTCCTCAAGCGACTCGACCTGAGCGAGGATTTCGCTCCCGTTCAGCAGCAATTGCTGCGCGCCCGTGTGCTCGCCGCGTCCGGAAAGCATGCCGAAGCCAGCGAGCTGCTGTTGAAGGCCATGGAGTCCGATCCACAAGCCGCAACCGGACTTGCGCAAACGGCGTCGGAATACGCCAAACGTGCCGGATCACCCGATCTGGCCAAACAGGCGCTGCTTCGCATACCCGAAGCTCAACGGACCCCCGCGGTCTATTTCTCGCTCTATCAAATTGCCAAGCTGCAAGAGCAGACCGCGGAGATGGAGCAATTCCTGTCCGAATTGCACCGTGTCGAAGGGTATCGTTCGGGCGCTCGCGTGACCGGTGGCCAAACGGAGACATCGCCGGCGTATTCGTTGTTGATCGATGCGACCCAGTTGGTGGAAAAACTGCTGGCGCGGGGAGGCGTGCAACGAGACGAGAGAGATTACACGCGGGCCAAGTCACTGATCAGCCGATTGCAGTCCCTGCGTCCCAATTGGGGAAATGCCGTCGCGCTCAGCGGTTGGTTGTCGTTCGCAAGCGGAAACTATGCGTCGGCAGTCGAACAATTGCGTCGCGGCATCAACTCCGGTGATCGACAACTTCGTACCCGACAGCTGCTCTGGCAGGCATTGCTGACACTCGGACGCGACGAGGAAGCCGAACGCGAGATCCGGCTGGCGGGCATCGCCACCCAGACCGATTTAGATCCCTACGACGAAATCTCGATCGGCATTTCGATTCGCAAAGGTGACTATTCACAGGCCTTGGACGCCGCCAAGCAAATTGCCGTGGACAACGTCGATGACCCGATTGCTTGGTTGGTCTACGCACGATTCGCACTGGTGATGAGAGCCCGTGCGATTTCCGATAGTGACGTCGTCGAGACGCTCGATGCGGAACAACTATTGAAGAACGCCGACGAGGCGATCGACAAAGCCGCCCGGTTGGCCGACACGCCCGCTCAAAAGTCGGCGGTCGCGTCGGCACGAATGAGTCTGGCGGTGGAAGTCGCTGACAACCAGAAGATCGAAGCGGCGCTCGCTGAACTTCAAGATAGCGATTTGAAGGATGCGGACCGATTGATGCTGGAGGCCAAGGCGTTGATCGCCCTGGATCGTGTCGACGAAGCGATCGACAAGTTGAAGGCCGCCAATGAGCTCCGTCCCGACTTCAAGGCGCAGATGGCGTTGGTGCGGTTGCTGCGATCAAGAAGCCGAGGTGGAGACGCTTTGGCCATTTTGGAACAAGCGTTCCGTCAGGACCCGAACAACCCTCGGATCCGCACCGAACTGGCAGCACAGTTGATCGACAGCGGTCAAGAAATCGACTGGGATCAAATCGCCAAGTTGCTCAACAGCGATCAGGCCGTTACCGAACAGAACCGTTTGGTGTACGCACTGATCCTCGCGTCGAAAGGCTCGCATTACCAGCGGCAGGAAGCGGTCCGATTGCTGCGTGACATGGCGGGTAGCCCGACGGAAATCGGTCTCGGGGCTTCTCGTGTCCAAGCCGCATTGATGTTCGAAATGGCCTCAAAGTACGACCAGCTGACTCCGTCGGAACAAAAGCAGTTCGATAAGGACCAGTACATTGCCGAAGCGAGAAGAGTGTTCAAGCAACTCGCCGATCGAGACAATCCTGCACTGGTCGACTTGACCCGCTATTGCGGATTCCTGATTTCCGTCAATGACGAAGGTGATCTGGATGAAGCACGCCAAGTCATCGAACGATTGAAAACGTTGCCCGAATCGTCGTTGGAAGTGTTGAAGATCGAAATGATGCTGGCTGGACAGGGTGGCGACAAAGAGAACTTGCCATCAATCTTGGATCAGTGGGCAAACGACCCATTGACTAGAAATGCCAACACCGCGGCCGGCGGAGTGGAAACGGTTGCCGGTGAAGCGTTGTTGAGGAACGGATTCATTGACGAAGGCCTGGCGTGGTTCCGCCGTGCCTACGAAGCCAACAAGGATTCCTTTGCCAATTACATCGTGGCGTTGTCGCTAGCGGGGCAATACGACCAGGCTGCCGAAGTCGCAGCGGAGCGCTATGACGAAAAGCCCGCGGCCACCACGGCCGTCTTGCTGGTCGAAGCGTTGCTAGCTCTTGATCCGGACATGGTTGAACCACACCATACCCAAATTCTGGACGAAGCGGTCAAGGCGTACCCCGAGAACGCGGCGCTCAACGACAGTGTCGCCACCTGGGCGATGCAGCGCGGCGAAAACGAAAGAGCGATCGCGTTGTATCTGAAAGTCTTACGCACCGACCCGCGGCGGCTTCGACCGTTGAACAATCTGGCGATGATTTTTGCCGAATTGCCCGGCCGCGAACTCGAAGGGCTCAAACACATTGACGACGCGATCGAGGTTGCGGGCGAAGACGCGGAGTTGCTGGACACAAAGGGGACTGTCCTGTTACGCGGCAACCGGGTTCAAGAAGCGGTGCGACAATTTGAGAAGGCGATCCAAAGCGGTGAAGAAAAAAATCTGCCCCGGTATCAATTTCACTTGGTGCAAGCGCTCTTGAAACTCGATCGGCTCCAGGACGCAAAGAAGATTTGGTCCGAGATCAACTTCCGGGATTTGGATCTCCAAGGTCTCACGCCCGCCGAACGTGATGCGTTGAAGGAGTTGCAACAACGACTCGGTACCGGTGCATCAGATGCCAAAGAGGCCGCCTAAACTTGACGATTTATTCACCCGACACTTCTCGCATTTCAAACGATTGACGGAAAACTGGACAAAGCTAGCCTGACCGCAAAACCATGACCGATTCAAATCAATCCCACCCGATCCAGTCACGACGCGTCATCGTCGCCAGCCTATTGGCGCTGACATTGCTGTCGGGTGTTGTGCATGGCTACTTGGACGGACGCTGGACGACGCAAACGTCGCGATCCGATCAAGCGACATTGCTCAATCAATTGCCGACAGCGATCGGTCCCTGGACGATGCTCGACGAGCAACAGCTCCCTGAGTCAACTCAGCGGTTGCTGCGATGTTACGGCTCGGTCGTTCGTGTTTACCAACACACCGAAACCGGCGTGATGGTTAATTTTGCCATCATGTACGGTCCACGAGGTCCGATCGCGGTGCATACTCCCGAAGTTTGTTATAGCTCGGTCGGAACCAATCAAACCCGACCGCGTCGAATGGAGACGTTCGAGACCAAAGAGAACCGCCACCACGTGTGGTCGGTCGAATTCAGCCGCGATGACGAGCCAGAAGCATCGTTGGCCGTGTATTACGGATGGAGCGACGGTGGGGCATTCGTCGCCGCGGACAGCCCGCGTTTTTGGCTGACTGATGACTTGTACAAGATCCAGCTTGCCGGTCCCGTGACCGGATCGGCGATTGATCCCTGTCATTCGTTTCTAGAAGCATTCTTGCCCCACCTTGAGAAACTCGTTCAATAAAAGGATTGCGCCGTGCTTGACTTTGCATCGCCACATGACGACGACTACTACGACAGCGATGAAGACTCCTCGATTTCGACGGCGGTCAGCGACCGGGAACGCGCAGACATGCGTGATCCGCGTGAACAGCCGCGGCGGACGTCCAGCATCGATGACTGCAAACGCATCGCCGTTGAACGCGCCAAATACTTTCGCCGCAAGTACGCGATGGAACGTGTCCTCGGCGGGGTGATGTTTCTCGCTGCGGCGCCGGTCATCGCAGTGCTGATTGGACTGATCCGGATCACGTCCAGAGGACCGGGGATCTATCGCCAAAAACGGGTCGGGCTGCACGGCGAAACGTTCTACGTCTACAAGCTGCGCTCGATGTACGTCGACGCTGAACGGGGCGGCAAGCCCGTCTGGAGCACCAAGAAAGACAAACGCATCACGCCGCTGGGCAAAGTCCTCCGCCGCACCCACCTGGACGAATTGCCCCAGTTGTGGAATGTCGTCAAAGGCGAAATGGCGTTGACCGGACCGCGTCCCGAGCGGCCGGAGATTTGCGAAGTGCTGACGACGTTCATCGACGACTACTACCACCGCAACGTCGTCAAACCCGGCGTCACCGGCTTGGCCCAGATCAACCTGGAACCCGACGAAACCGTCGCCGACGTCAAACGAAAACAGTTCCTGGACCTGCTGTACATCCAGAACGCGGACCTGTGGCTGGATTTGCGAATGCTGACCGCGACAGGATTGCGTGTCATCGGAATCCGCGGTGGTCGAGCGATGAAGATGCTGTCCCTGTGCCGTGCCCCCTTGGTGGCCGAATCTGTCATCATCCAGCCGGCCGACCATCGGAAGCTGTTTCCCGAACAAGGGGTTTCAGTGGCAAGCAACGCTGCGGAGCGAACCGACCGCCCCGATCATCGGCACAACCCCGCGATTCGTTGCGACCGTCGCCATGCACCAAAATGAAACCCGTATCAGTTCGCATGTCCGTTTGCTGACCACCTCGTCTTTGGTCAACCACTCCTCTTCCGCATCGACCTAAATACAACCATGCGGCCCCAATCCCCGTCGCCATCCCAGCACGACACACCAGCACGACGCGTTAGCAAGTGGCCCGGCGGCCCCGCCGCCACCCCCAACACGCCGCGTCAGCCAGTGGCCCGGCGGCACACCCCAGCACGACGCGTTAGCCAGTGGCGCGACCCAAAAACCAATCTCGTAAAACGTGGGATAGGCTTCCAGCCTGTCGATGCTGAAAACGAATGACACGCTGGAAGCCTATCCCACTTCGCACCATCAACTCTTCCAACCCCCACCATCATGACCGGCCGCCCGATTCACGCGATGACCGTCGATGTCGAAGACTACTACCAGGTCTCCGGCATGGAAGATCGCGTGTGCCGTTCAGATTGGGACCAACTGGAAAGCAGGGTCGAACGCAGTACCGATCGCATGCTGTCCCTGTTCGATGAAGTCGAGGTGCGGGGGACCTTTTACGTTTTGGGCTGGGTCGCCGAACGGTTTCCGCGACTAGTCAAGCGGATCGCCGACGCAGGACACGAAATCGCATCGCACGGCTATTGGCACCGGTTGGTTTACGAAATCACTCCGGATGAATTCGCCAAGGACATCAGCGACAGCTGCGATGCCATTTACACGGCCTGCGGCATCCGACCGACCGCCTATCGCGCCCCCAGTTTTTCGATCATTCAAGAATCACTCTGGGCTCTGGACATTCTGGTCGAACACGGATTCACCGACGACAGCAGCATCTTTCCGATCGCGGGACACGACCGCTACGGCGTCCCGGGCTCGCGAAAAGAAATCCATACACGCAAGACGACGCACGGACCGATCCGCGAATATCCGCCATCGATCGCCAGGTTCGGCAAAGCGCCGGTGCCGGTCGGGGGAGGGTATTTCCGGCTGCTACCACTTCACTTGACCGTCCGCGCGATTCAGTCGATCGAAAAGAAACACCGACCGGCGATGTTTTACATTCACCCCTGGGAAATCGACCCCCAGCAACCCCGCGTGAAAGGTTTACGTCGCTCGGCCGCTTTCCGACATTACATCGGACTAGAACGTACTGAACGGAAACTGCGTCGTATGATGAACCGATTGTCGTTCGGAACCATGACCGAATCACGAAAGGATGCCGAGTGGCATCAGAAGAAAACCGCAGACAAACGCTCCGATCTAAACGCCTCGATCAGTCGATGAACCAGCCACCGAGCCCTCCCGTTCCATCGAGTGCGACCGGTCACCGACAGTGACCATCCGCGGGTGAGATTCCCGCAGGCCCCCCGCGTCGACCGCCACCAGGCAACCCCTGGCGACGTTTGACCCCCAAAACATTCCAATTCAACCGCATGGTTGCCAGGCAAACAGAAACCGCCTGTCACCCAAGCGGACGAAGTCCGCTTTGAGGGAGACAAGGAGAGGGGGAGACAAGGAGAGGGGGAGACAAGGAGAGGGGGAGACAAGGAGAGGGGGAGACAAGGAGAGGGGGAGAGTGATGCTATGCATCATGAGTCGACTGACCGAACAATGGCAGAAAAATCAGGGGCAGAAAAATGTTGCGTCCCCAAATCATTTTCTTGTCACCCATTTTCCTGTCTTTGCCCCCACGCGCCGCTCGTTCACGCGTCCCGCTGACATCCCACACATCATTCTGCCCCGTATCATTCTGCCTTCCTGTCTTCATCGTTTTGCCCCCATCGTTTTGCCACCACTAGCCATTAACGTCTAGCCGTTCACCCTCCCCATGTCACAACCCAGTTTCCTTCCCCACTACACCTACGGCGACTACTGCCAATGGCAGGGCGACTGGGAATTGCATCAGGGGATACCGATTGCGATGACGCCGTCGCCCTTCGGTCGGCACCAATTACTGGTCACACGTCTGGCCTGGCTGATTCAATCCGAGATCGAAGCCAACGGTTGTGACTGTCAGGCCATCGTGGAACTGGATTGGGTTGTCAGCGACGACACGGTCGTTCGTCCCGACCTGCTGGTCGTCTGCGGAGAGATCCCCGACCGGCATCTCCATTCAATGCCCTCATTAGTCATCGAAGTCCTCTCGCCATCCACCCGGACCAACGACCTTGGCTACAAACGCGAACTTTACCAGCGCGAGCAAGTCGCCCACTACTTGATCATCGACACCGAGACAAGTGTCGTGACACAATTGACACTCCAAGACGGCCACTACGTTTCCAGTCCCAATGAAACCGCAAGCCTGACCGTGAACCTAGCAGACGGTTGCACTATCACCATCGACCAGCAAAAACTCTTTCGATAGCGCTCACCCACACCAGCACGTGGCGTTAGCCAGTGGCGCGTGATGCACTGGTCCCCACGCGCCGCTCGCTCACGCGTCCCGCTGGCATCCCACACATCATTCTGCCCCGTATCATTCTGCCATCCTGTCTTCATCGTTTTGCCACTCTCCCCATGCCCGCCCGCACGACACCCACGCTAACGACTGCCGAACAACTCTTCGGCATGGTCACTGACGGGTACCGCTACGAGCTCGTCGCAGGAGAATTACGGATGATGTCACCCGCCGGCGGCCGTCACGGCCGCATCGCTGTCCGCGTGGCTCATCTGCTGATGCAGCATGTCGACGCGAACGATTTGGGAGTCGTTTATGCAGCCGAGACCGGCTTCCGGATTGAAACCGATCCCGACACCGTCCTCGCCCCTGATGTCGCGTTCGTCAGCAAAGCACGTCACGCAACCATCAAAGACGAAGTCGCCTATTTGCCTCTCGCGCCCGACTTGGCCGTCGAAGTCCTCTCACCGAGTGACCGATTTTCACGCGTCGAATCCAAAGCCTTCCAGTGGCTCGACGCCGGCACCAAACTGGTCCTGCTGGTCGATCCCGAAACCCAAACGATCCACCGCTACCCCTCCCGCAAGCAAATCGAAGTCTACCAACTCGGCGAAACCCTCGACTGCAGCCCCGCCGTCCCCGCATGGAAGCTCAACGTCAAAGACGTCTTCCAAACTTAGCTGTTAGCCGTTAGCTGGTTAGCTGTTAGCAAAGTCAGGTGATGCTGTGCGTCACGAATTGGACTGCATGCCAGCACGCCCCATCCCAGCACGTGGCGTCAGCCAGTGGCGCGTGATAACTTGATCCCACACGCCGCTCGCTCACGCGTCCCGCTAGCATCCGTCCCAGCACGCCGCGTCAGCTAGTGGCGCGTGACGACCTGACCCCACACGCCGCTCGCTCACGCCTCCCGCTAACATCCAATCCATCATTCTGCCCCGTATCGTTCTGCCTTCCTGTCTTCATCGTTTTGCCCCCATCGTCTTGCCCCCTACCACCACCGTCAACGCTCCCCGCACCACGCCAACCGGCACCGCACGCCGCAAACGCGTCCTGCTGCTGACGCATCGGTTCCCCTATCCGCCCAACCGCGGCGACCGGATCCGGTCCTACAACCTGATGCGTGTGCTGGCCGAATCGTTTGACGTCACGCTGGCCTGTCCCCACGACGAACCCGTCTCCGATGCGGAACTGCAACACGTCAACCAAATCTGCCAAGCCGTCATCACGGCACCGGTCGGCAAGACCCGTTGGCTGCGAGCCGGCGGCTCCCTGCTCGGCGGCCACAGCCTCACCGAAGGCCTGTTCCACAGTCCAACGATCACCGATCAAGTCCTCGCCTCCCAGCAAGCTCAGCCGTTCGACGCCGCGTTGGTGTTCTGCAGCAGCATGTTCCCCTACGTCGACCACGACGCCTTCCGCGACACGCCGATGATCGTCGACCTGGTCGACGTCGACAGCGAGAAATGGCGACAACTGTCGGTCGACCACTCGGGCCCAAAAAGCTGGATTTACGCCATCGAATCCAAACGCGTCCGCGATCTCGAACACCGCATCGCCGACCGCGCCGACGCGATCACACTCGTCAGCGACCAAGAAGCCAACCTGTTCAAGTCCACGATCCCCACAGATACCCCCGTCCACGGCGTCTCCAACGGAGTCAACACCGACTACTTCCGTCCGTCCCCAAGTCACCCTCCCTCTGGGAGGGTCGAGCGAAGCGAGGGGAGGGTTCCCGCGGCGGATCGCCAATCACCACCGGCCGTGCCACCACATCACCCCCTCCCCGCGTCGTCGCCAACTTCTCCGCGACCCTCCCTGAGGGAGGGTGAATCCATTCAAAGCGTGAAGCCACCGCTTAGCTTGATGCCTACAGCGGCGACCCAACCCCAGCGGGACGCGTCAGCGACCGGCGCGTCACACCAGCAGGACGCGTCAGCGACTGGCTCGTCATCCCAATTAAAAAGTCACCCTCCCTTGCAGGGAGGGTCGAGCGAAGCGAGGGGAGGGTCTTCTTCCACGAGCCACTTGCTCTTCACTGGCGTCCTCGACTACCCGCCCAACGTCACCGGCCTGGTCTGGTTCTGCACCAAGATCCTCCCATCCCTCCGCCAGCGCCTCGACGTCCAGCTCACCATCGTCGGCCGCCGGCCCAACCAAGTCGTCCAAGACCTCGCGTCCATCGACGGAGTCGCGCTTGTCGGTGAAGTCCCCGACGTCCGCCCCTACCTGCACGCCGCCGACATCGCGATCAGCCCATTGAAACTCGCCCGCGGCATCCAAAACAAAGTCCTCGAAGCGATGGCCTGTGGCTTGCCAGTGATCACCACCACAGAGTCCGCCGAAGGCATCGACGCGATCGACGGCAGCGAATTCATCATCGCCGACGACGAAGCGGCCTGGGCCGACGCAATTTGCGATCTCGCCAGCAACCCCCAGCGCCGCGTGTCAATCGGCAGCGCCGCGAGAGACCTGGTCGTCAACCACTACGCCTGGTCAGCCCGCATGCAACACATCACGCAACTCATCCAGGACGCGGTTGGTGGCCGTCGGTCATGCTGTGCATCCTGAAACGAGTTGATCGGGGGGAGATGGCAGCAAAGTAGGTGATGCTGTGCATCACAATCCGGCATGCACAGCATGCCCTACAAAACTAATCTTCCTACCATTTTTTGACCACCCAATGTTTTGACCAACATCCATCTGACCCCACCCCATCATTCTGCCCCGAATCATTCTGCCTTCCCATCCCCATCGTTTTGCCCCCATCGTCTTGCCCCACTCTCCCTTGAACCACGCACCCCATCCCCCCATCCGCGTCGCATTCGTCATGCACAAGATGCAAGTGGCGGGTGCGGAAGTTCTGGTCAAACAGATCATCGAGCGGTTGGGTGACCAGATCGAGGCAACGATTTTCTGTCTGGACGATGTCGGCGAACTCGGATACCAGCTACGCGATCAAGGCGTTCCGGTCATCGTGCTGGATCGGAAGCCCGGCTTTGACGCCGAAGTCCCCCGGCGGATGGCCGGCGAAATCCGTGATCGCGGCATCCAAGTCCTGCACGCCCACCAATACACCCCGTTTTTCTACTCCGCACTCGCACGGCTGCGTCACCGAGCCAAGTCAAAAATCCTGTTCACCGAACACGGGCGGCATTACCCCGACGTGATCTCCTGGAAACGCCACATGGCCAATCGCTGGTTGCTGAACCGTTACGCCGACATCACCACGGCCTGCTGCGACTTCAGCACCAAGGCACTCCGCGAGATCGAAGGCTTTCCAGATGCCTTCACACTCGCCAACGGAGTCGACCTTGCCGAATTACCACCGCGAGGCGACGAAGCCCATCGCAACGCACTCCGCCAAAAACTCGGCCTCGACCCCGATCGCCCCTACGCGGCCTGCATCGCACGCTTCCACATCGTCAAAGACCACGCCACGTTGATCCGGGCTTGGGCGCGAGTCCACGAAAAACTCCCCGAAGCCCAACTACTGCTCGTCGGCGACGGCGAAGAACGCCAAAACATCGAAACCCTAATCGACGACCTCCAACGCGCTGGTGTCCAGGCTTTAGCCGCCACCCCTGACCGCAACGCGGAAGCGCCTAAAGGCTGCACACCAACGAGTGCTGGTGTCCAGGCTTTAGCCGCCACCCCTGACCGCAACGCGTCCAGTCCACCCCAGCGGGAAGCGTCAGCGACCGGCGCCCCACCCCAGCGGGACGCGTCAGCGAGCGTCGCGACACCCCAGCGGGACGCGTCAGCGACCGGCGCGACACCCCAATCCCCCAAAAGCCACCCTCCCTTACAGGGAGGGTCGAGCGCAGCGAGGGGAGGGTCGCCTGCGTCGGTTATCCCAACCGATCCACTCGCCCCAACCCACGCGCCGCTCGCTGACGCGTCCCGCTGGCATTCCAGCATCCGCTTCCTCGGCATCCGCGACGACGTCGGCGACATCCTCCGCGCGGTCGACGTGTTCACGCTCACCAGCGTCAGCGAAGCGGCCTCGCTCACCCTGCTCGAAGCGATGGCCAGCGAGTGCCCCAGCGTGGTCACCGACGTCGGCGGCAACTCCGAACACCTGCGACAAGGCATCGACGGCTACCTGGTCCCCCGAGCCGACGACACCGCCCTCGCCGGCCGCTTGCTCGAACTCCTCACCGATCCAGCGCTGGCCCACCAATTCGGACAATCCGCCCGCCAGCAAGTCCAGCAACACTTCAACCTCTCGGGCGCCGTCGACAAGTACCACGACCTATACCAACAACTCGCCCCGCAGTCGTCCACAACGCGGCGAGCTTTAGCAGCCACCACCTAGCCACCTCAGCGGGACGCGTAAGCGAGCGGCGCGACGCCAATTCAAAAGCCATTCGTTGCCGCAAAAAACACAAAAAGCCACGAAACCCAACGGCCGCCCACTCGACACGATGTCTTCCTTTTTTGTGCATATTCGTGTTTTTCGTGGCTAACCCCCAAGCACCCACCCCATCATTCTGCCCCGAATCATTCTGCCTCCCTGCCTTCATCGTCTTGCCCCCATCGTTTTGCCCACTCCCCGGTGACCACCTTCCTGAAAACAACCGTCCAAACCATCGCCATCGGGATCATCTCACCGCTGCTGCTCACCCACCTGCTACTCTCCGTCCTCTCCTCCGCCGACAGCTCCCTCGAATCGCATTCCCAGTTACTCTCCCTGATCCCCGGCAAACTCGGCAGCTACCTCCGGGTCGCCTTTTACCGCTTCACGCTCGACCACTGTGATCCCACCGCGACGATCTGTTTCGGTGTGTTGTTCTCGAAAACCGGTGCCCGGCTTCACCAAAACGTCTACATCGGCCCGCGTTGCATGATCGGTCTGGCCACACTCGACGACGACGTCTTGCTCGGCCCAGCCGTGCAAATCCCCAGCGGCCCGCAATCCCACGGCATCAGCCGGCTCGACGTCCCCATCCGTGATCAACCCGGAACGCTCCAGCGAATCAGCATCGGCCGCGACAGTTGGATCGGCGGCGGATCGTTCGTATTGGCCGATATCGCCGCGCAGTGTGTCGTCGGAGCCGGCAGTATCGTGACCAAACCGACCCAGCCACAAACCATTTCTGTCGGAAATCCCGCGCGCCCGGTAGGCAAGCGCGGAGAACCGAGTACTGTCTCGGCAAGCAACACCGCGGGGGCAACTGCCACCCAAGTGGACGAAGTCCGCGCGGACGAAACGTTAGTCAGTTGAGGCGGGGAATGGCAGAAAAATGATGGGCAAAAAAATGACCTGCAAAGCGTTTGGAGACAACAGACAAGAAAATGGATGACAAGAAAATTCACCGACTGAATATGTATTCGCTATTTTCCTGTCACTCATTTTCCTGCCTCTAATTACCCACCCATCTTTCTGCCCCCCATTTTTCTGCCAGCCCACTCCGGCACCAGCCACCACAAACCTTCCCATGTCCACCATCGAAGCCGAATCGCCAGCACCTGCCCAATTACTGTTTGACTCGATCTCATCGCGAACGTGCATCGTTGGCGTGATCGGACTCGGCTACGTCGGACTGCCATTGATCGACGCATTTACCAGTGCCGGCTTCTCCTGCACCGGATTCGACGTCGACGCAACCAAAGTCAACTCATTGCTGGCGGGCAAGAGTTACATCAAACACATTGACGACGCAAAGATCGCGGCCTGGCTGGAAAAGAAAGCCTTTGACGCGACCGCGGAAATGGAACGACTCAGTGAACCCGATGTGCTGCTGATCTGCGTGCCGACACCGCTTGATGATGCTCGCGATCCCGACTTGAAATACGTGGTTAGCACTTGCGAATCAATCGCTAAATCACTGCGTCCGGGACAGCTCGTCGTGCTTGAGAGCACGACCTACCCAACGACAACCCGCGACGTGATGGTCCCGATCCTGGAAAAATCGGGTCTGAAAGCGGGGGGCGACTTTTTCGTGGCGTACAGCCCCGAACGTGAAGACCCCGGCAACCCGGATTTCTCGGCGGCCGGGATTCCCAAAGTCGTTGGCGCCATCGATGAGACGAGCCTCCAGATCGCCAAGGCTTTATACGAGTCGGCCGTGGCCGGGGTGATTCCGGTCAGTAGCTGCGAAGTCGCTGAGGCGTCCAAGGTGCTTGAAAACATCTATCGCGCCGTCAACATTGCCTTGGTCAACGAACTGAAGGTGCTCTTCGACGAGATGAACATCGACGTCTGGGAAGTGATCAATGCCGCGAAGACGAAGCCCTTCGGTTTCCAAGCGTTTTATCCCGGCCCGGGACTCGGCGGACACTGCATTCCAATCGACCCGTTCTACCTGTCGTGGCTGGCGCGCAAACAAGGCAGCAACGCACGTTTCATCGAACTGGCGGGCGAAGTCAACCGCGCGATGCCCAATTATGTGGTTTCGCAATCCGCGAAATTCCTCAACGAAGTTCAAAAGCCGATCCGAGGCAGCAAGATCTGTTTGTTGGGAGTCGCCTACAAAAAAGATGTCGACGACCCACGTGAAAGTCCCTCCTTTGAACTAATGGAACTGCTCTTAGAACTCGGCGCCGAGCTGACCTACAGCGACCCCCACGTACCGCGTCTACCAGAGATGCGGCACTACGATCTCCCCGCGATGGAAAGCCAAGAACTAACGCCGGACTTCCTTAAGTCGTGCGACGCAGTCTTGATCGCTACCGATCATACAGCCTTCGACTACGAAGCGATTGTCAAACACAGCGCTCTGGTCATCGACACTCGCAACGCGACCGCACGGATCACCGGCAACCGTGAAAAGATCCGCAAGTGCTAACTCACCAAAAAGAAGAGTTCGGTCTAAGTCGATCTACCCCGAGAGCATGTGCCGGCGACTGATGCAATGCGCCGGAAGACCATTTCTTGCGTCAATTCAGCGGATGGTGAGACGGAAGATGACAAAAATCGCGGGCAGAAAGAAGCGTTTCCGTCATGTCTGGATTACAAAGACAAGTAAATAGAGCACAGGAAAATCGTTCGGAATGATATTGCTTTCTGTTTTCTTGTCACCCATTTCCCTATCGCTAGATCGTCATCCCATTTCTCTACCATCCAGTCCCGGCATCAGCCACTAACGCCTCGCCGATCCAAATAAGCATGCACATCGCACTCCTCGGTGCTTCCGGTTACATCGGGACCGAATTCACACGCCAGATCGATAAACTCGGTCACAAGCTGACCGCCATTGGGCGATCAAACTGTGACGTGTACTCGGTCAGTTCCTTGCTATCGGTCCTTGAAGACGCATCACCGGACGTACTGATCAATTGTGCCGGCTACACCGGCAAACCGAACGTCGACGCCTGCGAATTGGACAAGGCCAACTGCATCGCCGGCAATGCGGTGCTGCCGGGAGTGATCAACGAAGCCTGCGAAACGCTGGGGATTCCGTGGGGGCATGTCTCCTCTGGATGCATTTTCACCGGCCGGCGAAGTGACGGCGGCGGTTTTACCGAAGAAGACGATCCCAACTTCTCCTTCCGCAATAACAACTGCAGTTGGTATTCGGGCACGAAAGCACTCGGCGAAGAAGTCCTTGCAGATGCATCAAACTGCTACATCTGGCGGCTTCGCATTCCCTTTTCGAATATCGACTCTCCACGTAATTATCTCTCAAAGGTTCAACGCTACGAGAACCTGCTCGAAGCCGAAAACAGTCTCTCCAACCTCCCCGAATACGTCGCCGCCTGTCTGGACTGTTTCGACAAGAACGTGGCCGTTGGCATCTATAATCTGACCAATCCCGGAAGCGTTACCACTTCGGAAGTTGTCGAGATGATCAAGGAGGCGGGCGTCTGTGACAAAGAATTTCGGTTCTTCGCCTCCGAAGGCGAGTTCATGGCCAAAGCCGCCAAGACCCCACGGTCCAATTGTGTAATGGACTGCTCAAAAGCACTCAACGCGGGACTCAAACTCAGTCCGATACATGCCTGCATCCGTCAGGCTTTGGCCAACTGGCGACCGGAAAATCGCGAAGTGAGAATTGAGCAACAAGACCTATCCCGCTCCTCTGCTGGCCACTAGACCCTAGCAACGTTCCACTAACCGACTCAACTGATCACCCCAATGAAGACTCTTCTCCTCACCGGCGGCGCTGGATTTATCGGCGGGTGTTTTGTTCGCCGGGCCGTTGAGTCTGGTCGCTACAAGATTGTCAACCTGGACGCGCTGACTTACGCCGGCAATCTGGATTCGATCCCTGCCGAAGGGCCCAATCACGTGTTCGTTCGAGGCAGTATTGGCGATCCCGAGTTGGTCGCTTCGCTGCTTGACACACATCGTCCGGATGCGGTATTGAACTTTGCTGCGGAGTCGCATGTTGATCGATCGATCGACGGACCGGGAGAGTTTATTGAAACCAACATCAATGGCACATTTCGACTACTCAACGCATCACTGGGGTACTGGAATAAGTTGCCTGCCGATTCCCAGCGTGCATTTCGATTTCTACACGTCTCGACCGATGAAGTCTACGGCTCGCTTGGGGCCGAAGGTTACTTTACTGAAACGACGCCGTATTCACCGAACTCGCCGTATTCCGCTTCCAAAGCCGCGTCAGATCATCTGGTTCGTGCGTGGTTGCATACTTACGGCTTGCCGACGTTGGTGACCAATTGTTCCAACAACTATGGGCCCTACCAGTTCCCCGAAAAGTTGATTCCGTTGATGACGCTCAATGCGATCGAAGGTAAGCCGTTGCCGGTTTACGGCGATGGGTTGAACGTGCGGGATTGGTTGTATGTCGAAGACCACTGCTCAGCATTGGAAGCCGTACTCGAGAGAGGTGAAATCGGGGAGACGTACAATGTCGGTGGCAATTGTGAACAAGCGAACATAAAAATCGTCAAAACGATTTGTGAAACGGTCCAAGCACTGATTCCTGGACTTGGTCATCGATGCGACGAGTTGATCACGCACGTTACCGATCGCCCCGGACATGATCGGCGCTACGCCATCGATACAGGTAAAATTCGCGACGCGCTCGGTTGGACACCCCAAACCGACTTTGCCAGTGGAATCCGCCAGACAGTACAGTGGTACATCGACAACAGCATGTGGATTGAACGGGTCACAAGCGGCAACTACCAACGCGAGCGTTTGGGAGTGACGACTGGCTAGATTCAAAGAAGGGTTCGACGTCGTAGTCGAACTTGCTTTCAACGAGCCACTCACCACTCACTTCAAAACCCTTGATGTCATGACGCGTAAAGGCATTATTCTCGCTGGCGGCTCAGGCTCTCGTCTGCATCCGATCACCAAGGGCATCAGTAAACAGTTGCTGCCGATCTACGACAAGCCGATGGTATATTACCCGCTGTCAACGTTAATGCTGGCGGGGATCCGGGAAGTTCTGTTGATCAGCACGCCGCACGACTTGCCGATGTTCGAGCGATTGCTGGGTGATGGATCGCAGTGGGGGATGGTAATTTCGTACGCAGAGCAACCGAGCCCAGACGGTTTGGCGCAGGCGTTCATTATCGGCCGCGAGTTCGTCGGGGATGACTCCGTCGCTCTGGTGTTGGGCGACAATATTTTTTACGGTCAGGGCTTCAGTAAAATGCTGGAATCGGTGTCGGCTCAGACATCGGGCGCGACCATCTTTGGCTATCGTGTTCAGGATCCGGAGCGGTATGGGATTGTTGAGTTTGACTCCGATGGGCGGGTCGTCTCGCTGGAGGAGAAGCCGGAAGTACCGAAGTCCTCTTACGCGGTTCCGGGCTTGTATTTTTATGACAATCGGGTGGTGCAAATCGCGTCCGGCCTGAAGCCATCGCCCCGCGGCGAACTCGAGATCACTGATGTGAACAAGACGTACCTGGAGTCAGGAGAGCTTTCTGTCGAGTTCTTCTCGCGGGGCTTCGCATGGCTGGACACGGGAACCCGGGACTCGCTATTAGACGCGTGTAACTTCGTCGCCGCGATCGAAAAGCGGCAGGGTCTCAAAATCGGTTGCCCGGAAGAGATTGCCTGCCGGATGGGGTTCATCGATGCGGAGCAATTGTCGCAGATCGCCGCGGAAATGAAGAACGAATACGGAAACTACCTTCAAACCGTGGTTCTTCAGACCCAGGCGATCGGGGTATGAAACCAGACTGTTCATTCACTCAATAAAGTTTTTCGCGTACGCGTCTCACGCCATTTTTCTAAATATCAATCACTATCCACGTACCGCCCAACCATGTCGCTTACGGCCGAAATTCCCGCCGAAATGACTCCTGACGAAGTCTCCCAAGGCTTACCCGAAGTGATCTACTCCCCCGAGTCGCCGCTGGCGAACCCGGGCAAGTTGATCCGCGAGGTGTTCAGCGATCTTTGGAAATGCCGGGAGCTGATTTGGATCCTCTTTCAACGTGACCTTAAAGCTCAGTTTCGACAAAGTTACCTGGGTTACGTTTGGCTGTTGCTGCCACCGGTCATGACCACCGGTGTATGGCTGTTTCTGAACAGTCAGAAAGTAATAGCGATAAGCGATACTGGCATGCCGTATCCGTTGTTCGTGATCATCGGTAGCGTCATTTGGCAGACGTTTGCCAAGTTGCTACAGAGTCCTCTGCAGGCATTTAATTCAGGAAAGCCAGTATTTATGAAATTAAAAGTGCCGCCGGAGGCCTTTGTCGCTGCCGGCACTGCTCGCGTGGTGTTTGAATTTTTGATCTACACAATTGTGCTGATCCCGGCGTTCTTTCTGTTTAAAGTGATTCCGCCATGGACGATCCTATTTATTCCAGTTGTGATCCTGGCCATGTTCGCACTTGGCACGGCATTAGGGTTGCTGCTAGTGCCATTGGGAAGCCTCTACTCAGACATCCAACAAGCAATTCCAATTCTGATGGGATTTTTGATGTACATGGCACCGGTGGTATATCCACCGCCGGAAGCGGGGTTGGCTGCGACGGTTGTATCCTGGAACCCACTTACGCCGATCTTAATGGGTGGGCGCGATATGTTGACTACCGGATCGCTTGAACAAATCGGATCGATTCTTTTCTTGATTCCAGTTTCTCTTTTCGCAATTTTTGTCATGATGCTGGCACTTCGCGTGGTGATGCCGCATTTAGTTGCTCGTATGGGGATGTAGCGAAACACACCCACTATCAAGAGCTTTAAAACAGCTTGCACGGCACTCGCTCGATTCCAGAAAACTCTCATGTCTAATCTTACGTTTATTAATCGATGCCCGAAGTATTAGTATCGTCCGAAAATGTTGGCAAGAAGTTTTGCCGAGACTTGAAAAAAAGTCTTTGGTATGGCGTGAAAGATTCGTTCGCTGATTTGGCCAGAAGCAACGAGTCGTCAGCAACTCTTCGGGACGGTGAATTCTGGGCAAACCAAGGAATTGATTTCGAGATAAAACGTGGCGAGTGCCTGGGGCTCATTGGACGTAACGGTGCGGGCAAGACGACGCTGCTGAAAATGTTGAATGGGCTGGTCAAGCCTGACACCGGCCGAATACGGATGCGAGGAAGAGTTGCGGCATTGATTGCGCTGGGGGCAGGATTTGACCCAGTCTTGACTGGGAGGGAAAATGTCTATGTAAATGGTTCAATCCTCGGTCTTTCAAGACGTCAAATTAGAGATCGCTTCGAGCGGATTGTTGAATTCTCTGAAATCAGCGAGTTCATCGATTCGCCTGTAAGAACTTACAGTTCGGGAATGCAAGTGCGACTCGGCTTCTCGACTGCCGTCAATTTAGTAACGCCGGATATCCTTTTGCTTGACGAAGTTCTAGCCGTTGGAGATGTTGCGTTCCGGACAAAATGCTACCGGCGAGTTGACGAGCTTCGAAAAGAATCCGCGGTTGTTTTCGTGTCGCACGACATGCCCAGCGTAGCGCGCATTAGTGATCGAGTGCTTTTTTTGTCCCGTGGTGAGGTTCAGTGGGATGGCGATGCGACGCTTGGCGTCGAAGCATATAACGACGCGAACATGGGGACTGATGCAAAAGTTCTAGGTCATGTCGAGTGCGTCTATCCAGTAGAATCAATAGAGTTTGTTGAGTTACCGTCTCGAGTTCACTTCACGGAACGCGTAGCTGGAGTGATTAGAATCGTCTCTGCAAAACACGTGCAAAACTTTCGGTTGACCATAAATGTCCGCGACCTCTCGGATCAGTATCTCGCCTCATGCGTCTTGAACTCAGACGATTTTGATAGTGTGATTTGCCCTGGAACGAATGAGCTGGAGATGGAAATACAAGGGATCCCACTGAAACCTGGGAGTTACACTGTTTCCGTTGGCCTAACCGACTCGCACGGTACAATTCTGGCCTTATGGATTAACGGCCATCGAATGGAAGTTCATGGAGGTAATTCACGGGGAGTTGCTTGGTGCCAGTTGGCATGCACGATAAGTCAGCCTGTATAAGATGTTTGTCCGAAACCTAATTTCGCAAGAATGATCGCATGCCCGCATGCATAGACCAACCGCTAATAAAAGCTGTAATACTCGCAGGGGGCCTCGGGACTCGAATCAGTGAAGAGTCTCAGACAAAGCCCAAGCCGATGATTGAAATCGGAGGGCGGCCAATCCTCTGGCACATAATGAAGTCATATTCAAAGCATGGGATCAATGATTTTATTATTTGCTTGGGGTACAAGGGGTATGTGATTAAAGAGTATTTTGCGAATTATTTTCTTCATATGTCGGATGTGACGTTTCACATGGCTCGCAACCGTATGGAGGTCCACAATCGATTTGCGGAGCCTTGGACGGTGACGCTTGTCGACACTGGGGAGGCGACGATGACCGGCGGGCGGCTTAAGCGGGTACGTGATTATGTCGGTGATAGCACATTTTGTTTCACTTATGGTGACGGCGTTGCGGATATCGCAATCGATAAATTGATTGCTCATCACGCCGATAGTGGAACGGTTGCCACCGTCACGGCAATTCAGCCACCTGGGCGTTATGGTGCACTAGACCTGGACGGCTCAGGTGTCACAAGTTTTCAAGAAAAACCGGCAGGCGACGGGGCGTGGATTAATGGGGGCTTCTTTGTTCTTGAGCCAGGTGTCTTTGACTACATCGTAGATGATTCGACCAGCTTTGAGGGGGAGCCACTTGAAAAGCTTGCTGCGGACAGGCAGCTTTCCGCCTTTCAGCACCGTGGTTTTTGGCAGGCGATGGACACCCTTCGTGACAAGAACCAACTGGAGCGCCTTTGGGCAACGGGCAAGGCTCCTTGGAAGGTGTGGTAATGAGGTCATTCTGGAGCGGTAAGCGAGTTCTCGTCACCGGGCACACCGGCTTTAAGGGGAGCTGGTTGTCAACATGGCTGGTGCAACTTGGGGCGAAGGTTTTTGGCTACTCATTAGACCCTGATACAGCGTCATCCTTGTTTTGTCAATTAAATCTAGCAAGCCATGTCGATCACTTTGTCGCAGATATTCGAAACGCAGAGTTAATCGGTGCGCGCGTTGGCGAAGTAAATCCCGATGTCGTGTTTCACCTGGCAGCTCAGCCGCTGGTGAGGCGTTCGTATCGAGAAGCGTCCTACACCTGGCAAACAAACGTAATGGGGACGGTCAATCTGCTGGAGGCGCTTCGCAATATGCGTTCCCGATGCTCGGCGGTCTTCGTAACGACTGATAAGGTTTACGAGAATCGCGAATGGCTGTACGCTTATCGCGAGTCGGATCCTCTGGGTGGGTATGACCCATATAGCTCTAGCAAGGCAGCGGCCGAGATAGCAGTGTCGAGCTGGAGAGATTCGTTTTTTCCTTCTGGGGGGCTTGTGTTTCCTGCGGTGAGGGTTGCGACTGCCCGCGCCGGCAATGTCATTGGGGGGGGCGACTGGGCGGAAGACAGGATCGTTCCCGATTTAGTCAGGTCGCTTGCTAAAGGGACGGTCGTTCAGGTCCGGAATCCTCAATCGGTAAGACCGTGGCAGCACGTTCTTGATCCACTATCTGGATATTTGAGGTTGGCTCAGAGAATGCATGAAACTGAAGAACAGGAGCTTCAGAGCTGTTTCAATTTTGGCCCGGGTGCTGAGTCATCCCGGACCGTCCGCGATTTGGTTACCGAGTCACTCCGGCATTGGGAAGGGCAGTGGGTGGACGCTTCCGAACGAAATGCGGTACACGAGGCCGGGTTGCTTGGCTTGACGATTGAAAAAGCTAGAAGCGTTTTGCAGTGGCAGCCAACACTCGATTTTTCGGATAGTGTAAGGCAGACGATAGAGTGGTACCGCTCGGTTCATGAAGGGGCCCACGCCATCGATATTACCCGACAGCAAATACAGGCATTTCAAAAGAGATGATCTTCACGCCACTTTTTCTAGACGGCGCTTTTCTCCTGGACCTCGAAAAGCGGGAGGACAATCGGGGCTTTTTTGCTCGCTATTTCTGCGAGCGAGAGTTTGCCGACCACGGGCTTAATGGCCGTTGGGTGCAGATGAACGTGTCGCTCAGCCTGCGCCGTGGCACCATGCGTGGACTGCATTTTCAGCGTCCCCCGAAAGCGGAGGTGAAAGTCGTAAGGTGCTTGCAAGGAGCGATCTGGGATGTCGTGGTGGATATCCGTTACCAGTCTCCGACTTATGGGGAGTGGTTTGGCACGGAATTGACCGCGGAGAATCGCAGGATGATGTACGTCCCTCAAGGTTTTGCTCACGGATTTCTAACACTTCAAGACAACTCTGAAATTCTCTATCTCGTGTCAGAGACCTATTCACCAGAGCACGAAGGCACACTGATCTGGAATGACAAGTTCCACGGAATAGAGTGGCCTGAGGTGCCTGTGGTTGTCTCAGACAAGGACCAGTCACCTGAACCTTGGACCAATGAAAGGGCCGTTCGTGTCTAGTAACGCTGAGAAAATGAATGTCCGTCTCTTTAAGCCTTCACTTGGCCAAGAGGAATTGTTGGCTGTTCAAGACTGCTTTGAGCGTTCATGGATAGGGCTTGGCCCGAGAGTCAATGAGTTTGAAAATGCCTGGAAGGCGTTTTTGGGGTGCAACGAAGCAATTGCACTTAATTCGGCAACCGCTGCTCTTCATCTGGCACTTGCCGTCTTCAGGTTTTCGGAGGGCAAGAAGGTTCTAGTCCCTTCCTTGACTTTTGCGTCGACTGCAACAGCCGTGCTCTACAATAGACTGGAACCCGTTTTTGTTGACAGCGATCCCATAACACTGGGGATGGATTTAAGTGACCTCGATAAAAAGTACGACCGAGATTGTGTCGCTGTAATGCCCGTTCACTACGCTGGGCATCCCGTCGATATGGAGAAGCTTGTTCCGTGGGCGAGAGAACGGAAGCTGAAAATTATTGAGGATTGTGCGCACACAAGTGGTAGCGAATATAAAGGCACACCCCTTGGTCTTTGGGGGGATATCAGCTGCTTTAGCTTCGAGGAGAAGAAGTTGATGACGACGGGAGACGGTGGAATGATGTGCTCCAATGACGTGGATCTGTTGAAGGATGTGCGGGCAATGCGTTGGGTGGGAATAGACAAAGACAATTGGAAGTCGGCTCAAGCGTACACAGACGCCAATAAAGATGCGATGCATTGGTTCTATGAGTTGAGCGTACTCGGCTACAAGTACAACATGAATGATTTGGCGGCGTCAGTTGGTATTGTCCAGCTGGGGAAACTGCCGGAAATGAATCAAAGAAGGTCGGAGATTCTGAAGCATTATATGAATGGCATTTCAAACGATAGCAGTATATTGCCTCTGCTTCCGTATAGGCCGGATCAATACGCATATCAGATTTTTGGAGTCCGTACTCCAAATAGAGACGAGTTTATCATTCATCTCAAATCGCGAGGAGTCGCGACTGGCTGCCACTATACGCCTCTGTCGTTGCAGCCTCTTTTTCGAGAGTTTGCGAGCGATTGCCATTATATTGAGGAAGAGATTAACCGTTGTGTTACGCTCCCTTTGCATCCTGACCTGACAGATAGCGAAGTTGAGTATGTGCTAGAAGGGATTCGTGACTTTTGTCGTTCATAATGGGCTTCCGCGGTGAGTGACGTACAGCGATTTGTACTTTGGGGAAGTGCAGGGCATGCCCTTGTTCTAGAAGAAGCCATCCGAAGAGGTTGTGGGAAGGTCGTTGCGCTATTTGATAACTCCCCGACAGCGACCTCGGTTTTGCCGGGTGTAAGGCTTTTTGGCGCGATCAGAGAATTGCGGCAATGGACGTCGGAGACTCCAGACGCCTGTGACCATCGCGCGCTTGTCGCGATTGGTGGGTCTCGTGGTAGAGAACGCTTGGCGATGCAGTCGGCACTACTGGAGGTCGGGTTCTCAATGCCGCCGCTAATTCATCCCTGTGCGTTTGTAGCCGAGAACGCGATTGTCGGTGAAGGTACTCAGGTGCTTGCGGGATCGTCGGTTGCGGCTGCTGTTTCAATAGGCGACGCATGTATTGTCAATCACAGTGCGTCTGTCGATCACGAATGTCAGATTGGAGACGGTGTCCACATTGCGCCAGGTGCCACCTTGTGCGGTTGCATTGCTGTCGGCGAAAATTCAATGATCGGAGCTGGTGCAACTGTCTTGCCGAGGCTTCAGATAGGAGAAAACAGCATCGTTGGCGCTGGAGCGGTTGTTACACGCAACGTGCCAGCGAATTCAGTTGTCGTTGGAATTCCCGCATCCGTGGTGCGCACGGTGGATCGTTAGTATTTGGTTCCTGCATGCTCGCGTTGTTGGATCTGTGTGACGCTGAGTACGGTAGTAGCGGCAGAGAACTAGGGCGTAAAGTTTTGGGTGTGGATATTGGAATTCGCGAAAGTAATCGGATCGGCATCGAAGCACGTCCGATGACATCGCGAAACGAAATGCATGAGGGCTCAAGCATTGCTCCACAAATAATCGGGAAAGTATCTGCATTAGCCAACGAGTGCGATCGGATCATAGTTTGCCTTGGTTCAATTCACGCGCACGGGCACGTCCTGGTAGAGCTTCAAGTATTCGCCCCATTAGTTGCGGAGGGGGGCTGCTGCGTCGTGTTCGGGACGGTAATTGAGCTGATGCCGGCGAACGCCTTCCTAGTTCGCCCTTGGGGCGGAGGGGGAAGCCCCGTAATAGCGGTCTTGGAGTACCTGGGGGCGAGCCCACGTCATAGGATCGACGGCGATATTCATGGCAAGTTTCTGATTGCGGTTGCGCTGGATGGGTGCCCGCAGCGGATCGCCTCTTAATCTCTCTTCATAGTATGTCGCAATTAGATTTAGTGTCGGTTGGCTTGCCCTGCTATAACCGGCCGAATGACCTGGATCGTGCCTTAACGCAACTGCGGGCGCAGACATTCAGGAATTTGGAGATTATTGTCGCGGATAACGCATCTCCTGACGTCAGGGTTTTGCAGATCGCAGAATCACACGCGTTATCCGACTCGCGAGTCAAGGTCTTTCGCCACGAGTCCAACTTGGGTGCAGTTGGAAATCACCAATTCGTTAAGGATAAGGCTTCAGGGAAGTACTTCCTCTGGTTTCATGATGACGATGAAGTTCCGTTGGATTTTATTGAAATATGTGTTCGATATCTCGTCGGCAATCCAAGAGCTGTCCTTGTGGGGCCCGGTGCTGACAGGTATCTCGACGGTCAATACTGGTTGTCATATGAGACTTGGGATAGCAAGGGAAAGTCGACGTACGAGCGTCTGGATAGGTTAGTCGAAGATGCTTTTTGCTCACGGTATTCGCGTTTTGAGCAGTATTTGAATGGCCTTTTTGTACTTGATGCGGCACCCGGAAACGTTTCTCCGCATTTCAAGTCTCAGTTTTATCATTTCTTTGCACTGGCGGAGCAGGGCGAGATAATTCATGCCAAAGAGCTATGCCTGAAAAAGCACACAACACATGAAGAGTTAGGAAAGTACGCTGCAGGAAGTACCTACAAGCGCATTGGCGTGCTGTGTGTTTTCTCAGACGAGCATTCCGAATGCGTGCAGCAGTGCACGCCAATCGCGTGTCAAGTACTCGCTGTCGTCATCAAGAGCAAAAATTTGACGTTAGGACAAAAGCTGCAGTTATTATCTAAGGCTTCGCGTCTTTTTGTGCGGTATCCAATCGCTCATGAGCTTAACCGGTTCAGATTCCTTCGGCCAGTTGTTAAGGCAGCGGGTGTCAGTTGGAGGCCGTTCTGGAACCCGAAGTCTTCAGGGAATACGGGGGTAGTCTGAGTCTAATACCATCTTCTACCTTTGGCGGTTACACGCTGGCTGAGCGTCTGGGCGGTAGGGGTTGCACCTCTCGCTGGGTCAGGACAACTAAGGCGGTCGCTTCACGATGGGATGGTCTGTCGAATTTGAATGACGTGTCAGGTTTGATGTTTGATGGTAACTTTATTCAATGCGCGATCAACACGGCATGGTTCGTTTGTGGGAAGTGCTTAGCTAAACGGCGAACTTGTGGAAAGCGATTTAGGACGCGCGTTATTGTGCAAGCTCGATAACCTGTTAATCATCTCAATCTATATCGGCGAATCTAGGTCGTTTGCAGTTTGCATAAAAGGAGCGTTGTAAAGCGGGGGGGTAGAGCAACGACGGGGTGGATGGGGCAAGAGTTTTCTCAAGGGTGTCTGGTTGAGTATGGCCCAACCACCAACGGGTTCGAGAGGTGTCAGCCTATGACGAAGTTGTTGATTGGTTGGGCGGACGTCCGAATGAGGTCGCATATGGCGCGGAAATATTCGCATTCTGCACCCACGGTGGGTTCGGCCCAGTGCCTTTTGCAGAAGGCTGAAGAGTGTCGCTCCGTTTTTCTATTCCGGCCAACTCTATTCTGGCAATCTGATCAGACATTTCGGTGGTCGACACATCGTCACGACGATCGCACCAAGATTAGGCTGCAAACAGGAGTTTCTCGACGAATTCGGTGTTCCAGTCAGCGATTTTACGTTTGCGTTTGGGACTCTTTTTTGGAGTGTCCTGCTTGAGGAGCGTCGCCACAAACCGGCGAGTGAAGCTCCTGTTCGATGTCGCGTTTTGGGTTCTGAGCCGCTCGGGTCTTCATGAAACACAACATCGAGAGCCCAGTGCACGCTCTCAGTCCCCCAATGGTTACGAGCACAATTTAGGAATTCACTCACCCTTGAAGTTTAACTCGAAATGTAGTAGCGAACATCGCTCGATTGACGGTCGCCACGAGTCGTGCATGTATTCGCTTGGCAGATACTTTTGGTTGCTTTCCACTGGTCGGTCAACTCGCGGAGTGCTTTAGGGATTGGGCAGGTCGCATAGGAGTGTTCCTCTTCATGGGTGGCCTGCTTTGCCGTGGTCGTGATTGTTCGGACACCTTGGTCTGTGAGTCCTTCGTTGTGGGCCATCTCAAGGTGACCAGCGATGGCAGCGTAAGGCGTGGGATGATTGTCTTTGACTGCGAGCAGATAGTCGCCACCTTCCTCGACGACCTTTTTAGCAATCGGCTTTCGGCATCCCATGGCGTCGAGCGTGACGATCGCATTGAGCACGTCGACCAGATCGAGCAAATCGGGAATCGCTGTGATTTCGTTGGATTTTCAGTCGGCCTTGGATTGGGCAAGCGTGACTCCATTTTCGGTCGCCCAAACGCTGGCGATATGAATCGCATCGGATTTCTCCGCATCGGTATAGGATCCGCGCGCCGTCTTGCCATCGATCGCAACTGGAACGGGACGATCGTCGTCCTTGCTCGGATGGTCCCAATTGATCTCGCAGAGATGAGCGTGCCATTGAAGAGGTGCCTTCTGAAACGCGGCTGGTTTGGTCAAGGGCAGCGCTCGCGTGATGGTATCGTGAGAAGGAATGCCGGATTCAAAGTCTGCAAATTTGGGTAGCCAGTCCAATTTCTCACCACCGAAGCTTTCGATTTCATCTGGACCGTCCGCGCCTGTGGTGACCGCCGAGACAACCAAGAACAGAATCGAGTTAAGTGGATGGATCGTCCGGCCCGCTACTCGCGGGTCGCCGATCTAGTCAAAACAATCGTGAAACACATCGATCTGGGAAGCCATTGCCATCTCCATAGCAGGACAGTGAAAAACCAGTCCGGCAAAATTTATTGGCAGAGGCGTTCACTGAAGCAAGGCGTCGACGAATACTGGAACTAGATTTTGGTGCGATCGTTGTTGGCACGTGATGACGAGGAGCAGTTGCGGTCTCTATTCACTCAAATTCCCTATTGCTTAATTCGTGCACCTGAAGCTCAGTATGGCGAGTTGGTGCTGCGCTGATCAGAAATGGGTTTATATTCTACTTACGCCCGACTTGCTTGCGCGATTGCGTATCGGAAGCTAAGAGCGGGCGTCGCCAAGTTTACTGGCCAATGGAGAGTCGCGGCAGAGTGCGTTTTACTTTTTTGATAAGCGATCGAAAAGATTACCGGGGAGGTCCGATCGTAAACATGCGGCGATTGCTTCCAAGGCTTGCTCAGCGTGGTCACGAGATCCGAGTTTTGGGACTCGGAGGTGACGAGTCGCCCAACCTGGAATGGCTACGTGATGAATATGGAATCCCCTTTGAAAAGATGCCCTCGACATCAGTAACAACAGACAAGGGTGTCCGTTGGGTATTGAAGCAGTTGCAAAAGAACCGGCCGGATATATTTGTGCCTAATATTTTCCCGGTCGGTTACTACGCGGCACGCTGGGTCCGCGAAGCGGGAATTCCAACAATTGGGTACTGTCGATCGAATGGCGACTTTTCATGGGCAATTGCGGAAGAGTTCTACTATCGTCGAGATGAGTGGGCCGTGAGTGGAGTCGCGTGCGTGTCGAGAACTCTGATGGACGATTTGATCGCGAAATCTGAGCACAAAAATAATGTAAAGTACTGCTGGCTTCCTTCCGGCGTGCCAATCCCTGATCAGATCAGCGACCAAAGCCAGCACTGCATAAACGTTTGCTATGTGGGACGTTTCGAGGAAGAAGCGAAGCGATTTCGCGATACCGCAGGAGCGATGTTACGAAACCTAGAGCGGGGAGTCTGCAAACATCTAGGTTTTTTCGGAGATGGGACGGGAAAGGAGTGGCTAGAGCAAGAGATCCATCGCCGAGATTTTGAGGACATGGTTACGATCCACGGCCCCGTCCACCCCGAAGAGTTACAGCGAGAGTTATTGTCTTATCAAGTTAGTGTACTACTATCGGACTACGAAGGAACGCCAGGCGCCGTGATGGACGCGATGGCTACGGGGTTAGTTCCCATTACCACGCGAATTCCAGGCGGCACGTCTGAACTTGTATCCGATCAGATCACAGGACTGCAATGCGTAGATCGGGAGGCGGCATTTGACAACTGCTTGGAACTTCTTGCAAACTGCCCCGCACTTCGGGCGAAGCTGGCAAAGAACGCAAGGCAACGAGTAAGCGAATACTTTTCGATCCAGCGGACGGTAGAGGTCTTTGAATCATTTTCGGAGGATTTGTTGGCAACTGTTAGGCTTAAAGCGAGATTGCGTGCCCCGTTACGAGTTAAGCTTCCTCCGGCTCGCGCCGAACTGCTATCCGAAGACATCCGCGCGGAAACGCTCTGGGAAACAGCAAAGCGAAAACTTCGCAAATTACACATGCACGCACGGAAATTTAGACGTTTTATGCCGACCCGAATCTGTTCTCACGCAAAGTAGGTGCAGCAATATACCAGTCACTAATGATTCTAACTGTACTCTGATATGCACGTCACGTTCGTCGGGGAGAAGCCGACTGGATCTGCCCCTTGTTGTTCCCTTGCGAAAACGCTTGAGGAACGAGGGTTCCGGTGTAGTTTTTTAGAAGAGATTGAAAGCTCATCCACAGCCGCGTGGGTGCGACGTGCTCGCGAATCTGACGTGATCATCCTCACCGTATACAACGGGCCTTCTGATTTCATGATTCGGCAACTTGCGCTTGCTCGATTGCTGGGAACAAGGGTTGTTCGGTGGTGGGTCGGCACAGACGTGATGAAATGCCTGGATAACCCGCTTGATCAACGTCAAACAAACTTGCTCAACCGCTTCCTTAGTGTAAATGTGGCAGTTTCGCCACACCTCGTTGATGAGTTGTTGTCGATCGGAATCAAATCCCAATATATTGCATCGGTGACGACCCTAGAGCCCCCAGCAAACTTGAGTCAGCGCAAGACACTTCCCAAATCTGTTCTTGTATACCTTCCAACGAACCGGAAAGAATTTTACGGCGGACCGATTGTTCGAAGCGCAATCTCTAACAATCCGGATGTCCAATTTCTCATCGTTGCCGACGAATCTCATTCACTTGCAAAATATTCGAACGTCAAGAGCTTAGGATGGGTGGGGAACATGTCAGACGTGTGGGATGAGGTTGGGATTTTGCTTCGTGTTACACAGCATGATGGGATGCCAAGAATGGTTCTTGATGCCCTTCAGCGTGGGAAACACGTCATTTTCTCGTGGAGTTTTCCGGGCTGCGTCTTCGCCGATAGTGAGGAGACGGTGAATGCGGCAATTCATGAATTGAAAACTGGAATGTCGGTTAACAATGAAGGAATAGCAGCTGTTGAAGCCATTCTAAATCGTTGTCCCGCCCGGCAGTTCGACACACTGCTTAGAGACTCGGTAGAAAGCAGAGATCTAGGCGAAGCGTCTCAAGCTTTCTTGTCCGTTCTGTTCCAGACACTCAGGGTCAGGTGGACGGAAATGTGTCGCAAAATTAAGCCGACATAGGACGAACAGCAAGAAGCTGCTTTTTGCATGCGTTGCGAGGATTTCGACTGGGTCGTCGTGCAGCAGTGCTTGGAGGGAGTGCCTGTATCGATTTTGACAGGTTGCTGGGAAATTCGAGCAGGTGTTCGAAACGGTCCTGGGCTTATTTCTCGTTTGTGGCCGCATAAGACTGTCCGAAATTCAAGAACGGCGCACACCGCAGGTCTGATGCTCGCCAGCGCCCCGCAATCTTCTCCACCTGTGGTAGTGCGATTGAAACGAACAGTGGTCAGAGACTTAACGAAAGCTCGCCGTATTGCTCATTGCCGTATCGGTGCTGGTTTAAGCTGCCCAGTTCTCGCTGGCATTCTTCAGTAAGACGACTCGAATCGGAAACCCGAATGCCGTGCTTGTCGTGATAAGTTTGTCAAAGCAACACGCCGTATTTAGTTTTGATATCAATACGAATATTCATCGCCGTTGCGCCGTCCAAACCGATTGGCCCACCTAATTTGGTTGTTCGTTCCAGTTCTGCCCATTTTAACCTTGCGTACGCAGTCTGCCATGCTGCCGTATCTATTCTCCGGTGCATCATGCAGCTTCATATCGCGACGAAGGGTTGTGTATAAAAATGCAGTTTCAACGATCGACGACTGAATCGCGGACGCAAGTCGCATAAGCGTTCGGCCCGACACCGCTTTATGGCGAACTTCCAATGACTGTCCCGCCGACATCGGATTTCCGATAGATGGAAATGACCAACGTCAGCATGAACGGTTCAGTGTTTCTACTCATCAACAGCGGCATCTCGTTAAATCGCCTCCAGACTTCGTCAACAACGCCGCACTGGATTTAGCTAGTGATCGGGCGCGAGCATCACTCCTGCGATGACGACCAGCAAGAGCACAGCGTTGCAGCGGTGAGCGTTCTAATGCAAATGATGCTGACGGCCGTTTTTCGCGCAGTCGTTACTTAGCATGTTCTCTGATACTACCATTTCCGTCGTTATTCCCTGCTACAACGGATCCGCCTATCTGCGTGAAACGCTTGAATCGGCGATTGCGCAAACACATCCAGTCCTGGAAGTGATCGTTGTGGACGATGGATCGACGGACGATTCGGCTGACGTCGCCGAATCGTTGGGTGCACCAGTACGTGTGATTCGGCAAAAAAATCAGGGAGAATCCGTCGCTCGCAATCGAGCCATCCAGGAAGCCCAGGGTGAGTGGATTGCGTTGTTGGATGCAGATGACATTTGGCATCCTGAGAAACTTGAAGCACAGCTGGAATTGGCGACAGACGAGGTCATCGCGGTCCATACCGAACTCTACTACTTCGGAGCGTCAACGGGAGAGACACAGATCAACTTGATCCCCGAAGCGGAACGCTATTCGGTTGAAAGACTCGCAGTTGAAAACACGTTCGTCGGGCCTTCATCGTCTCTAATCGTGCGACGTTCAGCTTGCCCGCGGTTCCCGGAGGACATTCATTTCGCAGAAGATTTGGTCTTCTGTTTAGAGTTGATTCAAGGCGGGGAAATCAAGCTCGTGCCGAGAGCGTTGACAGGCTACCGGAGGCACTCTGCCAGTCAGTCTGCGAATACCAATGCTCCGCTCAAATGGCACGCGACGGTGGAAGGTTGGCTTGCCGGGAATCAGCAAGTCTCTGAAGAGTGCCGAAGACAGGTTTCGGCGGCGTGGTGCTCAAAGCTTTCGTGTCACGCATGGCGTTTGAAGGCGGAGCGAAACTGGAAGGCGTATCGAGAGGTTCGAGCCCACCTTGAGCGTTTCAGAGGTCAGCACGAAGCCGACCAGGTTCTCAATAACCGAATTTATCCTGCTTTGATGTATCGTCTTTGGGATTCTCTGGGTTGGGGAACACGGTCATAAGTCAATGGGTTTTTTTGCATGAAAATTTCGGTAGCGATTTGCACTTGGAATCGTGCAAAACTTCTCGACCAGACGCTTGAGAAGATGCAGGCCTTGAAAATCCCCGACGGTGTCGACTGGGAAGTGCTCGTCGTAAACAACAATTGTACTGACGATACATCGTCGGTTGTTCAGCGCCACCAAGGCCGGCTTCCAATCCGAGGCCTTCATGAACCAAAGCAAGGTCATAGCCACTCACGAAACTGCGCCGTCGCGGCCGCGTCGGGAGACCTTCTGTTATGGACCGATGATGACGTTCTGGTCGATGATGATTGGCTGACATGCTATGCGGTCGCTGCTCGTGAAAACCCCGGTGATGCGTTCTTTGGGGGCCCCGTGGAGCCGTGGTTCGAGCGGCAGCCGCCGTCCTGGTTCCAATCCATTTGGCCTAGGGTCCAGGACGCATACGCGATCCGTAACCTGGGAGATCAACCGATTGCATTCACGGAAGAGAAGATACCCTTCGGAGCCAATTTTGCAGTCCGGATGGACGTTCAGAGGCAAAACCTTTTCGATCCCCAGACAGGCCGGAAAGGTAGTGGAATGGTCGGTGGAGACGAGACCACTGTCCTGGTTTCATTGTTGCGTGCAGGTTTGTCCGGGCGTTGGATCCCTCAAGCTCGCGTACTTCATTTTATTCCCAGCGAACGGATGACTCTCAGCTATCTCCGAAGATACTTTTACGGTCAAGGGCAGACGGCGGCTTTATTTGCAGATCATTCAAATGCCGCGACGCTTTTCGGAGGTCCTCGATGGTTGCTACGCAAGGCGCTGCTTGCGGAATTCAACTATCGGCGGCGACGCTACGTTGCAAAGCCTCTCCGTTGGATTGAACCGATGATCGAAGCTAGCCTCGCGTGGGGCCAATACCATGGTTCCAAAAACGAATCTTCGTGATGCGAATCATGTTTGTCACTCCTGCGATTCGTTGGCCACTGCAAAGCGGTGGTGACATTCGCCAATGGCACACACTGCGAGCGTTGCAGGAGTGCAGTGAACTCGATGTCATCGTCTTTCAGCCGTCGAATGTTCCTCTCCCCGAAGATCTTTACAGCCATTGTCGAAATGTTTTCACACTCGATGGGGACCTGCTGCGATTTTCTGCCGGTTACAGCAGGCAGTACAGTTCCACGGTTGGAAGGTATCAACTTGCACTGGGCCGGCTGAAGCCGTTTGAATTCCTAGGTAGCGTGGACCAGCAGCAACGCCGGTGGTTTTCAGAACTTGTGGAACGCGAGAAGTATCAGGCCGTTTGGATTTCCAAGGCTGCCACCGCGATGTGTCTGGGTTGGCACGACCCGAGAAAAACCGTGCTCGATGGCGACGATTTTGATTCGGTGCGAGAATACTTTCTGCTTCGCAATAGCCCCTGGTACGGTGCGAAAGCGGCGAACTATTTGAACGTCATCAAACTCAAGGCATGGGAATATTATTTGCCCTCCAGGTTTGCTTATCTGGCGAGATGCTCGGAAGCCGATCGCCGTCGAGTGCCAAGACATAACGTCGTCGTCATTCCCAACGGAACGGAAATTCCGGCATCGGCCCCGAGTAAAGAATTTTATGGGCCGCCGCGGGTGCTGTTTGTGGGTTCGCTGGGCTATCAGCCCAACGCACAGGGATTGGATTGGTTCTTGCAGTTGGTTTGGCCGCTGATCCGCCAGGACTGCCCCGAGGCGACACTGGATATCGTCGGAGGCGGAGCTGATCCGGCGACGTACAATGCCTATAGTCAGCACGGTGTTCGCGCTCACGGCTTCGTGGAGGATTTGCAGCCTTTCTGGCAATCTGCCAGTGTCAGTATTGCGCCGCTGCTCGCCGGTGGCGGGACTCGCTTAAAAATCATCGAGTCACTCGCGCAAATGACGCCCGTGGTTACGACCACGATTGGAGCGTATGGGCTGGACCTGACACGCGATCAGGGTGTCTTTTGTGAAAACTCACCCGTGAAGTATGCCGAACAGGTCAGCCGACTATTGACGAATCGCGAGCATGCTGAAGCGCGTACCCGCGTCGGTTTCACTGAAGTGAGCGACAAATACGACTGGGATTCCATCCGGCGGAAGATGCAAGAATTGGTAAAAAAGGTAGCTGCACATTGACCAAGCAGAAGACAATCTTCTATGTGTTCTCGAATGCCGAAGTGGGCGGCGGAAACAAGGTCTTGTTGCGGCTGATCAATCGTTTGGATCGAGATCGTTACCGCCCCTATGCTGTGATCCCCGAAGCCGGCCCCTTTGAACAGGAACTAGTATCGAGCGAAATCCCCTTCACACGGATCGATTGCCGCGGCCACCAAATGACAGTACCGCAAGCGGCGTTGAATGTCGTGCGACTATTGGCCAAACGCGTCGTGCAGGGGGCTTCGTTGCTACACTCCAATGAATATCCTTATCCGCTCGCTGCCCGAGGCTGTGCCGGACTGCGGAAAGTCTGTCATATCCATCACCCCGGTTTCAATTCAGGCACTTTGAAATGGATGCTGCGGGTTCCCCCCGACTCCATCATCACACCCAGCGCGTTCATCCGGGATGAGGTGGTCCGTTGCCTTCCTAGCGATGTCGATGCATCGCGGGTCGAAGTGATCTGGAATCCGATCGATACCGAGTGGTTTCGCCCGCACCACTGTCAGTCCCAGTTGCGATCCGCGTTGGGGATCGATCCGAATTGTCGACATATTTGTATTTTGGGTACGGTCGCCCCGCACAAGGGACACGCGTGTTTCTTGAGGATGGCCGGTCGAGTTGTCGGCGAATTCCCCTCGGCCCAGTTTCATATCGTTGGCGATCACCGCGAGCGAGATAGGCCCTATGTTGAGACACTACATGACACGATTGGCGAACTTCAACTGACCCAAAACGTTCGTCTTTGGGGGCGGGTTTCCGACCAGCAGGCGCGAGACATACTGGCTGCCAGTGACCTCTTTGTGCTCCCGAGCGAGGAAGAGGGTTTTGGGTTGGTTGTCGCGGAGGCTCAGGCCTGTGAAGTTCCTGTGCTGACAACTAACATGCGTCCCCTAGATGAAGTGGTCGACGATGGCCAAACGGGTTTTCTGGTGACGCAAGATGACGACCAAGAATACGCGGACCGCGCCTTGCAGCTTCTTCGTAATGATTCGGTCCGCCGAGAAATGGGGCGAAAGGGACGAGCCTGGGTTGAAGATCGGTTTTCCGAAGGTCAATTTGTAGACCGTGTCAGCAACGTCTACCAGAAACTCATTTCAATTTGATGCACGAAACGCAATACACCATCACGGTCGACACCGAAGAGGAATGGGATTGGTCCTCTGGGTACCCCACCGAGTCTCGCTCGGTCAGCAACATTCAGGCGTTGCCCCAGTTCCAGGAGGCATGCGACAAGTACGACGCGAAAGTCACGTACTTCGTCAATCATACTGTCCTCGCTGACCACAACGCCGCGGGCGTCATCAAAAAGCTCGCCTCGCATCCGAATGTTGAGATCGGGTTTCATATTCATCCCTGGAACACGCCGCCGCTTGCCGATTCGAACGAAGTTTCCGTTCGCGAGAGTTATTTACATAACCTGCCTCAGGCAGTCGCGATCACCAAACTGAACACGGTTTTGGAGATCTTCGCAGAGCACGGCCTGTCACCGACCAGTTTTCGCGGGGGCCGCTATTCAACCTGCGATTGGATTCAAGATCACCTGTATGCCCACGGATGTATCGCCGATGCCTCGATCTTGCCGTTCACCACATGGCCCGACGATGGCGCTCCCGACTTTCGATCTCGCGATCTTACGCCCCGCCGTCGCGAAATCGCTCCGGGCAAACCCGGCCTCTGGGAAATCCCTCTGACCCTTGCATTCACGAAACAGCCCTGGGCTTTCTGGCAGAAATTCTACGAATGGGGCGCGCGTCCTCCGCTGCGCCATCTACGGTGCGTCGGAATTGCCGAACGCCTGCTTTTGCAACGCGTGTGGTTGAACCTGGAGCATCCGATGGGCGAGTCCATGCCCAAACTGTTGTCGGTCCTGCGACCGATGCAGCTGCCGTGCATCAATTTTACGATGCACAGTTCGTCCCTCGTCGCCGGGCTGAACTCGTACACGAAATCGGAAGTAGATCTCGGCAGGCTCTATCAACGCCTTGAAACCGTCCTGTCGTTGCTTAGCACTTGGTCCGAATTTACGCCCGCGACAGTCACCGCCGTCGCTGAAAAATTAGAGATGCAATACCATGCGAATTCTCGGAATTAGTCCTCTCGACAAGGACTCCACGGTCTCCTTTATGGAGGATGGCCGGATTGTATTTGCCTGTGGCGAAGAACGACTCAGTCGCGTGAAGCTGCAAAGCGGATTTCCGCACCTGGCACTGAAGCTGGGGTTTGAGCGAACCGGATGGACACCCGACAGCATCGACAAGGTCGCCTACGCGTTCTTTGACGGTGACGAAGAAGCGCGGTTGATTCGCGCCGCTCAGGCCGCCGATGCCAAATTTCAATCCGCCGACAAACTTGCCGCTTCCGCAGCGACCTATCGCGAACTGAGTGACACGGATTACCAATTGGACCAGTCCGTCAGGATACCGGGGCTGGATGACGCGAGCGACGAGTTCATGCCGCCCAAGGCGTGGTGGAAACGGGCAATCTACCAAGCCACTGCGAGCCACCCAACGCTCGACCAACGGGCGCACCGAAAGTACTATCGCGAATGGGTCACCAACGCGATTGCGGACCACAAAAAGTGGTCGGACGAATTGGAACGAGAACTGGACGGCTACGGGTTGCGGGGAAAACTGCAACGCTTCCAGCATCACGATACGCATGCAGCGAATTCATTTTATGCATCGGGTTTCGACGATGCGCTCGTGCTCGTCTTGGACGGATATGGATCTGGCTGTTGCGGCGGCGTCTATCGAGCCGGCGAGGACGGAATTGAGAACCTGCACCGCTATCAATTCCCCTACTCCCTCGGAATCTTCTACGAGCAAGTGACCAGCGCGCTCGGTTTCCGTCCGAGTCGTCACGAGGGGAAAATTGTGGGTTTGGCGGCCTACGGCCGACCCGAGTTGCTACGCGATCTGTTGCTTCATCGGTTTGAGACAGACAACGGTGACATTCGTATCCTGGCCGCGCAGAACTATTTGATCACTCGCGCGATGGCGCTCCGTTTCGCCAAACGCGATGTGGCCGCGGCGTACCAAAACGTGCTTGAGCTTGTGGCCTGCGAAAGCGCCCGATATTGGCTGAAGGAAACGGGCTTGAAACGCGTCGTCATGTCGGGAGGCGTGCATGCGAATGTCAAGCTGAATCAGCGGATCTTCGAAATCGATGGTGTCCAAAGTGCGTTTGTCTATCCCAATATGGGCGACGGCGGCTGTGCCAGCGGTGCCGCAATGCTAGCCTTTGGGCACGAGACCGCCAAAGGAAAGCCACTGGCCGACGCCTACCTGGGGCCAGACTACAGCGATGACGAGATTCGGATGGCGTTGCAGGCCGAGGGGCTCGACTATGAAGAGTGCGGCGACGACCTGGAACGACGCGTCGCGGAGGTCTTGGCAAACGACGGAATCGTCGCTCGATTCAACGGACGGATGGAATATGGTCCCAGAGCGCTTGGGAATCGTTCGATCCTGTATCCGGCCAAAGATCCCGAAGTCAATCAGTGGCTCAATGACCAACTGGGGCGAACGGAATTCATGCCGTTTGCCCCAGCGGCACTGGCCGAGGCCGCACCAAAATTGTTCAAGGGCATGCAGCAGGGTGTTGCGAAAACATCCGAGTTCATGACGATTACGTTTGATTGCACCGACGAAATGATACGGCAAAGTCCGGCCGCGGTGCATGTCGATGGAACGGCCAGGCCTCAGTTGGTGACGCCGGAGTCCAACCCAAGCTTCCACAAGATTCTGCAGCACTACGAAGCGATGACGGGGATTTCAGTCCTGATCAACACGAGCTTCAACATGCACGAGGAACCGATCGTTGGCTCGCCCGCCGACGCGGTGCGAGCCTTCGTGCTAGGAAATATCGACTACTTGGCCGCCGGGCAGTTTCTCATTCCTCATCCCAGCGGACGTGACCGCAGTGGGAAGGCGAAGGCGAAGGCGATCCACGCGGCACCCTCTATCAGTTCGTGAGCCATTGTTGAACTCTACATCGTCACCATCATCCCCTGCCACCGCGACGAATCGGCAAGTCACGATGGTGCTCAGCGAAGTCTTTCCGCCACAGAAAGGCGGCAGTGGCAATTGGCTGTGGGAGATTTATAAACGCCAGACGGTTGGTAGCTACTTGATGGCGGTCGGGAATTCGCAAGGCGATGACCCGCGCGATGCAGAGTATCCTCAGCAGATCGAGCGTCTGAATCTCGCGATGCCATTCCGAGGGATTTCGCGATTCAATAGCTTGGGACACTATTCACGACAGATCCGCTTGATTCGACGGCTTGTTCGACGCCGACAGGTGAAGCTCATTCACGCGTCGCGCCCACTCTCCGAAGGTCTTGTGGCAAGATCCGTCAAATTCACCGACGGGATTCCCTACTTGTGCTACGTTCACGGCGAAGACGTCAACGTAGCGATGTCGAGTCGCGAATTGAAGCTATTGACACAGAATGTGCTCAAACACGCATCCGCCATCGTCGCGAATTCGTCATTCACGCGTCAGCTGTTACTCAGCGATTGGTCGATCCCGGCCGAGAAGATCATCCTGATGCACCCGGGGGTCGACACCGATTACTTTGTACCAGCGGAGGGCGATCACGGGCGGCCGAAAAGCTGGACAGACAAGACGGTGCTGATGACGGTCGGGCGACTGCAAGCACGGAAAGGGCATGACACCGTGATTCGTGCATTGTCTGAGTTGATCCACGAACTGCCTAACCTGCATTACGTGATCGTCGGTGGAGGAGAGGAGCGTGCGTCGCTCGAGCGACTTGCGGACAGCCTGGAAGTTGCCAAGCATGTCGAATTCGTGGGGGAAATTGACGCTTTGGCACTCCGCCAATATTACCAACACTGCGATCTGTTCGTGCTTGCCAATCGCACGATCGGCCGTGACGTCGAAGGGTTCGGCATGGTGCTGCTGGAGGCTCAAGCCTGCGGAAAGCCAGTGATCGCGGGTGCGAGTGGCGGTACAATCGACACGATGCGGGTGGGCCTGTCTGGGAATGTGATCGATTGCAATACAACGCAGCAGCTAACAAAGACGATCAGGTCGCTCGCCGGGGACCGCACACGGCTTGCACAAATGGGACAGGCTGGACGTCAGCACGTCGTGGAGCGATTTGCCTGGCCCAGCTTGGCACGACAGGCCCATGAGGCCTTTCGTTCGATTGGCTCGCAATAAATGAAGTGTTCAACCGGCGACGGCAGCAAAATTGTTCCGGCGACGCACCGTTCTGAATTGTAGGTAAAATGCTCGGATATATTTTTGTCACCGCGATTTTCGCTGCCTCCGTCATCGCGGGGCTTCTTCGGCCGTATTGGGGGCTGCTTGGATTTTACGCCTTCGTCTTTTTGCAACCGGAATGGACATGGAGATGGAGTATTCCGCCCGGACTCGGCTACCAAAAGTATATCGGTCTTTCCGTTTTGATTGGCGTGTTACTGACCGGCCTATCTGGAAATCGCTTCCGTGGTTGGCTTGCGCTCAGCGTCGGCGGGTTGGTCGCTTTTCTGGCCATTGCATACGTTTCAGCGCAGCAAACGGTAGCTCCAGGTCCCACGGCGACCTTTATGGATACGGTCACCAAGATGATCGTGATGACGTTGGTAACGATACGTGTGGTGGACTCGCCACAGAAGGCGATTGGTCTACTTTGGGTGATCGTCATCAGCAACGGCTACAACGCGTACCAAATCAACGAAGACTATTTTGCGACAGGGGTCTGTCGTTTTGTCGAACGGGCTTGGGGACTGAAGGGCGACAGCAATGTCTATTCCGTCTTCACCGTGCCCGCAATTGCGGGGTCAATTGCGTTGTGCGTCTTTTCAAAACAGTGGCGCGCTAGAGTGCCAGCGGCAGTGATCCTGGTGCTTCAAGTCCACCAAATGATGTTGATGGAGTCGCGGGGAACAATGTTGGGAACGATTCTCATCTTGGCGACCGCCATCTGGCTGATGCCTAAAAACCGCTACACGGTGCTAGGGACTACCGCAGCAGTCTTGATTGGGGCGGCACTGGCCGGCCCATCCGTGGTCAGGGAGTTTATGTCCACGTTTGAATCGAGCGAAAATCGTGATTCTTCAGCGGAGAGTCGGATAACGCTTTGGAAGGCTGGTTACGAGATCACGCGCGACTACCCAATGCTGGGCGTGGGCCCCTATGCGGTGCAGGCCGTGATCCCAAAATACGCGTATGAGTTTTCCCATGTTCGATACAAGGCTCCTCACAATTTATTCCTCGAGGTCAGCGCCGGTTGTGGGATTCCTGCGTTATTCTGTTACCTGACGTACTACGTTGTCCCCTGGTGGATTTGCTTTCGGGCGTACCGTCGTCATCGCAACAAAGCAAGCGACGAGGAATTGCTCCCGTTATTCGCACTTGCAATCTGCCTGCCGGGATACTTCCTAGCGAGTCTGTTTGCCAGTGGCGCGATGGTTGAAAGCATGTATGTCTTGATCGCCCTCTCGGCGGGGAGTGCCGCCGCATGTGGTACCGGCTTTCCAATCGTTTCAAGGGGATCCTGATGCGCACGTTCATCTTCTGGCTAGGATTCACTGCGACTTGCTGCGGCCAAGGTGGCGCTGAATTGGGGGCGCCGGCGGTCCCGATTCAGCGTTCAATTCTGACGGAATTGAAATCGCTAATCGATCGCATCGAAATGCTTTCCGATCGCATCGCGGAGCTTGAGGGGAAAGCAGAACAACATCGCTCGGGACCGAGTGACGATTCACGACCTAAGCCAGCGTCAGAAACTAAGTCAGCCGCTTCTCCGGAGCGTCAACCCGATCTTGGAATCGGGACCTTATCGACATTGGACGAACGGTCGTTATTTTCGCCTGACAAAATGAGGCTCGTCGGAGGCTACAGATTTCCGCATTTCAATACGCCCACAACCGCTTCCACGGGGTTCGCGTGGGGCGGCGGCACGATCGCGACGATCGATGGCAAGATTCACGCATGGTGCCTGAATAACGAAAACAGCAAACAGGTCGTTGAGGGTGTACTGTCCGTGCCCATGGGTACTCCCGACACCCCACCGGACAAATGGCCCATGCTTTCCAATGGAGCGGTGTGGTCCAGAAGCCAGCTTTTTGATGAAACGGGGATGAACGGCTATCATCTACCTAATGGAATGGTGTTCGATTACGAATCGCGACGGCTGTTTCTCTCTTGCTATAGCCGGTATGACACGACGCCGGATCCGCCGCAGTGGATTGCCGCAGTTCAGTACCCACAGAAGACGGTTGTGTCAGATTTTGCCCCGGCTCTACCAGATAACCTGATGTCGGTGTTTGGCGGTGGAATGATGCTTGCGCCCAAGTCCTGGGCTGACAAACATGCAAGCGGACACCGGCTTTGCCTCGCAAGGGGTGGATTCCCAAGCGGTCAAGGTGGGTCCTATGGACCCGCGGCAGCAGTGCTAACGGGCAAATCGAGTATCAAGACGATTATGAGATTCGCCGCGAACTACGAAATCGGAAAGGATGTTGCGGACGGACCACCGTTCCCAACAAAGGAAAAAATCGAACGCGGTTTCAATGACTACGAATCGCACCTGACTTGGGTCTTCTCGCCCGATGGCGAAACCGGCTACTTCACCGGCGAAATCCGAGGAAACCCCGCCTGGCTTGATCATCCAGATTACAAAGGTGTCATTTGGGTTCTGCGTGCCTCCAAAGGCGACCTTCGCTATGAGTACCAGACTGAAGGTGGTTCTCAGACACATCGCAACGTGATCTATGTCTACGATCCAGACGACTTTACAAAAGTCGCCCACGGCCAGTTGAAGCCGGATCAGGTGCGAGGGAAATTCTACAAGCTGGACAGCCAGGGCGTTCCGGGGATTGCGCGTTCGGTCATTTATGACCAGGAAACCAAGTTACTCTGGGTTTTTTACACGAAATCGTGGAGCTACTACGTCGAAAGGCACCCCATCCTAGCGGCATACAAGCTGGTTGAGTAGCGATACCCCCAATGAAACTTTCACTCTACACTTGTGTTCGAAACGGGATCTACTACGACTATCATGTCGTCGAGATGGTGAAGCATCATCTGCCCTTGGTCGATGAACTCGTCATCTTTGATGGCAATTCCACCGACGGGACTCGTAAAGCGTTGCAGGGCTTAGGGCCAAAAGTAAAGCTGTTCTCTGCCGATTGGGGAGATCCTCAAGGCGAAGAGTGGTTCGCCGGCTTCAAGAACATTGCCCGGCAACGATGCAGGGGGGATTGGTGTATTCTATTAGATCCGGACGAATTTATCCCCGAATGGGAATTTGACCGACTGCGCCAGACAATTGAAACGACTACGTTTCCGATCATTCAGTTGGACTGGATTCATTTTTACGGCAACTATCGTGTCTATAATGCTCGCCCCTCGCGAATGAAGTGGGCTGAGTACAAATACCAAGTGCATCAAAATTTGCCAGAGATGCGGGTCTGGGGAGACGGGTCAAACGTACGATTAGATGATTTGGAATATGAGCAGACAGTGGCGCCTGAGCGGTTTGTCTGTCACCATTTTGGCATCGTCAGATGGCCCTCGCGATTGAGGCAGAAGCTGCGAGTCGTTGGTCAAATCAAGCAAGGGACGCTGCGCTGGCTAAATCTGCCAGGTTTTATTTTTAATCTGCTACCCTACAACTGGCTCGATGAAGACTTCCTTCCCGATCTGGCGATCTACGACGGAAAATTGATCGAACCGGTGCGGCGAAATCCTAAAGAATTTACGCGGGACGGCATGAAGCTTCACCGCTATTTGCTAAAGAAGGCTCAGGAGTTGCAAGAACATTGACTGCCGATCAACAATCACCGACCCGAAGTGTGGATTCGCTAAAGTTAAACCTGGGATGCGGGCCGGTGCAGCCAGAAGGTTGGATTAATGTCGATGGCAGTATGCGCGCAAAGCTCGCGTCAAGACTCTCTCCAATCGACTCTTTGTTGACTAAGCTGCGAATCTTCCCACCGACAGAGTTTAACCGGAAAACGAGGATCCTGGACCTGCGAAAACGATTGCCATTCGACGACAATTCGGTGGATGCAATTTACGCGGGAGAGCTTTGGGAGCATTTTGAAATCGGTGATGCGAGACGTCTAACGCACGAATGCTATCGAGTGCTGAAGACGGGGGGAGTTTTGCGGGTATGCGTGCCCGATGGTGTCGAATTCTGGCGAACCTATCTTGAGAAGTTTGATCTCGAGATGGGAAAAAGTCGGCAAATGAGAGACTCGACAGAACTGGCGAACCATGTCGGAATGTACTTCAGAGACATTTGCACACGTCGAATTTGGTTCGGTTCACTTGGTCACGTACACAAGTGGCAGTATGACGAATTACAACTCATCGACCTCTTCGAATCTGCCGGATTTAGCTCAGTCGGAAGACGGCGGTTTCATGAAAGTCAGATCGAAGATGTCGCGTCTGTCGAACGATCAGATTTTCTGATCGTCGAAGGTTTAAAGCAATGATACTGTCGATGGTTGGTTCAGGAGCGACCTCTTTCGATTGCAATGCCAGGGGGACCGCACAATGACAAGCCGTGAGACGATGATGCCGGAGTCTTACATCGGTCCGCCGCTGCCACCACCTCAGGGCAATGTAATCAGCAGAGGGCTGCGAGCGATCTGTCTGGAGCGAAGACTACCGTACCAGTTGGTGCAACGGCTTGACCCGTGGTTGCTCAAGAAAGGACTTCGATACAAGACGATGCGGTGCGGAAACGCAACCATGCGAATCCGAAGGTGCTCTGCCGATGACCGCTTCGTTCAAAACGTTCTACTCAACAACGACTATAATCCAGCTGGATACGAGATTCATCCAACTGACAATGTCATCGATGTTGGTGGACAGATTGGAAGCTTTGCGGTTTATGCGGGGCAGCGTGCAACACAAGGGCGTGTATTCACGTACGAGCCGACATCGGAAAACTTCGCGTTGCTGACTTCAAATCTGCGACGCAATCGATTAAGCAACGTAAAAGCCGAGAAGGCTGCAGTGCTTGGCGTGTCCAAACCGGTTCGGATTTTCCTTACCCAATTCACGGGCGGTCATAGTATCATCGAGGCCAATGGAGATTCGGAAGATGATTATGAGGACGTGCCCGGAGTCTCACTTGAGAGCATTTTCAGGGATAACGAAATAGAACGATGTCAGTTTCTGAAGATGGATTGCGAGGGTGCGGAATTTGACATCGTTTTGAAAAGTTCGGATGAAACTTTGCAGCGAGTTGACCGAGTTGCTATGGAGTGGCACGCATCCAGCAAAGAAAGGAAGGTCGAAGAGAGTCAGCAATTGGTGGTTAGACTTCTTGATTTGGGTTTTGAAATTGACCGCTATGTGGAGTTCACTAATTTTACTTGTGGATTTATTTTCGCGCGGCGGCGTCAATGATCTTGCGAGGGCATTGGGAGTGTTTAGCCATCTAGAATCGGTGCGAATAGTCGATAGTCGGATTTGGAAATCGCTGCTTCACTTGCGATTCACTGCCTAATGTCTCGCGTGCTCCGCTCGAAATCTTTGTTGACGGAAAATATTGACGGGCAACGACGGAGTACGCAGATCGTGCACGAGTCCGCGGTAGCAATTTCCGACCGACCGCGCCAACATCACATGTGAAGCAGCATCTCACCGGCAGAGTTAACGTGGGTAGATAACCTGCGCAAAGTGTCTCTTTCAATGTCAAGTGAATTTTATGTCAGGTGAAGAAGTTGGTGTCCAGAATTGCATTGTTTTCAAGGTTGTTCTCGAGCACGACGGCATTCAGTACCAAACTTCAACTTTGTACTTGCCAAACTTTCCCGAGTGTGGAGAGCGGGCGTTCCCAGCGAAACTCGTATTCGCGAATGGGGCAAAACGTTCTCCGCTAGTCGGGCTACTTTCTGCTGCGTTCATCGAGGATGGTCATTTCTGTTCTTTTGAGTTCACCATACGCAATCCGCTAGCGATGAGTCATGCAGGCGGGAACTGGGATTTGGGGGCAGAGGGAAACGTCGTTGTCGATGAACTTTCGGTTGCTTTCCAGCCAAAGTCGCAGGGTCAGGTCGACTCGCTTTCGCTTGATCTGCTTGATTGCGATCGATCGGTAGTCTCGACACGGAGCATTCAGCTTTTGCAAGCATCCAGTGGCGGACAAAACTGGGATAGTCGCGTCCATGTGGACCGCTCCGGCAACGTTCCATTGTCGTTCCGTGGCTATCATGTTGAAGCGGATGGCCAGAGTTTTGACGGGTTGCGTGCCGTACCTGTGTTGAATGCAAATTTCGGTGATAAAAGTCTGTCGATTGGGTGCCGATACTTTTGGCAGAACTTTCCGTCATCTATGTTCGCAGATTCCGAAGGGCTGAGGCTCGGTTTGTTTCCTCGACGACCTACCGGCGGAGAGGAACTGCAAGGGGGAGAGCAGAAAACGTTCGAGTTTGCCGTGGCGTATGGTTCAGAGACGGCTCAATCGAAACTTCGGAAGTTTGTCGAATCCGATGCTGCTGATGCAGCGAGTTGCGCGTCAACGGATTCGGTTTCATGGCCTTACTTGACCCCGCGATCAGACGCCAGCGACAAACGATACGAGGCGCTCGTTAATCAGGCAATCGAAGGCGATGATTCTTTTTTTACCAAGCGTGAAAAGGTCGACGAGTACGGATGGCGAAATTTCGGAGATGTTTGGGGCGACCACGAAGCCGTGTTTCACAAAGGCGATTCGCCGCTTATTTCACACTATAACAACCAGTACGACTGCACTCTTGGTTTTGGAATCCAATATCTTCGCACGGGAGACAAACGCTGGCTTGAGTTGATGATCCCAATGGCTGATCACGCCTGGGATATCGACACCTACCACACCGACCAAGACAAATTGGTCTATAACGGCGGACTCTTCTGGCACACGTACCACTATGCGGATGCTCACACGTCCACGCATCGAAGCTATCCGAAAAACCTGCGTATTTCAGAGGGCATGCAAGGTGGAACGGACTTGTCTGAGCTGGGGCAAACCGGTGATACGCTTGCCAAGGTTTATCAGATCGGCGGTGGTCCCGCCGCAGCCCACAACTACAACACCGGCTGGATGGTTGCCTATTGGTTGACCGGCAAAGAACGCTACAAGAACGCTGCGATCAATGGTGCCGACTATGTCATGCGGATCGATGATGGAGGCAAGACGCCCTTTCGATGGCTCTCCCGTGCCGATACCGGGTATTCGACTTACAGCAGTGAAGATTACTATGGACCAGGACGTGCAGCCGCAAATTCCACGCACGCATTGTTGACGGGCCACGAAATCACGGGCGACCGAAAGTACTTGGATCGCGCATCGCTGCTGATGCGACGCACGGTCCATCCAAAACAAGATTTGCCGCGACTCGACCTACTCAATGCGGAGCTTCGTTGGTTCTACACGATGTATCTGCAGGCACTGGGACGGTATGTTGATTACAAGCTGAATCTTGACGAACTTGATAGCGATTTTCGCTACGGTGTTGCGTGTCTGCGGCACTACGCTCGTTGGATGACAGAAAATGAGCGTCCCACGCTGTCGGAGCCGGACAAGTTGCAATACCCTACGGAAACCTGGTCTGCACAGGACATGCGTAAATGGCATGTCTTGGAACATGCTGCCCGCTATGAGTGCGACGAAGTCATCCGGGCAAGGATGTGTGCCAAGGCGGATTTCTTCTTCAACTATGTCGTTGACTATCTGACCCAGTCACCGACGAAGTCGCTGTGTCGCCCCGTCATTTTGATGCTGAATTTCGGTTGGCAACGAGAATGGCTGGTGGAACATCGTGACGCTCCCGCGTTTACTGAAGAGATCGAAGATGATTTTGGCGAGCCCCGGACGTTTGTGCCACAGCGAGCCATTGCGATCAAACGATTCAAAATGTTGGTGGTTGCCGGTGGTGTGGTGGGGATCGGTAGTATGGCAGCGATCTTCGCATGGCTGCTGTTCGGTTGAACGCGACGTTCGTGCATGCCGGCATAGGATCCCAGCGGGAAGCGTGAGCGAGCGGCGCGAGCGGGTATCGCAAGCGTCACGCGCCACTGGCTGACGCCACGTGCTGGGGTGGGGGCGTAACATCCGCAGAGTGTTTATCACGTGTTTCAGATCAAACGATTAGTCGCTGAGCCGCTGCTGCGGCTCAGCTGCGTTGCCTCGGCAAGCAACAGCGTTGCGCTTTCTAGGCCCGTAGAACTGCCTGCCGATTCGTCTCGTCAAGCCTTGCCACTCAAGCGACTGCTGGCCCACGCCCAAGCGAACGTCCCTTTCTATCACGACCGATTGCAGGAACCAGACTCGTCTGTGGCGACGGTCAGCGATCTGCTGAACGCCGTCCCCGTTACGACCAAGGACGACATTGAGGCCAACTTTCCAGATGGCGTCACCGATGGGAGCGACCCGGCTGATTGGCGAATGATGTCGACACGCGGGACGGCGCAGCGTTTGATCACGATCCAGGGCTTTGAAAAACGTGACGCTGTGCGAGCAGCAAACCTGCGGATGCTTCGACTCGCCGGCGGATACCGCCCCGGCATGCCGATGGTCGAGATCCCGCCAGAAGTCTGCGAAAATGTTTGCGGTGAAATGGGGGAAGAGGACGAGGGCGTGCTTTCGCACCTGTGGAGCATGCTTCGCGAGAGGAGACTGCGTGAGCAGAAATCGATTCGTGATTTGCGTGGACTGGTCGAACGCAATTGGATCTTCAACCGCAAGACCTATTCCGGATTTGGTATCCACGGTTCCCATCCGCCACCAGAGATCTTGGACCAATACGTCGCCGGTCTACGGAGGGATCGACCGTACTTGCTAAAGGCTCTGGCGACCTATCTGACCACGATCGCAAAACATCTCCGCGACTCCGACGCCAAGCCGCTGTCGATTCCGGTGATCAAAACGATGGGCAGTCGTGTCACGCCGGGACAGCGAGAATTGCTGGAAACCTCTTTCGGCGGAAAATTCTGGGACGACTATGGCAGCGCCGAATTCGGCTCTATCGCGTGTGAGTGCGACCAGCACCACGGGCTGCACGTCTTTGACGATTTCTTTATCGTCGAAGTGGTCGATGCGAACGGGGGCCGAGTCGCCGACGGAGAGCTTGGCTGGGTTCTGGTCACCGACTTGATGAACCTGACGATGCCCCTGATCCGTTACAAGATAGGTGACGTCGGGCGAATCGATCATTCGCCCTGTGCCTGCGGTCGGACCGGGCCAAGGCTGACGGTGACAGGCCGAGCCCACGACGTGATCGTCGATCGGGAAGGCGGTTGGTGCACAACCGATGACGTCGTTGACTTTCTCGAATCACAACCGGTGGTCGATTCGGCGCAGGTCAGCGTCAAGTCCAAGGGCTGGTACGAGATCGCGGCGGTGGCAATTAGAAATGCCTCGATCGAGCGTGGGGTTCTGGCCGCGTCCTTCGCACAATGGATCGGCGGACAGCCGCGAGTCGACGTCAACGTCGTCTCGACGCTGAGGCCCGAAGCGGGAGGAAAGTTCCGCTATGTTCGCGGTGATCTGGAGCGTCGGTAGCGGAACTCGCGAAGAGTTTCGGTCCGCGTGGTGTTCACCGTCGCGCGCATTGTCACGGGTTAAAAGTGGGTAAGCTTTCAGTTTGCCGCCTCGTTTGACTCGTGAAACGCAAGCTGGAAGCTTACGCCACTTTCTTGCTGACCCTGAAACTTCGCGTTGACAAAGCACGAGCGGCGTGTGTTTGGGTCTGGCGTCGAGCCTTAACAGGTGACGCAAGTTCGGTGCGGACAGGAAAATTGGTTATCATGTGCGTCCTGTCCTTGCAAAAAACAAACCACGGGATGTGCGATCGTGTCTGAACCTTGGCGTGACGATTTTCCGGCGTTGGCCGATGGCATGGTTTATCTGGACAGCGCCGCAACCACGCTGAAGCCGCAGCCGGTCATCGACGCAGTGCGTTGGTTCTTAGAGGGAGGCACGGCAGCGGTTCATCGCGCCGTTCACGCGAAGAGCGTCGCAGCGACGGATCGGTTCGAAGCGACTCGCGAAGCACTTGCCCGGTGGTTCGGTGCCGACACGGACGAAGTCGTCTTTAGCCGCGGCGCAACCGAAGCGATCAATTTGGTACGCCGCGGATTGCCATCTCTGGGTCACGTGGCGGTCACGGTGATGGAGCACCACAGTAACTTTGTGCCCTGGATGGATGTGCCGAGATGTGATCGGATTTCCGTCGATACCGACGGCAACGTCAATGAACAAGAGCTCAAAGAATCCCTCGCCGCGGGCGCGCAACTGGTTGCGGTGACTCACCAAAGCAATGTGCTGGGAGCAGTTACTGACCTTCGGATGATTTCGGAACTGGTGCAGAAGCAAAACGCTGCGCTGTTGGTCGACGCTGCCCAATCGGCGTCGCATGATCCGCCACAACTGCATGACCTGAAGCTTGATTTCATCGCGTGCAGTGCGCATAAAATGCTGGGACCTAGCGGCGCCGGCGCCTTGATCGTCGATCGCAAGTGGTACCCGAAAATGCGGCCCTCACTACTGGGAGGGCATATGGTGGAGCAGGTTCATTTGGATGGATGGACCATGCAATCCCCGCCACATTCCTTCGAGGCCGGGACACCCGCGATTGAAAGTGTGATCGGTTGGGGAGCTGCAGTGAACTACCTGCAGCAACTCGGCCCGGACGCGATCGCCGATCGGCTTGCGACCCTGACCGACTACCTACTCCAGCGGCTCGGTGCGATCCCTGGTCTCAATCTCGTCGGACCTGTGTCAGGTCGTCGTGGCCCTTTGGCCGCATTTCATCTCGAAGGCATGGAAGCCACGGCGGTAGCCAGAATCGTCAGCCAACGCGATCAGATCTGTGTCCGATCCGGCTACCATTGTGCACAACCGTTGCATGAACATCTCTCGATGGCGCCGACGGTTCGAGCAAGCCTACAACTTTACAACAACGAACAAGACATCGATCGCTTTTGCAGTGTCCTCGATTCCGTCGCAAAGATCGCATGCATGTAGGGCACAAGGCCTGTCGATTTCAGCCCGCATGCGTAAGCAAGGGGCAACGCGTCCCTCGCTCACACGTCGGGCTGAGATGATCGCGCTGATCTCGGAGCATCGACTAAACCGACAGGCCGCACGCTGTGCCTGCCAACTTATGCCCCTCACTTGTCGCATCATCTACAACCGCACCGGCATGCACAGCATGCCCTACATGCTTTGAAATTCCTCGTATTTTCTGACGATTGGGGGCGGCATCCGTCGAGCTGCCAGCACTTGATTCGGCAATTGCTGCCCGAACATGAGGTGACTTGGGTCAACACGATCGGGATGCGGCCGCCACGATTGGACTTGATCACCGCGCGGCGAGGGTTCGAAAAGGTCGCCGGATGGATGCGTCGCGAGCGACGGGAGGGGGAGTTTCAAGTTTCAAGTTCCAACTTCCAAGTTGTTGAATCCGAAGTTCAAGTGCCTAGTCCCGCGTCCCAGGTTGGCTGTAGCGATCCACAGGTTTTGGGAACTCCCCCCGCCACTCCCTCCTCCCTCCTCCCACCTCCCTCCTCTCCCAAAATTATCGATGCGAAGATGTGGCCGTGGATGTCGCGGCGTTGGGATCGGTGGTTGAATCGAAACTTGTTGGCCAAGCAGTTGCGTGATGCGGCCGATGGTGCGGTGGCGATCACGACGATCCCGATCGTGGCGGATTTGGTCGGCAAGCTGCCGGTGAAGTCGTGGATCTATTACTGCGTCGATGACTTTTCGGTGTGGCCGGGACTAGACGGCAAGACACTCGGCCGGCTGGAAGACGAACTAATCGCCAAGGTCGACCGCACCATCGCCGTCAGCGACCACCTGGTCGACAGCCTCGCCAGCCGGAACTGCCACGCCGAACTACTGACCCACGGCGTCGACCTCGGCTTCTGGAGTACCCATTCGCAATCCACAAGCTCCTCTTCCTGTTCCTCCTCTCCCTCTCTCCCCCTCTCCCCCTCTCCCCCTCTCGTCCTCTTCTGGGGCGTAGTGGATCGGCGGATGAATGCGGAATGGGTGTTGGCGTTGGCGGATTCGTTGGACGCGGGCAAGATCATCCTTGCCGGTCCCCAGCAGGATCCCGACCCAAGGCTGCTGGGGCACACCCGAATCGAATTGCCCGGTTCGCTGCCGTTTGAAGAGCTACCCCAGCTGGCTCGGGGGGCCGAGGTGCTAATCATGCCTTATGCGGATTTGCCGGTCACGCGGGCGATGCAGCCGCTGAAACTGAAGGAATACCTGGCCACCGGCAAACCGGTCGTGGTTTCACCGCTGCCGGCGACGGAAGACTGGAAGGCGTTCTTACAGGTGGCCGGTGACGCGGAGGAGTTCGTACGCATGGTGCATGAGAAATTGTCTGGCGGGGGCGACGAAAGCGGTGACGCTGAACGGGGCCACGAACTGAGCCAACGGCTGGAAGCGGAATCGTGGCAGGCGAAGGCGCAGCGGTTGCTTGAGTGGATTGAGAATCCGGTGGCCGTGGAATCGTGAGGGGCTTAGGTTCACCCACTTGCTTGCATCCCGGATGGGATGGCAGAGAGTAGCCGGCAGAGCGAGCGAAGCGAACACCGCCGGAACGGTAAAAAACAGGACAACACGACCCCCAAGTGGGTCGCAGCGTCTGGACGCTGTGACCCCGTCCGGGGGCAAACCGCAATCGCTTTCGGGATTCCGGTGGTGCGCTAAGGCGACCACCGGCTACTTGATTCTACCCCTTGCGGGGTAAGGCCTGCCCGGGACATCAATTGTATTCCTGACGCATTTATCGTTCCACCGCGGCAGCGGTTTCACGCCAGCGGCGTGCCACATCAAAGCTTGGGGTCGCGTTAGCGCACCCCAAGTTCCGGCCACCATTAGGCCGCCAACCCCAGCGGGGTTGAACAAGGCGTTTTGCCAGATTTGTGCAGTTTGCCCCCCCAGGATCGCAACCTGTCGATTGTTGAACCCCGCTGGGGTTCCAGTTCCGATTTCGACACAACCCGGGGTGCGCTCCGCGACCCCGGGCTGTGTTGTGGCACCGCTCTGCGGTGTGGCGTTTCACTAGAAACGCAAACGCTCAGTAATACAATTGACGTCCCCCGCAGGCGGATTGAGTTCGGGAGATATGGGTACACCTCACGTCTGGGGTGGGGCTGGCGGCTTCGACTACGATCACACTCAGCCGTCGCGAAGCTAGTAGAGAGTTTCAACACCCCCAGATACCGTCAAAAAATCATGCTTCTGTATCACCCCTCTGGAGTACCGCCTGCAAACGGACGATCGAATCGTATTCAAAGTTTGGGCGCGTCGATGTGATTCTGACGAAATTTGGTCAAAACCCGGTTATTGCGGGTATTCTCGGCGAAAAACGCAGTTAATCTAGGGAGTGGGGAGGATGAACCGACCGCGCATTTGTTTTCAAAGGCGCAGTTCAATGAACTCCATCACGAGGAGCAAGCAACAATGGAATTTGAGTCAAACCAACCTGTGAACGAAAACGAATTCGATCGAGACAACGAGCAACCGAAGGCAGTCGCGCGCAGCGGCAACCAAAGTCGTCGCTTGCTGATTACCGCCGCGATCGCGACACCCGCGATCATCGCCAGCAGTGCGCAAACGGCGCGAGCGACCAACGGTAGCGCTTCAGCCACCTCGACGGGTTCCTGAAGTATCTTTGATGGAGCGTCGGATCGTTCTTGGCGATGACGCGACGGTCGAGCCGCTTTCCGGCTCGTCCTGGGCTGTTTTCAACGCCCACTACTGGGACACCGCCGTTTTCGGCCGCTTAGACATGGCGGTGTTCGACTTTCTGCGGAGATGCGACGGCCCGACTTCTGAATCGGCGATTGTGCAATCAATCATCTCCCAGTCGGAAAATGCCGACCCCCACAAGCTGGCCGATTACTGCGGCGAATGCTTGCGGCAAATGGAAATGCTAGGATTGGTGCGTTTCATTGATGCGTCTGGTGTGTAGCAAGCGTCTGCAGTACGGCCTAAGCTTGTTTGTCGCAAACTCGCTCACCAGCTAGGCTCTGCGCCACGCTTTTTCTTTTGATTGCTCGTCCTGAGGCTGACCATTGTTGATCAAGGAAGTCACGGCGCCGGACATCGCGGATCGTCTGCTACAACGCGGCCTTGGGTTTCGCTTCGGACCCTATGAGTTTCGTGTTCGCAGTGATATCCCTGTCATTGCGGATGCGGTTCACACGATTCAAGCCCACCGCGAACTCCGCGATCCGGTGGCCCTGCCGGATTTCACGCTCGATTTTCAAGCCGGCCGTGAAAGACTCCATCGCGCAATCATCTGCAGTATTGACGGTGTGATCTGGCAGACCTGGCCGATGCGTCTGTCCGTCGCCGCGATGGAATGGATTACCAGTTGGTGCTTCTTTCGCCAGTCCTACCAGCAACTGGCCATTCACGCCGCGGCAGCTGTACTTCCGGGCTCCAATCAGGTCGTCATTTTTCCGGGCGATTCGGGGGCTGGTAAAAGCACGCTCGCTTCGACTTTGATGTTGTCCGGGTGGAAACTGCTCAGTGACGAGACCGCATTGTTGGATATGGACGATCATCACGTCCACGCACTCGGCCGGCCAACCATTTTGAAAGGTCGGTCCTTGGATTTGATCCGGTCCCGATTTGGAGAGCGGGCCGTGTTCGGCCCGACGGCAAAGATTCTCGATCCACCCAGCAGCATCGCCCATCTCCGGCCGACCGAAGAATCGGTTGCGATTGCGGGACAGACCTTTCCGCTGGGAGCGATTGTCTTGCCGGATCGCTGCGACGATGCATCGATCGGCTGCAAACTGGAACGGATGCCGGTCGACGAAGTCTTTATCAAATTGACGCAGCTGGGAATCAATTTTCGCATGATGGGGCGCAGGGGGTTCGACGAAGTGATCCAACTTGCCCGTCAGACGCCGGGATTCCGGCTGAAGTACCACGATGCTACCGAAGCGGAACAGTTCCTGCGAGGGCATGAGCTCTTGAATGTCCAATCCGCGCCGAGACCGGAGAGATTGTCGACCGAGCTCTGTTCACATGAAGCGGAACCGAAATCGCGGGAACGAAAGGCTGCCGGTGCGGCGGGACACGGGGCATCGTCGACCGCATTTCCTGCTGACATCAACACGCGGGTGCTGGTCACCGAACGAAGTCCTATCGAGGTCCTGGGGCTGGTCAATCAGCTTCGCGAAGACTCGAGCGTGTGCTTTGATTGGGACCTTGCGACATGGGATCGCGTGATTCGGTTTGCCAATCACACGGCATTGCTGTCCCAAATAGCCGTTGATCTTGAGAAACGTGATGACTTCGCACGATTGCCGATTCAGGTGCGACGCAGAATCGATCGTCAGAATTGGCTGACCCGATTCAATCATCGCAGCATCGAATATGAAACCGACGCGATCGCTCGAGTTCTAGCACCGTTGAACGTCCCCCTGGTTTTGTTGAAGGGAAGCGCCTACCTGGCGGCAAAATGCGACTGGGCTGCCGGGCGTACGACCAGCGATATCGATTTGCTGGTCCATCCCAAGCACTTGGATGCCGTCGACGATTCGCTTCGCAAAAACGATTTCGCACCGATGGAAGACAACAGCGACCGAGACGAACAGTATTACCGGCGCTGGCTGCACGAGTTAGCCCCACGCCGTCACGTGTATCGTCGCATCGAAATCGATTTGCATTTTCGACTGCTACCGATCGGCGATCCCTATTCGTTTCCCGTCGACGAAATGATCGAGCGGGCTGTTCCGATTGGCGGAACTCCCTTTTCTTGGCTCGACCCGGTCGATCGGATCATTCACTCGGCGGTCAACCTTGGGCATACCGGTGAGTATCGTCGCGCGTGTCGCGACCTGTGGGACTTGCGTTACCTGGTCGAATCGCCAGAGGATGGAAAGCCGTTTGATTGGCGGGAGCTTTCCGAACGGAGCAAGCATCACGGGCTCACGCGAACCGTTGGAAACGTGCTTGCATTGGCCGACGAGCTGGTTGGCCTCGCTTTGCCTGAAGGGTGGATCAAGGAGACGACCGGGGTTTCGCTCGACGCGGTCCGGCGCCGCAGGCTGTACCGGCTGATGAGAACGGCATCGCTTCCCGACGGACGGGCCTATCGATCGCGCCGTCGCCGCACCGCAATCTGGTTCCTGGAGCACTACCCACTGCCCAAGATCCAAACCTGGCTCGATCCACTGACCTGGACCAAACGGGTGAAGTTCATCCAGGGAGGGTAGTGGCGGTAGATGCCGGTACGCACCATGCCAGCACGTGGCGTTAGCCAGTGGCGCGCGTTGCTTGGAATGTTTCAACGCGCCGCTCGCTCACGCGTCCCGCTGGGATGGACTCCATGAAACAACCATTACGAGCCAACTCTCAACCGCGGGACGCGCTGATGACTGCGCTCGTGTTGGGCCCGTTTTTGCTGACGCCGTCTTTGGGGCTGTTTCAAAAAGTCGATAGCGTCTGGTCGCTTGTTTACTTTCTTCTCGGCGAGATCCTCTTGGCGATTTGCGGATGGCATCGAAGACGCATCGTAGCGTGGTTCAGCGGTTTGGCAGCGTCGACGGTCGGCGTCGGCTTCATCGCCAGTTTCCTACTCATTGTGGCCGCGTTCGCGGTGCTCTACCCGATCGCCAACGCCCGCAATCACCTCGGCGGGGGCAGCGATCAGGACGAAGCCAACAATTTGGCAGCGGCGGCTCTGTTGCGGGGCGACTACCCCTACTACCCACTCACGTATTTGGACAACCCGCTCTCCAGCATGCCCGGATCGATCGTGCTGGCGGTGCCGTTTTATCTGATTGGCAACGCGGCGTACCAAAACCTGTTTTGGCTGGCGGCATTATGCGCTGTGGCGGCCTGGCGATTTGCCAACGGAGGACTCGCATTGTTGCAGCTCTGCTGTCTGCTCGGTTTGTGCCCGGTGGTTTGGCATTCGCTGGTGACGGGGAACGATCTGTTTGCCAATACGTTGTATGTTTTGGTCGCGTTGCAATGTTTCGTTGCCGCCATCCCCGACGCCAACGCTGGCGTGACTCCGAAAGTTCTGGCGGCGGTTTTCCTCGGCGTGGCAATGGCCTCACGCACCAACTTTCTGTTGTTGTTGCCGATGACCGCCGTGTTCGTTGGTGTCCGCGCCGGTTGGTCACGGATGCTGGTTTATGCCGTGATCGCCGCGTTGGTATTCTTCAGCCTGAACGTTCCGTTCTGGCTTTACGATCCTGAACATTTCGGTCCGACGGCGAAACAGAACGTGTTCCAATACGTGGAAGGCGTTGTGCCCAATGTGCAGGTGGTCATGCCCGGGATCAGCGTTGCGGTGGCATTGGCGATGTGCGTCTTTGCATGGCGAGATGCGGAGTCGACGTTCTGGTGGAAGTGCGCGATCATTCAGGCGGTTCCCGTTGTTTCGATCACCGCCCTGCACATGTGGTCCGTACGATGGCCGTCATTCCTATGGATCATTTACGGACAAATGGCATTGATGCTCGGCAGTTGGGCCTATTGGTCGGCTGTCGCAAATCAAGACAACGTCGAGAGATCCAATGTGATCTCGGCAACGAGTACCTGACAGGACCGACGAGAGAGTCAATCTGCAAATGCAGTCAGCGTGTGTCGGGATACCAGTGCCCCGCGAACAACCACTCCCCCATCGTTTTGCTCCGGATCATTCTGCCTCCCCCTGCCGATCATCCTGCCAGGTCCCTGAAATCGTCCTGCCTCCATCGTTTTGCCAACCTGTCTCCATCATTCTGCCCCGAATCATTCTGCCTTCCACCATGCGGCATCCTCAAAACGCACGAATTGCGATCCTCCTATTGATCGCCTCGTTGACTCTCGGTGGCTGCAACTCGCGCCACGCTTCAGAGCCTGATGCGACGGTTCCGCCTGCCCACGCGGACGCCACGGTCAGTCCCGAGTCGCCACCAATCGTCGAGCGCACGTTCGAACAGCGACTCGGCACTCGATTCCAGCCCGTTGCGGGCGGCGACGGTCTCGAACTCGCCATCGACCGGATCCCGATTCCCGATTTTCCTGGCACGTTTGCGATCTGGGGTGCATCTGGCCGTGACGACGCCGGCAATGTTCTATTAGGAGTCTCCACGGTTTGGACCAAGGACGCGTCGCGGCCCTCGGCTCGGCTGTTCGTCTTTGATCCGACCACCGAAACGCTCTCGCCAGCCGGCGATGTGATGAACTCGCTCGATCGGTTGGACCTGGCACGCGAAGCCACCTTGCCGCTGAAAGCTGGCCGCATCGCCGCCGACGCCAAGCAGGGGGAGCCGACGCTGTGCCGCGAGAGCCAAATGAAGATCCACACCAAGTTCATCACCATGGACGACGGATGGACCTATTTCGCATCGATGGATGAGTGGAACGAGCGCGAAGACGGTAGCCAATTGCCCTATTGGGGATCGCATTTTTGGCGCTGCCGCGTCGGCGATGATCAGTGGCAACATTTGAAGTCCGTTCCCGAAGGCGTGATCGCATTGTCGGGGGTTGGGCGTTACCTGTTTGGACTCGGTTACTTCGGCCATGTCGTCTATCGCTACGACACCTCCAGCGGCGACTGGAAACGCAGGGAAATTGGTTCGTACAAGGGGCACATCTCGCGAAACGTCGTCTCCGACGCCCGCGGTCATGTGTTCGTGCCGCGATTGACGACGCCGCAGTCCGATGGTGCGGCGGCGGACACCATTGTTGAGCTGGTGGAATTGAATGCCGACCTGGAGGAAATCCAGGCGACACCGCTGTTGCATTATCCGGTGACGGGAAACGCCAGCTCGCACGGTCTGGTCGGCTTTGCGAATTTACGCGACGGATCGATCGCGATCACAACTTCGATCGGCTATCTTTATCGTCTCGTGCCGAGCGATAGCGGCCCGACACAGGTTGCCCCGGTAGGCTGGTTCCATCCCGACGGTGAGTCTTATGCGTCGTCGTTGGTACCGCTTGACGGTGATCGCTATTTAGGTGGCGTTACCAAACGAAAGGGCAGTTCGTTCGAATGGGTGGTCTATGATTTGGAGCAAGATGTTGCGCAAAAGTTTGAAGTTGAAATCACCGATGTCCCGGAGCATGGCATGAAAAGTGTCCTGCTGTATGGCTCCAATACGCGCGACGACCACGGGAATTTGTACTTGGTCGGCGGCTACAAAACTGCCGACGGGTCGCGGCACCTACCGCTTTGTCTGCGCGTCGGTCTCTTGAATCCAGACGGCGAGAATGGTGAGTGAGTCCGACCGCCGCCGGCGCCGCATGCTGGGGTTCTTGGCGATCGCCACGCTGTCGTTGGCGATCTACGGATCGTTCTTGCCGATGCGATACGTGCCGACAAGTTGGGCGGAGGCAACGGCCGCGTTCAAGTCGCTACCTTGGTTTCATTTGGGAATCTATCGACGTGCCGACTGGGTGGCGAACGGATTGATCATCCTGTTGCCCAGTTTCCTGATGTCGGCGGCGATCGATTGGGGACGATCGACCCGCTGGCCGCTGGTACTTTTCTCGCCGCTCGTCGTGGGCGTGTGCTGTGCGGTCGCAGTGGGGATTGAATATTGCCAGGCGTTCTTTCCGATTCGCACGCAATCGTTGAACGACCTCGTCGCCGGCTGTGTCGGCGCGTTGTTGGGACCGATCCTCTACCTGGTTCTGGGACGTTCGTTTGCGAAGGCGGTGTTCCAATTGCGTGATGCGGAGTCCTCCCAGAAACTTCGCTGGACGATCGTCGTGTTTGTGTTTTTGAATCTGGCGTATGCGGTGATGCCGCTGGATTTGATGCTGCAGCCCTCTGATTACGTCGCAAAGTATCGCGCGGGTAAGATCATCTTGTTGCCGACGCTCAACGGATTGGACTCACCCGACTTGCTGAAAGTTCTGTTTCTTTCACTTGTCCGCGGGGCGATCCTGGCGGCAATGCTTACTGTGTGCTGTGGGGCAAGAACGGCAGCTTGGGGGACGATCGCGTTTGCCCTGACCAATGAACTGCTGCAGATCCCGGTGTTTACGCGATTCGTTTCGATCTGGGATGTGATTGCGGCGACCGCGGGCGTCCCGGTCGGAATTTTTGGTGCGCAGGTGCTCGGAAGGATGAAACTCTTGACGCGTGCTTCGTTTTGGATTGCATCAGGCGGCTTGGCGCTCGCATTGATCACGGCGGGAACACTCGGGCGTTCGACCGGCTGGGTGGAGTCGGCCGAGGCGGTCCAGACGGCGTGGGAGCATTTTTGGGACTGGCCGTTGGCGAAGTATTACTTCACCTCGGAATTCGAAGCGGGATCCAATGTGGTCTTAAAACTGGGGCTGTTCGCGATCGTCGGGTTCTGTTTCGCGGTCGGTGTGTCGAAATTGGCAGGGATTCGGCGGGCGATCGCGATTGTCTGGGTTGCTATGGCCGTCGTGGTCACCGCCACGTTCATTGAAGTGATGCAGGTGTATCTGAAGCCGCACATCGCCGATGCGTCAGACGTTTTGCTTTACTTGAGTGGAGCGACGGTCGGTTGGTTGGCGTATCAATTTGTGTTCGGGTTGGAGACGGTGGGGGCGGAGCGAGGGTGGCAGAATAATGGGGTGGCAGAACGATGAGGGCAGAACGATGACAGGGGAATCGAGAGAATCGGATCGCCCGATTGCGTTGCCCCTAAAAAACAGGCTGAAAACATGTTTCGTAGATTGAGAGTGGGATAGGCTTCCAGCCTGTCATTCCAGCATCGACAGGCTGGAAGCCTATCCCACTAGCCACTAGCCACTCCCCTTCCTTGTCCGCAAATCGCATTAACGCCCTGATCCTCTCCGCCGCCGCAATGATCGCGGCGATTGGTGTCGCTTGGCTGCATCCCGTCTGGCCTGGTATCCAGGTCGGTCTGGCGGTGGCATTTGCCGGCCTTGGTTTTTGGCGACCGTGGTGGTTCTTTGCGGTGTTTCCCGCGGCGTTGGTGATGGCCGATGCGTATCCGTGGACCGGTCAATTGGTCGTGCGGGAATACGACTCGATCTTGTTGGGGAATTTGGCCGGATGCCTGGCGGCTTGTGCGATAGAACGACAGGTTCAGCTCGTGGGGCCAAACATTCGCGGCAACCGCCTTGCCGCGTTCGCTTGGATGCTGCTGGGCGTCTCGGTCGTGCTCGCGTTTGTCCGTGGCTGGATTTCGTTGCCGGCAGCGCCCTGGGACGATCAATTGTCCGTTTACTTCACCCGCTGGAACGCGGTTCGCCAGGCCAAGGGGTTTGTCTGGGCGATCGTGTTTGGCGTGGTTTGCCGCTGTCTCACGACGAGTTCGGTTGTGTCCGATGGCGTCTTGCGATCGCCGGACGATTCGTCGTCCCCGCCCCCTCCGATTTTCGACTATTTCGCGGTGGGGGCGACGATCGCCTTGGTCTATGTTTGCTTGGGCGTGGTGTGGGAGCGAATGATCTACGTCGGACTGTTCGACTTCAGCGAGGTGCACCGAGCGTCCGGTCCAATTTGGACGATGCATGTCGGCGGTCAGCACATTGATGCGCTGCTGGTGATCGCGTTTCCGCTGGCGTGGTACACGTTGGCAGGCAACACGACGTCGAAGTTCCAAGTCGCCGACAGCTCAACGAAATCCACGCGGGGAATCTATCGTGTGCTGCGGATGGTGTTCAACGTGGGCATCTTGCTGGTGGTCGTTTACGCGACATTTGCGACGATGTCGCGGGCCACGATCGTGATTGTGGGTGCCGAGGCGTTGTGGATGGCGGGCGTCCACTGGCATGGGAAACGCCGGGCATCGGTGGGCGGGGACCGGGGGCGTTCCTATTCGACGGTCATGATTGTGGGATTGTTGGTGTGCTTGGCCGGTCTGGCGACCTGCCAGATTCCCAACGCGATCCGTTCGCGGTTTGAAAACACAGCCCAGGATTCCAGGACGCGTCTGGCGCACTGGACCAGAATTGCCAAACATGTGGTCAGTGATCCGCGGCGTTTGTTCATCGGCAGCGGGTTTGGAACGACGCCGACTTTCTTGGCGATGGACGACGGCCGGGCGATTCCTCCGGCGTCCATGCAGCTTCAAAACGAGCAGTTTTCATTGAGACTTTCGGCGGGATGGCCGCTGTATGTCGAAACGATGGTTCCGGCAGGCAGCGAGGTCACCATTGACGGTAAACTGGAGCGGGAGCGTCAGGACGAAGGCGAACCGGTGAGGCTCGCGGTAATTCGCTCGGTCAAATCAATGTTTCAATCGTATGAGAAGGCGTCGAAGAGGTTTGATGTGGCGGCGGAATCGGCTGAGATGAACGTTCGAGTGCCGGATCCGCGGGAGAGCGTCCGCCCAAAGGAGGCGGCTCCCACACTCGCCAATCTGCGACTGCAAACGCTGGCGTTTTACAATCCCGGTGCCCAGCCGGTGGTCGTCAACGACCTGACGATTGCGATTGGGGGAGGCGACAAGCATGTTCCGACACTGTTTTTCACCTGTGATGACCACTTGGCCTGGCGCACCAAGAACGCGCTGCTGCAATTGTGGCAATGCCAAGGCATGTTGGGCGCCGCGGCGTTGTTTCTGCTGGCGTTTGCTTGCTGGCCGGGATGCGACATGCCAGGCCGGGGAGCGGTCGGGACGACGCTCGGATGCATCCTAATCGGGATCGTTGCGATCGGCTCGGTGGGCAGTCTGTTCGATGCGGCCTGGATCACCGCGATGGCGCTGGGCTGCATCGGAGCCAGCGGACGATAGGTCTCGGATCGACTAGAGTGGGATAGGCTTCCAGCCTGTCGATGCCGAAATGACAGGCTGGAAGCCTATCCCACTGATTATTCGCTGCTTGCTTCGCCGTTCCGCTAACACCTTCACTGCTTTTTGTTAGCGGCAGGGCGCGAGCCCTCCGAGGCTGTGAGTTATTGGTTTACATCAGCACTCACCTTCGTTTTTGACATGATTTCAAAAACGGACAGAAAAATT
>NZ_NTFY01000077.1 GCF_002289565.1 Rhodopirellula sp. SM50 | reverse complement strand
GCCATCTCATCGTTCTGCCATCTCATCGTTCTGCCATCTCATCGTTCTGCCATCTCATCGTTCTGCCATCTCATCGTTCTGCCATCTCATCTCATCATTCTGCCTTCCCCCCGTTCCTGACTCCTCCCTCCTGCCCCATTTTCCTGCCCGCCCTCTTTCTGCCATCCCCCCCCGCCCCAACCAGCATTTGCGGTTGAACGCCGCCCGACCGAGAGTCAAGCTACAATCCGTCCGCCTGCCCGTCTTCCTCCATCCACCTCACCCTATTCGTGCCGAAGCGTCCTGAATTGAGCCGTCCGCCCGTCGTGCGTCCGATCGCATTGGATTTGGACGTGGCCGACCTCTTCGAAGCCCTGTCAGGCTTGCCGGGGCGCGTCTGGCTGGATTCGGCGACCGTACAAACGTCCGTCGACGAGGTGGTGCGGCGGCTGTCCCGGTACTCGTTCTTGTCCGCGGACCCGGTCAAGCGTCTCAGTGTGTTCCCGGACCAGCCGAACCCTTGGCCCGAGTTGTCGCGCTGGGTTGACGCCTTGCCCGACGCCTTCGACGCTTCGTTGCCCCCATTTCAAGGCGGGTTGGTGGGAGTGATCGGTTACGAAGCGGCCCGCTGGTTGGAGCCGGAGGAGTTGGCGGAATGCCATCTGCATCAGGAAAACGACTTGCCGACTCCGGCGATGTCGTTCGGCGTGTTTGATTGGACCATCGCGATCGACCATTTTGAGAAACGGTCCTGGTTGATCTGCCAAGGCTTCACGGCGGAAGACTTAGACGGCGGTGGCGATTCGTCCCCGGCATCGGCGGCCGCGCGTCGGTTGCGATCCGCGGGCGAGCGCGCCGACCAGATCTGTGAATTGATTTCCACCGTGGCGTCCGGTCGTCCGTCGCCGCCACCAGTTCACCGATTCGACGCGCCGCCTGATGCCTCTGACGACGTGACCAGCAATTTCACCGGTGAAGGGTTTCGCGCGTCGGTTGCGGACATCGTGGAACGGATTCGCCGCGGCGATTCATTTCAAGTCAACTTGGCCCAGCGTCTGACGACCGCCTCGTCGCTCGACCCGGCCGCGTTGTACTTGCGGCTCCGCACCGCCAATCCGGCCCCGTTCGCCGGGTACTACGACGGAGGCGACTTTCAGGTGCTCAGTTCGTCACCGGAAGGATTTTTGCAACTCCGCGATCGTCATGTCGAGACACGTCCGATCAAGGGGACGGTTCCCCGCACGGGCGACGAGGCCGCCGATGCGGACTTGGCCGCGACGTTGCTCGCCAGCGAAAAAGACCGCGCCGAGAACGTCATGATTGTCGACCTGATGCGGAACGATCTGTCTCGCGTCTGTCGCGACGAAAGCGTCGTCGTCAGTCGGCTCTGTGAGATCGAGCGGTATCAATTTGTGCAACACCTCGTCTCGGTCGTCGAAGGTGACTTGGTGGACGACGTCGACGCGGTGGATGTCGTGATGGCCTGTTTTCCGGGCGGCAGCGTGACCGGGGCGCCGAAGATCGAAGCGATGAAAACGATTGCGGAACTGGAGCCCCATCCGCGTGGTCCGTACTGCGGATCGATGGGGTATTTCAGTTGCGGAGGCGACGCGGATTTCAACATCCTGATCCGCACGATCACGGCCTCGGCCGGCCGGTTGCAGATCCCGGTGGGCGGAGGCATCACGGCGCGCAGTCATCCGGCGGCCGAGGAGGCCGAGACATGGGCCAAAGCGACGGGGATGCTCAACGCCCTGCCCGCAGAATCGCCGCAAATCCAGTTCAGCCGCTGACGGCAAGTCGCCTACCGCTGCTCCGCCGGACGTCGATTCTTTTTCTGCAGGATTTGGCAACCGAATGAGATTCTCTCCCTCTGGGAGAGACGGCGTTTGCGCAGCAAGCAAACGCCAGAGAGGGCCGGCGCAGCAAAAGTCCTAGCGCCTTCCGCTACGATCAAGTCCGTCACATATAAAATCGACGTCCCTAGCAGCACAGGCCAAGACAATCACAGCCTGGAATTGTCTTGCCCCTATTGTTTTGCCCCGATTGTCTTGCCCCGATTGTCTTGCCACCGCTTTTGCATCGGACGATGAAATCCTTTCCTTTGCGGCTTGCCGTGATCCTTGTTTCCCTGGGTCCACGTTCATGTCTTCGTTGATGCCCTCGAACTCGCCCTGTCTCGACTCGTCTGTCATCGCTTCCGGAACGACAGGAAACGCCGCAAAACACGGCGTTTTGCCCTTGTAGCTCAATTGGTAGAGCAACGGACTCTTAAAAGAATGCGGATTTTTTTGAGGGCCGTAACTCCCGTCTTTCAGCACTTACAGCATGCTGTCAAAACCGGCTTTTCGGTTGTAAACACCCCAAATCGGTTGTAGTGGTTGTGGACTTTCTTGAGCGGTTGTAGTGCGCCTGAAACGGCGAATCGTTAGAGCATCCCGGAGCTGGTGTCCGATCGTCTAACTCGATTTCGTCAATGTCTTCTGCGTCATTGTCTTCAAAAACGACGGACAGTATCTCGAAATTCCAGCCGTCCAAACGGTTGTAGTTTTCAGCCGACTACAACCGCCTGACTTTCCATGGTTTCGGCCCGACGTTGGTTGGTGTCCATGCCCCATTTGTTCAACGAATCAGGGAGCGCGAAACAGAGTCGATGCCATCAGCACCAACCATTGACGAGCCCTACCGCTGGGAAAAACCGTTCCTGAAGCTGCAGTCCGGCATGACGCAATGGATGCTGCAATTCGAACGGCTGCCGGGGATCGTTAAGCTGCATCCCTATCGCCACTCGATCAGAAGCCGAAAATCCAAAGCGTTCCACAGACAACAATGGCGATGACTAACACCACGCCAATAAGAGTTCCCCAAATCGCGATGTCCTGCGTCCCGCCGATTCCGGTCGCTTCTCGTCGTTTTCGGTCGACGATGGATCGCAGGATTTCAACAGCGGTCAAATCAACCACCAATGCGATCACCAGCGCGAAGGTTGCCGTTCGCCAATCCATCATTCCCCCAACGTCATGAACGGCTGCGAGTACTCCACCGTGCCTTCAACCCCATCCAGCGCACCGGGCTCAAGCTCCAGAGCCATCCAAGCATCACCGCCGCCGAACGGAGACTTCAAGGACCGCGCCAAATCCACCGAAAACCCAAACCTGGGATAGAACCCAGGATGCCCCAGCACGACCACGATCTTCTGACCCAAACCTCGACAGGCATCCAAACCAGCTTCAACGAGTGCACTTCCAATGCCTTGTCGTTGATGGCTGGGCAAAACCGCCATCGGAGCCAACGACAGCGCATTGACCGCTCCATCGCTTGTCCTGATCTCGACGCGGCTGAAAAGGATGTGGCCCACGATCGCGCCGTCCAATTCGGCAACCAACGACATGGCAACAAAGCCACCTTCACGCAGCGCATCGACCAGATTCGCCTCTTCCTCGCCCCCGAACGCCAGCCGATTGACTTTCCAGATTGACTCTCGATCCTGATTGGTCTCTTGCCGAACGACAGCATTCATTGCTCAATGCCCGACGACAGACGTATCAACAGATTGGCAAAACAATGGGGGCAAAACAATTCGATCATCCCGTTCACCCATTGTCTTGCCCCCATCGTCTTGCCCTCCCACCCTTCTGCACGGCCACAAAGAGACCAACATCTAGTTCTCGACCCATACGAAGTTTTCGGCCTTCAGCACCGACTCGCCGTCCCAGCGATACGCGACCAGTTTCCCGCCCTTTGCCACGCTGTAATCCGTACAGGCAACATTCGGTGCCAACGGCGTTGGCGTCCCGGTCAGCCAATAGTGTCCCACGAAGACCGGTGGCGCGTCCTCGGGATAGCCCGTCAGCCCATCGACAGTTCCGGCGTCAATCGCCACGTCGGGCACGTCATCCGATCCCAAATGATAACCGCGATACGTCCGCCCGGCAGGTTCTTCGTACCACTTGAACCGAACCGTATTCCGCTGGTGCCCCGCCTTGTCCACAATCCAATGCCCGACCGGCAGGGTCAACTCCGGCCCCTTCAGCACCTCTTCCACAGCCGAATGCAACTCACTGTCAGTCGTCTCTGACTCTGCAAGGAAATCCGCGTCAAACCGCGAGCGCGATTTGAGCGTCTCGTTCAGTAATCGGATTTTCTCATCCCGCCAGGCCGCATGAACCACTCGTATCCCGTCCAGTTCTAACGCCACGGGCAAAGTCTTGAACCAAGCGATCGCGTCTGCCATCTCGCTTGGCGGCAGCTGCTCCAACGTTGCTTGGTGCTGCTTCAGATTCTTCTGCGAATGTTCGCGAAACCAACAATCACGTTTTCCCGGCACCGCCGTATGAAACGCAATCGTGTTGTACTCATGGTTCCCCATCACAGCAAACCCGTCCCCAGCGTCCACGGTCGCACGGACGATTTCAATCACCTCGGCAATCGCCGGTCCCCGATCGACGAAGTCACCGACAAAAACCAACCTCCGATCCGAACGGCGATAGCCAGCCCCATGCCGGCGATAACCAAGGTGCTCCAGCAACCGCTTCAGTTCGTCCGCGTGACCGTGAATGTCACCGATGATGTCGTAGACAGTGACCTTGCTCATCGAACTTGTCAGCCTCCGCTGGCAGTTATTGCAAATCCCTACACCGGAAAATGACTCCGCCCCTTTGCCTTGGTTTACCGAATCATTCGATCCCGTAATTGATTGGTCAGTAGCTGGATTGACTGTTCGATTGCTTCCAAATCTCCGTCCAAATTGACGGGGATCACATCAATCACAGTACTGCCATCGCATACCTTGTAACGGACGCCTGGCCCTGGCCCAACTGTGATCAGAACTCCATTTCGTATCTTCAGAATTCGACAGTACGTCAGCATCTGATAGAGGTCCGATTCTTTTGCCTTCACGCCTGTCTTGTATTTCACATCAGCGACAAGTCGGCGTCCCGATTGATGTTGAAGCAACAGATCGGGGCGAATCTTGGACATCCCACCTTCGTCGAACGATCTCTCGTTCTGAGCGTGCACCTGGATGCCTTCAACGCTAAGAATACTTCGCAGCTTGCGTTCCACATACAACTCGAATAGCTGATTCATATTGACTAGGAATCCTCGCGCCTGCTTGGAACCAAGTTCCTGCGTGACTCCCAGAGCTTCCAACACGAGCTTCGCCAGGTTCAGCGCTGGGAAGTAGCCTTGATTGAGACGGTCTTTTTGGAAATCCAAACTGAGTGCCTCCTGTAGGTTGAGCTCATCAACTCCCAAAAACTCACAGCCCATTCGGTGGGCTGAGTTGCGTCTGTTTGGGGGCAGCCAAGCTTCCTTCGTGACCGCCCTTAGCCCAGCGAGAAGCAATCGATTCTCTGACGCGTCCAATGTAAACTCCTCGAAGGAGCAATACGTCTTCGCCATCCCACGTAGCCCCATTCGAATGGTTTGTGAAAACTCGATTCGCCCCCGGATCGCAATCAGTTCATCCGATTCTTGAGCGTAGGTTCGCCGCAATCCTTGACGCACGACATTTTGAACTTCGACTAAGAAGCTTTGGACAAGCAGATCCACAATGTTCGTATCGCTGTCGTACGCCACGGTTTCTGACCTTAGCTCGGGTAGCTCGTGAACTTCTGCCAGAATTGAAAGCAACGTAGGCATCGGGGTCTTCGGGCGAATCCGGACGTCCATCGTTCCGACCCGCACACACCCAACAAAAGACTTCGGTCGCAATCGGTATCTCCCTCCGCCCAAGGGTCGAACTTCAAGAATCTTGCTGGGGCTTTGAAGCAACTCGTCTAATTGCTCTTGAGAGAGCGTCAGACATTTCGGCTTCCACTCTTCCAAAGTCCGAAGTTGCGACGCGATGGAACCGTCGTCTTGAATCAAATCTGTGCTCACTGATTATCCTCGGTATCCAACCCGTCGACGTCCTCAGGTTCTTCTTCGTCAAAGGTTGCAGTGAGCCCCGTCGCCGACATGAACTGTTCCAGTTCAAATTGCTTCAGTTTTTCCGGCTCAGCGAAAAAGTACTCCTTCAGCAGCGGCATGATCGTGGCTTCCCAGATCAAACTCATGAAATCTTCGTCTAAATGAACTGACATAAAGTGGGCATGGCCGACCAGACGGTCCTCTTCCACTCCCGCATCTCGCAAGCTGACGTTCAGTCGATCAAATATTTCGGCGACAGATTTGGGCTTGTGATTTTCCTCGATCCAAGCCAACAGCACCTCCTTTCTTGGCTCCATTTGCATAAAGTGAAAGCGACGTCGCAGCGCCAAATCCATTAGCGCAATCGAACGATCGCTGCTGTTCATTGTTCCCAAGACAACCACATTCTTTGGAATCGAGAACGGTTTCTTTGAATAGGGCAGCTCTGTCTTTTCGTCTCGATGTTCCAGAAGAAACATCAGCTCACCAAAGATCCTTGGGATATTCCCTCGATTGATTTCGTCGATGAGTAACACGTAAGTCGATTTGGGGCTCGCACGAGCGTCGTCGCACAGCCTTTTGAAAATCCCAGCTTCCACCTCGAACGTTGCCGCACCGGTTTTCGAGGGAACCGGTCGCAGTCCTTCAATAAAATCTTCGTAGGCATAAGACGGATGAAATTGAACAGTCCGCACGTCCCCGCCATACTGGGCCAGATAGTTTGCGTATTGTTTCGCGACAAACGTTTTTCCGGTGCCGGGTGGTCCGACAAATATCAGCTGCCGCTTGTCCTTCAGGCACAGATCAAGCTTCTCAAAGAAACCTTCTTCCAGATGCGTTTTTTCAGCCAGTTGACCAATTGTGATTTTCTCCGTTTCGTTGTCGTCAGTAGCCTCCTGCAGCTTTACGACTTCTCCAGGCGACACATCAGGCGTTGCCATTCGAAGCAGCGGGTACAGCAGTTGGAAATCCTCGGCAATGTCGTTTTTCAGCGAAACGCCTCGTTCAACTACTTCCTGTGGCGACAGTTTCCGTCGCAACTCAAAAGCGGTTGCCTGGACAAAACTGGCAAAGTCGGCGACGGAATTGATTTCAGCTTGTCTTAAACTCTTGATGTCCTCACCGGACCGAAACTCAAAACCGGCGGACTTCAAACTGTTCAGAACTGATTCGACCAAAAGTTCTTGATTCCGAACCGTCTGGACCAGAGTGCCTCGAACTTCACCAGCGTCCTCTCCGAAACACAAACCATATTTTAGGCGGTCTGGAGAAATGATCACAAAGAGTTGTCCATCCGTTGTTCGGCTGAATTGCTTTCTGAAGAATGCAAACCAGAGAAACGTATTGTACGGTGCCGCTTCCTTGTTTCCGAACGTGTTCCGATTGATGCGAGCCAAACACTTTTTCGGCGACGTTTCCAACTCGGGGTCGCGGGGCGTCGCAAAGTCCTTGGACAAGTCGGCCAGCAGGGCTCGGATAGGTTGCGAAACGGTTTGCTCGTATCGCTGTTTATTGTCGCCAAACCATGACACGGAGTTGTTGCGTTCCAGATCTGACAGAAACTTGAACGCGTCTCCACTGAAGCCTGCAAACTCGCTTGTTGCCTGTTCGCTATCACTCTTCTTCTTCGAAATGAGCAACGACAACACGAAGTCGTGCATTTCAGGCGGGAAATTTTCCTTCTCGCGAAGCTGACGAACCCCCTTGCAGTACTGCAGGTAATTAAACCCGGTCTTGAATTTTGCTGGCGTTCCAGAGAGCACCGAATAGAGAGCCTTCTCAAGATTTGAAGTCCAGACGGCGTATTCTTCCGGATTACGAAGGTACAGAATCGCTGACGGAAACGATTGTCCCGCGCCCGCTAGTCCTTTCGTCCACAGGTGGCTGAGCAGCGTTGAAATGTCTTCGTCAGCGGTCGTCCATAGTTTTTCGATCCACTCATTGGTTTCGTCCAAGTTGTCGATCAACTGGTTGGCGTTGTGCCCAACGAATGCCGGACTGAAGCGAACGTAGCCCACGCCTTTTCCGGCTTTGCACGTATTGATCAGCGTGAAGAGTTCAGAAAGTTGTACTGCTGACAGGCTACCCAGATTGTTTTTGATGAGATGTCGAGCCTTCGTCTCCGCCGCCCGGCGGATCTGCGTGTTTTCCAGTTCGATTTCGGATACCGCTTTACGCAGGCGGTCGTCCGAGTCCGGGGCTGGCTCTGTAGACAAAGTCCAAAGAAACTGATCTAGGGTTGGGTAATCTTCAAAACCGCAGATCTCAAATACTTCACGTAGCAATGCCTCCCAACGGAAGACCTTCCCGAGCGTGTCAGATGACAGGTCGACAGTCTCGCTGAACCAAGTTGCGGCCCTGTCGCGTGCAGTTTTCCGTTGCGCACTCGACACGTTGAGCAGACCATCATTTTGGAACGGAGCACGCGTTGGTGAATTGACCAAGCCATAGTGGCCGGGATGAAGCAAATGCAAGAATCCCGAAGTGATTGCAGAACCCGCGCCATCGAGGTGAAACATCAGGGACGCGCCTCGTCCCTGGTCGTCAACAGAATCGGAGGCGATCAAGCGGATTGCCTCACTGCAGACGTCCATGTCTGCCCCTTCGTAGAAGTGTTTCACGCCGGATTCGCCCGACATTTCCGCTTTCAAGTCTTCTTTCGTGCCCTGAAAGTTTGCGAAGTGTGTTTTGTAAGCCAAAGATCCAAGCAACTTTGGCATGTGGACTGGATTCAGGTTCTGGATCTGCCACTGCAGCTCAACGAACTCAACGAGTTGGCCGTGATCGATCTTCTTTCCAGCGAGAACACCGCAGCGTTCAACCGACTGGACAAATTCTTGCCCAACCTGACGCCGGCGTTCGAGATCGGGTTCGTCTCTCCAAGAGCCGGGATCTTGCGCCCTCTCGAGAAGTATCTGATGTTGCTCAGGATTTAGTATAGAGCTGGGCACGCTTGCTCCAATTCAGGTAAATGTGGTTTCGGGATTTTAACGCGATGCGATTGGGCCATTCGTCAGATCGTAGACTCGGGTGCGAGCTACTGCCCCTGCCAAAGGCCTGTCGGGAATTTTGTGTTTGCCAGCAACAACTGTATGCTGATTTTAACACATCTCCCAGCGGAGTCCCTTACATGGATGCCAAGATGAAAGAGCAGGCTGAGTAGCTTGCCAGAGACTTTGCTCGCAATGCCTCAACGATGGATGAACTGAACGGTTTGATCAAGACGATCATGAAGTCCGGGATCGAGACAATGCTCAATTCCGAGATGGAGCACCATCTCGCGACGGAGCAATCTACGGCGACGAACGAATCGGGTGTCACGCGAGGCAAGCGAAATAATTGTCGAAACGGTCACGCAAAGAAGAAGCTTCAAGGCGACCTCGGCGAGCTGGAAATCGAAACGCCGCGAGACCGCGGCGCAACCTTCGAGCCTCAAATCGTTGAGAAGCATGGACGCCGAATTGAGGGCTTCGACGAAAAGATTCTGGCGCTCTACGCGAAGGGCTTGACCACACGCGACATTCAGCAGATCGTGAAAGATCTCTACGGGGTCGAGGTCTCGCCAACACTCATTACGAGCGTGACCGAAGATCTCGAGGCGGAACTGAGGAACTGGCGATCGCGTCGTTTGGATCCGGTGTGGCCGATTGTCTACTTTGACGGCATCGTCGTGAACGTTCGCGGGGCATCGGCAAAGGTCAGTGCGCACACGATCTGCGTCGCTTTGGGCATCAATCTGGACGGGAAAAAGGAGCTTTTGGGGCTGTGGATCTCTCAGAGCGAAGACGCTAAATTCTGGCTCAACTGCCTCACCGACTTAAAGAACCGCGGACTCTCTGGCATCTTCGTTTGCTGCGTCGATGGCTTGGCCGGTTTCCCCGAAGCGATCCGAGCCGCCTATCCCAAGGCCAGGGTTCAGCTTTGCCTGGTCCACCTGATGCGGGCGGCACTGCGATACGTTTCACATGAAGACAGCAAGGCGGTCGCGGCTGACCTCAAGACCATCTATCGAGCGGCGACCACCGAGGAAGCTGAAGCCGCCTTGGATCAGTTTTCCGAGAAGTGGGACAAGAAGTACCCGACGATCTCACGGCAGTGGCGAAGTAAGTGGGCTGACATCATCACGCTATTTGATTTCCCGCCGGAGATCCGCCGAGTGATCTACACGACCAACGCGATCGAGTCGGTCAACAGCACCATCCGCAAGTTCACCAAGAACCGTAAGATCTACCCGAGCGAAGAGTCGGCGCTAAAATTGATCTGCATGGCGATCATGGAATCGTCCAAGAGATGGACAAGGCCGATCAAGTACTGGAAGCAAGCCTTAAACCACTTCGCCATCCACTTTGAGGACCGACTACCACCCAGCCACCGATACTAAACGATTGATCCGGTGACACAAAAATCTGGACAGGTCCATTGCAGTTGACCCTCAGGAATCAGTCCACCAATGAGAACCGATCGTCGTCGCCGATTACGAAAACAACATCTTTCGCCTGGTTGGCGACGGTGATGTTCTTCGTGTGCCGTCTCAATTGAGACCGCAGAACGCTCGGAGCATTCTTAGCTTTGAATTCGTAGAGACCTTTTTCGCAAATTGCTTCGTAAATCTCCGCAGCCGTCATCGGTTTGCCAGATGCTTTCAGCACGTCTGCGGCGACTTGATGGATTGATTTTTTCATGATTTCTCGTCCAAAGCTAAATTAATGAGATCACCAATATTGTTTATTGCCGATGGCGTCGCTAGATAGCCGATTCCGCGATGGAGGTGCAGCCGGAATTGCTGGGCGACGGTTTCTTCGTCAGTTGCTAGGCCGTCCTTGATACAACGTGCCTTGACCAACGCCCAGTAGAGCTCGTTGAGTTCGCCTCCGAATACTTGCCAACTCATTTCCACATTGCTATCTGCAGGGATTTCGACGACCGTGGGTGGAGAGGCTTCTTTCATCGAAACTACGAGTGCCCATCGGCACAGAATATTCCATTGACCAATGCCAGTACGGGACTTGATCCGAATCAGCTTGTCCCTTGCCTGAGATGAAAGTTTGATTTGCTTAATCACAACAGTTCCTAAACGGCCTCCGCTTCTTCGTGATGCCAGAAGTAGCCTTGCTCAACGATTGTTTGCTTTGTCTTTTCATCGTAGTTCAGATGATACGCGCGCGCCACATTGGGCTCCAACGCTTCGTAAAACGCTTCGTCGACCTCGGTGTCAGTTGAAAGAATGATCGTTTGATGGCTCGCTGCGGGGAAGTATCGCGTCAGCAGGTTCTCGCGATGCATGGCGTCGAGACGAGCCATCGGGGTGTCGATAATTGCTGGGAGCCTACGATTGGACGCTCGTCCAAGGCCCCATAGTACTGAGATGGCAAACATTTGCTTCTCCCCCTCGGAAAGTCGCTGCTTCGGAATCATCGATCCATCGGAATCGAGGAGAGTTATCGAGAAATCCACTGGGTCGATGGATATCGAACTGACAAGCGACTTCTTGCGGAGCAAATATTGAAATGCTTCGAGAATATTTGCCGAAAGCCGATCAATTTTCGCCGCGGTTGATTGCTCAAGAAAAACCTTCATCGTCTCACGCGTGCGATCCGAAAGCTGAGACATGCGTTCCGCATCATCTGAAGCAACCTGCTCTGCATTTGTGCGAAGTAGCTTGTCTTCGATTCTGCTTTCCGCCTCTTCTCGCTCGCGAATCTTCTCTTCGCACGCTTGCTCAAGACGCTTCAGTTCTGATTCGGCCTCGGCCTGCGAACGAACGGCCGCTTTTAGCTTTGCTGCGACATCCTTTATCTCCGCTTCTTTGGGTGTGGAAGCAAGTTGCCTGCGAATCAGGTCCAGCTCCGCACAGGTTTGCTCCAAGTCGAACACTAAAGAAACGCCCTCTTTTTTAAGACGCTCCAACTCTGTCGTCATCAACGACGACAAAGCGTTGTGTGAAACTTCAGACAAATGTATTGAATGCTCAGGCTCCTGAATCTCAGCTCGGAGCTGGCGTCTTCTCGCCTGAACCAATTCAATTGACTCCAAGACAGGTGCTTGGATCCCTTGATCTTTTAATTCCGACAAAATCGCCTCGTCATGTGAGTCGAGGGCCTCACCGGCGTGTAGCAACTGCTGATATGACCGGCTATCCATGTCGCACTCGTCCACGGATCTCAAGAGATCCGGAACCAATGCCAAAGGCAGGCTACCGCTGGCGAGCCCAATCAGACTAGACTCGATACCGGCTTTCTTGATGGCAAGCTCCCTTTTCGTAGCCTCATTTTTGTTTCGCTCATCCCAGTGCTTGCCACCTACGCGAGCGAATGCCTCTTCAGCCATCGCCAAGTCCTTGGTCGCAATACCAACGCCATTTCGTGCAGCCCCACAGTCCTGCTTGAGCGCCTTCAACTCCTCGCAAATAACTTCGAGCTCACTTTTCCATTCATCGACTGCTTCTCGATCACTGTTGGATATCTGACGTTCGGCGAGCTTCATTTGAACGACCTTCATATCCGCGATCAAACGTTCGGCAAGGTCCAGCCCTAGCAGGGACTTGATCGCCGATCCCAACGCGTCACTCGTTGATTCGTCGTCCGCTATAAACCGGATCTTTTCGGCATCAAAGAAGAAAAGCTGAGAAACGCCGATCGGAACAATCTCTTCTACAACATGGTTCCAGTTCTTCGAGAAGTCTGCGTGTTTCTTACCATCGCAATAGACTTCCAGATGTTCCCGAAGGGTCTTCTTGACGTTCCAGCGACGTCGGACCTCGTAGATCCGTTTCACCCCTTCCGAAACGTACTGAAACGTTAGAGATATGGACGCTCCATCTGCAGGATCAACACCTCGATGGATGCAGTCCGTCAGGAATTCACCGTAGCTCTGGTTCGATCGTTTCGAGCACTTAGCACGCGAACCATAGAGCGCGAGCAATATCGAGTCGAAGAATGAAGTCTTGCCACCGCCGTTGATACCTCCGACCAAAATGACTGGCTTCGGTTTTCCGTTGCGGTGATCGGGGCTGAGATTGAAAGTCTGCTCCCCGCGGTAGAGACAAAAATTGTAAAGAGACAATTCGAGTAACTGCATCTATTCGGCCTCCTCAATTGACTGTTGGTGGAAGAGATCTTGCTGAACCGAGCTCACGTTGGCAGTCTTCTTCCCCACTGATTTCTTCTTAGGCGCTTTCGTGCTCTCAGGTTTGTCTTTTCGTATTGTTCGAATATCCCGTATTTCTTCCGCACGCTTTTGCTCGGCGGAACGAGCGGCGAACGCCTCCTCGCCATCGGAAAACCGAGCCGCCTCGAGTCGCTTCTCGATTGCCTCGTAGATTCCCGCACGGCGAGTCATACCGCGAAATTCTCTTTCAATGTCCAGTAGCTCCGTTTGCAGCTGAAAGAATACGTCGTCCGCATTGCAGATATCTTTGAGCCGATCCCAGTCTTCTCGATCCAACAATTGGTCGTCGCCGCGGACGACTGGAAATTCTTCGCCGGTAACTTGCTTAAAAATATCCGGCAACGTGTCGTCGTACTCATGCTTTTCGTAAAGCCATATCCTACGAATCTCGTGCATCTCCGCAGTAGAAACCAATTCTATCTTACGCATCTCCTTCGGACCGTTTTTGCGAATCCCTTGCTGGACCTCAAGCACTCGTTTGAGCCAATACTCTCGCCAATTCTTGCGGTAAGGACCAGGGATTGTCTTGCCGTTGAATAGCTGCACTCGACCATCGATCCGCCTGAAGTCCCGGCGGTTTCGCTCGACCTTGCCACGATTCTCCTTACTCAGCCGAATTGGCTTTCCTTTTTTGTCTTTCTTACCGAGTGCGGAAATTTCCTTCTTCGTCAAACCGATCTGGACGAGCTCTACGTCACGAAGTCCTTCCTCGTCACACGCCAATTCGTTTCGGAGGTCTAAGAGAGGTTGCATCCAAAGTTTTTCATCGTCGTTCTTAATCATCGCTTCCATGGAGCGATCTTTATCGACGACAGTACAAACCCAACAGCCAAAACGGCTGCTTCCACAGCTAGGCGTCGAAGTATCCAAAACCACCGGACATTCGTTGTCGGCAGAAGCTCCCTGGTACATGCCCATCAGCGACTTGTTGGTATGTCCCCATGGATTTTTCACCTGCAAGAGAAACTGCCACACCTCGTCGTTGTTCCAATCCTCGATCGGCGAATAGACCAGCGAGTTCGGGAGAGCAGCATTGGGCGATATGCGGTCACGGTACCGGTGCTTTTCGTGTTTCTCCATGTTCCGCGCACGTCGCTGGCTCTCTGCCTTTCGGGTGCCCAAAACAAGCATCGCTTCACCATTCTCCCTTACCACCTGTCGAATGAAGTTGTTTGATGGATTGATTTTCATCCTCGAAGTACACCAACGGAACTGCGTCGTTGGCTTCGGGTAACCCCTGCCGATCAAATTGACCCAAAAGGTGTCCTTCACATCTGGAACTAGCTTGTGCGGCGTGAGCGGGACGCCTTGCTCGGCGGCAGCGCCTCTCATTTTGGCATGTGAAGCATCGACCCAAACCGCGACCAGGGGTTGCTCGACCAAGGTATCCGTCGAGATGACGTGAATCTGCTTCGTTCGTTGCTCGACCGGCAATCGCGAAACGGCTAGCCAAACAAGCTGCAAAACCGCGCTTGAATCCTTGCCGCCGCTATACCCAACGACCCACGGTATTTGATCGGCCAAGTACAGTTCCTGCACCTCCTCGATCAATTCCGTAATGGCAACCTTCATGCCTTTGCCGCCGAAAGCAGCTTGCTTTTCCGTTGCGATATCACTTGCCATTGTTGCTACTCTTGTACTGTTTTTCCATTTCGTTCTCTTCAGCAGTCAATGCGAGCCCTAGCTGCTTCTTCAACACATTTGCCGTGAGTGCAACATTGACGTTTTTCTTCGATAGACGGCCGGCAACCATCGCGCGACCCTCCCAGAGCTTGGTATTTGTTCGCGACCAGTCGATTTTGAGTAGGGGCTTCAGTTTTGCCTTCCAATCTTTCGGGTGCTTCGCAAGTAAGGCCTTGCCAGCTCTCGCAAGTGCAGACAACGCAAGCGAGTGCGCGTGAATGAAGTCGCTGCGGAGGTCCGCCGCACTGACTTCGCGCCGTCGAGCGAGTTCCCAATCCGGAATCTTGTCAGAAACCTCGCACCAGAAATCGGTAGCTAGATCGATTCTGCCTTCGACGTCTTCTATGTCGGATCCAGAAAGCAACGTCTGGGTCGCACTGTGGACACCGCTGAGCGTGAAGAGCTTGATCGAACGGTTGGAGATGGTCGCCTTTTCCAGTTCGCATAGATCATTGAATACGGGCACACGTTGCACGATTGATTTCGAAATCATCGACGACTCATCGCGATGATCGTACAGAATACCGATCGACATCGTGGGGCGTACCGCGTACCGATTCAGGTCCGCAAACATCTGCTGTGTGCGTTCCAGCCCCAAATCCATGAAGAAAACGACGGAGATTGTCTCGTCCCCCATCTCGGGGTTCTCGAACAGCGCTGCTTCAATCGCAGCACGTCTGTGCTGTCCATCGTTGATGACGAATTTCGCAGACATCGGTATGTGAAGCCGGCCCATGTCGCGTCCGTCTCCCTCGTCACCGATCGGCTCGAAGTTGACTTTCCCATCGATTGATGCCGTGATTGCCGAGAACGTGTATTCTTGTGGATTCTGTAGAATGTACCGAGTGATATCGGGAATGCGCTGCTTGTTGAGCGTGCGTTGGGAACGCAGCTCCGGGCGTAGTTCTTCCTCGTCAAAGAGAAAGATGCGGGGGATCAACCGCATCGGACACATCGAGATGTAGTATTCTCGCCCCGCCTGGATTCCGCGGATCGACGGAAAGACGTATTCAAAGCTCGGCATTGACCCCTCCTGGAGCGGTGCTCCAAATGGAAGTAAAAAGATGCGAACAAAGAACGTAACTAATTACTTCCCGGCGTCAACCGCCCACGCCGAACCTGCCTGCATGGAGCTCAGAAATGACTGCGAACGACACCCAACCCGTATACCTTGACTTCAACGCAACCACGCCTCTTGATCCAAGAGTTTTTGAGGCAATGCGTGAATGGTTTTTAGGTCCGCCGGCAAACGCAGGCAGCCGCACCCACATCTATGGGCATCGAGCGAAAGATGCTGTGGAAGATGCAAGAACGAAAGTCGCTGACGTAATCAACGCGAAGCCTGAAGAAATCATCTTCACGAGTGGAGCAACAGAGAGTAACAATCTTGCGATCATCGGCCTCGCTGCTCACGGTGAGGCCTGCGGGCGAAAGCATATCCTGTCGACAGCTATCGAGCACAAAGCTGTCTTGGAGCCTCTGGAATACCTTGGCGCAAAGGGCTTTGAGATCGAGTTAGTCCCTGTCGGGTCAGGCGGTTACGTAGATCCCGACGACGTAGTCAAGCGATGCCGGAAAGATACTCTGCTCGTATCGGTAATGCACGCCAACAACGAAACAGGCGTGATCCAACCGGTGAAAGAAATCGGCGAGCAATTACGGGCGAACAAAACTTGGTTTCATATTGATGCCGCGCAGACTTTCGGCAAGGAACCAGACTTAGCAGATATTGAGTTCGACTTGCTCTCCGTTAGCAGCCACAAGATTTTCGGACCACAAGGAATCGGGGCTCTCTGCGTAAAGCGTAAGGGAAACACTCGGGTTTCACTCTCCTCCCTAATGCACGGAGGCGGTCAAGAACGCGGGCTTCGTCCGGGCACCGTACCAGTTGCACTCGCGGTTGGATTTGGCGAGGCTTCCGCGATTGCGAAAGTTGAACACCAAGTGAGAGCCGAGGCTTCGCGAGCAGTCAGAAACTCTATTTTCCTAAAGCTTTCCGCAATCGAACATGTCATCAATGGCGACACGTCGAGATGCCAGGAACATGTGGTTAACATCAGATTCCCAGGGGTGGATAGCGAGGCTCTGATGATAGCTCTCCGAGAGTCAATTGCCATCTCAAACGGATCGGCTTGTACCAGCGATTCGTATGAGCCGAGTCACGTTCTGATCTCGATGGGTTTAAGCGAAGATGAGGCAAATGAGTCCGTTCGTCTCTCGTGGGGGCATGTTACGCCTGCCCTTTCCAATCTTCTACTCAAAGAGATTCTGACTGGACTCCGAATTCAACTGTAGCTCCAAAACAGGAAATCTACCAACAAGTATCTCAAACGACATCTTCTTGAAATTGAATAAAGAACGATACAATCTCCTTTGAATTCAATCCGCTGTAAAAGTTCGTATCATAGATGAACTGGAGTATCCGCCCTCGGTCAAATAGCAATGAGTTCGTGATCTCATTTGCTTCAAAAACATCACCATTTCGCGATAGACCCCTTGGGACAAACATCGCATGCATAGCATTTACTTTTTTGATCTTTAAATAGCTACAGTCGAAGCGCCGGGTCTCATTCTGCTTCAGGCCCCACTTCTCGCCACATGCGCACTGTCCGAAGATTACCTGTAGGTTCGCATACCGATCTCGAAACGGAATCCATGCAACGATATCCAGTCCCCCGTCTTGAGTGCCGAGAACTCTCTGGACCTCGTGGTCATCAATGTCGACATCCATTTCGTAAGCCAGGTCGGTAATTTTGTCCCGGGCAAAGCCATCGAAATCAGAATTTTTGCCAACCTGTTTGACTATAGCCGACTTGGGCATGTAGTTGCGGAAGGACTCAAACGCGACCTGCTCAAAATCTGAGGTCAGAATCGGCATTACCTTCTTGAAATATGCGAGGTTCGAGCAAAGCAAGAGCATGAGGTAGAGCTCTTGTCGCTCTGACAGATTGGAAGCAAGTTGAATTGAGCCATCAGCAACCTGGAAGGGGTAGTCGTCCGAAAGTAAATGCTGACGCCACTCAAGGTGCTGATACACTTGCAAAGACCAGTTGTCGAAAGCATCGTCTTCTTCAGCTGCCGAACGTTCATGATCGAATGCCGGGCCTGCGAACTCCGCCGAAATCTCCGGAACTTTTAGATCGAAAGACTCGAATCGCTTGACAAGATCAGCACGCGAGAATTCATCACCGTTCGCCAGTAAAGCGAGAAGCTCAGCGTAATCCGAAAAGAGATGGGAAAGGTTTGCCGTGTGTTCTACTGGATCGGGCGAGAATGATGAATAATTCTCGATCATGGTTTGACTAAGACTCATCGTTACCTAACTCATCCTCCGTTGCTGAAGAGATTTTTCTGACGAGTCGCGAAATTGCCTTGAGATCACTTTGGACTGACGAGTAGTAGCTCTGTAACTTGTGCGTCATGCTATCAGCCGTCTCGAGAGAATCGATAGCATTCGCAATGCACGAGACGAAAAGAACGTCCATCTCCTTTGTTAGCTCGAATGCATCAGCCAGTCTTTTTCCATCCTTGGAAAATGCAATGAAGGCTTCCTCGTCGGCCAACACGGCATTAAGATTTCGAAGTTCTTCAGTTGTAGCTTTAATTCGCGGTTGGTTTTCGGCATTCTTCTCAAAAAACCAATGAGTCCATTCTTTGAGCGAAAGTATTTTAAGCCCTGCAAATGGATTGCTTGCAGATAAATCAATCCCAAGAAAGCCGGCAATATTGGGGCGACTCAAACTGTCTGCAATGTAGTTGAAGTAGAACGAAGATTCCGACAAGCCCGGAATACCGAAGAAATCTTCGTCGCGAATTGCATCAAATATTTGAAACCCAACAAGTAACCTCTTTACGTAGTCACGGCGGCTCCCTATTGACTTTGCCAATTCGCGGCTAGCGGCGTCAATATCCAATTCTGAATACGAATCGTGCCATCGCTGCGTAAGAAACGCAGCTTTTTGCGTAAGGTCCCACGCTTGAATACCGGTAATGTGCCGATACCCGAGATACTCGTGAATCGGCTTGTCCGAGTCAAAAACTTGGCAAGGAATTAAGTCGACTTCATCACCACAGTACTTTACTTCATCCATGATTCGCGCAATGCGTTTTCGCTGGATCGGCGCGATGGAAGGATTCTTTAACAATTTCAGTGCCGTTAGCCGGCGGTTTCCTTCAACTACGCGAAAACACTCTTCCTCCTCCACCACTAACAGTGGCTCACCGCGAAAAAATCCCTTCTGCCCGATAGCGAGCATCAATTCGAGTGTTGATGCTTCTCGCAGCATGTAACTAATTATCGCCGCCTCAGACTGACCTTTCAGATGGCTAGGCAACCTCGGGTTTTGGCGATCCAGCTCAAGCTGAGCGATTGGAATGTCATCGATTCTGTTGTTCATAGATGTCTACCGTAAATAGCTCGTTTGCTTGGCAACTGCCTGAACGCAAAATCTTGGATCGTTTGCAACTCTTTTCTCCGGAAAATTGGTTTGACTCGTGCTTCTAGGCTTGCGGATTGCATGTAGTCTTCGACCTCGCTAGCACTACAAAAAGTGACATGGTTTATCGCTGTCGACACGGTGGATAATCCAACTCCGATTTAATTGGAAACAATCGAAGCTGGCGGAGCAGAATTGGTTCCGGCAACAATAAATTGTGAGAATCGCAATCGAATCTGGAAGCGTTGGACGCGACAATCGTATAAAAATAGGGAACGTGTTGCCGTAAGCTAGATACGTCGACTACAAGTAGTCTCCCAATTTTTCAGCAACCGCATCAAGGCCGGGAAGATCCTTGCTTGAAGAACTGTCAACTTCGTCGATCAAACTCAGCAAACCGTTAATCGGATCCTCGGGACGATTATCGAAGCAGTGCTTTTGCATCTCACGGAGCCCGAGTAAGGCACATCGTTCAAACAGATCAATACGCTCTGGCTGTTTTTCGGGAGCAAGGACATTTAACTCGCCAGCACTAGCAACTGCGATCGCGTCAATAAAGCCATCATCCTGAGGGGAGCTAAAGTATTGCATGCGTATTCCCTCTCCGTAGGCTTCGATTGTCGCTGACTCAACCTGTTCGCGATGCAGGGCGTAGCCGATTGCAGCCGCGAACATCAAGCCCTTTTGCTTGGTCTCAAAGATTCCGAAATCGTCTTTGAGTTTGTCGAGCAAAGACTCTAGCTCTTTCGGCGGACGAATGCGATCTTTCACTGACTTACCTCTTTAACAATTGACCAATCTGTTTCGACATCTGATTCGCTAACCACGTAATCCAGTGTGCTACCGCCGAATTCGATAGTGATATCCGTATTCTCCCCGCCGGGGGTATGGAGTTCCAAGACGTGCGCTGAGCCAACGCAAGGCTGCAGCGCTGATTCAACTTCGCCTTCCCATTGGTCGTAGTTAATTATTAAGACCATCTGAGGTACAACCTCTCGAAGTCCCGAAGGCACCGTTTTCTTGAAGTGAGCGTCCATTGTCGCAAATGGCGCGTCCATCACAATGGGATAGTCACCGCCCTGAAACGGTTGCTGACGTCTAGCATCCGCATTTGACTCATCCTTCCCGATTTGCGCTGCGAGCTTGATAAGAGCTGATACAAAACACAATGCCAGAGCCCTTAGATTTGCAGAAGAAGGCGCAGACGTCACCCATGTTCCGTCTGGCCCGCGCTCCTTGATAGAAAGTTGAAAGCTGTCGGTGAACTCAACAAGGCGCTCTAGCTGAGCCACTTTCTTCCAGTTCTCAGAAAGTTGGCCATTCAAATATTCTTGAACGATCGACAGCCAATCTGATTTCAACTGACTAAGGGTCTTTACAACGTTTTCTGTCGCGCTAAATCGTCTTTCGATGATTTGAGCTTCGGACTGATCTTTTGCAAGGCGTTTGCGCTGGTCGCGAAGCTGCTCAAGCTTCTCTTGCACCTTTTGCAGAGCGTCTTCGGTCCTTTGCTTCTCCACGCTCCGCGATATTCGATCGTCGTTTACGCTTCGAAGTTGGTTCTGTAGTGCCTGAACATAGTCGAGACCAAAGTCCTTGCCTTCAAGCTCAGAATCGACCGCAGAAATATCTCCTGTGACCTGTCCAATTTCTTGTTTGGTTTTTGACCACGCAGATCTTGCAGCGAAAAAATCACTATCAAAGTCTCTTTTCCGGCTACCAAGAACGGAAACGGCCTTGTCAGCCAAGTTAATGGACTCCTCCAAAGCAGCCAGCCCTACTTTTCCACGCCAAGTCAGAAGTTGCTCCTTTGCCTTCTCGTCTAGCTTGGTGCCGCAAACGCATAGCCCCGCGTCTATAAGGTCATCAACAAACCGCGGCTTTATTTTCGCGGGTAGTTCGCCTGCCTTTACGGCCGCTGCTGCAAGTTCTGAGAAAGCTCCAAAAATGCTGTTTGATCCAACCAAGAATCCATTTCGAGAGATGACTTTGGCTAGTTCTTTACGATTTTCATCTTCCTGCAACCGCAGGTCTGTTTTCCTTTGCGTGAGTTCGCTCTTCCTCTCTAAATATGGGCGAACTTCGTCGGCTTCGGACAATTGCCTCTCAATCGCGTCACGGCTTTTCATTAATTCGGACACATTTGCCTGCTCGGTCTCGAGTCTGCTCTCTAGCGACTCAGATTCTTCAACCGACTCCGAAATTTCGACCTCCAGCCGCTTCATGTCGCCGGTAGCGACCTTTGCCAACTCGGCCTCAAAGTCTCGACCGACTTGTTTGAGATGTTTAATTGCTTGATCAAGCAACGTGAAATTCAGGAACTCTGAGACACCTCTAGCAAGATCCTTTCCTGAGCTTTGTAGCGCAAGGGTCTCCATTTCCTCGCCGCGAAAAAAGAAGAACCGTGAGAGTTTGTCTGGGAGAATCTGCTGAATGAGCTGCTTCGGGTCTGCTGCCTTCGCTGTGCTTCCTTCGCTGTCCGTAATGTCGATGCGAAATTCTGGGGCGCGAACCTCTTCTACAGCGCCGCCATCAAGCTTTTGGTACATGCCCTTTCGGGTCACTGTGTACGAACTCTGACCATCCGTGAAAACGACCGAAACTGAAAGTGGAATGTTATCTCCAATTGCAGCCACATTGACCGCCCGGTGGCAAAGAACTTCTTCCTTATTCTCGACGTCAAGTCGCTCGTAAAAGCACCACAAAAATGCATTCAGCAAAGTGGTCTTCCCTGCGCCGTTCTGACCGAGAATAACTGTAACATTGCGTTTGCCAGGCGGTGCAAAACCGATGGAGTTCTTTCCGAAGAGCTGCCTGAAGTTCTCCGCTTCAAGTTTTCTTAGTATCATTGGATTTCCTGTGCAATATATGTCCGTAGCGGACGACGGATGTCAGGTGTTTTTAAGTGCCGATTTTCCCACTCGAGTTCAAGCACTTTCATCAAAATTGACTTTTCGTTTTCTGTTAGCGTTGAAACCGCTGCTGTTCGCATTTCAGCTTTCTTCCGCTTGACATCTTCCCAAGTATTCATTGCGTTTTCCTAAAGAAGGTGAAGTAGCCTCAGTTTCTCGAGGAGCGGTCGCAACTCCCCGATCGCCTGAGGCCCATTAATTGCAAGTTTGGCGAACTCTACCACTCGCTGCATTTCTCGATCAACGAGGTTTCGCAGGGTTTTGAATTCGGGAGTTCCAGGGATGACTTGGTCTAAGGGCGGCACAACGACGAAGTCGTAGATTTCAGCTTTTTCTTTGCCTTCGGCGCGACGGAGTACACGACCACGGCGCTGGATGAACTGACGAGGGTTGGTGCTGCTAGCCAGGATAAACGCACGCCGTACCTTAGGGATGTCAATACCCTCATCCAAACAGCGAATCGCGACCAAGGCTTGTTTGTCGCCACGCTCAAAATCATTGAGGATAACACGTCGCTGTTCCTGGTCCGTTTCCGCCGTGTATTTCGCAACATTCATTTGAAAATCGTGGCCAAGCAATCGAGTCACCGCGTCGACTTGACGCATAATCTTTGTTTCAGGCACTCCCCGGCTGATGCCGGGACTCGCCGCATCAATCTCAACGCGGCCGTCGCCGCAATAGATCAAATTGTATCGCGTATCGCGGTACGGCTCGAAAACTCTCGCTAAAGCGGCCAGCTTACCTTTGGCACTGGCCACCACTCGCGACCGCTTCAGAAGTAGCGCCAATGTCAGGTCGCTTAGGTTTTCGCTGTTAGGAGAAATCATGCATCGGGCAAGCTGCTTGGTAATTGCCATGTACTCTTCAGTTTCGCAATCGTCGAGGCTAACCAAGATCGGATGATAGGTGTAAGGACACAATGCGGCGTTCGGACCAGTCAATGCTTCTTTCAAGCCAAAGTCAATGACCGTCTCGCCAAAATACTCTTGGACGGCTTGGGTTCCTTCTTCGTCCATCCAACGTTGGGGCGTAGCAGAAAGCCCCAAACGCAAACTTACTTTTTCCGGAAGCTTTCGACTGAGGTGGCGTGCGCCCAAATTATGAACTTCGTCGCCGATCAATACCGTTCGCACCTTTAAGCGGGACAAAATTCGCTGAAACGGCTCCAGCGAAAAAGTGGTGTTGGTGGTGACTACACTGAGGATGGGGCGCTGCTTCGTTTGGTTCAGATAGATCGCGGATTCGACGAGAGAAGTCCAGTCGGAGCTGGAGCCGGAGCAATTAATAGGTGACAAACCAAATTGGTGTGCTTCTTCAATCCACTGATCAACTAAATTCAAATAAGGTGCGACGATGATGATGACCAACGGCGGACCGACGCGGCGATAGAGTGATTCTAACGTCGCCAACGCCGTGATTGTTTTGCCACTTCCTGTGGCCATCGAATAGATGCCCCGTCCGCCTGCAGCGAACCAAGCGTCCATCGCGCGTTGCTGATAGTCACGCAATTGAAGACGAGGCGGGCGTTTCAGAATTTCAACGGGTGCGGTCATTGTGCGACGCTGCTCCGATTGGATCGCAGAAGCGAATCTGGCGTCATCGTTCGAGCGAGTCTGCAACAAACCATCGACAAACGCCTTATGTAGCGAAATGATTTTGATCCCTGGCGTTCGGTTGTTCCAAAGTCGTTCAAAATCTTCGCGTATCGCATCGACCCAACGGTGTGGACTTCCCGGATGACCTTCGTGAACAAGTATTCGTTCAAAGTTGTACTTGTAGGCGTTCGCAGACTCGTTAGCGCTGCCCTCCATGCCGATTGATCGCCCATCGCGAAGGTCAAGAAGCCCAATTTTTTCGTGATAGACGCTTCCGATGCGATCATCGTCAAACACTGCGATCCGAATTGCCAAGCGATTGTGATAGATCGCCCAAGCGAGTGCGTGGTGGCGTATGCGTTTCTTGTTCCAATCAACGCTGGTTGCCAACTCCGCGATTTTGAACCTCTTCTGTTCGTAAAGCGATTGGTACAACGTCTGAAGGTCTGATTCGCTGAAAACCGGGGAGCAAATAATTTCCATTTGCCCATCGCCGCGAAAGAACTGGCTGAATGACCGCGACGCGGCGTCAAAGACGGAACTGGAAAAATATCCAACTGCGCGCCGATATCTCGTCGCAAGGGGCAAAAACGCAGGTAGGATCGCGTGCAGGAGCCTGCCATCGGTACCCCGCACCAGGTCCGTCGATGGTCGATCGATAGAAAAACTCGATAAAGTCTTGGCATTCACAGAAACCTCTGCAGCAGGTCATCAACGTTCTTCTGCGGTTCTGGCAACGCTGTGTTATTTATCGCGACAGTTGACTCGATTTTGGTTTCATCTGGACGTTCGCGTCCGTAATCATCAAGCGATAGTGATAACTGTTCAGTCATATGTTTTTGAACAAGACCGTTTTTTCTCGGAGCCTGAAAGTTTTCTCCGTAAGAATTTCGCTCAACCAGTTCGACGAACCAAGGGAGGTGTGCTAGGTCACTAATTGAGATGCGGCCTTCGTGAAGCAAAGAGATTGCACGTGCGACGGAAAGACGAACACCTGGTGATACATTGTCAACTCTTTTATCGAGCGACCACCCGTCTGGAACGAGAACGGTCGGCAGTTTGTGGGCAATTCCCGTTTGCATGGAAACGCCAAAGTCTGTTTCACCTTCTTCCTCGGCATCCAGGTTTAATTGGTCGATGACATAAGCGTCATAGTCTTGGTAGTGCTCATTCAACATTCCACTCAGCTCGTCAATGATGATTGGCATTCCGAGTTGTTTGACGACGAAACCGACCCAGCCGCGTTTGCCTTTCGCGATCATGGTGGCATTTTCGTTGGTGTCCCACCGCAAGCGGCGACGCCGCATCGCGCAAATCCTTTTGCCGGATTGCCGAACAACCATATCGCCTAAGATAAAGGCGTTAATCGAATCGGGTAGTCGGGCCTCGTAGAGGCCTTTAAGCTGCTCATTGACGAAACGATGGAAGCCCCACACCGTGACATCCACAATTCCAGCCTTCAATAGACCGCCTAATGCCGCAGCAACAATACAATCGACGGAAATGAAGCTTCGCTTGGGTCGCTTGCCCGGCGTTTCTGATTCAAGGCTGACGTGCCAGCCGACGGAATCTCGCGTGAATCCGTAAAACTCTGTGGGCAAGAAACAGTGATCTTCATCTTCGGAAAAACGTAGGTCTCGCTGCAGCTTCATACGAAGGTTCCGCTGTTCGCGCTCGTCAGCATCAACGAGGTCATTCACGTTGGTCGCGCAGCCAGTGTCGTACAGGCGGTGCAGAAAACCGTCTAATTCGTCGTTTGAGAAGTAGAGTCGTCGTCCTTCGTACTCAACCGATAAAGACTCGCTGGCAATCCACTTTAGGCCTGCCGACGGAACGAGTTCGGGAAAGCTACCGGCGAGCCAAACCAATATCTCATTTTCGGACATTGGCGTTTCTTTGTATCGTCCTGCGGTATCCCAAGCTTGAATGACTTCATCTCGCGACACGCCGCTACGGGCTTCCACGTCGAAGAGCAAATCCAGCGTCCTGCGGATGAGTTCGACATGCCTCACGGCATCACCTGATGAACGGAACTTCTCGAAAAAATCATCGAGAAGGTGTTTGCCCTCGGGCCAGCGGACTTCCATGACTTCTGGCGCGCGAAGCGTCAGCTGGCGGATGCGTTCGCGCGTCAAGTCAAATGATTCGGCGATTTGTTGTAGCGTCTCCGGTTCACTTTCGACTCCCAGTCGCCGTTCGATCATCTCGGCCGGTTGAGAACCGAGATCGCATTCGAGCTGGCGAAGCAGCGGTAAAACGAAATGCTGACAAAGTGAAGAATAATCCGGCAGGAAATCATCGTGCAGGACGCGATTAATCCAGGACGAGATTCGTTCAATACGAGCGGGGAAAACCTTTATCCCTAAATGTGTGCCATCCGGACATTCTTCCACCAGCCTTGCAGTCGTGGCCAGAACCTTCAGTACACTTGCAATACGTTGTTCGCCATAACCTTTGAGTTGCTTGAGTTCACCTATCGAGTGATCGACAAAATCTGAAAGCGGGCAACTCCAAAGTCCCCGCGGTAGCTCGTCAAGCGTCTCGGAAAAACGGCCCAGCGGGTAGTTTTGCAATGAGTGACGCTTGATGCATAGACAGATATGGTGCCAGACGGATGGAGTCAGTTCAGTAAGTGAAACGTTCTCTGCGTCGGGGATTGAGTTAGCGGGCCGGTGGGCGACACCGGGATCTGGAAGCACGGATTCGCTTCCGGCGGTGTTAACAACTGATGCGTCATCGCTTTGGACCAACTCCTTCAACGCACGCTCAATCAGGACGATCAACTTTTCGAGTTTCGATTCGCCTACGCCTTTTGTCTGCAGCAACGCGTAGTATGGCTTCTCCAATACCTCCCTCAGTGGTAGTACAATCAAAGCGGACGGCAAGTGGCGATCTGAAGGAAGACTCCATCGCTCAAGCGGTTCTGCCGCGAGCCAATGGCCCTTCGATTCCAAAAATGCGTTCCTGGCATTCTCGTATCGTGTAGCGGGACTGAGCATATCGCGAGAATAGATTTAATGGAGGTAACGCGGTGTCCCGTCTAGTTCGGGCTCTCAGATCGCCCGTAACGGTGCCGGCTGAACTAAAGAAGTGGCCCGGTGCACAGTATGATCTATCAAAGTTGTCCGAACAAGCTGACGAGAACTGACTTCTCCATTCGAGTTTTCGCGAATCCAATGCCTAGCTCAATACGTCGTGACAAAGCCGCAATCCGTCGCCATGAGCATTCCTTGCCGGTGAAGTGTTTGTTGCGAGACCAGTTGGTTACCGAGAATCGGGCGATGTTCGACTACGGGTGTGGGCACGGCGATGATTTGGCTGGGCTACAAGCGGACGGAATCGAGTGCCACGGTTTTGATCCGGCATTTCGTCCGAACGCTCCAAAATTGGCGTCGCCAGTAGTCAATCTGGGGTTCGTGCTGAATGTAATAGAAGACGTGAATGAACGACTTGAAACACTGAAAGAAGCGTGGCTGCTGTCGGAGCAGGTGCTATGCGTCGCGGCCCGTATCATCGTCAGCGACCAGAGTGGTGGTGACGTTGAATACGGCGATGGCGTTCTGACAAGGATTGGTACGTTTCAGAAGTTTTTCACGCAAGCGGAATTGCGTCAGTACTTAGAGGAAACGCTAGGCCAGGAGTGTTTTCCGGCAGCGCCGGGCGTTTACTACATCTTCCGCGACGAGGAGCTGAAGTCGGCATACTTGGCGTCGAAGTATCGACGACGAATCGCAGCACCACGAAAACGCATCGCCGAAGTTAGGTATGAGGAGCATCGAGAAATATTGGATTCGTTGATTGAGGCGATCACAGAACTTGGCCGGTTGCCCGAGTCAGATGAGTTTGCCGACGCGGACCCGGTCATTGCGGTGTTCGGTTCTCTGAAGCGGGCCTTCGCGTTGATTCGGCGAGTCACGTCCGAGGATGACTGGGAAATCGTTCGCAAGCAACGAAGTGAAGATTTGCTCGTCTACTTGGCGCTCGCAAATTTTGGTAAACGCCCAAAGTTTTCCGACTTGTCGCGGAAGTTCCAGCGGGACGTGAAAGCGTTTTACAACAGTTACAAGAACGCATGTGAGCAAGCAGATCAGCTGATGTTTCTTGCCGGTGATCCCGACGAAATCGACGCCGCATGCAAACGATCCACAATTGGACGACTGTGCCCAAGTTCGCTTTGGATTCACGAGAGCGTTCGAGATCAGCTCGAACCATTGTTGCGGATCTACGAGGGATGCGCCCGTGCCTACATCGGAAGCGTTGAGGACGCGAATCTCATCAAACTCCATCGTTTCTCCGGCAAGGTGTCCTACCTCGCATGTCCAGACTTTGAGTCGGAGCCGCATCCGATCACGACCGAAACGACAAAAGTCTGGCTGCGAACGCTACGGGTCGGCTTTTACGAAACAGAGAGTCGAACCAATCCGCCGCTGCTGGACCGAAAAGACCAAATGCTCGACGTGGAGGATGAGCGGAGAGCCAAGTTTGAGCGGCTGACGAAGCAGGAGTTCAAGCACGGCCTGCTGCACGAAGGCGAAGACTTTCTCACGCGTGCTGTTTGGGAGGGGAACCTCCAAATGCTTGGCTTCGAGCATCGCGGGCATCGGCTGCTTAAGTCATCACACAAGCGGTCAAAGCTGGAGGTTTCTCTGCCCAAGAGATGCCCAAAGCACGGCGTAGGCAAGCGTATTGGCGGAGCGGTGTACGTCCACCGGGAATACGAAGAAGTACTCGGTAAAGCGCTGGCCGCAGCAAAGGCAAAGCTGCCGCGCGGGTTTGACTACACAGTCGTTAAACACAATGAGATGAACGGCAACTTCAGCTTCATACACTGCCCCGACTTTGACACGGCTGAGGAGCCATCTGCAGGCGATTACGCGGTAGTCAAATCCGACGGCACGATCAAGCTACGCGCTGCCCTCTTGGATCCATACATCTACCACCACAAATGGTTGTTCGTCGCTGAGGACTACAATGGCTTTAGCATTGCCGAAAGCCGGAAACGCTCAGTCGCGTGGATGTCGCTCGATGGCGTCGATAAATCTCGCATCGGCAGCGCGAGCTATTGGCAGAAAGAAGTTGTCCCACGACTGTCGCATTCATTGGGCGAGGAGTGGGTTCGTAGCGATGAAGTTCGCAAAAGACTTAAGTTAACGTCCTGTGAACTCGCTCACATGCGTGATGCTGGAAAGCTGCCGTTCAAGAAACAAGGCAACACTTATTTCTACCAAGTCAACAACAGCAACGGATCTGCGTAATGTCTTCCACGTTTGCGAGTGGTATGCCCTATTGTCAATTATGGACGGGTTAAGAGAACGCCCGTCGAAGATTGCTCCCCAACGGGCGTTTTAGTTCTATTCGCCTATTTGGCTTACAGCTCAACTGCGTCGACTTCGCGGACGAAGCGGGAAGCGTCTCCTTCCAGGGACGAGCTGACTACGTTAAACGCGGCGTCACTGAAGCCGCTATTGTTCAGGATGTCGCTTCGCTCGGGTGCCTGGCTGGGGCCGTAGGGCTGGATGTCGATGCAGACTAGCGTTGGATCGGCTACGCCGAGTCCACGCTGCGCCTTCTTGAAATTCTCGCATTGCGTCATTGCACCGGTTGAACCGTTTTGGCCGTAGCCGTGTTGTCGTCCCGAGGTGATCCAGCTTTCGTTGTCGCTGACCAGCACGATGCCGGCGAAGGCTTGCTTCGCGTATCGTGTGTTGGCTTCGACCAATGGCACTGAACAATCCGTTTTGCCGCGTCTGAGCTGCGACTGCCGTGCCGACAGATTCAGGATCGAATTCCTTGGATCGATTTTGGCCCAGTACGGGAATTGCCGAGAACGACGGATTGGTCGGCCACCTGGTCGACCGTCGCGTTGTCCGAGGCGTTGTCCGAGGCGGTTGAGGACGGCGCATTTTCGTTTGCTGTCCGATCCGGGACCTGCCTGAGAAATCGCGTTCTCGTCAGGCCCGCATGACGCCGCGAGGTCCCGTGTCAATGTCGTGCTATCGAGCTTTTTGGCGTCAGGCTCAGCGCCAGCTTTCGACGAATTGGCACTGACGACTATTTTCCGGTGCCGGTCGATGACAGGTTGTTTCGTCGGCTTCACGGAGGGTCTTGAGCATTTCGATGGCTTGGTTCGGTTCGACGTGTCCGCGTCGGATGAGCCAACAGCAAACTGAGATGCCGGTCCTGCCGACTCCGCCGAAACAATGAATGAAGACCGGCCGGTCCGCTGCAAGCGACAGATCGACGGCGTCCAAAATGCATCTCATTCGGTCCGCCGAGGGCACGCCCAAATCTTCGATCGGAAAACGCAGATGGGTTACAAAATCTCCGGCAGCCGACGCAAGCTCACGGAGCAGGCCGTCGTACCGGAGGAACGGCTGGCCGTAATTGTTCGTTTCGTCTTCTTCGACCAGGTTGATAAAGGTGCGTATCCCAAGCTTCCATAGCTGTTCCACTCGATGACGATGCGCCGCCGGATCGGCCGCGCCCGGATACGCACCAGCGAGGAGCTTCGATTCAACCACCCAGTAGGCTCTCGCAACCGATGGCTTTGACGGTCCCGTAAATGACACTGCGTTGAACCCTCTCGACATGATCGAGTCGCGAAAAAGGTGCGGAAGCGAAACGTCGCGCCGCCACAGCATACACTCTGGCGGTGGATTTAGCGCAGCACACGTCTGACTCACCATTCACCGTCCACGTCGCTCACTCGGATTGGTGCAGGGCGATTGCAATATCGATCGAGCGAACCTAAAGGGCTTTCCCGAAGTCTTACTCTGCAATATCGTTCAAGAGATCGCCAGGAAAACTCGGACAAATCGCAATGAGAAAACTCGCAACCATCCGGACTGTCAACGAAACGCGGCCGATTGACGGGGCCGACATGATTGAGTTGGCGGTTGTCGATGGCTGGAAATGCGTCACAAAGAAAGGAGAATTCTCTGTCGGAGATGCGGTGATCTACTGCGAAATCGACTCGTTCTTGCCGGTGCGAGACGAATTTGAGTTCTTGCGCAAGTCGTCGCTGAAAACCATGGACGACCGCGAGGGATTTCGACTGCGAACGGTCAAACTGCGCGGCCAGATTTCGCAGGGGCTGTTGCTGAATCCATCCCTGTTGGGGCGATCGTTCCAGGTCGGCGAAGACGTGACGGACGAGTTGGGGATCGTGAAGTACGAAGCACCCATTCCCGCCTGCTTGGGTGGCGAGGTCGTCGGAGCGTTTCCTGCCTTCGTCGCGAAAACGGATGAGGAACGAATTCAGAACCTAGCCAGCGATTTCGCATCCTACCGTGGCAAGGCGTTTTATGTGTCGGAGAAGATTGACGGCACTTCATTCACGGCCTTCGTAAAAGACGGCGAGTTCGGTGTTTGCGGACGCAATTGGCAGTTGGCGGAGGACCAGTCGAACAGCCATTGGCGGGTCGCTCATGCGTTCTCGATTCACGAACGAATGACAGCACTGGGACGGTCGCTGGCCGTGCAGGGCGAATTGGTCGGTCCGGGAATCCAAAAGAATCGGTATGGATTGAAGGAGCCGGCAGTGTTCGTGTTCAACGTCTACGACATTGACGCTTCGGCGTTCTTGGAGAAATCGGCAATGGAAGCCGTCAGTGAACAGCTTGGGTTGCCCATCGTTCCTCCGATTGGAATGCTTGCCGTGCCAGAAACGATCGACGAGATCCTTGCGATCGCCGAAGGCAAGAGCGCGCTGAACCCGAAAACCGAACGCGAGGGGCTGGTCTGGGTACACGGTTCAGGCGACGATCGAATTTCGTTTAAAACGATTTCCAACCGATTCCTCGCCAAAGGCGGCGATTAGGGACAGTCCCAGAATCAGAGATTTTGCGTAGGGACACGGCATCACTTACTGAAAGCCGATTTTGATGCCATGTCCCAAACCAACACTCATTGACCCATGGGCGACGAAATAGTTGGAGGCAATAGCAAACGACCCTTCGTGCTATTGTCACGGGGCGCTTCAAAAGGGACCACCGATGGGCGCTATTGGTCCCTTTTGAAATTGGTGGTCGAGATGTCGGCGATTGTTCGTGTCCGGAACGAATCTCTCGGCCGCTTTACAGCTCGAACAAAGCACCGACGCACTTCACAATCAGGTCCAGCTCCGTGAAGACGATGCAACCGAGGTATCGAAGGAGTATTCCAAACGGCGTTCGGTGTCCTGCTGCTTGCGAAAAGGAGCAAAGCCGAGTAGGGAGAGCGACAACTGCAATTCCCAGCACTATGGCTGCATTTCCTGCTTGATCTCGCGCATGCTCACGTTGGCGTGAGACAGACTCGAAACAAAATTGCCTTCACCAGGATGTTCTAAATAGTTAGGCAAATGCCAGACCGATTTCCCTTTGTGCTTCAGCCATAGCTCTTGAAATGCCAGTGACCCCGGAGCGTACTTCCAAATCAGTCCGTCGTCAGTCTCGTGGCATTCGATCAGCAACGTCAGTTCTGGATCGGTCCCCAACTGGTTCGTAAAAATGAATAGGCATCCATCAAGAACGGGTGAATTTGCGTTTCGCAGCGCTGATGCATCTAGCCGATACACAGCGTTCGGTTGCAGCTTTAGAGACTGGATCTTGCCCGTCGTCGCTGATCTTGTTTCGGCGGTAAATTGCCGTGCGAGGCCCCGCATTTGAACGCCGCGTTGCCGACGGGCAACACGATCGGAACCTCTTGCTGGGCCAGGCACCTGCGGGATCGGCCTTAGTTTGACCCCGACCGGCGACCAAAACTCTCCCCATTTCGTTGGACTTCGAATCGGCATTGGGGGCGTGTCGATGAGTGCCTGGAACTCGTGGTACACTTCGCGGCCCGCCCCGATGGGTTGCGACAAGACGCCGCCGACCACAACAGCGCGGCCGTTTAAGGTCCAAACGAAAACGTCTCCGGAATTGGGGGCCGCCGTGTCGCGGAATTCCTGATAGTCAAGCCCCGTCCATGTGAACACTGGACCTTGCATTTTCAGCGTTCCATGGCCATCTGTTCCCACCTCAAACTCGAATGTACCCGCGCGGTAGCGATAGAACTGCTTGAGCGTTTCATAGTCTTCCCCGGTAGCGATTGCTCCCGAGACTACGATCCACAGAGCTGTTAGCGTTGCCATCCGCATCTCACTATCCCATCGAATTCAACAAGGTGGATTAAAAGCAAATTCACTAGTCCGTCAATCCCAGCCGCAGCCAACCGTTTTGCCGCGAGGGACTACAGACATTGCGTCTTTACTTTGCCATCTTACCCCGTAGAAGCGCGATGGCAAGCATGGTAGCTACAGTTGTGGCCGACAGATTGGCCATCCGCAACGTTAAGTACGAACGAAAACGCCCGCGACGGATTTCTCCATCGCGGGCGTTTCGTAAGTGGCGTAAGCTTCTAGCTTGCGTTTCACGGCAAGCAGGATGCTTGCCCCACGTTACAGCTCGACGGATTCCACGTCGCGGACGAAGCGGGATGCGTCGTTTTCTAGGAACGATGCAACGACGCGGAAGACGGCGTCGCTGAAGCCTCCGACGTTCAGGATGTCCTGGCGGTCGGGGGCTTGCGTGTTGCCGTAGGGGGCGATGTCGATGCAGACCAGCTTTGGATCGGCGATACCGTTCTTTCGCTGCGCCTTCTTGAACTTTTCCCACTCCGTCATCACGCCCGTCGAACCGCCTCGGCCGTAGCCGTACGCACGTCCCGAGTTGATCCAGCTCTGGTTGTCGCTGACTAGGACGATTCCAGCAAACGCACGCTTTGCGTAACGCTTGTTGGCCTCGACCAACGGCAACGAACAATCCGTTCCGCCGCCTCCGTACTTCGACAACCGTGCCGACAGACTTAGAATCGAATCGCTTGGATCGATCTTGGCCTGATACGTCCGGGTATCGAACGGAATCACAACGCTGTCCGGGTTGCGACGCAGGATCGCTGCGGCGAACAATGCCGCAACATCGACGCAACGCATCTTTGTCGTTCCCCCACGAGCACGGTAGCCCGTCGCCGGGCATCCCATCGATCCGGACGTGTCCAAACCGATGATCACCGGTGCCGGTAGCTGCGGGATGTTACCACATGCGATCTCCGCCGCGTCATGCAGCGCCGTCTTGACCTTCTTCGGCACTTCGTCCGAAGCGTTCAAGTAGGCCGCCAGGAACTGGTACGGGAACTGGCGCGAACGACGGATCGCGTCTGCGTCAGCCAATTGGCCGGCCACATAGTCGATCATCGCGTTGTCCGTGCCGCCGAACCGCAACAGCCCCGGCTTCTTGAAGACTTCGTGACGCAGCAACGTGTTCAGGTTCATCCGCAGTGCCTGCGGTCCCATCTGGCGAGCGATTGCCTTCCAGACGATCGGACCCTTGGCCGCATCCGCCAGCAAATCCCAACGAACCTGCAAATCGCCCGCGATCAACGCCTGAGCCTCTTCGGTCTCCGCCGCACGGAACGCCTTCAGTGCCTGAACCGCCGCCGGCAAGTCGGCTTCCGTCGCCGGAGCCCACTTCTCGACGTCCTTTTCTGTCAGCCATCCGAACATCGCTCGTCGAGCGTCATCCTTCGGCTTCGGGCGTGCCATTCGCAGCACGTCACGCAGGCTCGGATCGTTACCGATCGAGCTTGACAGCAACTTGCCCGGCGACGCCTCGTTCAGCCAGCGCTGAAACGCTCGCTGCAGCGAAGACGACAACCCCTTGCGACCGAACTGTCCCGATCGAACCATCTGGAACACCGTCCGCAGAACACGCCCGTTGTCAGCCACTCGGTCAAAGACCTTGTGCATCAACGCCGCGTCGCGCATCGACAGCGTGACCAGCAGCGCCGCCGGCATGTCCTTTAGGTACGCCCGCTCTCGCGAGTAAACCGCCAGCTTTGCCAGGAATTCGTTGTCGTTGACTTCATCGATCAACGCACGCATTTGATCCAGTTGGCTCTGCGCAGACGCGTAGTAGACGTTGCCGAACGTGCCGGTCGCGGCCAGCTGAGCCAGCGCATGCTTTGCCGGTAACTTGTACGCGGGACCACCGGCTTCGTTGACCGCGGTCGCTCGAGGCAGAACGCTCGTGATGCTCTGGAAAAGAGACTTGTTGGCCATGGGTGATCTCCTGAGTTGCGCAGGCTGTTCGCCTGCTATGGCAGTCGCGACAAGCGGATAGCCTGCATTACGACGAAATGAAAAGACCCGACGAAGTTTGGTGCAGAGTTGGCTCCCGATTGAGCCGCGTCCCCGAGTATTCATCAACTGGGATATGCCGAGTCGATGGAAGTGGGGACGGAGGGAATCGAACACTCATGTACTCCACTCCGGCAGTCGGGCCGGGTGGCTTGCCACCGTGAGCGAAACGCCCCGATCAAAATGGGGCCGCTTCGGCACACGATGGTTTTGTGTTATTTGGTGTGGGATGAGCTTCCAGCTTGTCATCGAAGGGGACGACAGGCAGGATGCCTATCTCACTTTGGTTGTGATGCAAAAAACGCGATCGACGAAGATGTGAATCAGAGGTTTTACGGCGCTCTACCACTGAGCTACGGCGCTGCGTTCTCGCGGATTGCAGTTGCGCCGGTGGGAGTCGAACCCACGGCCTCCGGCTCCTGAAGCATGGACTCCGAGTCGGCAGTCGATCGTGTGCGATTGCTATTTCTGCTTTTTCCTCAACGCCTTCTTCATCCGTTTCCACACCGCACGGCCGTTTTTCCGGTCGAGCCGGACAAGTTGGTGCTGTCGTGTGTCGAAAGTGATGATGCTGCCTTTGGGCCGTTTGGCATATACAAATGGCAAGCAAACGGCGACCACTTTGAATGGCTGCCCCGCTTCACTTGGCATGTAACGGATTCGTACCGGATCTTCGGCTGACAACGACGCGGCCGAGCAGCTCCATAGGAACGAAGGCAGTTCGACGATTTCGTTGAGGACGGAGACGTAGTCTCCTTGGTTGATGTCTTCTCCTGCGATCCGTGCCGCGACGGTCGTTTGGGATGGAGTTTCGGTGGTAGCTTTCATGGTTTTCACATTGCTTGATGAGAGTGTTTTCTGTAGGTGCAAAGGTTCTTCGTGCGACGAGTGATTACCCGACGCCTTTGGGCGTGATTACGAAGAAATTGAATTGCACACGCATCGTTCGCTCTCTCAAGCAATAGTGAAAAACGACATTTTGGAAGTTTGAAGGGTGAAGTTCGAAGTTTGAAACCGGGAACCGAAATCCTTCACACTTCACCCTTCTTACTTCAAACTTCTTGCCGTGTACTCCGATTCGGCAGTCAGTCGTGTATGGTTGGCGACGAAGGGTTGACTCAGATCACTTGCGTGTAGGAATCGAACCTACCGACCGTTTGAAACGATCCCCAGACTCACCGGACGCAATCGATGGTGGATGGATTCCAAGTCGGCAGTCGCCAAAGGACACTTGAAGAATGGGGCGCGAATGAGCCCGGAGATGGGCCAGCTTCTTTCGCCGTTCACTCTTCCAATATCAAACTTCAAAAAGACGGATCGACGAAGGGACAGCTCAGATGATCACATTTAACAGATGTAATCCGAGCCTGCAGTCGATCTGTCAGAATCGCCGGTGGGAGTCGAACCCACTTCGACCGGGTTGCAACCGGTTGCCTGGCCATCTGGCTCCAGCGATTTCGTGTCCACTCAGGCAGCGGACGTCTACTCATTTGCGTCATCGAACGCAGCGTTTTCAGCGACCTTGATCGCGATCTCGACGGTTTCCTTCGTCAGATGGAGCCCCGTTGAGAATTCGTCGTTGGTGGCCACGACGCGCGGCGGTGTTTCAGGTACGTAGACCAAGTCATCCGCAGTCCGAAACACGTCATCGCCCGTGCTGGTCGCGAAGCGCCCAAGGTCGTCGCTCGTTGAAATGCAGGCACGACCGATATCGTCAGCGCTGTTGATCCCGATTCGGGCAACATCGTCGGCACAGCGGCCAAACACTCCCAGCAAACCAAGCAAAGCGGCACCAGCGCCGTGGGCCAATGCGTTTTCGTTTTCGTTCTTCATCATCAGCCTCCTTTTTTTGTGGTGTTGTTTAAGTACCTCGCCAGGGAGTCGAACCCCGTCTAACGGTTTCGAAGACCGTCGTGCTGTCCATCACACTCGCAAGGCATGTTGTTTCGTCACGGCATTGCCGCCACTTGATGCTCGTCTCGATAGACGATCATTCCCGGTTGATTGGTTCGCACCTTTGTCACGAAAACACCTTCGTCTTCGAGCAAATAGGTCAATTCCCAAAGGCGACGGATGACCGGCTGTGAGTCCGAGCGAAACCAGAACAAACATCGCCAATCCGATTCATCCAACGCTGGAACGGTTAAGTTGCGGTTGAACCAAATGAGCACTTCGCGAAGTCGATCGCGCGTCGCATCGGGCAAGGTGGTTCTGTCTTCAATGCGGCCGGCCGCGACAAAGATCCCCGCGGGCCGACCAGTGTTGCAGCATCGCAACTGGGTTTGAAAACGAATGTAGGTGTCCATCGGTCATCAAGTCATCTCGGTGTGGGGTCAGGTTATTGAAGAGCCGACGACTGGGTTCGCACCAGCATGAGCCACTTTACAAGAGTGGTGCCTTTCTAACTCGAGCCACGTCGGCAGGGGAAAGAAGGCCCCGCACCGAAGTGCGGGGCCGCAGAACCAATGGAGGCACTGATCAATCGATGAATGCGACGTGTCGCATCGCGATCGATTCGTTTTCCGTGTTCATCAGAACTTGGTGCCATTCGTTCAACACAATTCTCTTGTGATCGGGATGACGGACCCGTCCGCGAACGAACACGCTTGGGTTTCGTCGCTGAGCCACCCAGTGCAGATGACGAAGCTCCGGCTTTCGGCTAATCAATCGCCGATGCTGACCTTCGGTCAAACCGTTTGGGTATTGGTTGCTGACGTAGACCAGTTGTCCACCTTGCCGAACCAACTCTTCGCACATGTGTGGCTTTCCGCCGCCACGCGCGATCGGCTCGTTCCGCAGAGCCAGACGCTCATCGACCAACGCGGGATTCTCGACGGGAACGAAGAACCATTCACCCTGACGGATGAACGCCTCGTTGCGTCGACGGTTTCGCTTCCGCGGCTTGACGCCGAGACGGTTTTCGAGAGCCCGAACCGCAGGCGGCTTGAGGGCATCGAACGCCGTCTTCACGGTTGAAACAGCTGCCCGCTCTGGGACGGCCGCAACGAACCAATGTCGCTCGTCATGTCCGCACAGGAACTTGTGTTTTCCGTCGTCCTGTCGCGACATCAGCAGTAGGTGCCGAAGCGAAGGCTGAACGTCGATGACCTGTGTTTCCGCCAATAAAGACGGCTGGACAGCGATATCAAAGAACTCGCCCGCGGCATCGTTGCCGATGTCGATTGAAACTTCGGGAGTCGTTACCCAGCGTCGAACGACCGGGGCGTGGACCTTTGCTCGAGCACCAATCCGCGTGAATTGACGCTCGATCTTTTGCATGCACATTGGAAGTTCGAAGTAAGAAGTTTGAAGTTTGAAGAATAAGACGCTAAGATTTTGGAACTTGATACTCGATGAGCGATGCAATGAAGAGTGACCTGCCCGATCGGACGTTCGCGTTTGCTGAACGAATTGTTCGACTTTGTCAGTTTCTTGAAAGTGAAGGCATCGTCTCCAGCACATTGATGAAACAGGTGCTTCGCTCAGGGACTGCAATCGGCTCGCATGTTGAGGAAGGTCAGGCAAGCGAGAGCAAGAAGGACTTCATTCACAAGTATTCGCTGGCGTTAAAAGAGGCCCGAGAGACCCACTATTGGCTACGCCTTCTCGCCGCCGCCGAGGTTGTGCCCGCGGCGCGTCTCGAGCCAATCACGCAAGAAGCGAACGAGTTAGTCGCGATCCTGACCACGATCTGCAAGAAGAACCGCGAGTAGTTTCACACTTCAAACTTCTTACTTCAAACTTCCGAACGCCATCGATTTCCTGCTTGTCACGCAGGCGTCTTAGCCGCTGGACCACGCGATCATATTTCGCCATTTCGATCAGTGACCGAGGTGGGAGTTGAACCCACAAAATCGCCGCGCTCTCGACGCGACCGCTTTGCCAGTTTGCGTACCCGGCCGGATCAGGGAATGAGCTTCCAGCTTGTCAATTCAACATTGCAAGCTTAAACCTCACGCCACGTAAGTAGCGGATCCGGGTGTCGCACCCGGCGGTCCTGGCATATGAAACCTGGTTGAGCACTGGCCCATCCGCGCTGTTGTCACATTCAAGTAGCGGGTTCGTGGGTCGCACCCGACGGTCCAGGCTTATGAGGCCCGGATGAGTCTGGCTCACCCGCATCGTTGTTTCACTTTGGAGAAGTAGCCAAGGCGAGAGTTGAACTCGCACGCCGCATGTGGGCACGACATTCTGAGTGTCGCGTGTCTACCAATTCCACCACTTGGCTGTGTGTTGGTGTGGTTTTTTCGAAGTAGCGAGGAAGGGAGTCGAACCCTTAAAATCACGAACGTTTGAAATTCGCCGCTTTGCCAGTTTGCGTACCGCGCCGATTTGTGGGAGAGGCTTCCAGCCTGTCGAAACGGACATGACAAGCTAGAAGCCTATCCCACTTCAAAGTACTGAGGGCGGGAGTCGAACCCGCAAGCACCTGTTCCTAAGACAGGCGGCTCGCCGATGGCCTACCTCAGCGTTTCTCGAAAGCGAGTGGAGCACCGGGGAATCGAACCCCGATTTTCTGCTTGCAAAACAGACGTCTTCCCGTTGGACGAGCACCCCAGATGTTTCGTGATTGAAGAGAGCCTTGCACCGTTGCGGGTTCGCCTTTTTCAAACTTTTCAGTACCCAGAGCAGGGGTCGAACCTGCAAACATCCGGGTTTAAGCCGGACCGCTCTGCCGATTGGCGTATCTAGGCATGCAAGTAGTCCCGGATGGAATCGAACCATCGTTTCTTGCATGTGAAACAGGTGTCGTAGCCGTTGGACCACAGGACTTTAAACTTCATAGCACGTCCCCAAGGATTTGAACCCTGACTTACTGGTTTGGAATCAGCAGTGCTACCGTTACACCAAGGACGTGTAAGTGAAGTGGGAACGCAAGGAATCGCACCTCTCGCCGACTACCACACAATTGATGGCAGGAGATTTACAGTCTCCCGTGTGGAAACGCTCCCGAGCATTCATCAAAGCGGAAGCCGTGGGACTCGAACCCACAACGGTTTTCGACCGCAGCTGTTTTCAAAACAGTGTCCTCATCCGGCCGGGTGACTTCCGAAAGTGCCGCGCGATAAACGCGAAGCAAGTGACGTGAGCGGGAATCGAACCCGCGGACTCCTGGATGAAAACCAGGCAATTCTGCCATCAGAATCTACCACGCCGTTTTGACAAGCCGATTTTGTCGCCGACCGAGTACCGCATAGGAGTTTCGATCTCCTTCCTGCTGCCTGAGAAGCAGCCGACCTAGCCAGTAGTCGAATGCGGCAAAACAAAAGCGCTGGTAACGAGGATCGAACTCGCCGCGACCTGATCGACAATCAGGTACCACCACCAGGTGGCCTCACCAGCGGGAAATGCTTGCGCCGATGCTTGCCGTCAGCTTTTTTAAAACTGACGACTGGGACGAAGCGACTGAGGTGACCAACCGGAATTGAACCGGCGACAAACTCATTCACAGTGAGTCTCTGGAAACCAGCACCAGATCTGGCCACAGTCGGGTATCAGTGAGTCGCACCCTGTCCATGCGTGGTCCCAAACCACACCGCTTACTCCAAGCTATACCCGCAATTCTTCATTGAGCGCCGAGGACAGGAATCGAACCTGTGTTTGCCTGGTTCAGAGCCAGGTGCAACGACCAGCAGTTGCCGCCTCGGTGTTTGGAAGTTTGAAGTTGGAAGGGTGAAGTTTGAAAAGCACGGGTGGCAGGATTCGAACCTGCATACCACTGCTTCAAAGGCAGCTGGCTTACCGTTAGCCAACACCCGAGTGTCACGACAAGTCTCCTCGTTTCTAACTTCAAACTTCATCCTTCAAACTTCCTTGCAGCTCCGGTGGATGGGCTCGAACCATCACTCGTCTCCTAAACAGGGAGCCGCCCTACCGATTGGGCCACACCGGATTCTTGACTCAACAGTCAGGATGGCTGGATTTGAACCAGCGGTCTCGTGCGCCCGAGGCACGCGGATTGCCAGACTTTCCCACACCCTGATGTTGTAGGTCATGCTGTGCATGACGATCGGCTTCCGTCATGCATAGCATGACCTACAAGAGCTTCCGTCATGCACAGCATGACCTACAAGAGCGCCCAGCGAGAATCGAACTCGCATTTTCTGCATGGCAAGCAGATGGGTTACCACTACACCATGGGCGCGTTTGCATCACAACCAAATTGTCAAAGATCTGTTGAAGTTTGAAGTGGGAAGAGTGAAGTGTGAAAATACCGCGCTCGGCAGCCTTCAAACTTCTCACTTCGTACTTCAAACTTCCGAAAGGTGGGACCGGTGAGAGTCGAACTCACATGATTCGGTTTAAGAGACCGACGCATTACCTTGTCTGCCACAATCCCAAAATTGTTTCGTAGTCGTTGTTCCGTTTCAGTCGGCGTGGCGGGAATTGAACCCGCGACCGTCGCCTTATAAGGACGCCGCTCTCACCCCTGAGCTACACGCCGAGGTAGCGATGGGGCCGGAGGGAGTTGAACCCTCACCGAACAGATTAAAAGTCCGTCATGCTGCCAGTTACACCACAACCCCGAAGTAGGTTTTTAGGTATTAGCCGTTTAGGCTTTAGGTTTGTCTGACGGATGCTTGGCATCGCTTCTCTCCTTTCAAACTTCACTTTTCGAACTTCAAACTTCCAAAGTGGTATCAGCCCTTCTTTGGGTCGTTTTTGGCGTCACCCGTTCGATCCGGGAACGAAAAAAGGCCCGATGTCTGCGTGACATCGGGCCTTGTGGAAAGGCGCTTCAATAGAAGCAGATGTCACATGCGCAAACGATACGCGATGGGCTGATCATTCAACGGCTGCCCGCCGAAGAGATTGCCTTCGTGTATCTGTTCGAGTCGACTTGATTGGAATTTCGATAACATGGAACTTTCTGCTCTCGCTTGTCGGGCGTTTTGTTGTTGTGTTCTGAGAGTAAGAGACACATCCATCGAATGGGTTCGCGACTTTTTTGCAAAGCACTGAATACTTTGCGCAGTCCTACTCGGCACAGTGATACGTTGCGCCCGGTCGCTGGTTTATTTCAAAAGCTTCGAAACTTTTCCTCCGAGCATCACGGCTTATCGATCGCCGTCCACCTCAAATGACTCGGTGTATTCGTGCAGTTTCGTGCCATGCCACATTGGGTCTTCGAGTTGGCGAGTGAATTCGTCCCAGGTCACCAAGACGCCGCTGAAATAAATCTCGCCGTTCTGACAGAGTTTCACTCGCGAACCAGAATCCGGAGCGATTCGGCTTTCGTCTGATGTTTCGGAACGCATTCGGTCAACGAGACGCTGGTCCTGGGATCCCACCGCAGACCGCAATTTATCGATGGGGACAGCGAATAAGGTTGTTGCGTATCCCATGGAATGAGACGATCACCGTTCGAATTGTCATTTTGCCCAGTGCGGAAACTCGTTGGTAATTCATTCCGCTCGCAAATTCTAGCATCCTCGAATGTTCCGGCTGCACGCAACTTGAATGGAACGTCGTGCTGGCGGTTTCCACGTGCGCAGTGGGGGCACACCGCAGCGTCTCAGGCAATGTGTTTCGTGGCACAAGCGTTCACGCCGTTACGTATCCGAAAAGGTGGTGGTGGTGGTGGTGATGATTTTTTTCGCACCTGCCAGCGAGAGGTGTTCGAGGCGGAACCCGCGATGGCGGCCTCCGCCCCCTCGGAAGGACCCGTCGTTTGCTTGGTGGGAATGGCCGGCATTGCTTGGGATTCGTCGCGTTTTACGCGGTCCGGGGCGTTGTTGACGGGGGCCAGAATCGGCCGATGATGCCCGCGGAAACACGCCGCGCGGCGTGTCAAGAAACGCCACCCGGCAGCGGTGCAACGCTAGCCGGGTGACTTGTCCGCACTTTCGAGGAGTGCAAACCGTGAACGATGATACCCGAAAGCGTCTTTTGAAGCGCCGCTACCGATTCTTTTCCGACCCGTCCCACGCGTGGCTACGCGTCCCGATGGCCGACATTGTGGCGTTTAGGCTTGAAGACTCGATCACCCAATTCAGTTACACGCGTGATTCGATTGTGTATCTGGAAGAGGACAACGACGCGACGCTGTTTCGCATCGCCTACCAAAATGCGACGGGGGAGCTCCCCACAATCACCGAAGCGCCCCCGGCAAACAACGCGTCACGGATCCGCGGCTATGCCGCATGGAATCGACGCAACGTGCTCTTGAACGTTGAACTACGCAAACAACGCGACAAGCAAACCGATGCCCTGCCCGTGTTTGAAACGCGTTTGGCCAAGATTCAAGAGGGATCCGGCCGCTATGAAACGCCGATCACGTCAACGCGTATCGCATGCGATACCCTGCCGGCATTGCTGCGCGACTACTTCGCGGACCGTTGCGATTGCGAAGAATTCGCGATTGTCACTCTCGACACGAAACACCGGCCGACCGGATTGGTACGCGTGACGCGTGGCACTCTTGACGCGTCGTTGGTGCACCCGCGGGAAGTGTTCCGCGCGGCCATCGCTGCGAGCGCTTCGGCCATCATCCTGGTTCACAATCACCCCTCCGGCGATACCACGCCTAGCCGGGAAGATCGGGCCGTGACGGACCGTTTGACCGAATGCGGCAAAATGTTGGGTATCAACGTTCTCGATCATATTGTGATCGGTGGCGAAAGCGCAACCAGCATTCGGGAGGCGGCATAATGTTGTTACGCACCAATGCCAAGCTTGAAAAGCTAGCCGGTTTGCCCTACTTGTCGGCCGGTTTGACACTCGCGCCGCACAATCTGTCCGGACACAACGTTTGCGCCGGCGCGTCGAACGGTTGCGCCGCGTCGTGTGTCCTCTGGTTTGCCGGGTTGCGTGTTTCGTCGACGTCGCGTCATGCGGCGCTGCGCGACACGCAATGGTTGTTCGGCCATCGTCGATCGTTCATCGACCAATTGAACCGCGATATCGTCAATCTCGTGCGATTGGCGGAGCGTAAACGCGTCAAACCGGCGGTCCGGTTGAACGTCGCAAGTGATCTAGAATGGTTTGACCTCATCGAACGATGGCCGACCGTGCAATTCTACGATTACACGAAAATACGCTCGCGCTTCCGAGATTACTTGGCGGGGGAGCTCCCCGCGAATTACGCGTTGACGTTTAGCCGGCATGAAAAGCACCACCCCGCCACCATCGCAAGCTTCTTGCGCCGCGGCGGGAATGTGGCCCAAGTGTTCGACGTCGATTATCATCCGCAATCCGGCCGCGTCGGCGACTTGCCCGAATCGGTCCGCATTCACGGCCGACAATGGCCGGTGATCGACGGGGACAAACACGATATCCGAATTCCGTCAATCGACGGCCGCGGCGTGGTCGTTGGTTTGCGGTTGAAAGGGACCAACGCGGCCAAGTCGCGCGCCCGCGTCAACGGTTTCGCATTCAAGGGAGAACAATGAAAAATCTACTGCAACGCGTTTCGGTATTCTTGCGTCACATCATCGACGCGCCCGAAACGATGCCAGAAACGCGTGAAGTAGCCGAAGAGCTCGAGCGCGACGTAGACGACGCCATCAACGGAAACTATCGGGAGGGCGACGACGAAGAGGAATAACGGCTAGCCGCGGCTAGCTTCAAACCATAGGGGAGACCCCAAGCGCTTGGGGGCGTGTTGGTTTCCGGTCCGATTGGATCGGTTGCCGATGCGCCCCCTCGTTTCGATGACGGGGGAGCGTATCGGCTACGCTCCCCCGTTTTTCTATGCGCTCCCGATGCATTCGCCCCATCAATCGCCGCGGCCGCTAGCGGTCGATTCTTGCGATTCTGCGCGAGCGCCTCCCACACTGCGCGGTAAATCAGTGGGATAGGCTTCCAGCCTGTCGACTCCGCCGATGACAGGCTGGAAGCCTATCCCACATCGGTCGACGTGGACAATTCGCGGGCATCGTCAACGAATCGCGGGGATTTTGAAAAACTTTCCCGCGAATCTTGCGGGGGAAATCCGCGCGCAATCGGGCCGAAAATCCGCCCCCTATCAGGGGTGCGGTGTAGCACGATTTCAGACCGCGTGTTTTCGCGTGACTGTTGGTGCGAATCGCATGCGGGCAAACGCACGGGGTTTCATGGCATCAACATTCCATATTTTTTTCGTTTGTGTCGGTGCTTCGGTCCGTTTCACGTGCGGCGCGAAATGGCGTTCTGGAAAGAGGGGTGTCGATTCTCGTTCCCCCTTTCGCATCAAGTTAAGCGGTGCGTTCATCAAGGAAGTTGGATTCACCCTGTGGGATGGTCACGGAGGAGTTTGCGCTCGGAGAGATGAGGGCTGGTGCGATGCCAACGTTGTTGGAAATCGATGGTTCATCAGCGCCGGGAACCCTCCCCTCGCTTCGCTCGACCCTCCCGCACACGGGAGGGTGACTTCTTAGCTTGATGCGTATGCCTCAAACTCGGTGTGGAAACTGGGATGTTCCGTAATCACCGGTTCGTGGAACTCGCATCGATTTGCGTCAAAGATCATCGGGACGACGCCGCGCGGTCCCTGGCGATTCTTCTCAATGATGAACTGTGTTTCGGCTGAGTCGCGTTGGCGATGCAGAAACCAGACGCCGTCGGCATCTTGTTCGATCGCACCGGATTCTCGGAGGTGTGACAACTTTGGCTCTTCGCCTTCGCCCTGCCGGTTTAGTTGTGCAAGGGACAGGATCGGGATGTCCAGCTCGGTCGCCAGCGTCTTGATCTCATTGCTGATTTCAGTCACTTGCTCCGTCCGGTTCGGCTTGCGATCGCGTGGCCCAATCAGCTGCAGGTAATCGATGACGATCAGGTCCAATCCGCTGGTCGCCTTCACCGATCGAGCGTATCCACCGATTTGCGCTACCGTGGCCCTGCGAGCCGGCTTGATTAGGAGCCGGGTTTCGCGGTGGATGCGAGCGAAATCACGAATTCGCTCGCTGTCTTGGGAGGTGTGGTTTCCCGTGCGTTGGTCAACCAAGGAAACGCCCACCTGCCCCGCGGCGATCCGTTGGGCGAGCTGCAACTCCTTCATCTCGAGCGACAAGACCAAGACGACTTGTCCAGATGTTGCGGCGTTCATCGCAATCTGCATCCCCATCGCAGTCTTTCCGATCGACGTTCGCGCCGCCAAAACGATGGAATCGCCGGCAAACATTCCGCCGGTGGTTTCGTCCACCGACTCGAATCCCGTGGGAACGCCTGAGATCGTTCCTTGGGCTCGATCCGCATCCAACTTGTCAGCCAGATGGATCATCATTTCGGACAGCGAGACGACTTCGTCGCGGCCCTGAGCGGTGACGTCGATCGATTTGGCTTCGATCTTGGAGATGAGTTCGTCGGGGTCGGCTGCTGGGTCATCGACTTGGTCACCAACCTCACTGACCAATGCCGCAATTCTGCGGAGCCTGAACAGTCGATTGACTTCGCCGGCATGGTAGATCACGTGGGCCGCCGTTGGCGCTTCCGTCGCCAACTTGGCGAGCCCTGCGCTGCCGCCCAACGCATCCAGAATGCCCGCTTTTCGGAATTCCGGAACCAGAACGGTGATGTCATTGACCGGTAGTCGAGCCGCATACCGGTCGGCCACGAGGTCGAACGCCTGTCCGAGAACCGAATGGGTGAATTGGGCTCCGGTGGTCAGCTCGCAAACTCGATCGAGCATGGAAGGATCGATCAGCACACCCGCAAAGAGCGAGCGTTCGATTTCCGCGGAGTGTTTTTGGATTCTATTCATGCGACCGCCTCCCGCCCGGCCCCGTGTTTCGCTTTCTTCTCAGCTCGACGGCGACGGGCCTCGGCTGCAAGGTCGTTCCTCGGCGTGGGGGCCAATGTTTTTCCACCGCCCATCCTTGCGTGCAACTGGGGAAATTGTTTTCGAAGTTTGCCAGGACAGAGGATGTTCTTCGACCAGAACGAATCTGCGTTGGCCCACCGAAAGACAGCCCGGATTTCGTCGCGAGTGTGACCGTCACGTTCTCGCATCAAGCGGATGTCATTGATCCACGTCTCAAGGTTCGGTGCTTTCGCCTTGGGCACAACACGTTGAACTTCGCGAAACATCCAACTTGCAAGTTCTTTGTCGAGAGTCTTCTCCTTGTTGACGGTGGAATCGTCGACATGCTTTTCCTTCTTTGTTTTGCTTCTTCTATCCGTGTCAATCAGCGTGTCAGCGAGCGTGTCACTCGGCGTGTCAATTTCTGACACGCTGAAAGGGTCCTGCGTATCAAATTTTGACATGCTGCCCTGGTACTTTTCCCAGTTCACGACGGTCAGAATGGAGTACTTTGGCGTCGACTCGAGTTTGACCGCACCGATTTGAACCAATTCGCCGACGCGTTTTCGTAGCGTTCCGATTGCGATAGGTTTCGGCATCGCACCCTGGAGGCGTTCCGGCAGGGTACGCCAGGCAAAAACCATTTGGCCGGGTAGGATCTCCCTGCCTTTAAAGCGAGCCCGTTTCCAATTGCAGGTCATAATGATCATGGCAAAGGTGTGAAACGTTCCTTCGTCGGCGGCGACGTCACTATGGAGAATCTTGCGATGCAGCTTGATGAATCCATTCATTGCTAGATCCTCATCGCCGAGAGGACGCGATCAACGACCACTTCGTAATGCGCCGATGATGAGATTTCTGGTCGACTGCAGTGCCATCCGACCAGACTTTCGAGTTCATTTTTGAATGTGCGGTATGTCAGCCACCGATTGCGAGATTTTCGCATTCGTCGTGCCCGGTGTTCCAGATCGATCAATCTGGGCTCCACCAAAATCATGGTCTTCCAGTTGGGTGGAATCGGTTTCGGTGGTCGGATGACCCGAAGCGGGGTTTGGGGTGGCGTGTCTGATCGTGCGTGCAACACGTGAAGTCCTGGTGGAGTACAGGTCGTACTTGCAGATGGAGATCGTGCAGCTCTTAAGTGTTGTTGCTGCAGTGATTTGCGATGTAACTTTCCCACGTAGCGGGAGAATCGGCTGTCTGGTCTGCGGGGGAGGGTGCCCCATGACTATCGGGGCATAAGTTCAAAGTTGAATTTGGACCGCGATTCACGGCTCGGCCTCCCCTCGCTGCGCTCGACCCTCCTTGCCAAGGAGGGTGACTTCCAAAGCTCCACAGTCTCGATGATTGGGAGCGTTGTCATTTAAGTGATCCACTGTTTGCGCCGTGGCTTCTTTTTTCGCCGCGTCGGAATGATGGGTGGTTCGGGCGTTAAAAACGCTTCGATGTCTTGCTGTTTGACGACCCACCTCGCGCGTTGCGATCCCAACGATATGTTGGTCGCTTTAAGCCTGCCTGAGAGAATCAGCGCTCGCACCTGGTCTCGCGAGCACTGCAGGATCTTTGCGGTCTCGAATGTGTTGTAGGTTGTGATCATGAGAACACCCCGACCGATTCGAGATTGTTGATCCAGTCCAATACGTCGGACTTACGCCACTTAAACCGGCCGGCGACTCGCACCGGTTTGGGTAATCGATCGGTTTCCAGTAATTCCATCCAGATGACTACTGAAATCCCGGCGAGTTGCCGGGCTTGGCCTCCGGTCAAGAGTTCCGGAAGCGATGATGGTTCAATTCGCTTGGGCATTGTGAGAACTGGGGTGAGTGAAAACAAAGGTGTTCACTCTGGGACGGAATTTGTCCCTATTGTCCCCGGAGCCCTTGGGGAATCTGAGAAGATGCCGTGATTTGCTTGGTGAAAGCGAATTGAGATTTTTCGGCGTTTGTCTTTACGATGTCTCTTTTGTCCCACGGGACAGTTTCCTGGATGCTCTTCCCAGAGCTTTTTTGAATGCGTCCAGGGTGGAGGGGACTTCGTAGATCTCTGGGAGTCCGGCAGCTCTCCGGTCAATCTCCCTACCGAGTTCGGCCTGTAGGATTTCGTATGCGTCCGCTCGCGTGACTTTCAGGTTGTAGTCTCCCGCGTTGGCTCGAAGGTACTTTTGGGCCGCAACGAAGGCTTTGTATGCAAAGAGTTCGCCATCAGTTGGCCTTGTTTTTTCGATTTCTTTCTCAGCGTCGTCGTCGCACCCGGTTGGAGCAGTCAACGTCGAGAGCTGAATAACAGGATCAATTGTGATTGCTGGGTTCACGTGCACGATGGGCGAAACATTAATGGTCGGCGATGCGATTGCTTGTGCGGCGGCTATGTTCTGCTGCGATGTAGCAATCGTCGAAAACCGCTCAATGACTACCCACGGGTCGCTTGGTATGTGCCAACGATCTCGAATCCACGCTTCAGTGCTCTTGCGATCTGAAAGATTTACTTCAGAGCCGATGGTGCGAGATGAGGCTCGTACGCTGACGACCCCGTCATGGAATAAAGTCCACAGATCAAACGGCGCAAATTTGGCGGGCGTTCGATTGAAAACTACGTCGTGAAGTTTTCGCACCCAATTGCCGCCCGAAACCATTCCCTGAAATTGAACGCGAGGGATTCGTGAACTATCGACCAACTCACCTCGGGTGCGCCCTTCCAGTGCACCAATGCCGATCAATTCTCGTACCGCTGCAAGCTCGGCTGCCGAAAGAGCATCTGTATTTTCCCAAGTATGAAACCGAGGGTCACTCAATAGTCTGACCGCTTCACGGAAAACGTCGTCCGATCGCCACTTCGATAGGAGTTTCATTTGGATGCCTGTTTGACCGGGAAACCGCGTTCGCCTGGCCGGCCTTGGACCGATCGTAGTCGTCCATGCGAATCATGATTCTCGCTCGCGAATGCAATTGAATCTTTGGAGCGCATTGTCGGTTAGGCTGGGACACGTCTGGACAAACCCCTAATCTCCGAAGCCTCGGAATTCGGTGTAGATCGTGATTTCTGGAATTAGCATGTACCAAGCTTGAACAAGCCAAATCAAACTCAGGAAGCTCAAACACGCCAGGAGGAGGATTCCGATCCAAAGGTTCCTTCGCGTCTTTTTTGATTCCTTTCCGTCGGTGTTTGGTGGCTCGTATGGATTCATGCTGTTTGCTCGTTGAACTGAATCCGTCTCACGTTTTTCGGCATTTTCATCCGCACCAACGGCCATCGGCCGCGTAAGAACCATCGACGGACGAACGAACAAGCTGCAATGATTCGCTTTGGATCAATTCCTTCGCGATAGACTTGAGCCATCGATTCGTCTGAGTGGCCCATCACATAGTTGACGGCGATCTGATCTCTTGAGTTTCCGGCAATGGTTTCGAACGTGTGACGCAGGCTGTAGAACCCAATGCCTTCCCGCCGGCAACCAACCTTTTCGGTCAACTTTCGAAATGCGACCGAAATCGGATCTGACTTCCCGTTTTCTTTGTACCAAGACTGCCGTCGTTTGGTGACAAAGACCCGTTCAGCGAGAGATGCAGGCGCGCTAGAATATCGATTGTCGATTGCGTGTTGCAACGCTTGGATTGTTTCGGGCCATAGCCAAGCCGCACGCTCAACAGCCGTTTTCTGCCGAAGGTCTTCGATCCAAGATCGCTTGAAATCAATTGTCGGGATTTCCAATCGGCCACAGTCCGCGTTCCCGTATCCGCAATTGATCCCCAGCAAGATCATCGCTTTCAATTGGAAGTCAGCTGCACCGATCAGTCGATGAAGCTCGACAGCATCGAACAGTCGCTTGGGTTTCTTTGCTCGCTCCAGTCGCTGTCGCTTGCGTGAGACTCGCTTGAAATTCTTGCCCTTTCGGATGGGGCGATCGACCTTGCCTTCGTCGTAGGCAAAATTGAATATCGCAGAAATCCTTGCGATTTGATTGTTGACCGTGGCCGGTGCCCATGACTCAGGGAAATTGCTGCGGAGTCGCGAAAAATCCGGCGTATCGAGCGTGGCGACCAGACGTGCTTTGCCGAAGAAGTTGGCGATCATCTGGCCAGCTTTCTGGTAATCGTTGAGTCCGGCAAGCGTCAGTTCGCCATGTCGGTGCTGCTGTTGTTTCGAATCAAGAAAGTCGTGGACGAGATCATTGATGTCGTAGCCGATCGCTTCTTTTGGGTCACGCCCTGCGATCAGATAGTCCTTGACGGCCAGCCATTCGTTGAGTGCACCTTCGGGATCGGCCCATTCGCCGAAGTAATGCATACGCCCGCGGACCTTCTTGGCCCACTTCCCCGACGCGTGGGAGAACAGGGGGAACGTCGGGTAGGGCTTTTCCGGTTTGACCGGTTTCGATTTCTTACTGCCTGCGCGTACAATACGCCCGCTCATCGCCTTGCTCCCAAATAGTTTGGCGGTGAAAGCCCTGGATGACGTTAGTGGCGTCAAACAGGGCGTTTTTCATGAGAAGATAGGCTAGCAGGTGTACTGCGGGTGTAGCAAGTCTTCGAAAAACGCGTCGGGGGTGTAGCTCAGTCGGTTAGAGCAGGGAACTCATAATTCCTTGGTCGCGGGTTCGAGTCCTGCCACCCCTATTGGCAACGCTGTGAAGCATTGTTTAGCGGTAGGGCGCGAGCCGTCCGGTCGCGTTTCAAAAACACCGTGAAAGACCGGAGGGCTCGCGCCCTGCCGCTAAAACCTCAAGGAACACCGGGGAAAATGCTTCACAGCGTTGCCCTATTGGATGCGTCTTACGGGTTGAACGTCCGCAGCATCTTGCGTCCCTTGTAGAGGTTGAACAGGTCTTCGGCGCCCAACGGGCGGGTGCGTCCGGCGGTCGCCTGGTCGATCGTTTCTAATCCGTCGGTGATGACGACACACGCGGTGCCTTCGCGGGTCGCGGTGAACACACCGGCCCGCTCGTCCAGAAACAGCCCCAGCAGCATGGGTTTGAGTTCCTCATAGCCGAGGTGTTGCAGGTGCTGTTGGAACGTCTCCATCGCCCGCCGCTGGGCTTCGTTCATCGCTTCGGCCTGGACCGAGAAGATGTCTTGGTGGTCGGCGTGCCAGCCGGCGTAGATCGCAAAGATGTCGTCGATCGGCATGTCCGCCAGGTCGCAGGCCATGGTGAAGACCGCCGGCCCGGTCATGCCGATGTTGCTGTAGCCGCGGTCGCCCATGTTGTATTCGAACCGGACCAGCGTCACGTCGACCGGGTCATCGAAGCTGGGCCAAAGCAACCGGCGCGACGCCGCGACTTCGACGTTGGTCGGCGGCACGCCCATTTGATGGGGCTGGCTGAGCCACAGCGCCATCTCGGCCTCCGCCGTCGCGTCGGGCGTACGGTAGGCTTCGTCGATTTCGTTGCCGAAGTCCAGTTCGTCGGCGTAGGCGATCGCCCGCAGTCGTGCGGCGGGGTCCCCGGCGAGTTCGATCAATCGCTTGCGGCCTTCTTTGTCGCCAAGTTTCGCCAGCGCCCCGGCGGCTTCGCACTGCACCCGTCGGTGTCGCAGCAAGACGGTTTGGTTCAGTTTCCCGATCGCCGACTCGTCGCCGATCAACGCCAGGGAATCACACAGTGCGACCGCCAGCGCGACCGCTTCGGCCAGACGCTTCTGGACCGTCGGCACGTCGTCACCGAAGGCGCGCGGGTTGTCTTCAAAAAATCCGAGGCGGCTGGAAACGTGTCCGAGCAATTCGGTCAGCGTGTCGAGCATGCCCGCGGCGGGGTGCTCGGTGACGCGGTCGTGACGGGTCAGGTAGTTGGCCAGGTCCAGCAGCGAGGCGGCGAGCGCGGGTTCGGAAAGGCACTCCAGCGCGGCGGGGAACACGGCGTCGACCGGCCAATCGTCGTGTTGCATCAGCGGGCTGAGCATCTGTGCGGCGTCCATCCAATCCGTCGGCGGCCGCTGCTTCAAGATCTCGACGAACACCTGCAGCGATTCGCGTGAACGGGCCATCGTCAACAGATGCAACAGCAGATGGCGATTGGAGGTTTCTGGCGGCAGCGATCCGTCGATCTGCTCCATCACCTCTGGCGTCAGCGAGCCAATGATCTCCATCGACGACTCGGAGCGATCTTGAACCAGCAGCGTGTGCACGACCCGCAGCAAGGCGCCGATGATGGCGGGGTCCGATTCGGTCAGCCGTTCCCGGTCACCGGCGAGATGGGACAGAATGGCGACGGCGGAGGCGGCATCGCCGGTTGCCAGATCGCGGAGATGGTAACCGGCGGCGACCGGGTCGGTGTCGCGGCCAAGGAGCGAAGTGGTGGTCTGCTGGATCGACACGACAAAATAGGTCCGGGAAAGTGGCGTAGGCTTCCAGCTTCGGAGTGATAACCGCAAGCCAGCGGTCCATCAAGGTGCTTCCCCCGCAGCGGTCGTGCAGTTTTTAAGTCGTTGATCAGAATGGGGTTTCGTCACGCTCCCCCCCTGGGAGAGTCGAACGCAGCGAGAAGAGTGTTTGGGTTGCTGCTTGGGCCCGCCTATCAATATTGAAATGAGCGCCGCGATTCACCGTTCGACCTCCCCTCGCTGCGCTCGACCCTCCTGCCAGGAGGGTTGCTTCGTAAACTGCACGACCTCCGCCATGGGAGACCGGCAGTGCCGTCAACTCTTTTAAAGAGCTTCCGCCGCAGCGGCCGGGACGAGTTCGAGCGCCCTGAGGCGGATTTCGACTCGGGCGGCTTCCCGTCGCTTGGCGTGTTCGATCAAGCGTGCGATTTCCTTGGGCGACAGGTCGCCGGGTTGCAGCGGAGTCAGGTCGTCTTCGTCCAGGAATTGGTCGTCGGCAGATTCCGCTGTGTCCCCGTCCTTGTCTTCGTTGCTGTCATCGTCGCCATCGGCGGATTTCTTCGGTACCTTCAACGGCACCACCAGCTCTTCGTAGATGATCCCAAAAATGGGGTGTTCGGCGGGTTCGGCGAAGCCGATTTCGGTGACCGGGACGGAGTTGAGCAGGGCGATCGAGGCGGCTGCGACATCGCCCACCTGGACTTCACCGCCGCGAACACCCAGGTAGCGTTTTTGGAACACGACGGTCGGGTCGTTGATGTACGCGGCCAGCAAGACCGCATGCTCACGAGTCCCCTGTCGCGAGATCGTTTGCATGCAGCGGCACAGTAAAATCGGATCCGGGTTTTGTTTCAGGGTTTCCACGGCGAGCGTCAGGCCGATGTCCATCTTCCACTGCAACGCCAGACGCAGCACCTGTTCGCGGATGCTCATGTCGCTGCGAGACATCCACTTGGCGACCATTCGCATGAAGGGTTCGCCAAAGACGGCATCCTTTCGAAAGTCGTTGGCGGGGTAAAGCTGTAGCAGCGACGCGACGATCAAATCGTATTGGGGGCCGGCTTGAAAATTGGGATCCGTCATCGGCAACAGCAGCGCGATCAAGTCGACGCGCTGAGGGGTTTCGCGGGGGCCGACGCCGCGTTCGATCAGCCGACGATGCACGCGCGAGAGTCCCATCGAGAGTTGTTGGGGGGTGCCGCCGAGCGCGTCGACCAAGTAGGGGTGCTCGCGATACAGGTCGACAAACAGCTCGCGGATTCGCGGCGAATCGCCAAACCACTTTTCCAGCTCGGGCCAATTCTCAAGCTCCGACGGTCCGCCTTGCAAAAACGAGCGGATTCGGGATTCCAGGTTCTGCTGGGCCAGCGAATCGATGATGCGGTCCAAGCGGTCGGATTGTTCGGTGTCGCTGCTTTGGCGACGGGTCGCTCGCAGGATCGGCAAGCAGGCCGGGCCGAGGCGAAAGAGTTGTTCGGAGGCGAGTTCACGGACGGCGAATTGGTCGCTGCGTAGCCCATCGACGAGTCGGCGAGCCTGTTCCGCCATCTCGTCGGCGGCCGGAGTGCCGGTGGCTGGCGTCTCGGCGGTGGCGCGGATTTCCGGCGGAGCAACCGGTTCTTGGCCGATCGCGTTGGTCCCCCGGCCGTCGCCCCCCCACAGGTGAGCCGCGGCGACGAGCACGCACCACACCAGTGTTCGGTACGCCAGGGAGCCGTAGGCCGGGCTACGGTGGCGATTTGGCCAGGGCTGAGAAAATGAACCGATCATGCCGCTAAATGGGTCCCAAGGAGGCGAGCTGCCGTCGCGTCTACACGTTTTCGCTTGTCGATTCTATCCCGTGCAGCTAGTCTGTGGGGAGTGACATTTCGGTCGAACTTCCGTCCGAATCGTAATTCATGGGATTTACGGCCACTTGCAGCCTTACTGCTAAAGAGCCATGCAAACAAAGCAAACTACCGGTGACGCCACGTCACCTTCGTCGATCACGCCTTCTGACCAAGGCAACGTTTCGCTGCCGGCGAACGATCCCGCCGCGAATTCGAGGGTGGAACGTGTTACGGAGAGGCCAGGGACGATGCCCACACGACGTGCCGGACTGTCCACGCAATGCGTTCACGCCGGGGAGGCTCGTCAGAAAGACTCCGGCAGCATTGCCACCCCGATCTACACCGCCGCCACGTTCACGTTTGAATCGTCCGATGATCTGCTTCGGTTCGTCAACGGCGAAGACCAGCGTGAGGAATACGGCCGCTACGGAAATCCCAACGAACGCAGCGTCGAAGCCAAGATTGCCGCCTTGGAAAAGTGCGAGGAAGCGATCGTCTATGGCAGCGGCATGTCGGCGCTCGTCGGATTGCTGATGACCAAACTGTCCGCCGGCGACGAAATTGTTTTCTTCGACCAGTGTTATCACCGCAGTCGTGAGTTCTGTGCCAAGCACCTGTCGCGTTTCGGAGTGGTCACCCGCCAGGTGACGACCGGTGACTACGACGCGATGGAAGCGGCGATCAACCGCAACACCAAAATGCTGGTCAGCGAGTCGCCGACCAATCCACACCTGTCGGTTATCGATCTGGAAAAATTCGCCGCCGTCGGCAAAGCCAACGAAGTCGAGACGTTGATCGATGCGACGCTGGCGACGCCTTACAACATGAATCCCACCGAGTACGGTGTCGATTACGTGTTGCATTCGGCAACGAAGTATCTGGGCGGACACAACGATCTGCTGGCCGGTGTGCTTTGCGGACGCAGCGAACAGCTGGAAGCCGTTCGCAGCATGCGCGGCATCCTGGGCAACATCAGCTCGCCCCACAATCTGTACCTGCTCGAACGCGGGTTGAAGACGTTTGAATTGCGGATGCAGCGTCAGAACGAAAACGGGCTCCGCATCGCCGAGTTCCTGGAGTCGCACCCACGTGTCGAGCGTGTCTATTACCCGGGACTGAAAAGCCATCCGACGCACGCGATCGCCGCGGCACAGATGCGTGGCTTTGGCGGGCTGATCACGTTCACGATTCGCGACGCCGATTGGAAGCAAACGGCCAACATCGTCGATGCGGCTCGTATCCCGCGAATCGCCCCGAGTCTGGGCGGCGTTGAATCGCTGATCGAACAGCCGTTGGTGATGAGCTACTTCCATTGCACGCCCGAAGACCGGGTTCGGTTCGGGATCGATGACAACATGATCCGCATGTCCTGCGGGATCGAAAACGGTGATGACTTGATCGCCGATCTGGAGCAGGCTCTGTCGGTATGAGTGATCAGGACGGACACAAGGTGTCGGCGGGCGAGAGCTCTTTCCGCACCCGCGCGATTCATGTCGGCAATGAAATCGATCCGGCGACCGGTGCGGTCGTCCCGCCGATCCATTTGGCCAGCACGTTTCGCCAGCCCGCCGCGGGCGAGTGGGGCCAGTTCGACTATTCGCGAAGCGGCAATCCGACGCGAAGCAATCTGCAAACCACACTGGCGTCGCTGGAGTCGGGCGTCGGTGCGTTGGCGTTTTCCAGCGGCATGGCCGCCATCCACTGCGTCACGATGCTGTTGGAAAACGGTGACCATGTCGTCTCCGGGTGCGACCTGTATGGCGGTGCGTATCGATTGCTGCACAAGATCTGCAATCGCAGCGGGATCGATGTCACGCTGGTCGACATGACCGACCCCGCCGCCGTCGCCGCGGCGGTCAACGATCGGACGAAATTGATTTGGGCGGAAACGATCGGCAACCCGCGGCTGACGATCCCCGACCTGTCGGCGTTGGCGTCGATCGCGAAAGAACGCGGCGTGATCATCGGCGTCGACAACACCTTCGGAACGCCGGCGCTGGTGCGACCCCTGGAACACGGCATCGACATCGTCATGCACTCGGCCACCAAGTACCTGGGCGGTCACAGCGACTGCTTGGGCGGCACGCTGGCGGTGGCCGATCGAGAGCTGTTGGATCGGCTCTACTTCATCCAAAACGCGACCGGCGCGGTGCTGGATCCCTTGAGCTGTTTCCTGGTCAGCCGTGGACTGAAAACGTTGGATCTGCGGATCCGGGAACAGTCAAAAACCGCGCTCGCCTTGTCACGGTGGCTGGAGCAACATCCGAAGGTTCGCACGGTGCTGTATCCGGGGCTGGAAAGTCACCCGCAACATGAGTTGGCGCGCAAGACACTCGTCGGCGGATTCGGAGCGATGGTGACGTTCGAGTTGGATGCGGGCATCGAGGAAACCGCGGCGGTGTGCGAGTCGACCAAGCTGTTTCACTTGGCGGTCAGCCTGGGGGCGGTCGAATCGTTGATCGAGCAACCGGCAACGATGTCCCACGCCAGTTATGACGCCGCCGATCGTGCCCGGTTCGGCATCACCGACGGATTGATCCGCTTGTCGGTGGGGTTGGAGTCGTTTGAAGACTTGCGCGACGATCTGGCCCGCGCGATCGACGCGGCCTCCCAGCGGGACGCGTGAGCAAGCTGTTGATTGAATCAGCACGCCGGTAAGCGACCGGCATCTCCTTGTCTTCTTGTTCCCGGGCTCCGCCTGGGAACACATTGCTTCGGAGGCTCCCGCCTCTCGGCCGCGGACCGCGTGTGGCAGAGCCACACCGGCATCGCGTTCCAAGGCGGAGCCTTGGAACGAGTGAGACCGGCATCGCGTTCCAGGATCACGCGCCACTGGCTGACGCCGCGTGCTGGGAGGTGCGATGGACGTCACGGCGTGCGTGATGATCGGCATGCACAGCATGCCCTACTCGGCATGCACAGCATGCCCTACTTCGACAATTGCTGCTTGAAAAAATCGAGCATCCAATCGGTCAGCTTGGGGCTGAGGAACGCAAACAGGTGGCCGTCGCCTGGCAGGGTGTGTAGCGACGATTCGACGTCGGCATCGACCAGCGCCTGGTGAAACGTTTTGGCGTTGTTGATCGGGACGATCCAATCCGCTTCGCCGTGGATGATTTGAAACGGTGGGTCTTGGGGAGAGGTAAAACAGATCGGCGAAGCGGCGGTGTAAACGTTCGGCAGCTCGCGTCGCGATCCGCCCAGGAAAAACGCGAGCGACGTGTTGTCCGGTGGCAGTTGCCGAAAGTCCGTCGGCGGGCCACCGATGCAAACGGCACCGATCGACGGGAGCTTTTTCCAACGTTCGTCTTGCTGCGGCCAAGACGTCGTCTGACGAACGGATTGCCAGGGTTCATCGGCCAGTGTGGCGACCAGCGAAACCAGGTGGCCGCCGGCGGAATAGCCATACAGACCGACGCGCTCGGTGTCCCAGTGGTAGGTGGGGGCGTTCTCGGTGATCCAGACCAGAGCCGACCGCACGTCATCGACTTGATCGGGAAATTTTGAACTCGGGGCGTGCCGATAATTGATCGCGACGGCGGCAAAACCGTTTCCCGCCAAATCCCGGGCATGACGCTCCATCGTCCATTTATCGCCGGTCGCCCAGCCGCCTCCGTGGACGACCAGCACCACCGGCCAGCGACGATCGGGGGCCGCCCCGGACGCCTGCTGGGATGGCGTTTTGGGTTGCGGCAGATAGACGTCGCAGCGGCTCGCGCTGCCCAACTCATCACCTTCGGCGCCGCAAAAACGCAAATCCGCGATCTTTTTGACCTCAAACGCGGTCGCGTTGGGGCGCACCGGGGCCGATTCTGCCGCGGCCGGCGGTTTCGGCGGGCCCGCCGGGTCTGCGGCAATCGCCGCAATTTCGCCGCTGCAAATGCCGGCAAACACACTGCAAGCACCCGCCAAAACGCAAATGGGTCGCTTCCTGGTCTGCTGTCGTCTCATCAATCGGTCCGCTCATTGGGCAATTGGCCATCATCCGTATAATAATGGACCGACCAGACCCTCCACCATCCGACCCACTGACACCCCAAGCCACACGATGCCCTTCAATGATTCGCTATCCGGCGAAGACCTTTCCCTGGATTCCATCCCTGCGGCGGTCGAGGCAGTGCGACGAGGCGAGGTCGTGATCGTCGTCGATGCGGAGGATCGTGAAAATGAAGGCGACTTCATTTGTGCGGCCGAAAAGGCGACTCCCGAGACGATCAATTTCATGCTCGGTGGTCGCGGCCAATTGTGCGTTTCGATCCTGCCCGAAGTCGGCAAGCGATTGGAGTTGTCTCCCGTCGTCTCGGACAACAACGCGCCGCTGCGTACGGCCTTCGTCACTCCAATCGACATCGCGACCGCGCGCACCGGGATCACGGCCGCCGAACGCAGCGAGACGATTCTGCGGATCGCGTCGCCGGATTGCAAGGTCGAAGATTTCGTCCGCCCCGGGCATGTTTATCCATTGATCGCAAAAAAGGGAGGCGTGTTGCGTCGCGCCGGGCACACCGAAGCGGCGGTCGATCTGGCGCGGATGGCCGGTTTGCAGCCCGCCGGGGTGCTTTGCGAAATCCTGAACCAATCCGGTGACCGCGCCACACGCGATGAATTGATCGCCATCGCCAAGGCAAACTCGCTCAAGATCATCAGCATCGAGCAACTGATCGCGCATCGCCGCGTGAGCGAAAAATTGGTCAACCGCGCTGCCCAGGCGACGTTACCGACCAAGTACGGCGAGTTTCAAATCATCGTCTATTCGGTCGATTTCGAAGATCAAGAACCGATCGCGTTGACACTCGGTGAACTGTCCCAGCAGGCCGAAGGTCAAACGCCACCGCTGGTTCGGATGCACAGCAGTTGCTTCACCGGCGATCTGATTGCGTCGCTGCGATGTGATTGTGGCGATCAGTTGGAAATGGCCCTGGAGATGATTGCCGCCGAAGGTCGCGGCGCGCTCGTTTATCTGCCCCAGGAAGGACGCGGGATCGGACTGGCCCAGAAAATTCGCGCCTACGCGCTCCAAGACCAAGGGATGGACACCGTCGAAGCAAACCACGCGCTGGGTTTCAAAGCCGACATGCGTGATTACGGAGTCGGGTTGCAGATCTTGAAGGATCTGGGCATCAGCGAAGTTCGTTTGCTGACCAACAACCCCAAGAAACAACAAGCGTTTAATCTGCGCGGCTACGATTTGAAGCTCGTCGATCAAGTGCCGATCGTGACGCCGGTGAACAAGCACAACAAGAATTACCTGGAAACGAAACGATCCAAGATGGGCCATCAATTGCCGGATTTGGGCTGAGATGCAAACGCTTCCTGAAAAACCGGCGTGGCTCCGACGCGTTTCGATCCTCGGTGTCGGGCTGCTCGGCGGCAGCGTCGCAATGGCGTTGCGGCGGCGTGGGGTTCATGTCGTCGGCTACAGTCGACGCGAATCAAGTTGTCGTGCGGCGATCGAGGCCGGCGCGGTCGACGAAGGATTCACGGAGATCGCGGCGGCGTGTCGTGGCAGTGACGTCGTCGTCGTCGCCTCTCCGGTCGACAAGATCGTTGAACTGGCCATCGCAGCCGATCAAGTGTTGGGTGACGACGCGTTGATCACCGATGTCGGCAGCACGAAGGCCCGGATCGTTGCCGAGATCGAGGCGCAGTCACCGTCGCTGGCCCGGAAATTCGTCGCCGCCCATCCGATCGCGGGATCGGAAAAGACCGGGGTCGAAAACGCCACTGCGACGTTGCTCGAAGGCAAGTTGGTGATCATGACGCCCGGCGATTACACGCCGGCCGTGGCGGTGGATCGGGTCGCCGCGTTTTGGATGCAGACGGGCGGCGACATTCTTTCGATGTCGCCCGAGCAACATGACCAACGGTTGGCTGCGGTCAGTCATGTGCCGCATCTGGTTTCATCGCTGTTGGCCAGCCTGGTCGATGACGAATGCTTGCCGCTGGTCGGCAGCGGATGGAGAGACATGACCCGCGTGGCGGCCGGAGACCCGACGATGTGGACGGCCATCTGTGTGCACAATCGCGAAGCCATCTTGGGCCAACTGGATCATTTTTCCGATGCGCTGGGATCGCTGCGGGAAATGTTGGCCAGGGGCGATATGGCGGCGCTGAAGTCTTGGCTGGACGAGGCCAAGGCACGCAAGGAAGCCAGCGAGTGAAGCATTTTTTAGCGGTAGGGCGCGAGCCCTCCGGTCTTTCGCGGTGTTTTGGCAACGATGACGAACCGGAGGGCTCGCGCCCTGCCGCTAAAACCTAAAGATCGACCTCCCCTCGCTTCCTTCGACCCACCTGCCAGGTGCGTGATTTCACTTTCGTGACATGGATCAGGGCGGCCATTGACGACGGCCTACAAATCATTGGTCAAGCGAAGCAACGCGTCAGGCCGGTCCCGCACCAGCAACCGGGCATCCAGACCGGCTTGTCGGGCGGCATCCACGTCGCCCCGTTTGGTGTCGCCGATCATCAGCAGCCTGGAGCGATCGGTGATCCCGATGCGAGTGACGGCTGCGTCGTAGAAACGTGTGTTGGGTTTGGACCAACCGAGCTCGCTGCTGATCAAGACGGCGTCGAAATGATGCGTGATCCCCATTCCTTCCAAGACCGTCCGCAAGCGCAGGTCGAAATTGGAGGCGACCGCAATCGCGTACCCTTTGGATTTCAGTCGCTCGAGGGCGGGCAGGGCATCCTCATACAACCGCCAGGCGTCGGCCGAAGCGAAGTGGTTCCACAGCGAACCGAACACGTCGTCGCCAGCAAAGCCGTCGAGATCGCCCGGCGGTAAATCCGGCGGTAAATCACGAATCGTGTCGGCGACGATCCGCTGCCACCGCCGTCGCTCGGCCTCCTCGTCGGTCGGCTGGTCGACGGTGTCGCCAAAAAAATGGCGTTTCATGGCGGCTATCAGGTTCTGACGTACTTCTTCAAACGAATGTTCACTGCCTAGGGCGACGGCGGCGGCGTGATACGCCCGTGCCGGCTCGGGATCCGGGGTCAACAGGGTGCCGGTGGAATCAAAAAGGATCCAGTCGTAAGCGTTCATCGGCGTGTTCGGAATGGTTGTCGGTTGGCGAGATGCAGTTGGGCCCCTGTTTGGGCCCCTGTTCGGAAATTTGATCTGGTGCGATGGTGTAGTGATGGAAGACGTGCGAAACGAAACGAACGAGTTCTCCGAACCCTGTTCCCAGGTCATTCACCAGGCGACGGGTGTCTCGACGCAGGCGCCGTCGATTGAGCCTGATCGAGCGGGCGATCGGCACCCGGTCTCGACAAACGGCGTGGAGCGACAAAGCGATGGCGAGGTCGGTGAAGATAACGGCTCGCCCTGGTTGCCGCTGCGCAACCCGATATATCGTTCGTTCTGGATCGCGTCGTTCGTTTCCAACGTCGGCACATGGATGCACGAAATCGGCGCGGGTTGGTTGATGACCGACCTGGACGCCTCGCCGCAGATGGTTTCCGCTGTGCGGACGGCGATGGCGACGCCGATCGTCTTGCTGGCGATTCCCGCCGGCGTGCTGGCCGATCGGGTTGATCGACGCCGGTTGCTGTTATCCACCCAGGTGCTGATGTTGTTGACCGCGGCGAGTCTGGCGGCGCTGACCGCGGCCGGCGTGATGACCAGCTGGCTGTTGCTGGGGCTGACGTTCTTGATCGGGTTGGGGCTGACGTTGCACGTCCCCACGTGGCAGGCGTCGATTCCCGAGTTGGTGCCACGGCCGCAGTTGTCGCGCGCGATCGCGTTGGGCAGTATTAATTTTAATTTGGCGCGGTCTGCCGGTCCGGCGATCGCGGGCGCGTTGGTTGCCATCGCGGGATCGTGGATCGCGTTTTCCTTCAATGCGATCTCGTTTGCCGGCGTGATCGTGGTGTTGTTGATGTGGCGCCGACAGGGACGCGAATCGTCGCGTGGATTGTCGTATCGAAAATCGTTGTACCAGGGTCTGCGGTACGTTTATCGCAATCACCAGATGCGACACGTCTTGGTGCGTCTGGGGCTGTTCGTCGTGCCGGCCAGCGCGCTGTGGGGGCTGTTACCGTTGGTGGCCCGCCAGCGATTGGATTGGGGCGCCGACGGGTTTGGAGTGTTGGTCACCTGCGTCGGCGGCGGGGCGTTGATCGCGGCGCGTTTCTTGCCGGTGTTGCAGCGGCGTTTCGGCGGCGACGCGACTATCGCTTTGGCCATGCTGGTGTTTGCCGGCGGACTGGCGGTCATGGGGTCTTCGACACAGCGCTGGGTCGTGGTGGTGGCGACGCTGGTGATGGGCTGCGGCTGGATGGTCACGCTGACGACCCTCAACACGGCCGCCCAAATCACGTTGCCCAGTCGCATGCGGGCGCGGGGAATGAGCTGTTACTTGACGGCGCTGGCGCTCTCGATGTCCACGGGGTCGTTTTTGTGGGGCAGTGTCGCCGAGTCGATCGGTTCCGCTGGGGCAGACGGCGGAGTCGCTGCGGGTGTGGGCGCAGGTGTGGGGACGGCGCAAAAAATCGCGGCGGCAACCCTGTTGGTCACCGCCGCGATCGGCATGCTGTTTCGTGTCGTCGGTCCTACGCGAACATATAGCCCTCTTCACCGTGATCGGTGATGTCCAGCCCGCGTTGTTCGCTCTCGGCCGGAACGCGAAGTCCGATGACGATGTCGATCAGCTTGAGCAAAATCAGGCTTCCGATCGCTGCGAAGGCGAACGTGATCAAGACCGCAACGATCTGCCCGATCAGTAGCGCGGGACTGCCGGATTCGAGCAGCCCGATCTTGGTACCGTTTCCGCTGACATCCCAGCACGCGCGACTGGCGAACACGCCCGTCAAGACGGCACCGACTGTTCCGCCGACGCCGTGGACGCCAAAGGCATCCAGGGCATCGTCGTACTTCAGCGTGTGCTTCAGCTTGCTGCACGCCAGGTAGCAGAGGATCCCCGCGACCAGACCCATGACCAGTGCCGGCATGGGTTGGACGAATCCGGCAGCCGGTGTGATGCACACCAGCCCCGCAACGGCACCACTGCTCGCGCCCAGGACCGTGGGTTTGCCCAACACGATCCACTCGGTCATGGCCCAGGCGAACGCGCCGGCGGCGGCGGAAAAGTGTGTGACTGCGAACGCGCTGCTGGTGAGTCCATCGCTTAGCAATTCGCTGCCGGCATTGAATCCGAACCAGCCGACCCACAGCATCGCCGCACCGAGTGCGGTGTAGGTCAGGTTGTGCGGCTGGAAGGGCTCGTTGGGGAATCCCATGCGAGGTCCGATCAGGATCGCGGCGACCAGCGCCGACACACCGCTGGAGATATGGACGACGGTGCCGCCGGCAAAGTCGAGCGCGCCGCCCATGATGCTGCCTTCGCCATAGGCCAGCGGCCCACCGTCCCAGACCCAATGGCAAAGCGGGCAATAGACCAGCGTGCCCCACAGGATCGAGTAGATCACCATCGCGCTGAATTTGATCCGCTCGGCGAACGCGCCGCAGATCAGGGCGGGGGTGATGATGAAGAACATGCCTTGAAACAACATGTGGGTGAGTCGCGGAATGCTGCCTTCCATCGGTGTGACCGGCTTGCCGAGCGCTTCACTCCATTCTCGTTGCACCCCGTTCATGAACAGGTAGTCGGTGTTGCCGATCCAGCCGCCGGATCCGCCGAAGGCGAGCGAATAGCCATAGATCGCCCAGATCACCGTCATCAGTCCCATCAAGAAGATGCACTGCATCATCACGCTCAACACGTTCTTGCGCCGCACCAAGCCGCCATAAAACATGGCCAGCCCCGGCGCGGTCATGAACAGAACCAATGCGCAGCAGATCAGCATCCACGCGTTGTGGGCGGCCAGCGGCCCGTCTCCGATTTGTTCATCGGTCATGCCCGCCGGCGACGCGGTTGTCTCGGTCGCCTCCTGGGCCAGCGCGGCACCCATCGGGCCCAGCAGGAAAAGCGATCCCAGGATCGAGATCGCAAAACAAAGTCTCCACCTACTCACAGCTATCACCTCGTTGAGAAAAGGACTTGTCGGGTGACTGAAACGCAAGGCAGCAGCGGTCGTCGGATCGGTGGGTTCGGCCGCCTTTCTCGTTCCGCCGAAAGACCGAGCGGTCGGCGTTGGGGTGCGCCGACGGGGAATGCTTGAGGAGGTCGTTGACGGTCGAGAACCGAATCATCAATCCGCGACGGGAGAGGACATTGCTTCGCTCCGTGACAGTCGCGCAGCGGTTAGAATACGTCGAACTGCGAAACGCCGCTATCGGAGTGTGGGCGGAGCGGAAAAGGGGGCCGCTACAAGAGGTTCGGCAATCGTTGGTGTTTAGCCTTTAGGCGATTCCCGGTCGCTGCGACGCAGCGACAGTGGGCGGCTAAAGCCTGCACACCAACACGCTTGCCGGTGCCATTGGGGTCACGCACGCTAAGTTGTTTGCGGCGCGTTACGCGACAGGCAAAAAGAAAACGCAGGTGGGAATGAACACCTGCGTTTCCAAAAATAACTGTTAAACTGGCGAGCAATCGCAAGCCAAATACGCCAAGTTGAGAAACCGCGGCACGAATCCGTGCCATCGTCGCGGTGATAATTTGCTCGCAACCTGGAGATTCGGAGCATATGCGTCGCGGTAGGGGGTTGCAAGCCCTGATTTCATGAACTTAGAAAGTGAACCCAAATTTAATCCTCCCGCACTCCTTCGTCTGGGGGAATCGATCGCAGTCCTGCCGGTGATTCATGGCAGCGGTCAATTCGCGCTGACGGTGCGTCGCTGGATGCTGGAACAGGACTTTGATTGCGTTGCGGTGCCGCTTCCGGAGTCGTTTCGTGAGAGCACCGAAGCGGCGATCCTGGATTTGCCTCGGCCATCGATCGTGATTCAAAAACCCGGTGCCGGCTTCACCCGTCCCGATCTGGAGTCTGGGTTTGCCCCCTACGACCCCGAGGCGGGTGAGAGCTGCGATAGCGGTGACGCCGATTCCGATCCCGCCAGCTACGTGCCGATCGATCCCTGCCAGCCGGTCATCATGGCCATTCGGGCCGCGATGGGAGAGCACATTCCTCGGGCGTATGTGGATCTGGAGACGGATCCGTTTCTGCCATTTTCTTCGGTCATGCCCGATCCGTTTGCCGTCCGCCAAGTCGCCGCGGAGCGATTCGCCGCCGCCGTGCTGCCGAGTTTGCCGCGGCCGCCGGATCGCCAGACGCGGTCGCGGATCGTGCACATGGCTTACCGGTTGGCCGAGCTGGAAAAACGCTATGACCGAATCTTGTTCGTGACCAGCATTTTGAATTGGCCGTGGATCCGCGAAGCCTACACCGAATCCTTTTCCGCTCCCGCGGCCAACAAAAGCGAGTCGTCCGACCAGTTCGATTTTCCGCAACATGATGCCGTCCAGGAACCGCGCCGCTACGCCATCGATCCGCGAACCTTGATGTTTCTGTTCGGCGAATTGCCCTACATCACCGGGCTGTATGAACGCGCCCGCAGCGAGCTGGAAGAAGACGAGGATCTGCAAATTGATGGCGTGAAAGAACTGTTGATTGCGGCGCGGATCAGCTACCGAGCCGAATTAAAACAATTCGCGCGACGCATCACCCCACTGCATCTTTCCAAGTGCTTGAAGTACATCCGCAACCTCTCGTTGATGTCGCGGCGGATGACGCCCGATCTGATCACGATCGTGACCGCGGCCCAGCAGATCATGGGCGATCAGTACGCGCTGCACGTCGCGCAGCTGGCTAACCAGTATTCCTATGCCAATGTTTCCGAAGACGACTCGGCGCCTACCGAACTGGACGAGGTCAAGTTGGGGATCGATCAGGCCCGTCTGCCCGACGGCGATTTGATCTCGATGGTGAATCGTTTGCCGGGGCCGCCGATCTGTTGGCGGACGTTGCAACTGAAACGTAAACCGTCGTCTCCGGAAAAGAGTCGCTGGAAGTACCAATGGAATCCGTTTACCCAGTGCAGTTATCCACCCGAAGACGAGCGGATCGAAAACTTTCGCACCCGTGTGTTTGATCGGGCCAAGGCGATCATCGGCAACGATTTGGCACGCACCGAAAAATTTACCACCAGCGTCAAAGATGGGATCGACATCCGCGACACGCTGCGGCACTGGTACGACCGCCAAATCTACGTCAAAGTCATCCCGCCCAGTCGCGGCACGCTTGACGCCTGTGTCATGTTGTTCGATTCACCCTCGGATCCACGCGATTACCCGTGGCGGACGACGTGGTTCGCCGAACACAAGGATGAATCCACGTTGGCGTTTTATGCCACCAGCTTTGCCGATGAAATGGTCGGCCCCGGCATCGGGCTCAGCCGCTACGGCGGGGCGATGTTCTTGTACCCGCCGGTGATGATTCCCGACATCTGGGGCGATCGGCGACTTGATTTCGCGGGCACGCTGGAAGAACGCTTGATCGCCGCGGCTTGCATGCACGCCGGCGGCCGGCAAGTCGCCTTGCTCAGCGCCCTGCCACCCGGTGCCGGATGGCGAAAGCTCGCGCGACACTACAAGAAAACGCTCGTCCACGTCCCGCTCAGTTCCTTCAGCGACGAACAGGTCCAGCAGTTGCGGATGGTTCATGTCCTCAACGGCCGTGAAGTAAGGTCGTATGCCGAAGAGTTCATTCGCCGGGTTTGAGCGGTCGTCTCTCCCGCGTTGGAGCTCGTGCCTTCTTGAAGTTGCCCCATGGGAAGGTGACTCCACTTCAATAATGCACCTGTTCTTCCAGCAGCGTTCTGCAGGCGATCATGGCATCGCGCCAGTTCCCTTGTCGCGCTTCCTGGACGACGTCCTGGAGCGCTTCGCGTTGATGGTCGTCTTGCGATGCACCGTCGGCCAGTTGGTTCAGTCGGCTGTGGATCTCCTCCAGCGCCTCCGCATCACGCTGATTGCAGACGCGATACAACGCGATCGTCAGATCGTAGCCGTCGTGATCCAGTTGGACCGGCGAGCGGCTGAAGTACCACAGCGACGCCGCGCAGGCGATCACGGCGAATGCCAGACCCACGTTGCGAGATCGTGTTGACGTTTGGTTGCGATTGGATGGTTTCACAGTTGATCCCATTGGATGACTTCGTGTTCACGCATGCTCGAGAGTTCTGCCCAGATGAACAGATCGATGAAATTGGTGACGAACTGGACCGATCCATCTCCCATCGCGACATAACCGCCGCCGGGGTGTTGCGAGAACATTTGGCCGACGTGGTAGGTCGGGAAATTGATCGGGTGAATGATCGGGTTGCCGGTGATGTCCAGCTCGCCGCCGGATGGGCCGGCGTGTACCAGCGTCAGCGTGGCCGCCGCGTCGGGGCCGTTTTCCGGCGACGTAAACTGGGGATGGGTGAATGCGCCCGGGACGACGCCGACCCACGTTTTTTCGCTCAGCGCCGAGCTGTGTTCGCCAAAGAAGATCGTGCTGCTGAGCCCGTCCAGCACGTCTCGAAATCTTGTCCTGGAGTTGCGAAAGAATGGCCCGTCGGCGACTTGTCCGGCATCTCCATTGATCGCGATGATTTTCGTCTGGCCGGTGTAGATGTTGGTGAACACTTCGCCTGTCGCCGCGGAGCCGCATTCGCCCCAGCAACTCTCCTGGCCGTGGCTGGCGACGTAGTGACTGCGCCCCAGCACGATTTCCCGGCCTTGGATCCGTAGCGGATCGCCGGCCTCATTGCGGACAAAAAAGGGTTCGTCGCCACCGGTCGTGCTGGGGCACAGGAACACCGGGATCGTCGTCGAAATCGCATCCACGTTGCCGCTCGACCAGATCGGTTGCTCCATCCGCAGGCTTTCAAACACCGAGTTGCCTTCGGCAAACGGCAACAGCGCCGCCGCCCAACCCCAACCCGGCCCGGCGTCCCATGTCAGCGGGTCCATGTTGACCACGCTCGGGGCGGAACCGTCGGTCGTGGGATGCGAAACGTATCCCGGAGGGAATTGCCGAAACGCCGCATGGTAATTTTGAGCCGCCAGTCCCACCTGGCGCAGGTTGTTGCTGCAGGACATCCGTCGAGCCGCTTCACGCGACGCCTGAACGGCCGGCAACAATAGTCCCACCATGACTCCGATGATCGAGATCGCGACCAACAGTTCGATCAGCGTAAACCCGCCTGGCCGCTCGGATCGGACCGGACCCCGCGGGCCGCCCCGCGGATCTGCCTGGAGTGATGAAGTATTCAAAGTTGAATTCCCGTCATGTGTGAAATAAAGGAGTTAGCTTGAGCTAAGTTTTGGTGCCGGCTGAAGCGGTGCTGAAGCACGCGGTTCCAGGTGAGGCTCCATCAAGCGGGGTGCCGCTTGAGCTGAAGTTAGCCAAGGCTAACTCAGGGAGTGCGGTCAAAATAGAGTCTTTCGTGAATCGACGCAAGCCCTGAGGAAAGCGGTTCGATGGAAAACGGAATTCCGGTTAAACTGTGTCGATTGCAAAACAGCACTCCAAAAACAGCTCAATGGATGAGCATCAGCCTTTCCTTGCCGCGGTATGGTCGCGAAATTGCCCATTAAGATTCATCAACGGACCCGTTCAGACCATGCCAGCGAAGTGGCGGAGGACTACGTGGAGGCGATTGCGGATGCGATCGAGCAACGCGGTGTTTGCCGAGCCGTCGATTTGGTCAAACACTTTGCGGTCACGCACGCGACGGTCAACAATACGATCAAGCGGCTCGAGCGCGACGGCTTGGTGACGACGGCGCCCTACCAACCGGTTGAATTGACGTCCGCGGGCAGGCGGCTTGCCTCTCAAGCACGCCGGCGGCACGAGGTCGTCGAGGCGTTTCTGAAAAAGCTGGGCGTCAGTGACCAGACAGCGGCGATCGATAGCGAAGGCATCGAGCATCACGTCAGCAAGGAAACGTTGGCGGCGATGAAGCGAGTGTTGGACAGGGGGTGGCCCCAGTGACCAGCGGCCCAGTGACCAGCGGCCCAGTGACCAGCGACCCAGATTTGTCCTAGAAATGGTCCGCCCTCTGAAGGGCTACGCGGTGAAGCAATTATTTCCTGAGTTTTACGAGGTGTTAGCGGCAGGGCGCACGCCCTCCGATTGCTAATCGTTACCGAAACACCGGAGGGCTCGCGCCCTACCGCTAAAAAATACTTTACAGCGTTGTCTGAAAGGGTTGCCTGTGAGCAAGGGTATGTACCCAAGTCAGCAACTCACACGATCAAAACGTCCTCCCGCACCGTTGCACTCTAACCCCGAAAATCAATCAGGAGCCCCCATGTCATTTAAAGCGCTCGTTGTCGAGAAAAAAGGCGAGTCTGAAGTTTCCGCCGCGGTGCAAACGTTGACCGAGGATCAGCTGCCTGCGGGAAACGTCACGGTGGCGGTGGAGTATACCACCGTCAACTACAAGGACGGGCTGTGCATGCGAGCCGGCGGCGGTCTGGTTCGCAAGTATCCCCATGTGCCCGGGATCGACTTTGCCGGAACGGTCGAGTCGTCGGCCGATCCGCGGTACAAGCCCGGCGACAAGGTGGTGTTGACCGGCTGGCGTGTCGGCGAGACGCACTGGGGCGGCTATTCTCAAAAGGCCCGCGTCGATGCGGATTGGCTGGTGCCGTTGCCCGATGGCTTGACCACCAAGCAGGCGATGGCGATCGGCACGGCCGGTTTCGCTGCGATCCTGGCGATTGTGGCGTTGGAAGATCACGGATTGAAACCGGACCAAGGCGAAGTGCTGGTCACCGGGGCGGCGGGGGGCGTCGGTTCAATCGCGACGGCGATCTTGGCGAACACCGGCTATGAAGTTGCCGCCGTGACGGGCCGACCGCAGGCCGCTGAGTACTTGAAGTCGCTCGGTGCCAGCCGGATCGTCGCTCGCGATGAGATCGATACCGTGTCGAGAAAGCCGCTCGAATCGGAGACGTGGGCGGGCTGTGTCGATGCCGTCGGCGGGGCGATGCTGGCCCGGGTGCTCGGTCAACTGAAATACGGCGCCTCGGTCGCCGCGGTGGGGCTCGCCGGCGGCGCCTCGCTGCCGACCAGTGTGATCCCGTTTCTGCTTCGCGGTGTCAACCTGCTGGGGATCGATAGCGTGATGCAACCCTTTCACCAACGCGTCCGAGCTTGGCAACGCATCGCAAGTGATCTGCCACTGGAGAAGCTCGATGCGATGGTCCAGCAGGCAAACCTGGCCGTCGTGCCATCACTGGGCGAACAGATCCTGGCCGGTCAAGTCAAAGGCCGGATCGTCGTCGATGTGAATGCCTAACGAAAAAGGGGTTGGGGGTCTTTTTTTGTGCGTTGTTTCCTCGGGTTGCGGCCCGTAGGCTCGCGCCAAACGGCTGATCATCGTTTGACATCAGCCGGTTCGCGCCAGCGTCCGGGCTTCTCGATTGATCTCAGCGTCGTGGTCTTGGCCTTAAACCAGTGGGGATGCGGCTGAAGGCTGGACACCCGCGCGGGTGCGTTTAGGGCAGCCAGTAGCGTTCTCGGCCGTAATAATCGTATAGGTGCTCTTCGTAGCCGCGGTTGATCGGCGTCAGCGGGTCGTATTCGGGCGAGTTCTTGATTTCCTCGCGCGTCATGTTGATCGACACGGTGGTTTCCGACCACGAGACGGATTCGACCCATTGCGGTGAGATCAATACTTTGCGCGCCGGCAACCAGTTCTTTGTGTCGACGACGACGTACCGAACCGCCCACGTTTCATCGTCAATGATCAGATCCTCGACGTGGCCGAGGTCGCCGTCGGTCGCTTCGATCGAATAGTTTCGGATCTCTTTGGCACTGCGAAGATTCGGAAGTTCCTCTTCCACCACCTGCTGCTCCCCGTTGGGAACGTGCGCGGACATCGGCATGCCGGTCGGGCCGCCGAGAGCGAGTGAAACCCCGGCCGGTCCCCAATAAGCCGGCACGTCGTAATATTTATACAGCTCCGCTTCCATTTGCCTGGAAACCGGCTTGTTCGAGTCGACGTGGGGGCTGTCCTGGACCTGTTGCTTGGTCAGCTTGATCGCGATCGCTCGCTGTTGCCAATCGCGCTGACCCAGAATGCTCGGCGGCAACAAGACGCGGCGTTCGGAAAGCCACTTTCCCGTATCGACCACCAAGTGCCGGGTCAGCCAGTCGTCGGTATCGATCAGCAAGTCCAAGATCGTTCCGACCTTGTCGTCAACACCGGCGAGTGTGGTTCCGCGAACTGAATCAAAAGCGATCAACATGACGGGTCTCCTGTCAAAAAGTCTCACAAAAAAGGCTTGAAGACGCTTCGAATGGGCCGTTCAAACCATGTCGGATCCATGACGCAAGTCGTGTTCCGAGTCGGGTCGAGTTTCGAGTCGGGTTGAGATTCGGCACGTGAGCGGCAATCACCGATCGGTTGGCGGGTTGCGTGTCGCACCTGATGTGATCGCGTTGAAGGCGCAAGATCGATTCAATCGACACGCCGCGAAGGTGGCGTGCAGGAAGATGCACCACCCTGGTCGTTACCCCGTCACTCCGGTGGCATTTTCATCGGTCGTTTCAAGGGAGGGAGACGGTTTTTCGTCGCTCTGGCATTCGGCATATGAAGTGCTCCGCTGGGTTGGTGATTGACCTTCGCCGACGACGTCCGACGAGACCGGCGAACGTCACGGATCGTTGACCGCAGCACTGAGGAGCGCAAATGCCCATCAAAGAAGAACCGCCAAAGACCGGTGACATGTACCGTTGCCAAACCTGTGATCTGGAAATCCATATCACTCAGCCCTGCAGTTGTGAATCGCCGACGGTCGAGTTCACCTGCTGTGGCAAGCCGCTCAAGAAAGTAACAGCGCTGCCGGCCGGGATGCCCTCCTGATCGCACCGTGTCGGTTGTCTTTCCGGCCGGCACGATCTCGCGCCCCCACGGGCTGTCTTTGTGGCTGTGCCACGCGTGCCACTTTGCCTACCGCGCCGACCTGCGACGCCGACCTGCGACGCCGACCTGCGACGCCGACCTGCGACGCCGACCAAGTTCACAAATCTCTCCCCACACGCGAATCCCATCATGAACCATCGAAACTTCGCCACTGTCGCGGCCGCGGCATTGATGACCCTTGTCAGTCTTTCTTTTCTCCGCCCAGGTCTGCTTGGGCCGCAGGCGGCTCTCGCGGCCGAGCAGGATAAGTTTGAATCGGAGGAACTTGAAGCGGCGATCAAGGCCGATCTCGACGACACCGAGTCTCTCAACGCGAGCCGTATCAGCGTGGAGGTCGAAAACGGACTGGTGACCCTTGGCGGCAACGTGTCCAGTTTGATGGACAAACGCCGTGCGGGGCAGATTGCCAAACGAACCCGATCGATCCAGGGTGTCCTCAATCAGTTGTATGTCGATCGCAGCGATCGCAGCGACGACGCCATTCGCGAGGACGTCTTGATGCGGTTGCGCGTCAACGACAGCCTCGACCGCCCCGAGATCGTGGTCAACGTCGAAAACGGCAGCGTGGCAATGACGGGGAAGGTCGATTCGCTGGCGGAGAAACGTCTCGCCGAGACGGCCGCCGCCGGAGTGCGTGGTGTGACCGAAGTGCAGAATCAACTCACCGTCGGGCTGACTAAGCCACGAAGCGATGAAGAACTGCGCGAAGAGATTCAAGCATTGATCGTCAACTCGGTCTACTTCGATGACGTCGAAATCCGCGTCCAGGTGGACGATGCGATCGCCACGTTGAGCGGCACCGTCGGGTCGGTCGTCCAAAAGGCGAACCTGATTGAAACGGCTGAGATCTGGGGCGTCAAAGGTGTGGTCGCCGACGACGTCTCAGTGGATCCCGATCAGCTCGATCCGACGCGACGAGCCGATCGCTACGCCATCGTTAGCGACCAATCGATCCGGCAGACGCTCGATCGCTTGTTTGCCAACGATCCGATCGTGTTTCCCTTCGCGGATTCGATTTCACCGACCGTCGAGGACGGAGTGGTCACGCTGGACGGAACCGTCGGGCGTCTGCGGGTGAAAAACAAGGCGGAGCGACTGGCCATGGACGTGGTCGGCGTCACTCGCATTGTCAACGAATTGCAGGTGCGGTACGAAGGCGAACTTCCGTCAGATGCCGAGATCATTCGCTTGTCCCAGCAAGCAATCTCACGGAGCCCCAACTTGGATCGGCGTGATTTCCGGATCCATTGTCAAGCCGCGCACGTCAGCCTTTACGGATTGGTGGAAAGCGAATTTGAAAAACAGTTGGCCGAATACGTTGTCGATGGGGTCCCCGGTGTGGTTCATGTCAACAACGCACTGGCCGTTGAGAACGATTGGAAACCGAAATCGGATGACCAGATCCGCGAAGACCTGGAACGAAAACTCAAGTTCGCGCTGTTTGATGCGTCCAATCAGATCCAGGTGGAGGTCAGTGACGGAGTCGCCATCTTGACCGGAGAAGTCGATACGTGGCGTCAATGGCAGGCTGCGATGGATTTGGCGATCGAAGCTGGTTCGCGGCATCCGCACAACCTGCTGAATGTCCGCATGCACCCGCCCCACGGTGGTTCCAGGATTTATGTGCCCCGCTAACGCGTTTCGCCGGGGTGCCGGGGCGTGGTGTGAGATCAGCCGTTTCGCGCGAGCGTACGGGCCTGTCGCACGAAGCAAACGCACCAGGGCCCGTAGGCTGGCGCCAAACGGCTGATGAAATCAACAGCCCGTCACGCGTCCCGCTGGGAAACGCTGTGAAGCATTTTTTCCCTGTGTTTCTTAAGGCGTTAGCGGCAGGGCGCGAGCCCTCCGGTTCCGCATCTTTGCCCAAATACCGGAGGGCTCGCGCCCTACCGCTAAAAAATGCTTCACAGCGTTGCCCGCTGGGGTGGTTGTCGCAATGGTGCGTGAGCTGGTGGGGGAGTGCGTTTTGACGTGAGGCGACGGCTGGGAGCGTGTAAACTGTGCGGTTGTGACTGTGGCTCGCCTTTCTCCCCGCCCCGATTCTCCCACCTCCGTCTTCATGCGTCACCTTCTTCTTTGCGTTGTCTCGTTCGCAATTTGTTGTCTTTCCTCGTGGGCCAGCGCTGAAACGCTTCGGCAACCGCAAAGCCTGGAGCAACAACTCGGTAGCGTGTCCCCCGAATTCTTGGCCGAACAGGTGCGGCTGCGTGGGGACGCACATCGCGGCGCGTTGGTGTTCTACAAGTCCGCGGCGGCGTGCGTGAAATGTCATGGCAGCGGGGACGACGCGACGCCACTCGGTCCCGATTTGGCAGCGATCGGACCGGTTTCCGAGCAGCACGTGATCGAATCGTTGCTGGATCCGTCCAAGAAGATTCGTGAAGGCTTTCAAACTCACACCCTGTTGTTGGAAGACGGGTCGGTGGTGACGGGCTTGATCGCAACGACGACCGACGACACCGTGACGCTGCGCTCGGCATCGGACTTGACCCGCGAGACGATCCTCGAGCGTGATGACATTCTGCAGATGAAGTCGGCGTCCAAATCGATGATGCCCGAAGGCCTTGTCGCGTCGCTGCGTGACCAGCGGGATTTCTTGGATCTGGTCCGCTACGTCACCGAAGTCGCCGCCGGTGGTCCCGAACGTTTCGCCGCCTTGAAACCGCGACCGGAGCAGTTGGCGGTCAAAGATGATTCCCATGACCTGGATCATGCAGGCATCATCGGCGGGTTCCGTTCCCGTGACTTCGAAACCGGTAAAGGGATCTATCACGGTTATTGTTTTAATTGTCACGGCAGCGACGGCAACACACCCTCCTTGCCCACCGCCCGCGCCTTCGGAACGCAAAAACTGAAGTTCGGTAGCGATCCGTATCGGATGTTTATGACCCTGACGCGTGGGAACGGGCTGATGGCTCCGATGTCGCACCTGACGCCAAAAGAACGTTATCAGGTCGTTCACTACATCCGCGAGCAGTTCATGAAGCCGTCCAACCCGGACTACTTCAAGATCGACAAGGACTACTTGGCGGGGCTACCCAAGGGAACCAAGGATGGCACGGAGATCGAAAACGTGCAACGCGACTTTGGTCCCGCCCTGGCGTCCCAATTGGAACGGAAATTCAGCAGCGTTCTGACGGTCAAACTTGGTGATCTGACTGTCTCGTACGACCTGCACACGATGAACCAGGCCGGCATCTGGCGCGACGGGTTTTTGGATCTCAGCAACACGCAACACGTTCGGGCACGCGGCGAGGGAACCGCCAGTCCCGATGGCCGGGTGCTCGATGCCCTGGCCGGTTGGCAATGGGGACATGACGGAACACTCGATTATTCGCGCGACGACTTGCTGCCGCGGGGGCCGATGCCGAAACGGTGGATGGACTATCGCGGGCATTACTTGCACGGCGATCAATTGGTCCTTCGCTATCGCATCGACGGCCGCGAGATCTTGGAGTTGCCGCAACAGGGCGCGCTGCGAAACTCCGTCCGCCATTCGCTGCGGATCGGCCCGGGAAAGGAGCTGGTGCTGTCGGCGGCCCAGGGCGATGCGTCGCGGAACCGCTTGATGCTTGTGCCGATCGACGGCAACGCGGATGCAGGCAATCGTGATCCCGAAGGCGGAGACGCGGCGGCTGTGATCGCGCTGGTCGCTGCGCCGGCGGACAACGATCGCGCCGACGAGACCTTGGCTGAGTTCACCGCCGCGGCTGCGACCGGTGATGTCGACGGACTGGAATGGCAGGTCGATGCAAAGCATCGATTGCGGTTGGTGATTCCGGCCAGTGATCAAACGCGACAGGTTGACGTTTTCTGTCTCGCGGGCCAACCCGTCAACGCCGCCGGCGGTGCGGACGAGCAGGTGTCCTTGTCGCAATTCAAAACGTTCCTCGCCGAGTCTCCATCGACATCGCATCCCGTGGACTTTGACCGCCTGACGGCCGGCGGACCGCTGCTGTGGCCCGATGTGTTGACGACCACCGGGTATCTGGGGTTGGAACAAGGTGCCTACGCGCTCGACACGATCACGATTCCAGTCGCGACGCCGTGGAACACCTGGTTTCGCACCTCCGCATTGGACTTTTTTGACGATGGACGAATGGCCGTTGCGACCCACGGTGGCGACATTTGGATCGTCTCGGGAATCGACGACGACTTGCTGAACTTGAAATGGAAACGATTCGCGGGCGGCTTGTACGAACCGTTCGGCGTCAAGATTGTCGACGGAAACATCTTCGTCACTTGCAAGGACCGGCTGGTCAAACTGCACGATGCCGACGGCAATGGCGAAGCGGACTTTTATGAAAGCTATAGTGCCGATCAAGACGTTTCGGTCAACTTCCATGCCTTCAATTTTGATTTGCAAACCGATGATCAAGGCAATTTTTATTACGCCAAAAGCGGGCATGGGACGGACTCGGACATCCCCGGCGCGGTGATCAAGGTGTCGGCCGACGGACGGCATCGAGAGGTGTATTGCACCGGTTTTCGCACGCCCAACGGGATGGGCAGTTTGCCCGACGGCCGCGTGGTCGCCAGCGACAATCAAGGTCAATGGACACCGGCATCGAAGATCAGCCTGCTCCGGCCCGGCGGTTTTTACGGCTGGGTCGGAAACTATTCGATCCCCGGCATGTGGGCGCCCGGTGGCGGCACCATCGACCTTGAAAAGGTCGTTCCGCCGGAGTCGTTCGATCCGCCGCTGGTTTGGATGCCACAAGAATTCGACAACTCGTGTGGCGGCCAGGCTTGGGTCGACGACGAGCGTTGGGGGCCGTTGTCGGGACGCCTGTTGCACACCAGTTTCGGCAAGGGCTGGATGTACTACACGATGATCCAGGATTTTCCCGACGTGTCGCAAGCCGCGATCATCAAGTTGCCGTTTGATTTCAGCACCGGCATCATGCGAGCCCGCGTGAATCCGGCCGACGGTCAAGTCTACGCCACCGGATTGCATGGCTGGAACGGCGGCGGCCGGATCGGATTAGACGACAAAGGGATCCAGCGGCTGCGGTACACCGGAAAGCCGCACAAGATGGTCAGCGATTGCAAAGTCCAGGCAGAGGGATTGAAGCTGGATTTCAATTTCCCGCTCGACATTCCGTCGGCGACCGATCTGGCATCCTACGACGTGACCCACTGGGATTATCGATGGGCGAAATCGTACGGCTCCGAAATGTATTCGCCCGAGACCGGTGAAGTCGGCGTCGACAAAATGAACGTGACCAGCGTGTCGTTGGGCAGCGACGGCAAGAGCGTGCTGTTGAACATCCCCGACTTGGAACCCGTCGATCAAGTGCACCTGTTGCTGAAACTGAAGGCCCGCGACGGCGAAGCGTTTGAAGAGGAAATCTACTGGACGATCAACCGTGTGCCGGAGGAATGACCGGCAGGGGGCGAGCTGCAGACTGAGGAGTTGTGGTAAATCGCAACCCCGAAATGAAACGTAGCCAGAGCACTTGTCGGCTACGCTGTGAAGCATTTTTTAGCGGTAGGGCGCGAGCCCTCCGGTGTGTTGGCAAAGATGAGGAACCGGAGGGCTCGCGCCCTGCCGCTAAAATCTAAAGGAACACGAGGCAAAAATGCTTCACAGCGTTAACCTGTCGGGTGCCCGATCGCGCTGTGGTCCAACTGGAGCGTCCAGCGGATTACAGAATCCACTCAGCCAAATGCGTGGGGGGATCCTGGTTGAGTGTTGGGTCGTTCTCGATCGCAGTTTTCAGGACATTCAGCCGATCGAGGAATCGCATTTCAGACAAGTCAGGGACGCAGTGCGACGTGATGTCTTGGCAGTCGTAGAGGCTCAGCTTCTTGAGGTGATTCATTTCCGAGAGGATTTTCACGCCACGATCGGTCACGCGCGATGACGAGAGATCGATCGAATCAATACTCTGCAAGTCACGTAACTGACGCACCGTGTGGTCGTTGCAGGTTTTACCTTGGAGTTCGAGGCTGCTGAGGACAGGGAACGAAGCCAACTCGGCAAACACGGCTTCGTCGATTTCGCACGAATAGAAGGAAATGTGCGTCAATCGCGGAAGTTTGCGTAGATCGGACAGGTCACCTGCGGAAACTTTGGCCTTGCTTAATCGGAACACCTTCAAAGACTTGATCGCGGCAATAGGTGAATAGTCTGGTTGCGACATCTCATCGTTCAAAGCGAGACTGAGGTCCTCCAGTCGTCCGGCTGCGTCCAGCCATTCGGCTAGCTGTTTCACCGTCGCTCCACCCAAATGCAAATCAGTGAGGTGCGTGAAATCGCAACCTTTCAGCGAAAGCGACGAATCGATATCGCGTATAACGAGCTCTGTCGCTTGTGTCACTTTTGAAGCTGCCATCAGTGTGGCTGGTGATTTGATTTTGTCAAAGCGGAGTCCGACGCAAGGAATTTCCCCTGATAAATGGGCCACCTCCACCTGATCCTCAAGGAACGTGTCGGCGTTCCAGTGGTCCCAAACGTAGGGCTTCGCATTTGCACGATTCAGTTCCGCCGCGACGTCTTCGAGTGTCGTTTGATCCATCCACTGGCGAAGTCCCAACGCGAGTACACCAAAGACAGCTGTGGCGGAAAGCAAGAAACGGATCGAGTATCGCAACCGCATGCCGCTATCCTCTAAGGCTTCAGCCGATTCGCTCAGGCTGCTGGAGACGCGAAAGACAGGTGAACCGCAAACCCAACACTGCGATCAGCGTGTTGCGTCTTATCGAATCGGCACGAGACGCAGGTGCGTGGGTGATTGCACTCAATTGTAGACTGCGCCTTCTTCACGGATCGACCGTTGGAAGTCGGCAGGTCACTAGCGGTCAGATCCCGCCGTCCGGGACCGCCCCCAGGCCAACGCCATCCAGGCATCGGGTGTCCATCGATCCGTCTCGCACGACGAAGATCCCCGGAAACTTGTCTTCCCATGGCAGATTCGCCTTCGGGCAATACTGACGCGAATTCGATTCGATCGCGGCGACGCCGGGGACGTGGGCGGCGATGGCGGCCGAGTGGATCAGCGAGGCGCCCGGACAGGTCAAGTCTTGCACGCACAAAAACAGTCCCAGTTTCTGCGCGGCAACGGCCATCAACATCGATTGCGACTGTCCCTTGCACGCCTTGAGCGCCGCCCCGGTGTAACCCATCTCGCGGGCCATCATCAATGATTCCAGATCGGTCAACGATTCATCGATCACGACCGGCTTGAGCTTCGCCGCTTCGTGCATCTTGTTTTCAGGATGCGCTTTCAGGTCGCGCGCCGTCGGCTGTTCGATGTACTGCACGCGGTCGAATCCTTTCGGTGTGCGCTCGCGAAGTTTTTGCAACATCTCGATCAAATAATCGACGTGTGGGCAGCGCTCGTTAAAGTCCAGCGAGTAATACCACGTGTCGACGCCGAGTGTCGCCTGGGTTTCCGCGGCGATGCGATCGACTTTGACGATCCGCTCCAGATCCCAATTGACGTCGTCGCCGTTGAGTTTCAGTTTCAGGTGCGTCAAACCGTTGTAGCGAATCCATTCGGGCAAGGTGTCGGGCAGTCCATCGCCGGTGGGCTGGGTTAATTCATCGTCGTCGAGTGGATCGAGGGCGCCGACCAGATGGTACAGCGGCATCCGCGGCTTGGGCTTGTCCAGCAAAAAATCCCCGATCCAGTCGCCGGCGTAGTCTGATCCCAGGTACGCACCGACGTCCCGGCTCATGAAGTCCTGGCCGTAGGTTTGAAAACAATTCTTGCCGTGGACTTTGCCAAACGCGTCGTGGATCGCCGCATCAAAGGGGCTGCCGGTGACCATCGTGGCCAGCATCGGGATCGGTTGGACCAGCTTGAGTTCGCCGCTGACCTCGGCGGCCGCCGCCAGATACTGTTCCTCCAGCGCCATGCCCAGGTCGACCGGGTGTCCGAATTCGGTGTACTCGCCCGCGATCGTTTCGCAGCGCCCGGCCAGTGTGGTCATCGCGCCTAAGGTCTGGTCGTATTTCATCTCGCGCGACGGGAACGCCCAGATGTTCGACAGCGGCATGGAACCGAATCCGGTGGCCGTTTTTCCATCGCGGGTGACGACATCGCACTCCACGTTCAACACCGTGGCTTTATCGACGGGCATACCGCCGAACTTCATCGTCGTCCGGTAATCGTGGTGCTCGTAACTGGTTCGGACGCCGGTGATGCGAATGTCGGTGGGTTTCATGATTCCTTGATTCAGATCGTTCGCGATGCAACTTGATCGCCGAGAGGAGGTGGAGGCCCGTCGGTTGCAGCCAAGCGGCTGGCCCTGCGTGGGATGCGATTCAATCCACACGCCGCAGACGGGGCGGTAGTCTATCAGATTGCGTCACCGACTCGATGGCCGGGTGGAATCCACGGCCCGGCGGCGGACTGCGACGTGCACTCGGGTGAAACGGGGCCGGCCGGCGACAGATTGCTGAGCACCTTGTTGCGGCGTGCGGCGTTTCTGATGAGGTAGAATGAATGCATCGCCCTTGAACCTTTTGTTTCGACCAATCGTCTCCGCTCCCGCCCTCATGTTTTTTCGCCGGCCTTTTTCGACGTTTCTGCCTCACGTGACGTTGATGGTGCTGGTGTTTGCGGCGTCCCCCTGTCGGGCGGATTCAGCGGCCCGTGAAGCCAACTTCAGAACCCATTTACTGCCGTTGCTTCGCACGTATTGTTATGACTGTCACGATTCCGACAGCGAAATTGACTTGGCCAGCGACGACCGCGCCGCCAGTTTGCAGACCAATCGGACCCGTTGGACGCAGGCGATCGCCCATTTGCGTTTGGGGACGATGCCGCCCGAGGACGGCCCGGAGCTGGATTCTGAGACGCGGCAGCGGATGGTGCGGATGATCGATGCGGTGGCCAATGCGGTCGATTGTGTCCAGAATCCCAACGCCGGTCGGGTCGCCTTGCGCCGGCTCAACCGCGACGAATACCGGAACACCATTCGTGATTTGACGGGCGTCGACTACACGCCGGCGGCGGATTTCCCCGGCGACGATGTGGGGTACGGTTTCGACAACATCGGCGACGTGCTCTCGCTGCCCCCGTTGTTGATGGAAAAGTACGTCGATGCGGCGTTGCAGATTGCCGGCGAAGCGATCTACACGCCACCGCCACCGGAGCTGTACGAGATCGAACGTGGCCCCGCGTCGTTGGTCGGTGCCGAAAAATTCGGATCCCGTGTACCTCTCATTCTCGCCTCCCAAGGCACCGTTTCGCTGGAGGTCACGCTGCCATTCGGTGGGATGTACCAGCTGACGCTGACGGCGGGCGGGGATCAGGGAGGGGACGAACCGGTCAAGGCGGAGATCGATTGGGGGCGTCGACCGACCGTGATCGAAATCCCCAATCACGAGCCCCAGGAATTCAAGATTCCGATGCGTTTGGGAAAAGGTAAACGCACGATCAAGATCAGTTTCATCAATGACTACTACCAGAAGAACGTGGCGGATCGAAATTTCCACTTGCACCACGTGAAGTTGGCCGGAACCGAGAGCCGAAGTGTTTCGATCGACGCGTCCAAGATTCCACCGAGTCATCGGAAGATCATTTTCGTCACGCCGTCCAAAGACGTGACGGTCGACCAAGCGACACGTGCTGTCCTGTCCCGGTTTGCCAGTCGTGCGTTCCGTCGACCGGCCAGTGACTGGGAAGTCGATCGGCTCTCCGCACTCGCCGCTCAAGTGCGTGATGCGGACGGAACCTTCGAAGAAAGCATTCAAGTCGCCATCGGCGCCGTGCTCGTTTCGCCATCGTTTCTGTTCAAGGTCGAGCGACCGCAATCGCCGGGGCCTGATGGATCGATGCCGCTGATCACCGATTACGAACTGGCGACGCGGATTTCGTACTTCCTGTGGAGCAGCATGCCCGACGATGAACTGTTGATGATGGCCCATCACGGTACGATCCGAGATCCGAACGTGCTGCTGAGAAAGATCGCGTCGATGATCCAGGATCGACGTGCCAACCAATTCGTCGAGAATTTTGCCGCGCAATGGTTGCAGATTCGCAACTTGGAAAACGTCGATCCCGACACCAAGGTGTATCGCGGCTTCAACGACCAGATTCGCAAGTTGATGATGCGCGAGACGCTGACGTTTTTCGCCGCCGTGATGCGGGAGAACCTGCCCGTGACCACGCTGCTGGACGCGGATTTCACGTATCTGAATCAGCCGCTGGCGGAGTTCTACGGTATCGCCGGTGTCGCCGGGGATGGATTTCGCAAGGTGTCGCTGGCCGGGACACCGCGTGGCGGCTTGCTGACGCATGCGAGTGTGTTGACGGTGACCAGTAATCCGACCCGCACCAGTCCGGTCAAGCGGGGGAAGTGGGTGTTGGACAACCTGCTCAATACACCGCCACCGCCGGCGCCGCCAAATGTTCCCGAATTGCAACGCGATGAATTGGTCGGCACGTTGCGTGAACGGATGGAGCAACATCGCCAGCACCCGGCTTGTGCGACGTGCCACAACATGATGGATCCGCTCGGCTTTGCACTCGAAAATTTTGACGCCGTGGGACGCTGGCGCACGAAGGAAGGCCGCGACCCGATCGATGCCTCGGGCGTGTTCCCCGATGGGACGGCGTTCGATGGAGTGGATGATCTGCGTCGGCTGTTGGCCGGTTCGCGAAAAGAACAATTCGTTCGTTGCCTGGCCGAGAAACTGTTGATCTATGCGATCGGCCGCGGCACCGAGTTTTATGACAAATGTGCGATCGACACGATTGTCAGCGAGTGTCGTAAGCACGACGACCGCTTCGCCTATCTGATCGCCGCCATCATTCAAAGCGACCCCTTCCAGAAACAAGGTTTCCGAGAGTAATCCGATGCCCAAGACCCTTTCTCGACGAACCGTATTGCGTGGCGCCGGCGTTTCGCTGGCCTTGCCGCTGTTGGATGTGATGTCATCGAGTCGTCTGTTGTCGGCCGCCGAAGAACGCGCCCGTCCGCCGCTTCGAATGGCATTCTTTTATGTGCCCAACGGCATGCACATGCCTGATTGGACGCCACAGAAGGCGGGTTACAAATACGATTTGTCGCCCACGCTCGAGCGGATCGCCGACTTTCGCGACGACGTCAACGTGTTGAGCGGGTTGACGCTCGACGGGGCTCGCGCCCACGGCGACGGCGGCGGCGACCACGCCCGCAGCGTGGCTGCGTTTTTGACCGGCGCCCATCCCCGTAAAACTAATGGCGCGGACATCCAGAATGGCATCTCGGTCGACCAAGCGACCGCCAAGTACGTCAGCGACCAAACGCGCTTCTCCTCGTTAGAACTCGGGCTTGAAGCCAGCGCCCAGGCCGGCAATTGCGACAGCGGGTACAGCTGTGCCTACGCATCCAACATGTCTTGGCGCGGGCCGACCAACCCGATGGCCAAGGAAATCGATCCCGGGGCGGTGTTCGATCGGCTGTTTGCCGGAAAGAGCGTCAAGGAAACCAAGCAAGCGAAAACGAAACGCGAACTGTTTCGCAAAAGTGTGCTCGATTTTGCACTCGAAGACGCCAAGCGATTGCATCAAGCCCTGCCGGCCGTGGATCGACGCAAGCTGGACGAGTACCTGTATGCCGTCCGCGATGTGGAAAAACGACTCGGCGGTGCGGAGCGTTTGAGGTTTGATGAGAGTGGCGTGCCGGATTACCCACGCCCCAGCGGTGTGCCGCGGGAATTGGACAAGCACAGCGACTTGATGATGGACATGGTCACGCTGGCGTTTCAGACCGACAGCACACGGATCCTGTCGTTCATGTTCACCAATGCCGGCAGCAATCGAAGCTACAAAGAGATCGGCGTGAGCGAGGGGCACCACGAGCTGTCGCACCACGGCAAGAGCGAGCACAAGCAGACACAAATCGCTACGATCAATCGCTATCACCTGGACCGATTCGCGTATCTGCTGGGGCGGTTGCGCAGCGTCCGCGAAGGCAGCCGGACGCTGTTGGAAAACAGCATGATTGTTTATGGCAGTGGGATCAGTGACGGTGACCGCCACAACCACGACGACCTGCCGATTTTGCTGGCCGGCTCGGCGGCCGGGCGGATCAAGACCGGACGTCATTTGAAGTACGAAAACGGGACGCCGCTGTGCAATCTGTACGTCTGGATGATGCAGCAAATGGGCGCCGACGCCAAGCAGTTCGGCGACAGCAACGGTGTGATCAAGCTGTAGCGTAGGGAGAAGCGCGTAATGCATGCTGTGCATGCCGCCTGTGCACCTCGTTCCAAGGCTCCGCCTTGGCTGCGCAAAATTGATAGTTGCGGCCGGTCTGAATCTCAGGCGGAAACCGTTCCGCGGCATTTGCCCAAAGGGCATCAACAACATAGCCTGGGGTCAGGGAACGAGCGCAGCGGAGTGACCGCCACCCCAGGGAAAGAAAGCCAAACC
>NZ_NTFY01000076.1 GCF_002289565.1 Rhodopirellula sp. SM50 | reverse complement strand
CAGCGTTGCACTGCAACCCGCCGGTTTGACTCCGCGATCCAATCAGACGGATGACCGGCGCATGACGTTAACCGCTAGACGGTCCAGTAGGGCATGCTGTGCATGCCCTACTCTGGCTCGATCGGCCGCACACGTTTTCCAGCATCGGAATTGGCGCAACACCCAATGCATGGTGTGCGGCTGTAAATCGGCACGCGTCTTGGTGGAGTCGATTAAAATGCGGCGACTGTCCCTTCCCCAACGGGATACTCCCCGCCACGTTCCCAGCACGCTGATTTCCTAATGACTGTCTCTCAAAAATCGATCGCGTCTCTGGCGATGCTTGCGTTGCTCATCTTTGGCTCCTCAGGCATGATCCAGTCTGCCGAGTTGCCCAACATCGTCCTGATCCTGGTCGACGACATGGGGTACGGGGATCCCGGGTGCTTTAATCCCGACAGCAAGATCCCGACGCCGAACATTGATTCTCTCGCCGCCGAGGGGATGCGCTTTACCGATGCTCATGCTTCGGGGCCGCTGTGTCACATGTCGCGATACGGGCTGATGACGGGCCGTTATCCGTTTCGAATCAATGTGGGGCGTTGGCCGAAGCAGGCGTTGATCGAGCCCGACGAGGTCACGCTGCCGTCGTTGCTTCGCGATGCCGGTTACCGAACGGCCATGGTCGGCAAGTGGCACGTGGGGTTCAATGAGGACGGCTACGACAAACCGTTGCCCGGTGGTCCCGTCGATCGTGGGTTTGATTCATTCTTCGGCATCCGGGCGTCGACCGATATTCCGCCCTACTTTTACATCCGAGACCGGATGGCGGTCGCGCCGCCGTCGGATTCGATCGAAGCCAATCAGAGCGAAGGATGGTCGCCGATCCAAGGTGCGTTTTGGCGTGCCGGTGGGATCGCTCCGGGGCTGGAACTGAGTGACGTCCTACCCAAATTCACCGAGGAAGCGTGCCAGGTGATCCAGTCGCACGCCGGACGCGATCAACCGCTGATGTTGTACGTGGCCTATCCGGCGCCCCACACACCGTGGTTGCCGGCCGAGGAGTTTGCCGGCAAGTCCGGCGCGGGCATGTACGGTGATTTCGCGATGATGGTCGATGCGATGATCGGCAAGATCCTCAAACAACTCGATGCGGCAAAGATGACCGACGACACGTTGGTGATCTTCACCAGCGATAACGGCCCGGTCTGGTACGAAACCGATGTGCAGCGATTCGGACACGACAGTTCGGGTGGACTGCGCGGGATGAAAGCGGACGCCTGGGAATGCGGCCACCGGATGCCGATGATCGCGCGTTGGCCGGGAGTCATTGCGGCCGGTTCGGTCAGCGACAAAACGATCAGCTTCGTCGATTTCCTCGCCACCGCCGATGAACTGACCGAATCAGACGTCTATCAACACCAAGACAAGACCGATGTCGGACCGGACAGTTTCAGCTTTCTCGGCGAACTGACCGGAATGCCCTCCAAGGCGCCCCAACGTCCATCGCTCGCACTTCAAAGCGGAAAAGGCCTGATGACGATTCGCCGTGGGGACTGGAAGTTCATCGACGGAGACGGATCGGGAGGGTTCAGTGATCGTGGAGCCAAGGGCAAGCCCAAGACCCCCAAAGGCCAACTGTACAACCTGGCCGAAGACCTCGGCGAAACGAACAATCTGATCGACCAGCATCCGGAGCTGGTCGAATCACTGCGCGACGAACTCGCCGCCATCAAGCGGGCGCCGCGAAGCCGTGACTTGAACGGCGCGGTCAAACCTTGACTTACTCGCCGATGCAATACAAGTACTTGTCGCTGCGCAAGTACAGCTTGCCGTCGGCGACGATCGGGCTGGCGTTGAAGGTACTGCGATCGTCGAGTCGATTGTGGGCGAGTTGCTCAAACTCGGGCTTGGCAGCCAAGACATAGGTGCCGCCGTTTCGGGTGACGACGTACAGCTTGCCATCACCGGCCAAAGCGGACGCGTAGGGCTGGCCGCGAAACCGTTCGGCGTAGACCACCTCGCCGTCCGCCAGTCGCACACAGTACGCGATCGTGTTGCGGTCGCTGACCCAATACAGGTGTCCGTCGTGGATCACAGGCGAAACGACATTGGCCCCCGCCTTGGCTTCCCACAATCGATGCGTGTCCGTGACGTCACCGCGGCCACCGGCGCGCACCGCGATGGCACGCGACGTTCGCCCGCCGATGACATAGACGACGCCGTCTTGTGAGACGATGCTGGGGCAAACGTAGTCGGGGATCCCGTCGCAGTTCCACAACGGCGCCCCGGTTGCCGGGTCAAACGCCAGAATCTTATCTTTAACGCTGACCACCAGTTCCTGCTGACCGCCGCCGACGTCCACCAGATGCGGCGTGTTCCAGGAAGCGTCCATCCCGCCGGCGCGCCAGACTTCCTCACCCGTGTCCTTGTTGATCGCCACCAGCGAACCGCTTTCGACACTCGCATTGACGATCACCAGGTTTCTGTACAAGACCGGTGAAGTGCCGCAGCCCCAACCGTGTGTCCTGTCCCCCACGTCGGCTTGCCAAAGTTGATTGCCGTCCAGGTCAAACTTTAACACACCGGTCTTGCCGAAGAAGACATACAGAAACTTTCCGTCGGTTGCGGGTGTTGCAGCCGCGTAGCCGTGGTCACGCACGCGTTCGGATTCAGGGAGTTTAGGCTGGACATGTTGGTCCCAAACAATCTCTCCGTCGTTCTCGAGACAGACGACGTGCAGCGTCAGGTCTTCCATCCGTCCGGAATTTTCGCGGTCGATGCCGTAACCGCTGTAACAGGTCAGGTACAAGCGGTCTCCGAGCGCGATCGGACTCGACGCACCATATCCGGGCAACTCGGTTTTCCAGGCGACGTTCTCCGATTCGCTCCAGACCAGCGGCAGGTTGGTTTCACTCGTCACGCCTTGGCCACCGGGACCGCGAAATTGCGGCCAATCGGCGGCATCTAAATGCGAAACCATCATGGCTGCAGAAAGTAACAAGATCGAAACGGGGACAACTCGCATGGCGATTCTCGCGGCGGGGGAGGCAAACAGGTTAAAACGCACTCAGCGGCACTTTCACTCAGCGACGCATTATAGGATGCCTCGGGTCCTCGGTGCGTTGGGATGGGGGAACGGTGTCGAGGGGAGGTGTGGCAGAATGATTCGGGGCAGAATGATGGGGGCAAAACAATCGGAGAAGAACAAGGGCAGGGGAGAAGAATAAGGGGGCAGGGCATCAATTGACGTGCGACTGCCAATTCACTTGACGAAATCAAAAATCCCCGAGCGGAACGTGCTGGTGCCGGGATGACCTCCCGAGATGATTCCATGCGGACCGATCAAATGCGCGTCCATTGGGATTTGGATCGTGCCAGATTCAAGAATCAGCGTCAGGTGGCTGTCGGAGGTGTTGCCTGCTTTCTCTCGCGTGAAGTAGACCGCCTGGCATTCAAATTCCTTCGTCGTGATCGCGCGTTTCGTTTTAAAAATACTGAAATGACCGTTGAAGCGATTCGGGATCGGATGCGGGTGCATGCCTTGCTGACGTCCCAAAAAATAAACGCTGGAGAAGTTGTGTGGGACCGATCGAATCTCGAAATAGTGATCCCGGTTTTTGGCGCCAAATGAGTCGTTTGCGTTTTCCCGCATGATGATGAACTTCAGTGACTTCGGCTCGATTCGCCTGGCGGGCGGAGGCGGAAGTTTGAGTGCCGGCAGCGTGTAGAGCACCAGCTTCAAATACGTTTGTTTCCCCACCTCGATCAAACCGTCACATCCACCCCAGCCAAAATGATGCAGCTGGAAACGTTGAATCGCTTTGATCGTCTTTGGCCCGCATTTACCATCGAGTTTCAATGGTACCGGCGAACCGCCTTCGTCCAGGGGAACCTGATTGATGGCGTCTTGCACAGCCAACACATCTTTGTGCTGATTGGCTCCGCGGTGCCCGACCGACGCGCTGAGAAAGAGGGTCATGGAAGGGCTCCTGAGGAGAAGTCGTGGCCGGTGGATTGAAGCTCCCGCAACACGCGAACATAACGCTGCTCGAATTGCGATGCAAATTTTGCGGGAGAGGCTGCCAGCCGGTCGGCCCCGGATTTCATGCGGATGAGCTGGGGTCCGTCTGGCAACGGGCTTTCCTTAATCGATCGACGGACCACTACGGCAACTCGATCCGTTGGAGCGCACCGTCGCTGCCGCCGACGACGGCGTTTCCGCCGGAGGGATCGACGGCGATGGTGTAGGCCCGACCCTCGATCGCCGCGATGCCGTCGGAAACCTCAACGGTTTCCGGGTTGACCAAATAAACCCGCCCATCGTTGCAACAGGCGGCGATCCGTCCACCATCGCGGACCCACTGGATCTGGCGAGGCTGGGACGGCAGTCTGGCGAACCGCACCATGCGTCCGATCGTCGGCTGCCAAAATCGTACGGTTTGATCGTCGCTGGCCGACGCGATCATCGGCAGGCCTTCATGCGGGGGACGCACCGCAACGCTACCGACCGGTCGCAGATGGATCGCCATGCTGCGAACCAGCGTTCCGGTCTCGGTTTCCCAAACGCGAAGACTCTGGTCGCCGCCGCCGCTGACCAGCAGCGGCGGGTCGTGCAGATGACCGATCGCCCAAACCCCGCGGGAGTGCCCGTTCAACATCACCGATTTCTCGCCCGTCGAGGTGTCCCAGATCATGATTTGGTGGTCCAGGCTGGCCGAGACCAAAGTGGTTTCGTCCAACCAGTCGACGGCCATCACCGAATCAAAATGCCCATCCAGGATGCGGAGCGATTTGCCATCGGGCCAGGATAGGATTTCGACGGTGCCGTCTTCCGCGGGCGTCCCACCAGCGACGGCCAGACGATCGCCGCCGGGGGAAAACGCAAGGTCGTGACGATTAGGGGACGACGTCTTCAAGCGTGTTTGCAGATCCAGATCCGGCCAGCGGTACACTGCGACTCCGGATTGAGAGCACGCGACCACCGACGATCCATCGGGAGCAAACACGACCGAGGTGATCGGGGGCTCGGCGCCGCAATCCAGGGCGACCGAGGTTGCAAACAGAAAGAAAACAGATCGAACGAGTTTCTGCATGAGATTGATCAAGTGGGGTAAGCTTCCAGCTTGCCATCGGCGTTGGACCGGCAAGCTGGAAGCTTACCGTTGGTCACGGATTGGCAAGCTGGAAGCTTACAACACTTTGGGCTCCGTTACACTTTGATACTGAACGCTTCTGTTTCTAGCGTAGCAACGGAGGTGGGCGTCCCTCAGAATGCGTTTGCCGCGTCTCCGCTTTTCTCCCCGCTGTTGGCCGTCGAGTGGTCTTCTATGACGAAATCTATGATGCATCGACTTTTCTTGACGTGCGTTCTGCTGACCGGAGCTTGGTTCATGCTCGGCACGGCGAGCGACGCGGGTGAAAACTGGAGTCGGTTTCGCGGGCCGGATGCGACCGGTGTGGTGGCTGACGACCCGCGTTTGCCGACCCGGTGGGACGAAACCGAAAACGTTGCCTGGACGATCGATGTGCCCGGTCAGGGCTGGGGCAGTCCAATCGTCGTGGGCAAACGCGTGTTCGTGTCATCGGTCGTCGCTGATGAAGAAAACATCCAGCCCCAAAAAGGACTGTATCTCGGCAAGGGTGTTCGCGATCCGGCCAAGGGGATTCATCACTGGATGGTTCACTGTTTCGATTTGAACAGCGGAAAAGAACTCTGGCAGCATGAAGCAAAGACGGGGCGCCCGGTCGTACCGCGTCACCCCAAAAGCTCGTATGCCGCCGAAACACCGACCACCGACGGCCAGCGTTTGTACGTGTTATTTGGTGACGTCGGATTGTATTGCTACAGCCTGGATGGCGAACCGCTTTGGTCACGCGAAATTGAACCCCGAAAAACCAATCTGGATTATGGTGCCGCCGCGTCCCCGGTGGTTCATGACGGTCAGGTGATCGTCGTGTACGACAACTTGGAATCATCATGGATCGCTGCCTTTGATGCGAAATCGGGCGAGGAGAAATGGCGAACGCCGCGCGACGAAACGCATTCCTGGGCCACGCCGTTGGTCTGGGAACATGATCAACGCACCGAAATCGTCGTGACGGGCCGAAACAAAAATCGCAGCTACTCGCTCGGTGGTGACCTGTTGTGGGAATTCGATGGCGACATGTCGGTGTTGGTGATTCCGTCGCCGTTTGCCGCACACGGCTATTGCTACCTGGCCTCGGGATACGTCGGCGATTCGCACCGACCGACATTTGCGATTCGTCCGGGGGCCAGTGGTGACATCACCCCCGATGGCGAATTTACCGACAGCGAGTTCATTCAGTGGTACCAGCCCACCGCGTCGCCCTACAACACGTCCCAAATCGTCTACGGCGATTACTTGTATACCGTTTACGATCAAGGGTTCATGACCTGTCACGACGCCAAGACCGGCGAGGAGGTGTATGGCAAACGTCGGTTCTCACCGTCGGGTTCGTTCACCGCATCGCCTTGGGCGTATGACGGCAAAGTCTTTTGCCTCAGCGAAGACGGATTGACCTACGTGGTCCAAGCGGGCCGCGACTTCGAAATCCTGCACACCAATCCGCTCGACGAACTTTGCATCGCGACGCCGAGCATTGCCGACGGACGATTGCTGATTCGCACGTTGACGAAACTGGTATGCATCACCAACGACGAAGAATAGATTCGTCGGCCTTCCACCAGCCGCGTCGTGCATGCTGTGCATGCCAGCGGGCCGTCAGGCAAAGCCCGCCGATGCTCGGTGACAGGCTGGAAGCCTATCCCACTCGAAAGATCCGCAGCGTCACCTGTTTACAAATCGATACGCGCCAGAAGCCAAGGTCCGTTGAGCGTCTGAGAATGGACAGTCCAGTCTCAACCGACCGCGATTCGCAAACTGACAAATGCCCTGTTCGGCGTCCTACTGGCTGTATTTGGCCCGCATCCCGCTTATCATTTATGCACAGTACTGGGTTCGTGATTATCCGCTGTCGCCGTTTTTAATGTTCCTGATCGTTTGCCTGGTCACGAGCGTCCTGCTACTGCTCAGCTATCAGCTGTTTATCCGCTACACACCCATCGGAACCTTATTGAATGGCAAACGGATTCGTCCCCACGCCGCGTCAGACGCAATGGACGCGAAACCAATCACAACCGCCGGGCGCCCTCAACCGGCCGAAGGAAATGTCGCATGAGTGACACCCTCCATCATTTGCTGCTCGTCGAAGACGATGCCGAATTGTCCGGCATGATGAAGGATTTCTTGACCGGCAAGGGATACCACGTCGCGGTCGAGGCCAATGGTTTATCGGCGATCAGACGAATTTCATCCGAAGCCTACGATGCGGTCATCTTGGACATCGGAATCCCCGGGGCGGACGGATTCAGTGTTTGCAAGAGTGTCCGACCGCATTTCGAAGGCCCGATCATTGTGCTCACGGCGCGAGGGGAGGAGATGGATGAAGTCGTCGCATTGGAAGCCGGGGCGGACGACTTCATGAGCAAACCCGTGCGTCCCAACGCCCTGCTGGCACGTTTAAAAATTCACCTTCGTCGATTCGACTTGCACCCTGCCGATACGAGCGTCAATCCGACGGACATCGTTGTCGGTGACCTGAGCATCAGCCTGGGCAGCCGCAGCGTCGTGGTCGGCGATCAACCGATCGAGTTGACGACCGCCGAATTCGACTTGATCGAGTACCTGGCCCGCCGCGCCGGCAGCGTGGTCTCCCGCAAGGAACTGTACGTCGATTTGCTGGAAATCCCGTATGATGGCATGGACCGGTCGCTCGACCTGCGCGTCTCACGACTGCGACGCAAATTAGGCGACGATCCCCACAAGCCGACCCGCATCAAATCGGTTCGCGGTGTCGGGTATCTTTTTGCCAAATGATGTGACGACATGACGCGACTGTTCCTGCGATTCTACTTGGGCGTCATCGCCATCCTGATCGCGGCCTGGTTGATTCAGACCTCTGTGTTTCGGAAAAGTTCGATCCAGGAGAACATCCACGTCATCGAAGACATCTTTGCCAGCAGCGGGCGACTGGCTCGTGATCGGATCGTTGACGGGGGCAAAGAACGGTTTCCCGAAACGATGGAGTACCTGGAAGATCAATTCGATTATCCGATCCGCGTGGTGCGTCGAGACAAACGGCCGATGGATGAAGCGTCAACCGCGCGGTTGGACCGCGGTGAGAGCATCTTGTATTATGATCGACTGGAGACGGCCATTGCAGACTCTCCCTATCTGGTTGAACTGGGACCGCTGCCCCGATTTGACGAGCCGAGCCAGACCGAATTGTCGTTTGCGTTGGGAGGCGTGTTTTTGTTGACCGCGATCGGCATCGCGATCCTGCTGCACCCGGTCAGCAAGCAGCTGCGGGGCGTCGAAAAAGCGGCACTCGCCATCGCCGGCGGTGACTTGGGTGCGCGAATTGACTACGGGAAATTTCGACACAGCGGGCCTCTTGCCGAAGCGTTCAACACCATGGCCGATCGCGTCGAAAATCTGTTGCGGTCACAACGGGAATTGCTGCAGACGGTTTCGCACGAACTGCGCACCCCCCTGGCTCGCATCAAATTCGCCACCGAGCTGATCGAGACGGCCGACGACGAGGAGCAACGAAAACAACGCCTGACCTCGATCGAGGCGGCTACCGATCAGTTGGATGCGCTCGTCGGCGAACTGCTGACCTATGTGCGTCTGGACGCGCAGTCGTCTGAATCGGATTGCGGCACCAAGCACATCGAGACCTTTGACGTTCGCGAACTGGTGACGGAGCTGATCGAATTGCACGGACCGCTGTACGGCGACGTCGAATTCCACAACGGGGTTTCGCTCGTCGGCAGTGAAGGGGCTGCCAGTGAAACGGCCGGCAGCGACGGGAGCGGCGCCGAATTGACCGGCAACCGCGCCGCCATCTCGCGGGCGCTCGGCAACCTGCTCAGCAACGCCGGAAGATACGCCGCATCGAAAGTCGTCGTGTCGGCGGACGAATCCGACCACGAACTTTGCATCCGAATCGACGATGACGGCGGCGGCATCGCGCCCGAGAATCGTGAAACGGTTTTTGAACCCTTTCAGCGGCTCACCGGCGGCACCGATTCGAAAGGAAACCAGACCGGCACGGGACTCGGCTTGGCATTGGTCAAACGCATCGCCGAGCGGCACGGAGGCGGGGTCAGCGTGACCGAAAGTGAACTCGGAGGAGCCCGATTCTCGCTGACGCTACCGAGCAACACGGGCGTCAAAACGACTTGATCACCACCGCCGTCATGTCATCCTTGATCGGATGGGGATGGCAAAAGGAGGTCACCGAGGAGATCAATTCGGCAACGATTTCCGAAGCCGGCTTGCTGCGGTTGCGATGAACGACAGCGGCGGCGCGCTCTTTCCCGAACGCAGCGTGATCGTCTCCGCGGGCTTCCCAGATCCCGTCGGTCATCAGCAACACGATGCAACCTGCCGAAAGCTCGACCGATCCGTCCACCTGGTAGGTGTAGTCCGGATCGACCCCGGTCGGAATCCCACGCGTTCTCAACTCCACGACATTGCCATCGGAGTCGATCAAGAACCCCAGATGACCTGCGCCGACGTACGTCAATCGCATCGCGTTGGAGTCGAGTCTGGCAAAGAACAGCGTGACGAAGAGCGATTGAAACGTGTCTTCGCAAATTCCACGATTGGCAATCGTGACCAATTGGCCCACGTCTTCATACAGTTCGGCGGTCGATCTCAACAGACGACGTGTGCCGACGGTGATCATGGCCGGGCCGATCCCGTGTCCGCAGACGTCGGCTAGAACGATGTCCCATTTGCCGTCCCCGTGGTCGATGAAATCAAAAAAATCGCCAGACGTCGAATCGATCGCGACACAACGGCCCGCGACGTCGAACCCGGGGATCTCCGGCGATTCATTGGGCAGCAAATACTCTTGAATCTGCTTGGCAAACTGCAGCTCACGATCCACCGCCCGTTGACGGTGCTCGACCATTCGCCGCCTGTTCCGCTCGATCGCGTAGAGCAGCGATCGAACCAAGACCTGGCCGTCCAGATGTGATTTACCGACATAGTCCTGAGCGCCCAACCGCATCGCCTTGATCCCCAGCGACTCATCGTGTTCGCCGGTCAAAATGATGATCGGTTGATTGGGAAACGGATCGTGAATCCGACAAAACGTCTCCAGCCCCGCCGAATCGGTCAGGTTCAAATCCAAAATCACCGCATCGGGCAAGACATCTTGAGACAACCGCTGAAGCGTCTCTGCCAAGGTCGCAACGTGCGTGACGTGAAAACGCCCGTCGCGTTCCAATCGTTCTCGCACGACCATCGCATCGACGAGAGAATCTTCGACGACCAGAATCAGAAATCGGTCCCCGCCCGCTGCAGCCGATTCGCTTGGTAGAGTTCCCATCATCCAGAGACACGTTGATCGATCGACAGAAATGCAAATCCGAGCGACGTGGTGAAACCACGCTCCGTCATCGCGAAGGTCGAATCATTCGGCGCTCTTGAGTGCGTTGGTGACGGTGCCGCGGATTTCGAAGACCGTTCCATCCAAGTTTAGCACCCGGAACACCTCTCGAATCGATTCACGCATCCCACAAAGATACAGGCGGGTGTCGCGGGGCTTGAGTTCGGTGTGTAGCTGAATCAGGATTCCGACGGTTTCGGACGAGCAAAATCGAACGGACGCGAAATTAACGATCAATCGACTCGGTTCGCATTTTTCCACCATCGCGAACAACTCACGCTTGGTCTGCACGAGTGATTCGGTCGACAGCACGCTGGCATCGTGAAGATGCACGACATGGGCGCCTTCGATTTCCTGCAGATCAAACTGTTCGTATTCCGATTCCGCCACTTCGTCGAACGCGACCTCTTCGGCCGCCTTCGTCTCGCGCGGCTGCGTCAGCGGGGTCATCCGAAACAGACTTTCCATCGCCTCGGCTAATTCACGCGCCGACGCATAACGCTCGCTGGCACCGAACGACAACGCCTTGGCGAAGGTCTTTTTGAACTGATCGGCCGCACCGCTGTCCAATCCCTCGTACAGCGCCGTTTGGAACACTTCCTCGGCGGATTGGGGCGGGTGACCGGTCAGCACGAAGAATCCGATGGCAGCCAGGGAATAAACATCCGATTGCGGCCGGATCGCGTCACCGGACCCGACCGACACCTCGGGGGCGGCAAACTCGTTGCGAAAGTCCGCCGATTCCTCGTCCTCTTCGGACAACAGCATCCCGGGCATCCCGAGATCCGCGATGACCGGTTCGCCGTTTTTTTCCAGCACCACGCATTCGGGAGAAAGGTATCCGTGGACCAAACCGGCCGCGTGCATTTGACTGACCCCCAACGCCAGTTTTCCGACCAGCAGGGCAACCTGCCGGGGTTCGATCAGCGCGGCTTGCTTCGGCTCGACCGTCGCGTTTTGGGCGGTGATTTCGCGTAGATTCGGACCTTCGACGAGGGTCGTCGCCAGGTAATCCACGCCGTCGGTTTGGCCGAAATCTAAAACGGCCGACAGATGCGCGTTCCGCAGCCCCGCCAGGGCGTGTGCACGGGCATCAAAGTCGCTGCGGACCTGTGCATCCAAGCCGGAGAAATCGGCGATTCGGACCGTCAACTTGCGATCCAGATGTGGGTCATAGGCCAGATAGACGGACTGACGCCCTTCACGTTTGAGCAATTGTTTCAGCTCAAATCGGCCCACAGATTTAATGTTTATTTCTTCCATCCTTTGGTCGTCTCCAGTAACCAGACCAAAGCGGACGGGTGGAATCGAGGACTTCTAATATTGATTACTTCAACGCTGCTGTCAACTAACCGGTGATCCATCAGCAGGGGGCCACATGAGGGCCATCGAGCCCCGCCGCACTGGCAGTCCGCTGCGTCGTCCGGGAAGCAGGAATCCCCCGGGGAAAACCGGTTGGCGATTCTTGATTTCCGCCCGCTGATCGGGCCAGCATGCCCGCACCCGACCGTGCAGATCGATAGACTAAACAGTGCCGTCGACCGCCCGGTAGGGCATTGCGGACCGCCCACTCGGAGAGCGGGGCCATCCTGACGTTCACAATCGAAATCCTGAAACGCGCAGATTGACGATGACAACTATTTTGGTCGTGGACGATTCACGTGTCGATCAGACGCTGGTACAGGGGATCTTGTCGAATCATCACGATCTGGAACTTCGCTTTGCGGGACATGGCGTCGAGGCGATGCAATCGATCCAACAGCAAGCTCCCGACTTGGTCGTCACCGATCTGATGATGCCGGAAATGGATGGTTTGCAATTGGTCCGTCGCATTCGACAGGACCGGCCGGAAATCCCGGTGATCGTGATGACCGCGATGGGGTCGGCCACCAATGCCATCGAAGCGTTAGAAGTCGGCGCGGCGAGCTTTGTCCCCAAATTGCAGTTGACCGAACGACTGTCCGATACCGTCCGGCAAGTGCTGATGCTCAAGCATGCCGTCCATCCCTATGGCGGCGTCGTCCGTTGTCTCTCCGACGCCGAGTTGACGTTTCATTTGCGCAGCGACATCAATCTGATCCCCCAATTCGTCGACTTGGTTCAACGTACCACCTCGGGGTTGGCCATTTGCGATGCGACCGAAGCGATCCGCATCAGCCTGGCACTCGAAGAGGCGTTACTGAACGCGTTGGTGCATGGCAATTTCGAATTGACCGCGGAAGTGGCCAGCAACGGCATCAACCCGTCCAGCGACGTGTTTTGCAATCGGTCCGACGAACCGCCGTACTGCGATCGAATCATTTTCGTCCGACTCAGCGTCTCCGGCGCCGCGATGACGTTCGTCATCCGAGATGAAGGCCCCGGCTTTGATGTCGCTCAACTGCCCGATGAAAACGATTTGACGCCCTTTGAAGGCGGCATCGGCCGCGGCATTCGACTGATGCGTTCGTTCATGGATAACGTGTCGTTCAATGCCAAGGGCAATGAAGTCACGCTCGTGAGAGACTTTCGATCCACCGCCGACGGTTAGCCAACCCGATGGAACTCGACTAATCACCCGATGTGCTGTCCCCCCATCATCCGACCGAAGTGATGCCGATGATCAAGCTACGCCGAATACTCACCGTGATTGACGTTGAGACGTCTGCGGATGCACCGCTGACCGATGCTTTGGCCATGGCGGCACGCAATCAAGCGGAATTGCACCTGCTGCACGTCGTGGCCAAGCACGCGATTCCACGCTTCGGCAGCGAGAAACGTTTGCAACAGGCCCGCGAAAAGCTGGTCGCCCTGCAAATCCCCAACGAACAGGTTTCGGTCAAACGCGACATTCGACGCGGAACGCTGACCGATTGCATCTCGGGCTATGTCCGCGATCACGGCATCAACATGCTGTACCTCGCCCCGGAAGGCGTCGGCGCGACGGACAAAAAGGAGTTTCGTTCGATCGTCAATCGCGTGCTCGACGTGTTGACCATCCCGGTGTTGATCAAACCCTTCGAAAACCAAGTCCAATCGGGTCAGATCCACCGCGCCGCCGAAGTGGTCGAAGCCCTCGGCGACGAGTCCCGGACCGGCCAGCACGATCAAACTCTCGGACAGCTGCGTGAGGCCGTTGCAGCGGAATTGCAATTGCCTCGCGAACAAGCCGAACGCCTGGTCGCACAAATGGAAACGCGAGGCATCTTGACCTGGACGGAATCGGCCGATGACGACGACCCAGAGAATCATCTCGGACACTGGCAGGTACACGTGGAGAAAACCGAGGACGCCCCCGCGTCGGTCGAGGCTGCCGAAGACTTCGCCGAAACCACCACGGCGATCAGCTTGCTGCGTCGGGCGATCGAAGCCGAAGCAACCGACATCCATGTCGACCCGCTCTCCAAAGACGAATATGTGGTTCATTTCCGTGTCGACGGAAAGATGCAACAGTTCTGCACCATGCATCACAACATCGCCTCTCAAGCGATGAAGCAACTCAAACTGATGGCCAACGTCAGCTTGTCGGATCCCTTCCGGCCCTCCGAAAGTCGCCTGGAGCTGCCCGATTCCATCTCGACACACGAGGTCCGCATCACGACGGCACCGGTCGCCCAGGGCGAAGCCATCGCGTTGCGATTGATCGATTACGAACAGTCCCGCAAACCGCTCAGCGAACTGGGTCTTTCCCAAAACTCCTTCGCCTCGGTTTACCGCATGCTGCATCGGCGCTCCGGAGTCGTTTTGATTAGCGGCCCGACGGGGGCCGGCAAAACGACGACAGCTTACTCGATGCTGAATGTCCTGTTTTCGGAAAAGCAAAACATCATTTCGATCGAAGACCCGGTGGAATTGATCGTTCCGTTCATGAGACAGATCGACGTCGATCAGCGGCACGGATTCACGATGCAGGCCGGACTCTCGACCATCTTGCGGATGGATCCCGACGTCGTCTTCGTCGGCGAGATCCGCGATCGTGAAGGCGCCAAGGTCGCGATGCATGCGGCCTCCTGTGGAAAACGCGCCTTCAGCACGATCCACCGACGCGACGTCTCGTCGACGCTCTCGGCGATGCAAGATTTCGAAATCGATCCGACCACATTGGCAAGCAACCTGGCCGGCGTGATCACCCAACGACTGGTCCGTCGACTGTGCACGCAATGTTGTCAGATCAGTCCGGTGACGAAGCAAGAGCAAACGCTCTTCGAAGCCCACAACCTGGTCGTGCCGACGACGATCGCGCGCCCCCGGTCATGCGAGCACTGTCGTGGCACCGGTTACAAAGGCCGAGTCGGTGTCTTTGAAGCCGTCGTGATCGATGACGAACTGATCAACGCGATCCAGAGTCGCAAACCGGAATCAGAGATCCGATCGATCATCCGCGCCGGCGGGGCCGGACTGGTACGTGACGCATTGATGAAGGTCCGTGACAAAATCACGTCAATCCAAGAAGTCCAAGACATGAGCTGGATGACCGAAACCATGCCGATCGAAAGCCCGACGGAGAACAAGAACGATTCCTATCAACGCGGCGCACCGTTTCTTCACCTGCCCACCCGTTGAGAAGCAAGCGGATCGGATGCCCCTCCCCGCTCCGAGCGTAAACTCCTCCGCGACCCTCCCAGAGGGAGGGTGACGTCAAACTGCACGAACCCGTTAGGAGCACGACGGGAGAGGTGTCGGCGTCAAAAAGGTTGCATTAACCTCCTTTAGACGGCTATACTGCGGATCGATGCATCGCTCGGGCCAACGGATTGATCCCGCCCGAGTCCCACCTGAATCATCCCACCACTCACCCCGGTCTGATCATGTTGACGATCAAGGGTCCTTCCAGTCGCTATTGCGACGGACGAAACCGGCGAAGCTTTTTAAAGATCGGCGGACTGTCCTTCGGCATGGGCGGCTTCTCGTTGGCCGATCTGTACCGCGCCGAAGCTTCCTCTCCGTCTCCCCGATCACACAAATCGGTGATCAACATTTTCTTGGCCGGCGGTCCACCGCACCAAGACATGTGGGACATCAAGACCGAGGCCCCCAGTGAAGTCCGGGGCGAATTCCAGCCGATCAACACCAACGTGCCCGGCATCCAGATCTGCGAGGTGTTCCCCAAACTCGCCGCGTTGATGGACAAGTCGGCGGTCATTCGCAGCGTGGTCGGTTGCCGCGGCGGACACGACGGCATGCAATGCTTTACCGGCTGGGAAGGCAACTCGTTGAAGAACCTCGGCGGACGTCCTTCGATCGGTGCGGCTACGGCGCGGTTGTTCGGCCCGGTCGATCCCTCGGTTCCGCCCTTTGTCGGGCTGGCCGCGCCGACGCGTCACGTCCCCTGGTCCGACTCCGGTCAAGCCGGATTCTTGGGATCGGCCTATTCGCCCTTCAAGCCCGACGGGCCGGGCATGCAGAACATGACGCTGAAAGGAATTTCATTTGATCGGTTGCAAGATCGCCGCGGGTTGTTGAACGAACTGGACACGATGCGCCGGGACATCGACATCAGCGGAGCGATGGAAGGCATGGATGCGTTCGGCCAACGCGCGCTCGATGTGCTGACCAGCAGCAAGTTGGTCGATGCGTTGGACCTGTCCAAAGAAGACCCCAAAATCGTTGCCCGTTACGGCGACGGCAAACCGTACAACTATCAGTACGACGGAGCCCCGACGTGCAACGATCAATTGCTGGTCGCGCGCCGTCTGGTCGAAGCCGGCGTCCGTGTCGTCAGCCTTAGCTACGGACGTTGGGACAGCCACGGTCAAAACTTTGACCTGGTCCGCGACCACGGCGGCAAACTCGACCAGTGCCTCAGTGCGCTGGTCAATGACTTGGACGAGCGGGGCATGTTGGACGATGTCGCGATCGCGGTCTGGGGTGAATTCGGACGCACACCCAAAATCAATGCCAACGCCGGACGCGATCACTGGACCAAAGTCAGCTGTGCTTGGCTGGCCGGTGGCGGATTAAAAACCGGTCAAGCCATCGGTGCGACCAATCGAATGGGCGAAGAGGCGGTCGAACGCCCCGTCGACATGCAAGAGGTCGTTGCGACGCTGTACCACACCCTGGGCATCGACACCCACTCGACAACGATCGCTGATCCGACCGGACGCCCGCAATTCCTGGTCGACAGCGATCCGATTGCCGAGTTGATCGCATGAACCCCACCGCTCCCCAACGTGGCGTAAGCTTCCAGCTTGCGACCCCCAAAAGCTCTCAGCTTGCGAGTGGCGTAAGCTTCCAGCTTGCGTCCCCCAAAAACTCTCAGCTTGCGAGTGGCGTAAGCTTCCAGCTTGCGACCCCTAAAAGCTACGCTGTGAAGCATTTATTCCGTCCGTTCTACGAGGTTTTAGCGGCAGGGCGCAAGCCCTCCGGTTCCTCATCGTTACCGAAAAACCGGAGGGCTCGCGCCCTACCGCTAAAAATGGCTTCACCGCGTTACCCCAAAAGCTCTCAGCTTGCGATGCGAGCCCTCTCGCTCCTCGCATTGCTCTGCTTGCTCTCCACCCACTCCGTCGCCGACACCCTGCGGATCGACAACACCGCAGGCGGTGCTGCGACCGAGTTGGTCGGCACCGACGCTCGGCTGCAACTGATCGTTTCTCGATCCGAATCCAACGGCATGACAACCGACTGGACGCGGCGGGTGACCTTCACCGCTGCGCCCGACGGTTTGGTTTCGATCGATCCGAGCGGACTGGTCACTCCGCTAGCCGACGGGACCGTCACGTTGTCAGCGACCAGTGACGATGGCGCAGTCGCCACCGCAACGCTGGTCGTCTCCGGCACCGGCCAGGCTCAACCGGTCAGCTTTTGCGGGCAAGTCGTTCCGATCTTTACCAAGTTGGGATGCAACGGCGGCGGATGTCACGGAAAGATCGCCGGTCAAAACGGGTTTCGGCTTTCCTTGCTCGGGTTTGAACCCGGCGAAGATCACAAACGATTGGTGGCGGAATCCCGAGGGCGTCGTGTTTCGTTGGCCTCGCCCGATCGAAGTCTGTTGTTGATGAAAACGATCAATGCGATGCCACACGGTGGCGGAGCCCGGACCGATCGCGACTCGCACGAGTACCGCGTCCTACGGCGATGGATCTCACAGGGAATGCCCTACGACCAAGGCGAAATTCGGACGGTCAGTTCGATCCGCTGCTATCCCAAGGTTCGCCGAATGGCCGGCGGCAGCGAGCAACAACTCTCGGTGATCGCGACGTACAGCGATGGTTCAGTCGCAGACGTCACCCGGGCGGCGGTCTATGAATCCAACGACACGCAAATGGCGGAGGTCGGTGCCACGGGACTGGTGCAAACCGGTCAGCTGGTCGGCGATGTCGCCGTGATGGCCCGCTACCAAGGTCACGTGACGGTGTTCCGCGCCGAAATTCCCTTGCGAGTTGAGATGCCTTCCCAGTCGATCGCCGCCGATGGTGATCCGGCCGCACTCGAATCGGTCAACGTGGTGGACCGGTTCGTCCGCAAGAAACTCCACTCGCTCGGAATTCCCGCCTCGCCGCCATGCGATGACGCGACGTTTCTTCGACGCGTGACGCTGGACCTGACCGGTCGGCTTCCCACCCTCGATGAAACCAACACGTTCCTTGCCGACGATGCGGCCGACAAACGCGCTGAGGCGGTCGAACGATTGTTGGCGAGCGACGATTACGCCTCGTTCTTTGCACGCAAGTGGGGCGTGATCCTGCGCAACCGACGCACCGGCGGTTCGCTGCAAGTATCCAACATGCTGTTTCATCATTGGTTGAAGCAGTCCTTCCGCGACAACAAAGCGTACGACCAACTCGTCGACGAATTGCTCACCGCCAGCGGCTCGCTGTTCAGCAACCCCGCGACCGCTTGGCTGTCGCAAGTCACCGACCAGAACGAACGGGTCGAAGACATCAGCCAATTGTTCCTGGGTCAGCGGATTCAGTGTGCACGGTGTCACCACCACCCGTACGAGAAGTGGAGCCAAGAGGACTACGCGAGAATGTCGGCGTTCTTCTCCACGATCTCGAAGAAGACACAGGGTACCGACGTGACATTCGTGACCCGTATCGCCGCACCGTCGGCCAAGCATCCGAAAACGGGCCAGAACGTGTCGCCGGCCGGACTCGATGCCGAAGCGATTCAGTCCGATGCGGCGACCGACCCGCGTGGTGACTTGAGTGACTGGGTGACGTCGCCAGAAAATCCGTTCTTTGCCAAGGCGCTCGTCAATCGGTACTGGAAACACTTTCTGGGCCGCGGATTGGTCGAACCGGAAGACGACATGCGCGTCACCAATCCGCCGTCAAATCCCGAATTGATGGATGCCTTGGCGGCATCGTTTGTCGAATCGAATTACGACTTGAAAGCGTTGATCCGGCTGATCTGTCACTCCGACGTCTACCATGCCTCCTCCGACGCGCTCGCCGACAACGTCATCGATCGTCGCAGCCACTCGCGTTACTACCCCAAACGCTTGCAAGCCGAAACGCTGCTCGATTCGATCGATGTCGTCACCGGAGCGTCCACGGCGTTCGCCGGGATGCCCGCCGGAACACGAGCCGTGGAACTGCCCGACACCGGATTCAATTCGTATTTCTTGTCCGTGTTTGGTCAGCCCGATTCGAAGACGGCCTGCGAGTGCGAGCGATCCTCGGAGGCGAATCTTGCGCAAAGTCTGCACCTGCTCAATTCGGAACAGATGCAGAAAAAACTGACGCATGACCAGGGTCGAGCCGCCGCGTTTGCCGCCGATACTTCACGCCCGACCGAAGCCAAGATTCGGGAGCTGTACAAGCTGGCGTTGAGCCGCGAACCGAACGACGGGGAACTCAAGTCGACGCTGAGCTATCTGGGGGAACGTCACCATCAAAAAGAGCCCTGGGAAGATTTGATCTGGGCCTTAGTGAACTCCAAAGAGTTTTTGTTCAACCACTGATGCCCCACCCATCCAAACCTTCTTTCGCCGATCGGTCGCGCGGCGACCGATCTGACGTCCGCCATGTGCTCGTCACCGTGTTCGCCATGTTCTGCATGGCAGGCGGCAGCGTTGATGCACAGTTGCCCGTGATCGGGCTCCGGGCGCTTTCCCAATCGTTCTTTGCTCCTGGCGAATCGTACGAGGTCACTATCGCCGAAGGTGCGAACACGGAAGAGGTTCGCGAGCTTGTTTTCTCGCATCCGGGCATCACGGCGACCTTGTTGAGTGGCCCGGCCAGACCGTTGACCAAGATCGAAGCACCGCGTTACGGAAGCTTCAGCGTGACGGTCGCCCCCGACGTTCCCGCAGGACGCCATGAGGTCCGCGCGGTCGGCCGCTTCGGGATCTCCAATCCGCGCTCGATTGTCGTTCAAGAAGAGATTCGCATCGTCCCCTCGGTGGGCAGCGATCCGTCGACGGCAACTGCCGTGGAACTGGGACAAACGCACTGCAGACGTGTTTCGCCACAGCGACGAGATTTCTATTCGTTCGACGCGATCGCCGGCAAGCAATACAGCATTCGGGTGATCGCACAAGCCGTCGACTCCCAGCTGATCGGCGCCGTCTCGGTCGCCGATGCCAAAGGGCAAACGCTGGACAGTGCGATCGGTAGCGACCACTCGGACTTGCAACTCACGCTGACGGCAACCGACAACGGTCCGTTGACCGTCGCGGTACACGACGCATTGTTCCGCGGCGGTGCGGCCTATCCCTACGGTTTGTTGGTGACCGAAGGCATCCAGACACAGCCCGACTTGCAACCCGAATTCCCCAAATCAGTCAGCGTGGTGACGCGGGATCCGGTCGAAGTGGACGAAACCGATGTCCCCATCGAACTGACGGTTCCGGCTTGTGTGGAAGCCGACTTTGATTCGGCCAGCGACACCGATCAATACCTTTGCAAGTTGTCCAAGGGCAAACCGGTTCTCATCGAGGTGGTTTCCGATCGGATCGGCCAGCCGACCGATGCGCGGTTGATCATCGATCGATCGCTGGTCGACGCAGCGGGAACGCAGTCCTGGCAACGGGTCGCAACTGCCGAAGATGGCCCCAATCTGTCGGACTCCGTCATCCGATTTGCCACGGGTGATCCGGTGCTGCGTTTCCAACCACCCGAAGACGGTGACTATCGAATCACAGTCGCCGACTTGGACACGGGCCAAGCACTCGGCGAACGGCAGCGGTATCAACTTGCCATCGCCCCCCCCCACCAGGATTGGCAACTGCTGGCCTATCACGTTTATCCGCACAAAGACCCCAAGACCTCTCAACCCTCGGGAACGCATCTGATGCGCGGCGCGGCGACGACGATTCGTGTCTTCGTGATCCGAAACCAGATGTCGGCGCCGATTCGGGTTTCGATTCCCCAGTTGCCTCCCGGACTGGTGTGTCGTCCTGCCTGGATCGCGGCCAACCAAAACCACACCGATTTGGTGATCACCGCGACGGACCAGGCAACGCCCCAGCACAGTCCCTTGCAAGTGGTCGGTGAAGTCACCCATGACGGTCAAAGCGAGATGCGACAGGCGCGGGCGGCATCGGTGATCTGGCAACAAGACGGCTATCGCCCCACCGCTCACACGCGTTTGACCAATCAACTAATGGTTGGATCATCCGATCTCGACACCTGCCCGCTCAGCATCGACCCCGCCAGCCAGGACGTGGTGGTGGCGAAAAAGGGAACCAAGGTCACGGTCCCCATCAAGGTGACACGTCGCGAGGGAGGATCCGAAGCCGTCGTCTTGCGGGCTCAACACCTGCCACCGGGTGTCAGCGCCGGTGACCTGACGATCGCCAAAGACAAATCGGAAGCCGAGTGGACGATCGATGTAAAGAACAACGCCGCCGTCGGCAGCTACTCGTTCTGGGGTCAGGGCGAAACGAAGGTCAAGTTCGCCGTCAACCCGCAGGCACTGACTCGCGAAACCCAGTACCGCGATACGCTGAAAACCATCCGAGCCGATCCCGACCGCTCCGGCGATCATGCGGACATCGACAAGGCGATCGCGGAAGCGGAAAAGCGGATCGAAGCGATCAAAAAACAGGTCGCTGCGCGAGATTTTACCGTCTATGTCCCGATGAGCTTGATCACACTGGAAATTCAGTGAGTCGCAGTGGGATAGGCTTCCAGCCTGTCATTCAAGCGTCGACAGGCCGGAAGCCTATCCCACTTAGTTCCGTGCGTTGCTTACCAATTGAGATTGATGTTGCGCAAGTCCCTTGGACGAATCCCTTCCTCCCTCCCACCCCGTTGCAATGATGCGTGATCGATCGCTTCCCATCGTCTTGATGCTCTGCTTCCTTGCACCCACCGCGGTGGCCGAGCAAACCGATCCGAACGAGCCGGTTAGTTACGCCCGTGACATCGCTCCGATCTTGCAACGCAACTGCGTCGCCTGTCACCGCGCCAAACAAGCCGAGGGTGGACTGTCGCTGGAGACACACCAGGCGATCCAGGCCGGCGGCGACAGCGGATCGCTACTCGTTGCCAAGCAACCCGAATCGAGTGTTCTGTATCGACGCGTCAGCGATGACGATGATCCGATGCCACCGGACGACAACACGGTGGGCGCCAAACGATTGACACCCCAAGAGCTTGCGTTGTTGCGGACCTGGATCAACCAGGGCGCGATCTTGGACGCACACGCCGTCGACGATGCGATCGATTGGCAACCCATCCCCGATTCGATTCGCAACAGTTATTCGCTCGCCGTTTCACCGGACAACCGCTGGATCGCGGTCGGGCACGCCAATCGGGTTGAACTGCGCGATTCACAGTCCGGTCAGCACGTTGGGAATCTGATCGACGAAAGCCTTCCCCAGCCCGGCGTCGCGGACTTTGACGTCGTCCAAGCCATCGCATTTTCCCCCTGGGCCGATCGCATTGCCACCGGCGGCTACCGAACCGTTCGAATCTGGAAACGACAACCGACCGAACCCGTCGTTCCGCTTGCCCTTCGCCACGCATCCGGGCCAACCACCGTCAGTCCCGACCGGGGTTCGGTCGCAGTCGTCAATGCCATCGGTGACGTCGAAATCTGGCAGACCGCGTCACCGGAGTTGCGGCACACCCTGCCGAGCCTTGGACGGGTCGCCGGGATCGTCTGGTCGCAACCCGAACAACTGGTCGTGGGATACGAAAGCGGAGACATTGTCATCTATGGTGCTCAAGATGGAGCATCCATCGCACGGCTCAAACTGGATCATGCCATCGCTGCAGTCACACAGAGCCCCGACAGCAACTTCGTCGCCTCCCTCGGCATTGACGGTCAAGTCCGGTTGTTTGACGGTGACCAACCGCACCCCTCGCAATCGATCGACGCGATCAGCGATGCCACCTCGATCGCGTTTTCCGCTCCCGGCACCTTGGTCGTCGGCACCGCATCGGGCGTTGCCAAACTGATCGACGCAGCGTCTGACAAGGTTGTGATTGAACTTGCCCACGGTTCGAGCATTCAAGCACTCGCCATCGACAAAGCGGGCAAGACCATCGTCACCGGTGGTAGCGATGGGATCGCAAAACGCTGGGACCTCGCTGACGGAAAGCTGATGCAGACGTATCTCGGTAACCGCCAATCGCAGCTTCAAATCGCCTCGCTGGATCGGGATGTCAAACGCGAACAGTCGTGGCTACAAACACTGCAGGGCAAGACGAAAGAACTCAATCAGTTGCTGGAAAAAGAGGAAGCGGCGCTGGCCAAAGTGACCGAGGCTCGTGAAAAAGCGGTCAAGGAACTCGATGAAAAAGCCAAGCAGCGAGACGAAACGAGCAAACAGATCGCGGGCACCGAGAAAAGCATCGTCGAGTCCCAAGCGAAGATCGACGCGGCGACGCGGGCCGCTGCGGATGCCGAAGCCTTGATCGCCAAAAACCAGGCTCAAATGGAAGCGTTGAAAACCGCCTTGCAACCGTTGGAACAACAATCCGCGACGGCCGTCACGCAAGTTCAATTGGCCCAGGCGAAAGTCGACGAAGCCAATCGAATGCTGGCCGCTGCGAAACAGTCCGCCGAGGCCATTGCAAAGCAAGTCGAAGAAAAGAAAACGAAACTGGCCAGCGTCACGCAAACCAGCGCGGTCGCCGGCGAAACCCTGACGAAGTCCAAAGCGGCGGCGGCTGACGCGGCCAAGCAGCTCGAATCCGCCAAAGCAACACTCACCAAACAGCGCGAGTCCCTTGCCGCGGTCGAGAAAGAGGTCGAAAAGAAACAGGCCGACGCAGCCGAGCGCGAGCAAGCTTTGGTGACGGCAAACAAGACGCGAGATCGTGCGTCTGCGAATCTGCCCAAGCACCAAGAGATCCTGCGGAAGCGAAACAATCGTCTGACGGATCTGAAACATCGCCACACCAGCGCCGTGGATCGCCAGAATCAATCTGCCGCGATCGTATCCATCGCGTTGTCCGACGACGAGGCGTCGCTCGCCGTGGTCGATGTCGATGGCGGCGTGCGGACCTTTCAATTGACTGATGCGACGCCGCTGGAACGATTCCAGCTTTCCGACGCCAAAGGCTCCAACGTTTTCGCCGACGCCTACTTCCTGGATCAACACCAGCTGGTCGTCCATCGTCACAGCGGACCTCCCTTGATGATTGATTCACGACAGCGGTGGGTTCTCGAGCGAACGATCGGTGGGCTTGAGTCCGACCTTCTTTCCGACCGCGTGACGTCATTGGATTTCCGCGGCGACGGCCGATCGATCGCGATCGGCAGTGGGACCCCCAGCCGACGAGGACAAGTGCTGATCGTCTCCACGTCCAGCGGTGACGTGTTGCGTCGGTTCGACGATCTGCACAGTGATTCGGTGCTGTGTGTTCGTTTCTCGCCCGATGACCGTCTGCTCGTGACCGCATCGGCCGACAAGACCATCCGCTTGTTGGATGTGCAGACCGAAGCAGTCGTCGGTGCACTCGATGGACACACCCACCATGTCCTCTCGGTGGCTTGGAAACAGGACGGTCGCCTGATTGCCAGCGGAAGCGCCGACGGAACGATCAAGACATGGGACGTGGAAACCGGCCAACAAAAACGCACCATCGGCGGATTTCCCGATGAAGTCACCGCGGTGGCATTTGTGGGCGACAGCACACGCGTGGCCAGCAGCTGTGCCGACGGACAATTGCGGATTCACGAAACCAACAACGGCGGGTCGGTCGCGGCAGCAGCTGCCCCGGGCGATTTCCTGTTCACCCTCGGGATCAGCGCGGACGCAAGCCGCGTGTTTTCCTCCGGCCAAACCGGTGTCGTGCACGTCTGGCAAACCGAAGGGTTAAAACCCGCCGGGCAGTGGATGTCATCGGACGAAGACCGTCCACACCCCTAGTGCTTTGACCAGTTTTTAGTTTTGGGTTAGGGTTGTCGATCAGAAAAGGGGGCGGGCTGTAACGTGCGGAGCGATGAAATTACTACTGAGCCCACGGATGGCAGCGCGAACCCACGGATTTTTGGCACCCTGTCATCCGTGGGTTCGCGCTGCCATCCGTGGGTATCATCTTTCGATGGTTGGCCCGGTAAAACAGCTAGAGTGTTTCGTTCAGATTGAATCTTAGAGTGAGCAGTCTTATTCCCGGACACAGCCTAGCCGCGAGGTCACACGCCACCTGCCGGCATTTGTTATCTTCAAGCACTCCCCCTCCCACGTCCATAGGATTGCCCCATGACGTCGCGACAAAACCCCAAGCCCTCGCGTGTCTCTCGGCGGACGTTTCATCGAACCGCGGCGGCGACGTTTGGGGCGGCCGCCGGCTTTCACTTCTTTCCCGCGTTGGCCGACAAGAAACTTGAAAAACCGACGCTGGCGGCGATCGGCGCCGGCGGCAAGGGACTGTCGGATATCAATGGTGCCGCCAAGGCGGGGTTTCAGGTCGTCTCGCTGGTGGACGTCGTCGATGCACGACGCCTGGGCAATCTACCGGGTGACAAGAAAGCTGCCTCGCGTTTGAAAAAACTTTCCGGCGTGCGAGCGCAATACAGCGATGCCTCTTTCTACCGCGACTACCGTGAAATGCTGGCCGACGTGGGAGACAAGGTCGACGCCGTGACCGTCTCGACGCCCGACCACCACCACTTCCACGCCTCCGCGATGGCGATGCTGGCGGGCAAACATGTCTATTGCCAAAAACCGTTGACGCATGGGATTTGGGAAGCACGGATGCTCAACGAACTGGCCACCCGCACCGGCGTCAAAACGCAAATGGGAAACCAGGCCCACGCCAACGACCACATGCGACGCTGCGTCGAACTGGTCCGCGCGGGCATCGTCGGCAAGGTTCAAGAAATCCATGCCTGGACCAACCGACCGATCTGGCCGCAAGGCTTTGCCAAGCCGCCCGAAAAGGAACCCGTCCCCGATGCGATCGATTGGCAACAATGGTGCGGGCCGGCGCCGTTTGTCGATTACAGTTCACGCATCGCACCGTTCTCCTGGCGCGGATGGTGGGACTATGGAACCGGTGCCCTTGGCGACATGGCCTGTCACATCATGGACATGGGTTTCTGGGCGATGGATGCCAAATCGGCGCGCAGTGTTCGGGCCACCCAAGCCGGCGCCACCGATCTTTCTCCGCCGATCAACTCGGTCTTGAAATGGGAATTTGATGCGACACCGTATTCTGCAAAAGACGGGTTCGCGTTTCACTGGTACGACGGCTACATCGATGCCAAATTTGATCGCCAGAGTTGGCAATTGATCAAGAACGGTGACGAGTACAACCATCCCAGCAAAGAAGTCTTGGGGGACGTCGATTTTTCACGCTATGGAAGCGTGATCATCGGAGACGCCGGCAAACTGTTCTTCAATCGATCCCGCAACAATTGGGTGTTGGAAACGGGCGAGTCGATCGACGGGTTCGATTGGCCGGACCGGTCGCTGCCGCGGGCCGGCGAACAAAACAGCTACGTCGAATGGATGGACGCGGTCTCCGGCAAGATCGATCAAGCCGAATCGCACTTCGGCCATTCCGGTCCGATGACCGAGATGATCTTGTTGGGCGTGATCGCCCAGCGCAACCCCGACGAAACACTGCAGTGGGATTCCCGATCGATGACCATCCGCGGACGTGATGACCTGAGCAAACTGATCCGCCGCGATTATCGTCAGGGCTGGGAATCACCGGTTTAGCAGCACCTGGCGGTCGCTCCCCGGGCTGTCGATTGAATCAGCCGTTTTGCGCGAGCCTTACGGGCCCTGGTGCGTTTTCTTCGAGCGACATGCCCGTACGCTCGCGCGAAACGGCTGATCCCACATGTGATCGGATTAAATCGACAGCTCGTCACCCGTCCCGCTGACATCCCAGCACGTGGCATCAGCCACGTGGCGGGTGACGCAATGCCCCGATACGTGCGGACTTCATTGCTGTAAGGTCAATTGAAAGTACGCGACGTCCAGCCAGCGATCAAATTTTCGACCGACTTCGGTGAATCGGGCGACTTCCTTAAAACCGAGCGACTTCTGCAGTTCCATGCTGGCGATGTGCTCGGTGCAGACCCCACCGATCAAGACGTGAAACCCGAGTGCTGACGCGCGTTCGATCAGATCTCTCAACAGCGCCCGCCCGATCCCGCGTCGATGCCACCGGCTGTCGATGTAAAAGGAAACCTCGGCGGTTTCGGAATAAGCCGGGCGCGGATGCCACTGAGTCAGCGAAGCCCAGCCGACGACGGTCTCGTCGACACAATAAACCGTCACCGGATACCGCTCGCCATGCGCCCTCAGCCAGGCCAGCCGATCTTCGACCGATTCAGGCTCGGTGTGAAACGTACACGTGGAAGTGCGAACGTAGTGGTTATAGATCTCGCAGATGACTGGCGCGTCGGATTCCGCGGCGAGCCTGATCAATGCCTCCATCAACTCCCTCGGATCGTCAGCGTTTTACGAAAACGGAAAAAGCAAACAAGGACTCGCGGTCCCCTAACCCCCAAAACTGAGCCGCACCGATTCACTAAAACTCTTCGACAATCTCGTTGCCGCGACGTGTCGCCAAGGCGTCGTAGAGTTCGGCGTCGATGTTTTCGGTGATCGCTCGGACGGATCCGTCGCAGAGCGCAAATTGGCAAAGACCGACATGAGGAGCGGCGAGACCTTTGTCATCACCATCTTTCTGGTTGGGTCGAAATTGGGTTTCAAACAGCACCATGTGTCCGTGGTCATCATCGAGTTCGTCGATATCACGAACCGCCGCACTCCAAGCGTTCTCAAACGAACTGTGACCACCGGCGGTCGTTTGGCTCATGGGGATCGGTCCGTTGTGGCGTTCGCCGAACGCCAGGGTGTTGGACAGTCCATCGATGATCGCCGCCACCCGCGTCCGACTGTTGCGGTAAAACACGCCTCGGCTGGCGGTCGGAGTGTCGTCCAAGTTCGTTGATGCGTCGGCGGGTCCCCAGTTGGCCGCGTAACTGGCTGCCGCGTACTGCTCGATCGGGTCGGAAGACTCATCGCGAATCACGAACGCATCGGCCGAATACGTATCGCTGGGGCACAGGAACACCTCTAACGGAAGCTCGCGCGCCTGCTGATTTTCCGGCGTCCAAATCGGTCGGTTGTAATCAAACAACACTGCGACTTGCCCCTGCTCCAGTTGTGGCAACATCGCCGCTCCCCAAGCCAGCCCCATGTGGTTGGCCGGCCGCATGGGAGTTCCCTGGGGACCGGGCTTGTGCAAGTAGCCGGAGGGAAAAACTTTGAACGTCGATTCGTAATTGTGAAGCCCAAGGGCCAGCTGTTTCAGATTGTTCTGGCAAGACATTCGCCGAGCTGCTTCTCGCGCCGCTTGGACCGCCGGCAGCAGCAAGCCGACCAGGATTCCGATAATCGCGATCACGACCAACAATTCGACGAGAGTGAAGGCGGACCGGCGGGGCGATGCTTGAGTCATGACGTTTCGAAGGTAAGTTTGAACAAGGGCGGGGGATCTGGCGGCTGAATTTTCTCATCGGTCTGAACAGATTACTCTACAACCACGTCCAGTTCACCCATCCGGTAGACGACATTCTCTGAAACATCAAACGCGTGGCCCGCCACGTCCATTGCCCAGTCCGTGAGCCGGATTTCGCTGTCTTGCTCCGCGAACAGCGTTTGTATTTGGGGTGGCAACGTTGCCTCGTATCCGCCTTCCTGACCGTTTTTTTCCAGATCCAGAGTCAATGCGTCGGTTTCGATGGTAAGGCGAAGGACAGGGGGCGAAGGACCGACATCCCAGGAGCCCCACTGACCGTCGTTGGATTCCGCGAGGAAGTAAACCGTCAATCGCTCCGGCAACCCCTCGACGATCTCCAGATGTGGCCCCAATGGAACGGGGCGCGTCGCTGGCTGGCTCGCCGAAGTCAGCTCGCCCCGCCAGCGCAAACTCACGATCTGTCCTCCATGTGGAGCGGGCCAATGGCGGTGCCCATGGGCGTGGAGATGCGCGTGAGCGCCGCTGAAGTTGCCACCATGGTCGTGGTCATGGCGGTGCGGATCACCGTGAAGATGTTTGTGATCGTGCCGCAAATCCGACTGGGTATCGATGACGACCAGCGGCTCCGGCGGCGCGGACGTGCCGCAGCCGGTACAGCCGATCAGCAGGGTCCAAACCATGGCGGACCAAACGACAGGGATGCCAGTGGCGGTGAAGCGTTTCATGACGCGATTGTATGACATCACCAAGTCATTGCCGATCTCCCACCGCAGCGTGACTTCCCCTTTGCCGCCGGTCCGCTAGGCTATCGGTCCCTCCGCCACCCCCAGCCTGCCGTGCTCGACGACTCCTATCACCTGCTGTTTCCTCTCGCCGCCAGCGTTCTATTCGCTTGTGGCCTGCTGTTTTTGAAACGGGCAACCCTCGAAGGGGCGAATCCGTGGACGGTATCGTTGGTCGCCAATCTGTGGGCTGCGACGCTGTTTTCGGGGTTCTGGTTTCTCGAAAGCGAACCGGTCAATGTCTACTTGCTCTGGCAACCCGCGCTCGTGGCGGTGTTTTACATCAGCGGCCAGATGGGGACGTTTTTCGCGATCACGCACGGCGACGTTTCGATCGCGGCGCCGCTGTTCGGCGTCAAAGTGTTGTTGGTGGCGATTTTGGCAACGTTGATCGGTGGCCAAAGCCTGCCGACGGCGATTTGGTTGGCGGCGACACTGGCGACCATCGGCATCGCGCTGGTTCAGTGGACCGGGGCGGGCACCCACAGCCGCATCGGCTACACGATTCTCAGTGCGATGGCTGCCAGCACGTCGTTTTCAATTTTTGACGTGCTGGTCCAGCGGTTTTGCTCCTCGCCGATCGCGGCGTGGTCATCAGGGCGTTTTTTGCCGATCATGTTCTGGTTCGTCGCCAGCTACTCGACCGTCTTTTTGGTCGGTTTCCAGCGGGAAAAATTTGCGATCCCGGCGGTCCGGCGCTCCCTGCTGATCGGCGGCTTGCTGATCGGTTTACAGGCGTTGTGCATCGTCTTTACGCTGTCCGCCTTCGGCGACGCACCGCGGGTGAACGTGGTGTATTCGATGCGGGGCATCTGGGGCGTCTTGCTGGCTTGGGGGGCGGCGTTGATCTGGGGCGGCAGCGAAGCGGATTTATCGCGAAAAACGATGGTGTTTCGCCTCGGCGGAGCCCTGTTGATCACGATTTCGGTCGTGATCGCAATTCTGTTTGGATAAGACTCGCAAACGCTCCAAGCTGCATCTCATTGCGTTAAATCCGTTATCTTTTAGGCTAACGGTCCGAATCCGTTTCACCTCACCCCTGACCGAGATCTTGACGCATGAAAGCGATGCTGTTGACCGAATACAAACACTTGGAAGTCACCGAAGTGGACAACCCCACGGTCGGGCCGAAAGATCTGCTGGTTCAAGTGAAAGCGTGTGGCATCTGCGGCAGCGACATCCACGGGTACGACGGCAGCAGCGGACGTCGGATTCCGCCCTTGGTGATGGGACACGAAGCGTCCGGGATCGTTGCCGAAATTGGCAGCGAAGTGACCGGTTTCGCCGTCGGCGACCACGTGACCTTCGATTCCACCGTTTCCTGTGGCGATTGTTTTCATTGCCGCCGCGGCGAGATCAACCTGTGCGACAACCGCACCGTTCTGGGCGTCTCGTGTGGCGAGTACCGCCGTCACGGTGCGTTCGCCGAACTGGTCTCGGTGCCCCAACACATTTGCTACCGCTTGCCCGACGAGATGCCGTTTGAACACGCCGCGTTGATCGAAGCGGTCTCGGTGGCCGTCCATGCGGCCAACCGAACGCCGGTCCAATTGGGCGACACGGCGGTGGTCGTCGGCAGCGGCATGATCGGATTGTTGACGATCCAAGCGATCCGACTGGCCGGCTGCGCCAGAGTGATCGCGGTGGATTTGGACCAAGACCGCTTGGATGCCGCGTTGTCACTGGGGGCCGACGTGGCGCTCAAGGCCGATGAGGTCGATGTCGCCGAAGAGGTTCGGAAATTGACCGGCGGCCGCGGCGCCGATGTCGCGTTGGAAGTCGTCGGCGCCAGCGCAACGATCGACACCGCCATCGCCTGCTTGCGCAAAGGCGGCTCGATCACGCTGGTCGGCAATCTGGCACCGCGCGTCGAAGTTCCCTTGCAGGCGATCGTCACCCGAGAATTGAACGTTTTTGGCACATGCGCCTCCTGTGGTGAGTACCCTGCATGCATTGAATTGATGCGGAGCGGCGCGATTCAGGTCGCACCGCTGATTACCGCCACGGCAACACTCGAAGAAGGCCCCGAATGGTTCTCACGTCTTTATGCCGGTGAGAAGGGTGCGATGAAGGTGGTCATTCAACCGGGCGTGTCGGCGTAGTCTCTCCCAAATTTATCCCTCCCAATTCTTCCGATCATGAAACGAATCTCCGCGCTCCTCTGGCCATGCTTCGGCCTCGTCCTGATGTCCGTTCTGTTGCTTCCACAGGCCGGCAAGGCGGTTGAAGTCGAAACGGCCGATGACATCCAGTTCTACACGTTAAAAAATGCCAACGGCATGACGGTGCGAATCACCAATTATGGTGCGATCATCATGTCCATCGTGGTCCCGGATCGCGAAGGAAACATGGCCGACATTGCACTCGGGTACAACGACATCGCCAGCTACACCAACGCCGTCGACAAACCGTATTTTGGTGCCGTCGTCGGTCGCTACGGGAATCGAATCGCGAACGGCAAGTTCACCATCGATGACCAAGAGTACTCGCTGGCGATCAACAACCCGCCGAACAGCCTGCACGGCGGGATCATCGGCTTTGACAAAGTCATCTGGAACGGAAGCGTCGACGAGGAAGCCAACGCGGTGACGCTGACCTACCTGGCCAAGGACGGTGAAGAAGGCTACCCGGGAAATCTGAATTGCTCGGTGACCTATCGGTTGACCGATGAGAATGCGATCGAAATCGATTACCTGGCGACGACGGATAAAGCGACCCCGATCAACCTCACCCAACACACGTACTTCAATCTCAAGGGCGAGGGTGAGGGCACGATTCTGGGTCACGAACTGATGATCAACGCCCGCCGTTTCACCCCCGTCGATGCAACCCTGATCCCGACCGGCAAGACCCCGGCCGTCCAGGGAACCCCGTTTGATTTCACGACCGCAAAACCGATCGGACGCGACATCGCAGCTGAAAACGAACAGTTGAAATTCGGCGGCGGTTACGACCACAACTGGGTCCTGGACAAGGGCGGCCAAACCGGCGAGATGACATTGGCCGCGACCGTTTACGAACCCAAGAGCGGACGGGTGCTGGAGATTTCAACCACCGAACCGGGCATCCAGTTCTACAGTGGAAACTTTCTCGACGGACGACTGACCGGAAAGTCGGGCAAGAGCTACGTCCACCGCGGCGGCTTTTGCTTGGAAACCCAACACTATCCCGACAGCCCCAATCAGCCGAACTTCCCGTCGACGATCCTGAAACCGGACGACGAGTACGCGACCAAGACGATCTTTAAGTTCTCGACGCGCTGAATCAGTTCTTGCGGCATGCACCGCACGCCCTACGGCAGCAACCGATGCGAGCAACTCGTTCCCAGGCTCCCGCCTGGGAACGCCATCGACCGCCGGCTCTGCCGGCCGAATGCGAGGCGGAGCCTCCGAGACAGTGTGTCCCCAGGCGGAGCCTGGGAACAAGTTCTTGCGGCATGCACAGCATGCCCTACGGCAACAACCAGGGCGTGACCTGGTTTTTCATCTGGTTCCGCACCGGAAGCGCTAACGGGTTCTGGTAGTCCGGGGGGCGCATGGATTTGTCGTCCGGACCGATGTCGGCTTGTGGAAAGGGGTCGTGGACGACCGCGTTGGCTTGCTGGTAATTCATCGGCCCCGGCGGAGCCACCCAGCCGCGGTTGACCAAGCTCTGGCAGCCCGTCAGGCCAGTCATGGCCAAGGCAAGTCCCAAACCGCCACAACGGCATCGTCGATTCAATCGTGTGTCCATCTTCCATCCCATCAAGTGGCGTAAGCTTCCAGCTTGCGATCCGTACCCTAAGCTTCCAGCTTGCGATCCGTGGCGTAAGCTTCCAGCTTGCGATCCGTGGTGTCAGCTTCCAGCTTGCGATCCGTGGTGTCAGCTTCCAGCTTGTGAATTCTTCTTCAGCCAATGGCAAGCAAGATGCTTACCCCACTTGAGGCGAGCAAAGATGCTTGCTTTGCAGCGTACCGAAACCATCCGCCCCGGCGGTAGATCAATTCATTTGTTCCGGCGGCGGTAATGCTGGCTGATCGCCAGGATCGAGACCAGATACATCGTCCCGAACAACAGCGGAGCGATCTCAGGCCACCAGGCCATCAGCGGGGCGACCAGAAAAAATGCGATGCCCGCCAGGGCCGAGCCGCCCCAGATGTGACCGGCCATCGCCACAAAGGCAAATCCGCTGAGTGCGGAGGCAAGCGGAAACAACGCGGAATGATTGATGCCGCCGATGACCAGCAAGATATTGATGACCGCCAATGCGCTCAGGTAGCCGAGCCAGATCGACCAGACCGGACGTTCGGCGATACTGCGCGGAGACAGCGACCCGTCGCGTGCTCGATAAATCGTTCCGATGATCAGCGCGAACATCGTCAGACGCGGAATCCAATAGGCGATCGACGGTGGAAAATTCATCCTCAGCAAGACAAAAATCAACACGTGCGTGACGAAGATGATCACCCCCAGCAACAGTAACGTCTCGTGCCAATGAAGAAAATGATCTTGGTGTTGGTCGCGACCGATCTCGCGGGCCACCCGTTCGATCAATCCGCTGCCGGCCGCCTTGATGGTGTCACCGGCAAGAAAGCGATCTAGATCGTCGGCCAGTTCATCGGCGGATTGGTAGCGACATTCCGGTTCGTACCGAATCGCTTTGAGACAGATGTTCTCGAGATCGCGAGACAATTGCGGGCGGTAGCTGCGTGGCAAACTCGGTTCGTCTTGCAACACGCTTCGGATCACTTCGGCCGGGTTGGATCCCTCGTGCGGAGGCACGCCGGTGATCAGTGCGTAGAGCATCGCGCCGAGAGAATAAACGTCCGAGGCGACTCCCGATCCCGCGTTACCGGACGCCTGTTCCGGACTCATGTAATTGGGAGTCCCCAACACCTGTCCCGTCCGTGTCAACATCGCCCCCTCGCGACTCCACTTGGCCAACCCGAAATCGGTCACCAGCGGTCGGCCTTCCTGGTCGATCAGAATGTTGTCCGGTTTGAGGTCACGATGCACGATCCCCGCCCGATGCGCGTAGGCGACCGCTCGGGCAATCTCGCGGACCAGTTCGGCGGCCCGGGTATCACTCAACGACTGGTCATCGACAAACTGTTGCAACGTCGGCCCGTCGACCAATGTCATTGAAAAGTATTCGTGGCCGTTCCACGTCCCGATCTCATGGATCGAAATGATGCCCGGATGATCCAAGCGGGCCGCCGATTCGGCTTCCATGCGAAACCGTTTGCGTTCTTCTTCGCTGGCCAGCACTCCGCTGCTGATCAACTTCACCGCGACCGGGCGATCAAGTCCCGTCTGACGCGCACGGTACACAACCCCCATGCCTCCGCGAGCGATCTCGGATTCGATCCGGTACGATCCGATCTCCTGACCACACAGCGACATGATCTGCGGCGGCGGCGTCTCGCCCATCCAATGATGATTGCGAAAAAAGCTACACAGTTCGTCGGCATGCTGCGGGTAGCGTGCCAAATACTCCGACGGGTCGGGCGACTGCCCGTCTTCGAGACGCTGCAGATACTCCGCCAGAATCTCGTCCAAGGCCTCATCGCCGTCGACCGGAGTCTGGTTCGAATGGGTATTGTGCGTGCTGTTTTCGTCGGTGGCCATTGGACAACTATAACCGAAGAGAGACCGTTCGAGCGTAGCTCAGGCTGTGCCTGACGGCCCGTTGGCATGCACAGCATGCCTACTGCAGCGTCCATCGGCCGATGTCGTGCGGGGGAGCCATGGACTGTCCCGAAATCGTCTTCCCTGGATCAATCGGATCGAAAAACGATCTCCGGTGCCACAGCAACGGAGAACACCCACGGATGGCAGGGCGTACCCACGGATTCCTGGCTGCTTTTCATCCGTGGGTTCGCTCTGCCATCCGTGGGATCATTCAAATCAGGCACTGGGAGCTGTCCTCAGGCTGGGGCTTCCAGCGTCGCGTGCAACCCGCCGGTTTGCGTCCTCGATGCGATCAGATCGATGAGCGGCGACATGACACGTGGCGATCGCTCGACCACGACGTGCGATTGCCACCCAACCGACTACTTCTCCCGCGCCTCGTCGACCGATTTCAAGTACGCCATCAAATCCAGCACTTCGTCTTTGGTGTACTGGTCCATCAACGCTTTGGGCATCATCGATGTTGCACTGCGTTTGATGACTTCGATGTCGTCTTGCAGGATGATCACCGGTTCTTTGGCTTCGGGGTTGGTCAACAACGTGACGGTGTCGTCATTTTCATCGACCACGATGCCCGACAGCGTTTTGCCATCGACGGTCAGAATGATCTGCATCGCGTACTTGCTGTCGATCTTGTGCGAGGGGACCAAGATCTCGCGTAGGATCCCCACGTGATCCGATTTCCATTTGGTATAGGTGTCGGTCAGTTCGGGTCCGACCGCGCCGCCGACGTTGTTGATTTTGTGGCATCCCACACAGGATGCTTCGTTGAAGACTTTTTCGCCGATCTCCGGTGAACGGCCGCGAAGGTCTGAATCAAAGTCCCCCGCGAAGTCTTCCAATGTCCACGCTTGGACGAACGAGCGGGTGCTGCCGAGTGGATTGGCCGGTTCGACCGGATTTTGGTTCCAGGCATCCAGGTCGTCGACCACGACCATCACGCCGTACATACGATACCAGTGTTGGGGAAACGTGCAGACATACGGATACTCGCCCGGCTCCGACGGAGCGGTCAGAGTGATTCGTGTCGAGTTGTCCGGCGCGACCATCTCGCTCGCCGCGATGACGTTGGGTGAATCCGGGACATACGGCAATCCGCCGCTGCCTTCGGGGCCGGCCGCCAACCCCGCCATCGCGACTCCCTTGAGTGCGCCCGGCTGGGTGATCACAAGATTGTGGGGCATCAGATCGTGATTTTCCAAAAGAATCTGCACCGGACGTCCGGCTTCGACCGCAAAGTACGCAACGTCGTAACGCATCTCTTCTTCGACCGTCCCGATCTTCACGACCCGGACGGTGACTTCGCGAAGCCGGCTCCGCAATGATCGGGATTGCTGTGGCGGGATCTTCGTCAGCAGCCGATCGACCAACTGCATCGCGTCGATGAACGCGTCGGTCGTCCGCTCGGCCGCCGGCGTGGCTTCGGCGAACGCAACCAGTGCTTCGGCGGCCTCGAGTGAGCTGTCGGCTTGAAAAACGGACGGTGGCAGTCGCATCAGTCCGCGGCAGGCGGCGACTCGCGTTGCCGGATCATCGACCTGAGTGATCAATCGCTGGTAGGTGTCGTCTTGATCGGCGGGAATGCGGGACAACGCGTCGATCGCGGCGAGTTTGACGTCGAGCGAATCGGCAGATTCGAAGTGGGACACTGCGTAGTCACGCTGAGCCACTTTCAGTTTTTTGTTGGGCAATTTGCGGATGGCGGCCAGCATCGCGATGGTGGCGTCGGCGTCCGATTCGGCGATCGATCGCGCCGTGTCCGTGTCGCCGGCGACGATCAGTCCCGCCAACGCGATCGAACGCAGCGCGGGGTCGTCATCGCGGGCCACCTCTGACAGCATGGGCTGGAGCGCCGTCAATTCCGCCGCGGAACGTTTTAACATCAGCCCGGTCAACAGATCGACCAATCGCCTCGCATCCGGGGTGTCCCTCTTCGAATTGGTGATCGTCGCCAGCATTTCCGCCGCAACCGAACTGTCTTTCAGTTTCGCAAGCGCCGCAAACGCTTCGTCCCGAATGCCCGCCGCCATCGCCGGTCGCCCCACGATGGCTTCATAGACCGGGATGTACTTCTTGTCGTCCGTTGATCGGGGAACGAGCAACAAACGCTCGTCGTTGAGCCGCCCCAATTGATACGCGACGATGCGTGGCGACTTGTCTAAAAAGATTGTCGGTGGCTCGGCGTCCTTTGCCAGACAAGGGGCCACGATGGTGATCTGGACCAAGACGACGACGATGAAAAAGCGTGAAAGCAAACGCATGGTTTGAATGAAAGGTGAAAGTGATGGGGTGTGGTATCTTGGCGTGTGACCTAGATTTCGAAAACTAGATCCCGAAGGCATAGCAGCCATTAGCCGGCGGTCGAGCGAAGCGACCACCGCCGGATCAGCTGTGAAAAATTAGTTTCCGGCGTTCCACATGGTGTTAGCGGCAGGGCGCAAGCCCTCCGGTTCCTCACCGTTACCGAAACACCGGAGGGCTCGCGCCCTTCCGCTAAAAAAATGCTGCACAGCGTCGCTCATCGGGGTGGCAGAATCTGCGTTAACCCCATTCGGGCTCTATCCACGAGACCTACTGTTCCAGTTGACGCATCGTTTCATCGAGCGTGTACTGCAAGTAGTCGTCCATGTCGTGTTCCAGCACGCCGAGGACCATTTCGATCGCATCGTCTCCTTCGAGGAAACTGATCGCACGAACGGCTTCCAAGCGAACCGTCGGATGCTCATCGTGAACGGCTTTTGCGAATCGATCGGCGTGATCGGGGATCGCGTGCATCATGTGTGACGTCAACCGGACACATGCCGCACGGGCTCGATCGTTCTCCGAAGCCGACAGCTTATCCAGCAAATCGGTCCGCACCTGGTTGTGCGTTTGGTACATCCACAGGGCTTCCATTTGCTGATGTTCGACGTTGGGATCCGATCCGTCCAAGCCGGCCACCCAGGCGTCGAGCGACTTCAACACCGGTCCGCTGTCGCGTGCGGCCAATTCACGTCGTGCCCGATAACGTGTTCGGTCTTCGGGTGACTTCAGCAATTCCAGCAATTGGGGAATCGTCGCGCCATCGATCTTGGCGGGCTGCAACAACGGACGTTCCTTGTGCGTGACGCGCCAGATGCGACCGTGGGAATGATCGCGACTGGGATCGCGCAGGTTGTGTTGCAAGTGACCGATCAAGGCGTTGTGCCAGTCGACGATGTACAGCGAGCCGTCCGGGGCGAACTGGAGATCGACGGGTCGGAAATTGCCGTCGCGACACGAGAGCAGCATCTCGACTTCCTCGCCGACAAAACCGCTGCCGTTTTCCGCGGGCGTGATCTTGTGGTTCAGAATCGCGCGTTCACCGATCACGTTGGTGACCAGGAAGTTGCCTTGCATGTCGTCGGGAAAATGGCGACTGGAGACGATCGCACATCCGGCCAACGGTCGAATCCGTTTGGGATAGAACGTCGGGAATTTGTAAGTGGGGTCTCCGCCGGCCATCGACGCGACACGTCGGTGTTGGCTGCCGCCGGGGTGCTTGTTGGGATACTCGACATGACCGCTGATCGGAGCAGCCCAATACGCGTTTCCGGGTGATGCGTCACCGATGAAGTCTTGTCCCCATTTGTCGTAGCAGTAACCCCAGGGGTTGGCGAACGCGAACGAGGCGTGAACGTCCAAACGTTCGGTTCGGGGATTGTATTTCCAGATCCCGGCCTCGGCCAATCGACGCACGCCGTAGGGTGATTCCACGGCCGAGAACTTGAAGGTGCCTTCTTCGAAGTACAGGTTGCCACCGGGGCCCCATTCAAAGGCCGCAATGCCGTGGTGCGAGTCGGCCGAATCGAAACCGATCAATTGTCGCGTCACCACGTCGGCTTTGTCATCACCGTCGGTGTCTTTGATGAACCAGATGTCGGGCTGGCGAGACACGTAGGCGCCGCCGTGGCCGAGTTCGAATCCTGTGGGTTGATGCAAACCCTCGGCAAACACTTTGCAGACATCGGCCGCATGGTCGCCGTCATTGTCTTCAAAGATCAACAGTTTGTCGTTCATCGGGGACTTGGGTTTCCAGTGCGGATACGACTTCATCGTCGCGACCCACAATCGTCCCTTGCTATCGAAGTTCAGCGCGACCGGGTTGGACAACTCGGGGAATTGTTCTTCCGATGCGACCAACTGGATTTCATAACCGTCGGCCAAATCGAACAATTTGATTTGCTCGGCGGCGGGCAGGTACTCCAGCGATCCGAGCTTGCCGGCTTTGGCATTTCGGTCGTTCGGCGTGCCGACGTTCGTGGTGGGGTTGAGGAATGGCAGTGTATTGGAGTCATCGATGGTCTTCGGGACCGGCTTGCCGGCGGCGACCGCCCAAACGCGGGCGTCGCGATTCGCCGTCATCTCGTCCAAAATCGCGCGTTCACGTTCCATCACGACGCGGTTGTTGTACTTGCGGTCTCCGTCTTGCCCCGCCAAGCCACGGTCACCGTAGATGGAAAACCCGTTGACGGCGCGATAGCGATGGAACCAGTGAAAGTTTTTGTCGTCGATCTCGTTCTTCAGATCCGGATTGATCGCCGCGGCGAGCTTGTTGCCGAACAATGCCTGGTCCAAGATCGGCGCCAACCTTTCGTATCCGACGTCGTTCAAGTGAAACCCGTTGATCGTCAAACGCTGCGGTGATTTTTCGAACAGCGCCCGGGTCGGCGTGAATAAATCGACGAAGACGACATCGGTTTGCGATGCGACGTCCGACATCGCTTCGGTGTACAGTGCCAAGTTTCTATTTTGTTCTTTGCCGTCAGAAAGATTCGGATCGTCCGAGCCTTCGAACGCGATCGGCGACACCAAGACGACTTGCGGGCGTCCCTTGCCGTAGTCCGCCGTCTTCGTCTCCGTGACCAGCTTGGTCAGGTCGGACTTGTATTGCTTGAGACCTTTCTCGCCGGCAAACGACTCGTTGTATCCGAAGAAATACATCACCACCGAAGCCTGGCTGTGCGTCAGGTGGCTGGTCGGATCACCGAAGTTTTTCGAACGAATCCGCAGGTAGGGTTCGTCACCGGGAAAACACAGATTTCGCACCACCAATTGCAGTTCGGGAAAACGGGTGTGCAACAGGGTTTCCCATTCATTTTGAACCTGCATCCGCTCACCCAGAGCATTACCGACCAGGCAGATGTGGTCGCCTTTTTGCAGTTTCAGATCGGCGGCGAGGGTGGCGTTGGAAAACAGCAGGCAAGCCAGCGCCGCCGAAGCGGCCAAAGCAAACATCCGGATGGGTCGATTCATTGTTGGTAGAGAGATCGGTTGGTGGGAAGCTTGGGGTGGGAAAAGGTCCGATAAGAACGGCGTGATATTATGCATTGCCGCCCCCCAAGACGGTAGCGAAGAATCCGTCGGTTGCGCGGAGTATCGAAGATTCTCACAACGATTAGGCGATAATCCGTCGCGTTTTGTGACACCCACGCAATGTCCCGTCGCCGGAGTGACGCAAAAGCCTTTCCCAACGACGCAAATTGCTTTGCGGCGTTCCCAACGCCGACGCCCCTACTCACGCCAGGCTTCGATAACCGGCGACCAAGATCTCGACCGCCCGATCGATCTGCTCGGACGTGTTGAATTTCCCGATTCCGAATCGGACGCTCCGCCGAGCTTCACTTTCGCTCAACCCCAATCCCGTCAACACGTGGCTGGGTTTGGCGTCGACGCTGCTGCAGGCCGACCCGCTGCTGAACGCGACGTCGCTGCAGGCGGCCATCCACGATTCGCCTTCGATCCCCGGCAGCCGGCAATTCAGATTGCCCTCCAGGCGCATCGACGATTCGAGCGGCGGTCCGTTCAGGCAGATGCCGTCGATACCCTGCTGCAATCCGTCCCAAAGTCGCAGCCGCAAGTCAGCGACCCGCCGGGCGACCTGGGATGATTCCGCGACGGCCAAGTCGAGCGCGGTGGCCAGCGCGATGACGTTGGCCGGAGCCATTGTCCCGCTGCGCAGGTTTCGTTGTTGACCACCGCCGACGATCATCGGTTTCAATCGGACGCGACGTCCGGGAATCCCACCGGCCATGGTCAGCACACCGACACCCTTGGGGCCGTAGAACTTGTGGGCCGACGCGCTGATCAGATCCACGTCGACGCGTTGCAAATCAACCGCGATCCGTCCGACCGCTTGGGTCGCATCGCTGTGCAGGAGCGCGCCGGACTGGTGAGCGATGGCGGCGATCTGCGACATCGGTTGGATCACGCCGATTTCGTTGTTCGCCCAATGCACCGAAACAAGTGCGGTGTCATCATCCATTGCCGCAGACAATTGCTCCAGATCGACCTGTCCGGCGAGCGGGTGATCGAAGCGATGGACCGGAACGCGCGTGACACGAAAACCGTCTTTTTCCAGCCTGGCGACGACATCCAAAACGGCGGGATGTTCGATCGTGCTGGTGACCACATGACGCCTTCGCTGTCGCGGGTGGCGGCAGATCCCATCGATCGCCAAGTTATTGCTCTCGGTCGCCCCGCTGGTGATCAACACGGCATCGGCGGCGACCCCGAGCTGCGAGGCGATCATCGCCAGCGCGGCATCCATCGCCGACTTTGCTTCACGCCCCATTTCGTGAGACGTGCTGTGTGGGTTGCCGAAATGCTCGACCAACCACGGCATCATCTGTTGGGCGACGCGTGGATCGCACGGCGTCGTCGCGTGATTGTCCAAATAAATCATCGACCCTCCAAAGTGGCGTAAGCTTCCAGCTTGCGATCCCCGTGGCGTAAGCTCAATGCCATCTACTTTGACGCCAAGCGGAGTGTTCTTGTTAGCGGTAGGGCGCGAGCCCTCCGGCCTTTCACGGTGCAACCGGACGGCTCGCGCCGTTCCGCTAACACCTTCAGAAAGCGAAACCGGACGGCTCGCGCCGTTCCGCTAACACCTTCTGACCGAAAGTCGATGGCGTCGGGCGTATGCCCCCAGCTTGCGAGGCAAGCGGGAAGCTTACCCCACTTGTCCATACAGCGCGTCAAGCGCCAACTGACTCCACGTCTCGAGTTGTTCATGCTGCTCGCGCAACGCGTCAATCGAGACGAATCCGCCTTCGGCCAAATCGACTTCGTTGCTGGCGACCTGCGGCGAATCGAGCACAAACCGATGCACCACGCCCAAGTGAACCTGTCCGACTTCGTTGGACGGATCGTAAATCAAACCTTCGCGGGTTTCGGTGTACTGGGCATCCAATTGAATTTCTTCAGCCAGCTCGCGTTGCATGCCGGTGGCGTAAGCGTCGTTGCCGTCGGCGGCGTCTTCGCGGCTGATGTGCCCACCGATTCCGATACTTCGTTTGGCGTGCAACCGTTCTTCGCCGCCACCGCCGCCGCGGGTGTAGGCAAAAACATGGAGTCGGCCCGACGCATCGGTCCATTCCAAGACGACGTAGGGGATCAATTGTTTGAAACTGGGATCGACTTCCATCGCCGAGCGTGGTCGATAGGACAATTGGTCACTCTGCAGGATCGGTCCGAGGAATCGATTGATGTCGGATTCGAATCCGTCGATCACACCGATTTCGTCGATGACCGATGCGGGAATGACCAGAACGTGTTCTTCGTGGGTGGACATGAATGCTTGGGCAGGGCGGGAAACGATCAGTGAAAGAGGCTTTGGAGCGAAAAAGGGGCAGCCACCAAACCAAATGCTGCGAAGTGCACGGGCATTGGTGTTGGTGTGCAGGCTTTAGCCGCCCACTGTCGCTGCGACGCAGCGACCCGGAATCGCCTAAAGGCTAGACACCAACGGTAACTGCTCCCTTCTCGCGGCTTTCTCTGCCGATCCTAACATGCCCAACTCGATTGGTGTAGCGAGTCAGCGGGTGGGGATCGCCAGGCCCAAGACATGACGGTCGCCGCGGACGAGCATACGATTGCCGACGACAATCGGTGCCGCCCAGCAGGGGGTCCGAATCTGGTCGCTGAAATCATATTCCGCCACGATTTCCAGCTTCTCGGAATTGGGACGCACGATTTCGATCCGCCCGTATTCGTCCAACACGACCAAGTGCTCGCCGACGCGGGTGACCGACGTTCGCATCCCCCGGTCGTCGCTCCACTGCACCTTGCCGCTGGCCAGTTCGACGCAACGAAAATCGCTGTCCGGATTGTTTCGCCCGCTGCAGCCATACAGGAAACCGTCCACCAAGATCGGCGTCGACCAGTGGCAACGCATCGCCTGGGCGCGACGATTTCGGGGCGGATCCAGCCAGAGCGTGGTCGGCTGCTGGACAGACACCTTCAACAGTCGGCTACCCACCTGATAACACTCGCTGATGAAAACACGATCGCCGTCCACAACCGGCATCATCGCGTTGACACTTTCCAGCATGTCCGCTCGGTGCGGCACCTTCCACAGCACTTTGCCGAGTGCAGGGTCGACGGCCAACAGATGATTGCGGGCGTACAACAGCACCACCGTTTGATCACCGATCTTCATCGTACGGGGGCTGCTGTAACTGGCCAGGTCATCACCGCATTTCCAAACCTCGTCGCCGCTGGCCAAATCGAACGCGACCAGCGCCGATCCGTTGGGGATCACCCGATCGAGTCGGCCCGGCGCGATCTGTTGATCTTCCGGGGGGCTGCCACCGACGGGAACGATCACCATCGAATCCAACAACAACGGTGACGATCCGACGCCGAAGAAATTTTGGACCACGCCATAGGCTTCGTTCGTCGAGACGCTCCATTTCAACGTACCATCGGCGAGATCGCGACAACACAATACGCCGTCACAGCCGAAAGTGATGATCGATGTGCCGTCGCTGGCCGGCGTCCCTCGCGGACCGGTTTCATAACCATACAGGTCTCGGTACTCCAGTGGACGCTCGACCGACCAGATCAAACGGGCATCGTTTAGATCAAATGCCCGCAACCGCTCGACCATCTGCCGCCCGCCGGACGACTGATCGCGCCGCACGGCGTCGGCGTGGTAGTAGCGTCCGTCGACGACGCAGCCCAGCCCATAGCCATCGCCGACGGGCAGCCGCCAAGCAATTTCAGGCGTTTTGCTCCAATCGAATGCCTTGCCGGAAACCTCGGCGACGCCGTCAAAGTGTTTCCCCAACAGACGCGGCCAATCCACATCGCCGAGCTCCATCGGCTCAATCGCTGCGGTTGCATCAGGCGTCTCGCCGGTGGTGGATTTCACTGGCGGCTGATCGCATGAAGCAAGGCTGCAAAAACAGAACAGTAACGGGATCGCGGCAAGGGTTCGGAAAGCGGATTTCATAGGATCGGTGTCAATGGATGCGACGCACTGGTAAAACAGCAGTTTACCACGATGTCCGGCAGTGGTCGTGCATTCCGGATGGGGTGGCAGCCAGTAGCCGGCGGTCGAGAAAAGCGAGCACCGCCGGGACGCCAAGCGGGGTATTTTTGTTAGCGGTAGGGCGCGAGCCCTCCGGTCTTTCACGGTGTTTTTGAAACGCGACCGGACGGCTCGCGCCGTTCCGCTAACACCCGAAAAACACAGTGGAAAATGCTTCACAGCGTTGCCTTATCGGGGATGGCCGCCACGTCGAATCGATTCACGCACGGTTGCCCTGGAAAATCGAGACCGATCGTGAGACGCACGCAACCGATCAGCCGTCTGCCGCCAGCCTTTCGCCACAGCGATAGCAGTAGACGGCATCGTCATGGTGTTCGGCGGACGTGCAGCGTGGACACTTCGTTTCAGCGGCGGGTTCCGCAGATTTTTTGGACGTCAGCTCGGCGGTGACAAACCCGCTGGGCACGATAATTAGACTGTAACCGAGCAGAATCAGCGTCGCGGAGATGAACTTTCCGATCGTGGTCTTGGGGACGATGTCGCCATAGCCGACGGTCGTCATCGTCACGATGGCCCAATACATCGCCTGGGGAATGGAATCGAATTGGCTGGCGACAAACTCCGAATCATCCAGTGGCGATTCTCCCCGTGTCATCCGCGGAATCACGTTTTCGACGAAGTACATCAACGTGCCGCTGATGGTCACGGCGACCAAGACGACGATTAAGAACACGATGATCTTGTGCCGGGCTTTCCAAATCGCCTGCGACAGTTCCTCGGCGTCGTCCATCATTCGCCACAGCTTCAGCACGCGGAACGCGCGGAGCAGTCGAATGCTGCGGAGGATGACGAAGGAGTTGGCGTCGCTCTCGACGAAAAAGAACCCGACATAGGTCGGCAACACACTGAGCAGATCGATCACGCCCCAAAAACTGACGGCGTACCGCAGCGGGTGTTTGGCACAGGCTAGCCGCGCGCCGTACTCGATCGTGAACAGGACGGTCAAGAACCATTCAAACCGCCCCAGGATCAGCCAGTTCCGCTCGGCGACCGAGGGGATCGTCTCGACCGCCACCAGGGTGACGCTCGTCAAAATCGCCAGCAACAGTCCCACGTCGAACACCCAACCGGCCGGCGTGTCCGATTCAAAGATGACGTCGTGCATGGTCACGCGCCAGGGCGGACCGTCGGGACGCTGTTCGGCTTTGGATCGACGTCGGCTCATCGGTTACCTGTCGCTGCCTGCGACGGGCGATTGGATGCGACGCGGTGCGGTCACCGCCGCGCCGGCCGATCGCACGGGGTTGCTTCCCTGGTCCGACATCACCGCACTGGCGGGCATCACACCGGGTGCTTGTGGAGCGAACGTTGGGGCGGTCGACGGAACATCGATGAACGGCGTGCTACCTTCCCCGGTCGCGTTGCGATACGTCGCCGCGATCGCGTTGACGCGGTCTTGCAGCGATCCGCTGGGCAGCGTGCTTGTTCCATCAGGCGATGCGGAATGACGCCGAATCGTCGTGGTCACCAGTCCGCTGGGACGCGTCGCATGTTGCGCGATCGCGTCTTGGTGCCCGCGATACTGGGGCGACAGATAATTGTTGGCCACGCCGGCCTCGTGATTCGGCTTGCGACCGGGCAGAATGACCTTAGTCGGACTGCCCTGCACGATCTTGCCTTCGGTGGTTTGGAAGGTGGGAACCAAGGAAATCCGTTTCTCTTCCCCGCCGGCGGCATCCCATGGAATCCAGATGCTGTAGCTGGCGCCGAAATCGCTTTGGCTGAAATGCTTGGTGAACTGTTCCGGCGTGAATTTAAACGGTTTGACTTGCGAGTCTTTGCCGTCGGCACCGATTTCGAATCCGTGCACCGTCAAGGTGCCTTCGACCGGAACCGCTTTCGTCTTTTCGTCAAAGAAGAACAATCGTCCGCCGAATCCACGCGTCGGCGTCTTGCCGGTTTGGACCAGCACATCGGGCGACCAGGTCGTCGCCATCTTGACCGGTCCCGGATAAGGAGTCGGCGGCTCGTCCTCGCGCTTGGACCAGGGAGCCTTTTTCATCCACTGCGGCGTTTCGAAAAAGTTGGCGAGTTTCGAATCGCCCCGAGTCGCCGGGCTGGTGCATCCGCCGGCGACGAGCGACCCGGCAGCGAGAACGGCGACGGCCAATGCTTTGGTGCTGCGTGCTGTGTGTGACATATCGATTCAGATCGTTCGTGTAGGATCGGGTGGAGACTGAGGTGCGGGTGCAAGAAGTGGGATAGGCTTCCAGCCTGTCACGTTGCGGGCGACAGGCTGGAAGCCTATCCCACTTTTGTTAGACCACTTACTGGCTGACTTGGTTGACCCAACCGGCCGGCAGGGTCTGGTCGGCTTCGCTGCCGATCATGCCGGCGGGCCTCTGGAACGAAGACTGGTTCACATCGGGCCGCGGTGCGGGCAGTGAATCGCTGCGGTTGGCCGGTGCCAGGTTTTCGGTTCCGAACGTCGGATTCAGAATCGATTCGCCGGCCGGCTGACCGACGACAGGCTTGTTCTGGTCGGTGATCACACCCGGGGGCAGTTCGCCGACGACGACTTCTCCGTCGATCGTCGGGTGCACGTCGGGATAGATCGTCGGGCCGATCGCCGGCCCCCACAATCCGTAGCCGCCGCTCAGGCCCACGTCGCCGTGAGCCTCCACCACGTCGGCCAAGCACCAACTCATCCGGCTCGACTCGGTTTGCTTGATGTACTCCAAGTCCTGTTCGCCGGTGACCAACATCGGCGTCAACACGACAAGCAGCTCGCTACGACGTTCAGTTTCGTAGTCATACTTGAAGAGGTTGCCCAAGAGCGGAATGCTAGACAAGTAGGGAAGACGGCGACTTCTGTTGGTACGATTCTTTTGAATCAGCCCCCCCATGATCACAGTTTGGCCGCTGAGCACAGAGAGCGTCGCCTGAGCGGTTGTATCGACGATGTCGTCGATCCGAACGGTTGCGCCAGCACCATCGGGCACGTCCGTTCCACTTCCTTCGTCACGATCGGATCGTGTGACGTTCACTTCCATCAAGATCGTACCGTCACTTCCCACTCTCGGACGAATGTTCAGAATCAATCCGACGGTGATGTCCTCGATGTTTTGCGTCACATTATTGTTCGTAACCGTGCTGCCGCGAAATCTTGCGATTTGGCGTCCAACGTTGATCAGTGCTTCCGTGTTATCAGCCGTCATCAACTGTGGACGACTGATGATTTGCGCACGATTGGCTTCTTGCAGTGTTCGGAACAGCAGGCTGACGGAATCGCTGGCGGCATTGAGCACGAATCCACCGTAGCCGATGGCCGTGTTGCTCTGTCCAAGGCCGAAGGTCGACACCGTGCTGGCGGCCAGATTGCCTTGTCCAAAGTCATTCGAGTTTGAGACACCCGCGTTGTTAAAATTGAATCCCGGATCGCCCGGATCGAGCGTGCTCCCAAAGGCTCCGGCGGCTTGACCACGGCTGAAGGCGAGTGAGTCCTGCAACCCGAGTTCGGTGCCGATCTCAAACGAATCCTCCAAAGACACTTCAGCCAACAACACCTTGATCAGCACCATCGGGCGTCGACGGTCGAGTCGCTCGATCAGCAATCGAACTTCTTCGTACAGCCGCGGCGAGACGCTCAACAGGATGCTGTTGAAGTTCTCTTCGGCGATCGCCACGATGTCGCGATCGAGAAGATCGTAGGGGCCCAGACCTTGTTGGTATTGCTGGATCGTGGTTTGCGACTGTTGACGCTCGTTGACGTAGTTGGTGATCGCCGCGGCGACCAACGTCGCTTCGTTGTTCTTCAGCCAAATCACTTCGGTGATCCGTTCGGCGAACCCTTCGCTATCGAGTCGCAGCAAGATGCTTTCGACGACTTCCAAGTCCGACGACGATCCGCTGGCCACGATGCTGTTGGTACGGATGTCGGTCGAGAAACGCAGCGGCACAAGCGAGCTGTCGGCGGACGCGGTGGCCGAAGGCAATCCGGCGGCGTTTGCACCACCGACGCTGGTTCCGCTGGTCGCTGCGTCGGACCCGAACAGGGTCTCCAACGAGGCGGCCAACTGAGCCGCGTCACCGTTTTCGATCGTGAACACTTTCACCAGCGAGTCAATGCCGGGGGCTTTGTCCAATTGTCGGATCAGTTCCGCGATCAGCGGCATGCTCGAGGAAGGGGCGCGAACGACGATCGAGTTCGAATTCGTTTCCGCGGTGATCGTGGCTCCGGCCAAGATGCCCGACTCCACCATCCGTCGCTCGTCGCTGTCGACCGTCAGGATCGAGAGCGAGGTCGACGGTGCGGTGGCATCGCCGGCGGTGGCGACTTCGCCGGCCGCGAAGGCGTCTTGAAGCGTGGTGGCCAGATCTTCGGCAACGGCGTTGTTGAGCTGGAAAACTCGCAACTCACTGGTCGCCGGAGTCTTTTCGACGTCGAGTTCGTTGATCAACCGAGTGACCTCGGTCATGTCACGCGGCGCGGCACTGACGATCAGCGAATTGGTGCGGTAGTCGGCCGAAATTCGAACACGCGGTCCCAAGCCGTTGCGAACGTCTTCTTCGATCCCGGGTCGGTTGCTGAAGAAGGTCAAAATCGCATCTTGAGCGTCCACGGCCGAGGCGTTCTGCAATCGGAACACACGCAACCGGCTGGCTTCTTCCACCGGCTGGTCGATCTTTTTGATCAGTTCTTCCAGCGACGCGATCGCTTCGGCGCGACCGATCAACAACAATGCGTTGGGGCTGTCCAGCGAGGTAATGCTGACGTCGCCTTGGCGAGTCGACAGCACGTCGTCGTAGAGCTGAGTCAACAGTTCCGCGACCGCGTTGGCATCGGCGTGCTCGAGCGCGACGACCTTCGAATCGGGCTGGGTCAGTTCTGCTTTGGATTCGATCTCCTTGATCAATTCCATCACGCGTTGAACGTCTCGGGTCGCTCCCTTGACGATGATCTGGCCCAGTTCCGGAACGTATTCGATTTGCACATCACCCAGCGGACCGGCCCCTTCGATGGCGGCTTCCACGTCGGCGGGCAATCCGCCCTGATCACCCGCGCCCGGTGCACTGCCCTGATCGGCTTGCATCACCGCATTGCGAAACACACCGGGATTGGAATTGGACATCCCATCGCCGCGGAGTGCGCGGAGCAATCGCATGGTGCGTTGCACCGGTGCCATGTCGGCTTGTTGCAATCGGTGCACTTGGGTGACGTCGTCGTAGCGATTGGGCACTCGGTCGAGGGCACGAATCATTTTTTCCCAACCGGGGATGGCGGGATCGGGTGCCCGGACGGTGACTTGGTTTTGTCGGCGGTCCACTTCGACCAACGTCCCCTGCATCGGAGGCACGTTCATCTGGAACGTCACCTGATTGCCGTTGTTGCGGGTCGTCATCGGAACATCTTGTCCGGCGGCCTGCTTCAAGTCGCGCTCGAACTCGCGCCAGGAAATGTTCTGCAGTCGCACGCTGACGGGGCTGGCGGTCACCGAGGATGCTTGGCGAACCGCACCGGCGACGAGTGTTTTGACCTGCGATGCGATCACCGCCTGGGTCTTGGCCGGAGCCATGATCACCAATTGGCTGTTCGCCGGGTCAGGTGAAATCGTGATGCCCGGCAGATCTTGGTATCGCAGGCTGAGCGTCGTCGCGATCGCGTCGGCGTGGGCCGCCGGCACGGCCAGTTTACGCAGTTGCGGAGAATCACCGATCGAAGTGGCTGGAGTGGTCGCGGCAACCGTGCGAATCATCGAATGGGCAGCCGCGCCGGTCGTTCCCTGCACCGACTGCTGCACATACCGCTGGTAGGCTTCGGCGTCCATCGACGGCATTCGCGACGGCGCGCTGCCGGGGACGACCTGAGACGGACGATACTGTGGCGATTGGGCACAAGCGGTCGAAACGGCAATCGCCGCGACCAGCTTTAGACTCAGCGCTCGCCTGAGACCGACGGCGACGGGGGTGACAACGGTTTTCAAACGGTGCACGGGCAACACCTTTAGGCGTACATAGGTCAACGGCAAACAGAACGGAACTCCAAGAGCGCTTCCTCCGCTCATCCCTGGTGATCGTCGTGCCCGTTGCATCCCCTACAGTCAAACTGACCGCGATACTGGTACCGAATCCGTCTATCAGGCATGATTGCCACAACAAGTAACGAACCCAAAGCCTCGGCAAGCCTGGCAAGATATTCCGATCCGGAAAGACATGCATCCGGCATCAAACCTCCCAATCGCCCCACTCCACTGAACAATCCGGTCACGATGATCACCCTTGGCGGCCAAATCCTGCAGTCCCAGCCCGATGGGCATGCCACGATCCGACCGGGAATCGTCCAGATTGCCGAGGACCGAATCGTCGGCGTCGAATTCCAAAACGTGTCGGGCCGCGTCGATCAGGGTGATCCCGATACCCTGATTTGCCCCGGATTCATCGACGCCCACCTTCATCTGCCCCAATTTGACGTCATCGGTGTGGCCGGATTGCGTTTGTTGCCCTGGCTGCGGGAAGTGATTTTTCCCGCCGAACGACGTTGGAACGATCTCGATTTCGCTCGATCGATGATCGACCGGGTGGCGCGGCAATGCCTGGCGGTGGGAACCACGGGCGTTTGTGCCTACGCGACCGTGGCCCATGACGCGACGATGGCAGCTTTGAAAGCATTTCGTGAGATCGGATTTCGGGGCGTGATCGGCCAAGTGATGATGGACCGGGACGCGCCGCCGGAGCTATTGCGTCCGCCACAGCAGTTGGCCGACGAGGTGGCTCGCACGCTGGAACAGTTTCCGACCGACCAGCGGATGGCGGCCGCGGTCACACCCCGCTTTGCTCTCTCCTGCAGCGAGACCCTAATGGAGCATGCCGGCACACTGGCGGCATCGCACGGAGCCGTCATTCAAACGCATTTGGCGGAAACGCTCGCCGAATGCGACGCCGTTGCCCAGCGTTTTGGCGGCAGAGACTATCTTGACGTCTACTCCGCCGCCGGACTGGCGACGCGACGCAGCATTTTCGGCCATGGCATCCACCTCGATTCGGCCTCACAAACTCGTCTGGCACGGCAAGGCGGCATTATCGCCCATTGTCCGACGGCCAATTCCTTTCTCGGCAGCGGGATGATGAACCGCCATTCGCACCTTTCCCACGGAATCACGTTGACGCTCGGCAGCGACATCGGCGCAGGGTTTGAGCGGAGCATGGTTCGCGTCGGCCGCGCGATGATTGAAACGGCAGCACGGATTTCAATGACGGCGGGTCGGGGGGTTGATGATTCGGCGTGGATCCCGACCGCGGCCCAGGCTTGGCACCAAATCACCGCGGGTAACGCCGATGCGTTGGGTTGGACCGACGCTGGTCGCGTCGCCGTCGGTTGCTCCGCCGATTTGCTGGTCATCCGACCGGACCTCCCTTGGCGAGACTCCCCCCAGCCGTTGTCGACGTTGATGTTTGCCTGGGACGATCGCTGGATCAAGACCACGATCCTGCGGGGTCGAATGCCATGATCTTGCACATCGACATGGACGCCTTTTATGCGTCCATTGAACAACGCGATCACCCGGAACTGAAAGGCCAACCGGTGGTCGTCGGGGGCAGCAAGACGGGGCGCGGCGTGGTGGCGGCGGCCAGCTATGAAGCCCGTGAGTATGGGATCCACAGCGCGATGCCGGGCCGTCGCGCCGCCCAGCTTTGTCCGCATGCAGTCTTCGTCCGCTGCCGGATGTCTGACTATGTCGAGGTGGGGCGACAGGTTCGAGAGATCTTTGGGCGGTTCACACCGATCATCCAACCGTTGTCTTTGGACGAAGCGTTTCTGGATGTTTCCGGCACCGAGCGATTGCATGGCGATGCCGAGACGGTCGGGCGTCGGATCAAGGATGCGATTCAAGACGAACTGCAACTGACCGCCAGCGTCGGAATCGCGCCGCGAAAGTTTGTCGCCAAGATTGCCAGCGACCTGGACAAACCGAACGGATTTGTCGTCGTCGGTGAGTCGGAATTGACGGCGTTCTTGGACCCGCTGCCGGTTGAAAAACTTTGGGGCGTCGGCTCGGTCGGGCAACATCGGCTGCATCGCTTGGGGCTGAAGACGATACGAGACATCCGCCGCTACGATCTCTCGCTGTTGGTGTCCCATCTCGGGGATTGGGGAGACCATCTCTGGAAATTGGCCAACGGCATCGATTCCCGCGCGGTCGTGCCAGACCGCCATGCCAAACAGATCAGCCACGAGCGGACGTTCTCAGACGACCAGACCGATGCCGAACTGCTGCACGCTGTGCTCTGTTTCCTGTGCGAACAGACGACGATGCGGTTGCGGACCAGCAAACAAAAGACGGCCACGATCACGCTGAAATACCGTCGAGAAGATTTCAAGACGTTCACGAAATCACGGAGCACCGGATCACCAACCGACCGGACGGGTGACGTCATCCAAATCGCCTCGGAGTTGCTCGATCAGATGCGACACAGCGAACCGCGTGCAGTGCGGTTGCTGGGGGTGTCACTCGGATCGCTGGTCGCCTCGGACCGACCGGTGCAGCTTTCCTTGTTCGACGATCCCCTGCAACGGCAAGCCGAACGAAAGGTCGATCAAGTCGTCGATCGACTCTCGCAACAGTTGGGCGCAAAAACGGTGTACCGTGCGGCCAGCCATCGCTGGAGAAAACGCCAATAAAAAAACGGCCGTCTTGCATCGGCAGAGACGGCCGTTTTGGGTTCGATGGTTGGACGTCAGGGTCAAACCAAGTTCTTTCGCACGGCCCAGACAGCCGCTTGCGTGCGGTCGGTCACGCCGATCTTGCGCAAGATGTGCTGGACGTGTTCCTTGACCGTCTCGTAGCTGATGCCGAGCATCTTGGCGATTTCCTTGTTGGTCAAGCCTTGGGCCATCTGACGAAGCACTTCGCTTTCGCGATGCGTCAACGGGACGTCCAACTCTTGGCTCAATCGCGGCGTCGCCAGGGCACCGGTGACGCGTCGCAATTCTTCGCGCGTCCATGCCGATTCACCGCTTGCGGCCGTGTTCAAGGCATCGATCAATCGGTCACGCGGTGCCGATTTGAGCACGTAGCCGGCTGCTCCGAGGGCCACCGCACGGGCGATGTAGGTCGGATTGTCATAAGCCGAATAAAGAACGATCGGCAGATCGGGATGATCCAGTTTCAATCGTCCCAGCGTGTTCAGGCCATCGCCGCCGTCCATGCGAATGTCCATCAGCACACAATCCGGTACCGAGCGCTCCACGGCCGCCAATGCTTCCGCCGCGTTACAAGCTTCTTCGGCAACGACCAAATCGGTCCCTTCCAACATCGCCTTCAGACCCATTCGAATGACCAAATGGTCGTCGACAACTAATAGATTCTTACTCATAGAATCTCCTTTTCTGATTCCAGGGGTTTGGGATCTCTCTACCCTGCGAACGCTACCACTTACTTCAGTAGGGGGAATTCAATTCGCGGGGCGAGAAATGTGAAATTACAAATGCTTGGGCGCTTTTGGTTGTTGTCCAACCACACCCCTTTTTCTCTTACTTACTGCTCGTCTCACCGGCACCAGGCTGGCGAACCGGACAGCGTCTTGACCCTTCGGTCTTGACCACTCGGCATCCTGCCGCACCGTCGTCCTTTTTCGTTCGTTCCTGCCGGAACGAGCGTCTCTAAAACAACAATGTCGGCTTGCAGCCATTCACCGCCCCCACACCACCAGTTTGGAACTCGATCCATCCTGGAGCGTGTTTTGCTACTAATTTCGAGTGGCTGGGAGTATGACCGATATTCGCACACAGAAATAGATACTGTCACTACGTCTGGACGGTCTTGTCACACCCCAAGGGGGAGCAAGTTGACGAGGAATGTCACCGAAGTACTCAAAAATCGCCAACTGCCCGCTCTTTTCTCGAAAACATGTCAATCTGGTGGATCAAAACATCCCTGCTGGCGGACCTCCGCCGGCTTTACCCGCCGAAAATGCCCACTGAGCGGCTCCCTGACACCTCGCGAGAGGACCCAATGGTTTGTTGCTACCTCATTCTACGGGTGTGACAAGTGAATTCCCAATCGAAATCTCGCGTGATCACGAGTTTTGCGGGCATTACTCCCCCCCCTTTCACCTTCCCACAATTCGCGCCAGTTGCTCCTTTAATGCGACCGCAAACGTTTTCCCCGCGCCGGAAGAGGGGATCAAATCGCGGAGCTCGAACCGGCCAGCCGGCCGCCCATTGAAATCGCAGCCCAGCGGGGCAAACGTCACCCCCCGCTTGTCCGCCAATCGCATGGCCCTGGACAGATGGACGGCAGAGGTGACCAGCCCGATCGAGGGGCCGCCCGCCTGTGGGCCTGCACTGAATTGGTCCCTCGTCGCCCCGACGAGCTGCAGCCACTGATCCGGCGGATCTTCAAAAAAGGCTTTTAAATGCACCATTTCCGCATCGGTGTTGACGCCCGACACCTCAAAGATGACGTGATCGGGAACACCGATGGACGTCAACAATTCACGCCCGATCAGCGACGGATCCCGGGCATCACCGGTTGCCGTTCCGGTGCTGATCAGCGTTTTCGTCTTGCCCGCATGCCAGAGCTGGGCGGCGAACAACAGCCGCTGACCGTCGTTGCCAAGCTGGGGAACCTCGAATCGGTTGTCGGCGGCGTAGCCACCGAGCAGGACCACCGCATCCAGCGTCGACTCCAGATTCGCTGCCGGATCGGACGCCACAGGATACTCCAGCGAACGCAAGAAGCGGCCGGCGACCGAGCCGTTGAACGTGATTCCCACGGCCAACCAAGCGAGTCCAAACAAGGTCGCCAACCGCGTTTGCTTGCGGATCCCATTGGCGATCATGCCGGCGAACAACAGCAGCCAGATCAACGCGACCGGCATGGCCAGGCTGGTGGCGGCACGCTCCGCCGGCGACCTTCCCCCTTGCACTCCCGTCCAGACGATCAGCAGCAGTGCCAACGCGCCGGCGGCGCCGATGCCAACCGCCCATGCTTTGAACCATCCATTCGACGTTGCCGACGAATCCGGCGGCCCCGGTGGGTCGGAGGCTTCATCACGCGAGCCCATGGTTGGTGGTGTTCCTTGTTCGAGGTTCGATGGTTCATGTCGGCGGCAGGATGACGTTCCTCGCAACGGATTTGCGGGTCGGTCGCGCCAAGCATAGCTGCTCGATAGCGGTTGTGGCTGAAAAAGTTGCATCCCGATCCGCGTCGGCGAACCCCTCGGCGAACGATTCGATCGAGGGGACAAAATGCCCGGTGACGCTTTTTTTCCGAGGCGGGTTATACTGTTGCTCTGGAACGTGGATTTCTGTCCGTTCTGTTGAATCCTGCCTCCCCATCGGGGCCGATCCGAAACGTTTTTCAATTCGTATTCGATCCGGCTATCCGTCCAAGTTTTTCTATCCAGGTCCCCCATGAGACGTCTCGGCTATCTCTCGGCATCCCTCTCCGTCTTTCTGGCCGCATGCCAGCTGTTTATCGCGTCCCCGATCGCATCGGCGGAATCCCCCGCACTGCAGCTGCGGGAGGGAATCAAACTGGCACTGGTCGGCAACTCGCTCGGCGAGCGGATGAACCTGTACGGGAACTTTGAAACCCGACTGCAGTTGCGGCACGCTGGCACGAACATCCGGTTCCGTAATTTCTGTTGGCCGGCTGATGAAGTCGGCAACCGCCAGCGGCCGGGCAGCTACACCAAGATCGACGATCCACTGGCCGTCTTTGGCCCCGAGGCCTACCTGTGTTTCTTCGGCGCCAACGAATCTTACGCCGGCACCGACGACGCGACCGTCGCCGCCTTTGTCGCTGCCTATCGCGACTATTTGTCCCAGATGAACGCGATCTATTCCGGCGGCAAAGCGCAATTCGTGCTCGTCAGCCCGATCGCGTTTGAATCCACCGGCCATCCCCTGCATCCCGATGCCGGCGAGCGGAACGCGGCGATGAAGATCTACCGCGACGCCATCGAAAAACTCGCTGCCGAAGAAAACCTGCCGTTCGTCGACCTGTTCAGCGAATCCAAAGCAGCCTTTGACGCCGAACCGGGAACCCAATACACCATCAACGGGCTGCATCTGAACGAACGCGGTGACCGCTGGGTGTCGCAATTGCTCGATCGCGCGCTCTTCAGCGATTCGCAATCGTTCGACGACGACCAGTTTCAGTTGGTGCAAAAGTGGGTCAACGACAAATCGTGGCTACACCTGCAAGACTACCGGATGCTCAACGGCTGGTACGTCTACGGCGGTCGCCGCACCTGGGACACCGAGACCTTCCCGAGCGAATACCGCAAGATTCGAGAGATGGTCGCCGTACGAGACCAATACATTTGGGATCTGGCCCAGGGCAAACCTGTCGCCGACCGGCCGGACGACTCCGGCACCGGCGAGGTCGTCACCCCCGAAACGATGTTCGGAACGCGTGACGAGAACTTTCGCAAGATGCGAGAACCGCAGCAACTCGTTTATCCGACGCCCGAAGAATCGATCGACATGATGACGGTTCCCGACGGGATGGAAGTCCAACTGTTCGCGTCCGAACGTGAATTCCCCGAACTGGCCAATCCCAATCAAATCGCCTTCGACGCCAAGGGCCGCTTGTGGGTCTCGTGCATGGCCAACTATCCGCAATGGCAACCGGGCGCGGCGCCGCCGAACGACCGGCTGTTGATCTTCGAAGACACCGACGGCGATGGCAAAGCGGACGTCTGCAAGACATTCTACGACAAGCTGATCTGCCCGACCGGATTCGAGTTCTATGACGGCGGCGTTCTGGTGGTGGACGAACCGCGAATCCTGTTTCTCAAGGACAACGACGGTGATGACCAAGCCGATGAAGTGATTCAATTGATCGACGGCATCGCCACCGATGACACGCACCACACCATGGGCGCCTGGGAGTTTTCCCACGGCGGCCAGTTGCACATGCTCGAAGGCGTCTCGCTGTCGACCACGCTGGAAACGCCCTGGGGTCCGTTCCGCAACAAGAGCACCGCCGGTGCCTACGTTTTCGATCCGATCTCGCAACGGGTCCTCCACTATCGCACACCGGGTTACGGGAACCCCTGGTGCCTGGTCTTTGACGAGTGGGGCAACGGGATCGTCGGCGACGGGACAAACGCGAAACAACATTGGATCGCCCCGCTGGCCGGCAAAGAGGTCGACACCCGCAAGACGCTCCGACCGGTCTTTGATAACGAGGGCATGCGTCCGGCCGTCGGCAACGAGTTCCTGTTGTCACGACATCTGCCCGACGAGATGCAGGGACAATTCATTTATGCCTGCGTGATCAATATGCACGGCATGCCGCGATTCAACCTTCGTTACGAAAGCGACGGCGCGGGCTACGAGGGCGAACGGGTCGCCGACCTGCTGTCCTCGACCGACATGATCTTTCGCCCCGTCGATCCCAAAATCGGACCCGATGGAGCGGTTTGGTTCGGCGACTGGTGCAACGCGTTGATCGGTCACATGCAGTACTCCCAACGGGACCCCAACCGAGACCACACGCACGGCCGTGTCTATCGTCTGGTCAACAAGAACAAACCGTTGTTACCGATCGTCGATTTGACCCAGCTCAGCGAAGTCGAATTGCTCGATCAGCTGCTGGTGCCGGAACTGCGCACCCGCTATCGGGTGCGACGCGTCTTGCGCGACCGCCCGCAAGACAACGTGTTGGCAGCGATTGCGAACTGGATCGCCGACACGGAGGATCCACGACGGCTATGTGAAGCGATGTGGATTCAAGAGAGCTTTCGAAGCGTCGACACGGATCTGATCGACCGCGTCTTGGCATCGAACGACTATCGAGCCCGCGCCGCGGCCATTCATACCGTCACCAACGAAATTCTGCGGATCGATGCCGCCCACGACTATCTGGCAGCCGCAACTTCCGATCCGCACCCGCGTGTTCGACTGGAAGCCCTGCGCGGAATCAGCTTCCTGGACACCCCCGACGCGACCGAATTGGCGTTGGCGGTGACCGATCATCCGGTCGACTACTGGATCGATTACACGCTCGAACACACCTTGCACGCGCTGGAACCGGCGTGGTCGGAAGCTCAAAAATCCGACAACTTCCTGGCCAACAGTTCCGAGCAAGCCAAGAATTACTTCTTGCGATTCCAACGCATGGCAGGCCCTGGCGGCGCTGCCGTCATCCCGCTTGAAATCGCCGATGACGTCGATGCATCCGAAGCGGACCGAAACGCGGCCATCAAAACCCTGGCCGGGCTGCGCGGTGGAAACGCCGGCCGTGGGGAAGACGTGTTCAAACAAGTCTGCTCGGCCTGTCACCAGATCGGCGACCTGGGCAAGAAGTTCGGACCGGACCTGTCCGATATCGGATCGCGGTTCGACAAAGAAAAAATCATCCGCTCGATCGTGATGCCCAATGCCGAGATCAGCAAAGGCTACGAGACGGTCAATATCCTGACCGTCGACGGCGATACCTTCAACGGATTTGTGATCGCAAAAACCGATGACACCCTTTCGCTGGGAATCGCCAACGGCAAACAGGTCGATATTCCCCTGGACGACATCGAGATCGAAAAACCGATGAAGGCCAGTTCGATGCCCGAAGGATTGGTCAAACAAATCGCGCCGATCCAAGTATTGGACCTGCTCGCCTACCTGTCCTCGCAACGTGCGATCAGCAAGCTGTCACAGCGTGGCGGATGGACGAGTGCCAAGTACCGCACCGAGCCGAAACTGCGGTCGCACAACGGCGTGCCCGAAATCTCTCACGATGCAGCCATCAAACTGGGACGGAACTTTGGCAACGGCACCTGGAACTCCGACCCCCACCTGTTGCTGACGCCCGTCGGCCGCGAGGGATTCGATTTCGCCTTCCACAGCGACCACGACGTGCAGTCGCCTTACGTCACCCTTCGGCTGAAGGAACCCGCGACGCTCAAACACCTGTTGCTGCGAAACCGTTTGTCCCAGCAGTTCTACTCCCGAGCCGAAGGGCTGACGGTCTGGGTCAGCATGGATGGCCAGTCGTACGACCAGGTCTGGAAAGCCGACAAACTCAAGGGCGAGTGGATGATCGATTTCCCCGCAGACACCAAGGGGCAATACATCCGGATCGGTTTGGACGGCAAAGGCACGTTCCACCTGTACCAGGCCGTCGTCTTCGGCGAGTGAAATGGGTGACAAGAAAATGAAGTGGATTCGGTGCCGGTTCCGTCAGACAAGTCGACACTCTTTTCCGACAATTCTCGCTGAACGCCACCATCTTTGATTCATTACGCCCGTTGGACGCCGAGAAATGGGTCAAAAAATTTGGTGGTCAAAAAATGAAGCGTTCCCCAACGCGACCGTGAATCGACAACTGAGGTTCAGCACGGCCTTTGTGGTTGATTCTGATTGATTCACTCGTACTCGTGTACAGTGTCGCTTATCTTATTTTTTGACCAACCAATTTTTTGACCAACCAATTTTTTGACCAACCAATTTTTTGACCAACCTTCTTGCCCATCGCATCGCGACGAACAACGCCGATCGGTCTCAGGGACCTTTCAGAATGTGATGCACAGCATCACCTACACAGTTCCGCCAACGCGCTGAACAAACATCCCAACTCCTCCGTCGTCGTCGATTCACCGCAACTGATCCGCACGGTTCCATCGGGCGGCGAATCGATCGCCTCGTGAATCAACGCCGCGCAGTGCAACCCCGACCGGACTTCGATTCCGAATTCACTGTCTAGAATCATCGCGACGTCGGCGGCCGGCAAACCATCGATCGCGATGCTGGCCACCGGCAACACAGGTGCGTGGGGACGACCAATGATGCGAACGCCGGGGATCGATTCCAGTCCCCGATAGAGTTCGGACGACAGCTCCGCCATCAGAGTCCGCGAACGCTCGAGTGCCTGTGGCGGTGAGGAGCCATCACAACGGCTGCGCAGCCCGGCCAACCATCCGGCATAGGCCGGAACATTCATGTTGCCCGCCTCGAAACTGGCCGGGTAGTCGTGCGGCATCTCCAGCGATTCCGAACGCGTCCCGGTCCCACCGAACACCGTCGGACGTATCCGATCCTGGACCTCGCGACGGACATACAAGAACCCGGTTCCCAACGGTCCGGCGCCGCCCTTGTGTCCCGGAGCGGCCAGCACATCGAGGTGAGCTTGGGAGACGCTCAGCGGTAAATGACCAAACGTTTGCGCCGCGTCGCTCATCAACAGCGGCTTGTCAGCACCGGCGAACTGACGGTTCAGCCGGCGCCCGATTTCTTCGACCGGCTGCAGCGCTCCGTTGACATTGGCGGCATGAACGATCGACACCATCCGTGTCTGCGGCGTGATGGCCGCGATGACCTCCGCTGCATGGACTTGACCGTGCGCGTTGACCGGCACGACGGTCCAGGTGATGGTTTGGTTCGCGACCAAGTGCTGCAGGGGACGGAGCACGCTGTTGTGCTCGGCCGCGGTGGTCACGACGTGATCGCCGGGTCGCAGCATCCCCAACAGCGCGGCGTTCAAGGCTGCCGTGCCACCGGTGTGAAGCGAGATTTCTTGGTCGCTGGCGGCGCCGATCCATGCCGCGAGTTCGCGCCGCAACCGAGCGATGATCTCGCCGGCGTTTCGCGAGGCCCGGTATGCTCCCCGACCGGCGGCGGCTTCATCACGCACCGAGAACGCGTGCATCGCATCGAGCACGACCGCAGGCTTGGGAAAACACGTCGCGGCGTGGTCCAGGTAGATGCGACGATTCATGGATGAATCCACTCGGTCGATTCGTCCAGGTAGGTTTCTCGTTTCCAAATCGGCACGTCGGCTTTCAATCGGTCCATCATCCACGGCAGAGCGGCGAAGGCGTCGCTGCGATGGGCGCTGCTGCATCCGACCAAGACACTCGCCTGGCCGATCGGAACTTCACCCAACCGATGCACGATCACCACGGCGGCGAGGGAATGCCTTTGTTTTGCTTGTTCGGCGAGTTGCCGCAGTTGCGCTTCGGCCATCGATTCATGGGCCTGGTAATGAAGCGTTTTGGTGATCCGCACGGCCCCCGAAGCCGTCGTTGTCTTTCGGCGTGTCACTCCGGCGAACCAGGCATGTGCCCCGGTATCCGGATCATCAATTTTGGACGACCAATCGGAAAGTTCGATCGCTGTCTGAACAAGGCGAATGAAAATCATCAACACGTTTCCGGGAAATGAAAGCCGGCGCAAACCACCGTCCGCGTGACAACGTCGCGGACCGTCTCGGCTAACCGCCGCTGACCGGCGGGATCAACGCGAGTTCCACGTCGGTGCGATCGATCACGTGATCCGCCGCGACGTACTGGCCATCAACGGCCAACCGGCTGACGCCGATCAACGGGGCCGCCGCGGGGATCTGGGTCGCCACGGTCTCGATGACTTTCGCCGCGGTGACGGGGTGATCGACCGCGACGTTCGCGACGTCGCAACCGGCGGCATCACGGACACCGGCAAACAGCAGAATACGCAACGGGGCTGTGGAAGTCATCCGGGTGGCAATCCGAGCTCCTCGCCGACCTTCGGCAATCGGCCATAGGCATACGCGAGCAGCTTGAGTGGGTGAAGGGTCTGGAGGTCGGTCCCGTGTTGGATTTGCATTTTACAGGCGCTACATTCGGTACACGCAAGTTGCGCCCCGCTGTGCCGCAACGCCGAAATCATCGGCCAACCGATTCGCAGACTATTGCGATAGTTCTTTCGCTGCAATCCCCAGGTTCCGGCCATCCCGCTACATCCGGCTTCGACATGCTGAACACTCAAGCCGGGAATCAATTTCAACAATTCGATCGACGCGATGTCCGGATCCAAGACACGCAAGTGGCAGGGCCGGTGGTAGGCGAATTCCAAGTCGATGGTTTGAAACTCGCGATCAAGTTTTCCTTCTGCGTGCAGGCCACGCAGAAACTCGCACGCTTCGAAAGCGTTCTTGGCGACCAGATGGGCATCTTCGTCGTCGAGCAGGTTGGGGTACTCGTGTTTCAAACAGAGCACCGCCGCCGGTTCGGTGGCAACGATTTGGTAGCCCGATCGAACCGCCTCGGCCAACATCCGCACATTCCGGCGCGCGATACGGCGTGCGCCTTTCAAATCCCCCGCCGTGATCCGCGCCATGCCGCTGCCGGACTGTGACGTGGGGACGTAAATCGCGATCCCGTTTTGTTGCAGGATCTCGGCCAACGCGCGACCGAGGTCGGGATCGTGATAGTTCGCGTAGTGGTCGACGAAATAAAGCACCTTGGCGCCTTCGCCGGCCGGCTGTTTGGTCCAGCGGCGGCGTGCGGAATACCGCATGAAACTGCCCGATGCGATCGGCGGCAATTCGCGTGAGGCCGACAAACCGAACAACTTGTCGGCCAGCCACCGGGAGAGACCGTTGCGGATCAACAGATTGGAAAACCAAGGAAACCGAGAGCCGATCGCGGCGATGATATCGAGCCGGCAGATCAATCGATCCGACAGCGGTTGCCCATTGGTCGCCACATACTGGGCCTTCAATTCACCGACGATTTTGGGGATGTCCACGCTGGCAGGACATTCCAATCGGCACTGATGGCAATTGAAACACAGGTCCGCGACCGCTTTGGCGCGATCGCCGGTGAGCGCTTCGACATCGATCTTGCCGCTCAACACGCCGCGTAACAAATTTGCCTTCGCTCGCGGCGACGCCTCTTCGCTCCGCGTGGTGCGAAACACCGGGCATTGCCGCTCGGAATTCGCCGTCGTCCTGCAGCGGGCGCACCCGTTACACGACTCGGCCACCACGTCGATCATCTGGCCGGGCGACCACTGCTGCAGGACCGGCAATTCGGCAACGGCGGTGTTTTGAATCCGCGCCGCCTGCACGATCCGGTCGGCGGCCTTGATCAGCGTTCGCGTTTCCGAGGTGACTTCGATCGTCTCACCGATCGGACGAATGTTTTCGTTGGGCTGTTGCAGGACGGCCCCGAACAGCTTGCCCGGGTTCAACCGATGATGTGGGTCGAACAGCCGCTTGACCTGTCCCATCGCCGGCCAGAACTCACCGAACTGTTTGGGCAACAACGCGCTGCGGCTGAGCCCGGCGGCATGCTCGACACTGACGTGCCCGTTAAATTGCCAAACGACTTCGGCCACCTGCTCGGCGACCCGACGAATTTTCTTGCGTTCCGCGGCGGATGACAAATCGACAAACGGCCGCACATGCAGATGACCGTGGCCGGCATGGGCAAACACCGTGGCCGTGCATTCGTTGTCTCGCAACGTCTTTTGAATCGCCGCCAAAGCTTCCGGCAACTTCTCTGCCGGCACCGCGATGTCCTCGGTGAACGGGATCGGCATTCCCGGGCCCTTCAACCGACTCAGCCGCGGCGTGACGCGACGGCACAACGCCCAGAACTGGTCTCGCGTGGCCTGGTCGGTCGCCGAATTGGCGACGAATGCGGCGTCCGGTCCACGCGACAAATCATCGCGCAGAATCTCGATGCGGTCGGTCAATTCGGCCAGCGAGTCTCCCTGAAGCTCCAGCAACAACATCGCTTCGGCCTCCTGCGGCAAAACCTCTTCAAATTGCCGCTCGGTTTCCCGCGCGATCCCCAGCAACCGCCGCCCCATCAGGTCGCATGCGACGGGTCCATAACCCAGCGAGCGGACGGCGCACCGCGCCGCCGATTCCAAGCGATGGAAGAACAGCATCACGACCCCACGGTGCTTCGGAATCGGCTCCGTCGCAACCGTGGCGTCCACGATCAGCCCCAGCGTTCCTTGTGTCCCCACCAGAAACTTCGCCAAATCGACGCGTCCCAGGTCGTCGACCAGGCCGTCAAACCGATAGCCGCCACGGGCCGGTGGTGCGTCTTTTAATTTTTCCAAACTGTCTTGATATTGCGTCTGAATCTCCAGCAACCCACGGGCCAGTCGGCCTACCGCTCCCGGATCGTTGGGATGATGCTTCGAGACGTCCAGCAATTCGCCGTCCACGGTGACGAAACGCAGCGATTCGATGTTGTCGCGGGCCGAACCGCTGCGCAGGTAGTGGCTGCCCGATGCGTTGATCGCCAGCACGCTGCCCATCGTCGTGATGCTGCGGGTCGCCGGGTCGGGTCCGTACCAGCGGCCCAGCGGTTTTAAATTGCGATTGAGCTCCGCGATCGGCAGCCCGGCTTGTACCGTCGCGAGCGACTTGAGCGGATCGAACTGCATCCGACGCATGTAGCGTGAAAAATCGACCACCAATCCTGGGCCGACCGACTCCCCCGCCACGCCACTGCCGCTGCCGCGCGGGTGGATCGGCAAGTCCTGCTCGCTGGCGTACTGCACCAACGCGACCACATCGGCGGCCGAACGCGGTCGCACCACACCGACCGGCTGGATTTCATAGATGCTCGCATCGGTGGCATACAATGTCGTCGACACGGCATCGCACATCACGTCGCCGCGCACGATGCCCCGCAAGTCGTCTTGAATGCGTTGTCGATCGATTTCCATGCATTAGTTCGAACCCATCACGCCCCCAAAGTCAACCACAACGCAGGAAATGCGGGTGTGGGGGGATCGGTTTCAGGTTGGGGGTACTGGGTACTGAGTACTGGCTCCCCCGCTCCGACGGTTGTTGCTAGACTAGGGCGGTTGCGGCGCCGTTAATGCGGTGCCGTCGGATCGCTACGCTCCGCCCGCTTCCCGCCCCGCCCGCCTCGTGAGGCTTTTCGAAATGATGTGTCGACATCGGTCTTGGCTGTTGCTCCTTCTGGCTCCACTGTCGCTCTGCCTCTCCCTTGGCGTGATGACGACGTCCTCGGTTGCCGCGGACGCGGACGCGGAGACCAAACAGATCCTGATGGTCGCCGGCCCGCCGTCGCACCGATTCGGCGCCCATGAACACTTTGCGGGGCTGCGCATTCTGCAAGACGCGATCCAACAGAGCAGCGACACCGCTCGGGTCACGCTCGTTCGCGGCTGGCCTTCGGATGAACAAGTCGCCGCCGCCGACACCATCGTCATTTACTGCGACGGCGGCAGACGGCACGTCGCGATGGACCATCGAGACCAGCTGCGTCAACGTCTCGGCGAAGGAACGGGGTTGGTGTGCTTGCACTACGCGGTCGAGATGGTTCCGGGTGAACCCGGCAAAGACTGGGAAGAGCTTCTCGGCGGCCACTTCGAAATCAACTACAGCGTCAATCCGCATTGGGTGGCGGAATTCAAGTCGCTGCCCGACCATCCGATCACACGCGGCGTCGAGCCGTTCGCAACGGACGACGAGTGGTACTTCCACCTGCGGTTTACAGAACTCGGGAAAGTGACGCCGATCCTGGCCGCGGTCGCCCCCGATCACACCATGAAACGTCCCGACGGGCCGCACCATGGAAATCCCCATGTTCGCAAGAGTGTTGCCGCGGGCGAACCCCAAACGGTCGCCTGGGCTTACGATCGACCCGACGGCGGCCGTTCCTTTGGCTTCACCGGCGGACACTACCATTGGAACTGGGGCAACGACGACGTGCGACGTTTGGTGACCAACGCGATCCTCTGGACCGCGGGTGAAACCATTGGTCCGGAGGGCTCCTCGTTGGGCAAAGAACCGATCGGAATCAAACGTCTGTTGGAAGACCAAGATTACGAGCGACCCGATGATTTTGATGAAGAAGAAACCGCCAAGCGGTTTCAATTGACGGCGCAAAAAAAAAAGTCGACTGACTCCGCCAAACCGATCTTCCTTTCCGGCACGCTGACCAGCCAAACGAAACGCCACCGCGTCGAAATCGATACGTCGATCGCTGGCGTGTCGGACTTGTTTCTCATCGTCGATGACGGCGGTGATGGATTCGCATGCGATTGGGTCGACTGGGTGGCCCCGACCCTGCACGGTCCTGCCGGATCGCTGTCACTGGTCGACTTGGGATGGCACTCCGCGACGACAGGTTGGGGCAGCGTTCGCAAGGATCTCAACTGCAGCGGAGCCCCCTGGTCGGTCGACGGCCAGGTGATCGGAAAACACGCCATCGGGACCCACGCCAACAGCGTCATCCAATTCAAGGTCCCAGAGGGCTACACGCGACTGACGGTGACCGGCGCCCTGGACACCGGGGGAACGCGTCAAAACGGCGGCACCAGCACGAGCGTCCGATTGGCCGTGTACGCCGGCGCCGCACCGGCGTCCCTGGGCAGCGCCCCGGACAACTCCAGCGACGGCGACCAGCGCGACCCAGCCAACGCGATCAAAGGGATCACGATCGCCGCAGGTCTGGAAGCCACCCTGGCGGCCAGTGAGCCGCTGCTCCGCAGCCTGACCAACCTGGATATCGATTCGCGCGGACGCGTTTGGGTCTGCGACGTGATGAATTATCGACGCAATCAAGGCGCACGCCCCGAAGGTGATCGGATCATGATCCTGGAGGACACCGACGGCGATGGAGTCATGGACGATGCAAAAACGTTTTACCAAGGCCGCGACATCGATTCGGCGATGGGCATCTGCGTACTCGAAAACGCGACCGGCACCGACGTCATCGTCACCGCCTCGCCCAACGTCTGGCGTTTCGTCGATACCGATGGCGATGACGTGCCGGACAGCAAGACCGCGATGTTCACCGGAGTCGGCAACCCCCAACACGACCACTCCGGCCATTCGTTCCTGTTCGGCCCCGACGGAAAACTCTACTGGAACTTCGGCAACACCGGCGAGCAAGTCAAAGACTCCAATGGCGAAACGGTCATCGACATTCACGGCCGCCCCGTCATCGACAACGGAGCACCGCTGTACGGCGGCATGCCGTTTCGATGCGATCTGGACGGTTCCAATTTCGAAGTCCTGGCGCACAACTTTCGCAACAATTGGGAAACCACCGTCGATTCGTTCGGCACACTCTGGCAAAGTGACAACGACGATGACGGCAACCGCGGCACGCGAATCAACTTTGTGATGGAACACGGCAACTACGGTTATCGCGATGAAATCACCGGCGGCGGCTGGCGCGAGGAACGGATCAATCAAGAAGACGAAATCATGCACCGCCACTGGCACCTGAACGATCCCGGTGTCGTCCCCAATATGCTGCAAACCGGTGCCGGCTCGCCCAGCGGCATCTGCTTTTACGAAGGCCGGTTGTTGCCGCAACGATTTTGGGACCAGATCATCCACTGCGACCCCGGCCCCAACATCGTCCGCGCTTACCCCGCCAAACCCGACGGCGCCGGATACACCGCGACGATCGAGCCATTGATGACGGGAACCACCGACCGCTGGTTCCGACCGGCCGATGTCTGCACCGCTCCGGACGGTTCGCTGTTCGTGACCGATTGGTACGATCCCGGCGTGGGAGGACACAATCAAGGCGACTCGGACCGGGGACGGCTGTTTCGACTGGCACCTCCCGGCTCGGCTTACACCATCCCGACGTTCGACTTCACCACCGCCGGCGGTGCGGTCGAAGCGCTGCGAAACCCGAACCTGGCCGTCCGCTCGCGAGCCTGGAGAACGCTGCACGCGATGGGCCGCGATGCCGAACCCGAGTTGCTGAAACTCTACGCTGATTCCAATCCGCGGCTGCAAGCCCGTGCGCTGTGGTTGCTCGGTAAGATCGACGGACGCGGAGAGCACTATGTAGCCAAGGCGCTGGCCGATCCCAATCCAGACCTTCGCGTCACGGCGATCCGTTTGGCCAAGCAGCTGACAGACCAACCGTCTCAATGGCTGGCCGACGCGGCCGACGATCCATCGCCGGCGGTGCGACGCGAGTTGGCCGTCGCGCTCCGCTACGACACCGGCGACACCATGCCGACGCTGTGGACCAAACTGGCAACGGCCTATGACGGCCAGGACCGCTGGTATCTGGAAGCCCTCGGGATCGGAAGCGACATTCGCCCCGAAGCCTGTTTCGAAGCCTACCTGGATGCCGTCGACGGCCGCTGGGATACGGCGGCCGGCCGAGACCTGGTCTGGAGAATCCGGGCCCCCAAAGCGGCAGACGCCATGGTCTCATTGATCGCCGATCCGAACCGACCGTTGCGTGAAACGGATCGATACTTTCGCAGTCTCGAATTCCATGATTCGGACATCCGAAGCGCCGCTTTGAAACGGCTGCTTCCCTGAACGTCTTGGCTTCGTTGATCCCCCATTTCATTCCACCACTCTGCCCACCCCCGATGAAACTTCACGCGTTGATTCTGACCATCGCCTTCCTGTGCCTCATCACCGCGCCAACCGACACGCCTGCTGCCGACAATGCCGCGCAGGCTCGTCGAGACGCCATCGTCGTGCGCGCGATCGAGCGGATCGATGACTACGACTACCGCTCCGATCCCGCAGTGGCCGACGCTGTCATGCGGCAGATCCGGCGCAGCGAGGGCACGCCGGAATTCATGAAACTGGTCAAACGTTTCAAACCCGATGGTATTGAATCGCAACTGACGGTGGCGCTGGTCGGTGACGATCGATCGGCGGCGGTGGAATCGGCGGAGTTGTTGTTGGAACTCGATGCCGGACGACGAGAAATCCGCGACTTGCTTGCCTCGCCCGACCAAGCCCGCGGCGTGATCGAAACGCTCGGGTTACTCGGTAACGGACGCGCCAATCATTTTCTGTCCGAGGTCGCGACCGATGCCGAGCGTCCCTACGATCAGCGCCGCGCCGCCGTCGCCGGGTTGGCGCGAACCAAAGACGGTGAAAAACGGTTGATCGATTTAGCGACTGAGAAAACGCTGGTCGGCGACACCTTCCTGATTGCCGGCGCGTTGTTGGCGCGCAGCAAGGATGGCGGCATTCGCAACGCCGCCGCGAACGTGTTGCCGCAGCCGGCCCAAAAAGATTCTCAACCGCTACCCCCGATCGACGAACTGGCCAAGATGACCGGGGATGTCACCGCAGGCGAGAAACTGTTTCGCGGCGCAGGGACTTGTGCCAACTGTCACATCGTCAACAACTACGGCAAGGACGTCGGCCCCAATCTGTCGGAGATCGGAACCAAGCTTTCGCGCGAAGCAATGTTGACGGCCGTTTTGGCGCCCAGCGCCGGCATCAGCCACAACTACGAGAATTTCAGCGTGTTGACCGAAGAAGGCCAAGTGATCACGGGGCTAAAAATTTCGCAGACCGCCGATGAAGTGGTGATCCGAACGGCCGATGCGATCAATCGCAAGATTCCATCCGAAGACATCGTGACCATCAAGAAAAGCGACAAGTCCATCATGCCGGAAAACCTGCACCACATCACCGGCCGGCAAGGCTTGATCGACATCGTGGAATACATGATGACGCTGAAGAAGAAAAGCTGATCAACGGTATTGTCCGTGACAATCGTCACAGGACTGGGTGACCGCGCCGACGGCTCTGCCGATCGCATCGTAATCATCCAACTCCAAACCTCGGGTTACTCCCTGCGCGGCTTTGGTCATCGCTTCGCTCAGCGCCACGTAGTCGGGATCGTCCGAGTCGTCCATGCCTTCCTTGACCAGGATCCGGCCCAAGATCGCCAGCAACTCGGCCGGGCGGCGGACGTCGTTCGGTTCCGCTTTGACATCATCGGCGTTGCTGGTCGCGTTGCGGAGTTGCTCCTTGAGCAATTCGGCGTATTCCATCAACGGGGCGCGGTCGGCGATCGAAGCCCAGTCGTTGGTTTCGGCGGCCTTGCCGCCGCGCAGTCCGGTGCCTGAGAGCAGGTCTTGCAAGTCGTCCTTTCGCGCCCGCGCTTCGTTGAACACCTGGTTCGTCCCCGCGTTGCAGTTGAACGCCGTCCGCCCCAGCAGGTCGCGCGCGACCGCCGCATCTTCCTTCCAGCGAACATCGCCGTCGTACTCGCTGATGATCGCAAACAAACTGCTCATCACCATCAAGTCCAAACGAGCCTCCTCATAGCCTCCGCTCTTGAACGGCCCGGGCTGCGTGACGACGGAGTCGTAGTGCAACTTCATCCGCTTGATCTCGTCTTCGATCGAGGTCGGGGAGATCAACTTGTCCCAAGGTCCGGCTTTCGCATCACCCCCGCCTTCGGGTGCATCTACAACCACACTCGAAGCCTGGGCATTTTTCTTTCGCAACGCTTGCAACGTCGGGCGCTGTCCGCGGATCGCATCGCCGACGGAATCAAAGAAGACGCCCTTGGTCGCGTCGGCAGAAAACTTTGGCGCCGGCGCACGTTTTTCTTCGCCCCATGCGATGTACGAATGGGCAGAAAAGAGCACCGAACCACCCACTAAGACGGCAACGGGTAAAGTGCGATTTCGGGTCTTCATCACGTGACTCGGCGGGTGCAATGGCAGGTTAGATTCCGTCAGTTTAATTCAGTTTAGCACCACAAAGAATCCAGTGCCGAGCGTCCGATATAGGAAAGGGGCAGCCGTCACCCGAGCGGGGGTTTGCGGGCTGTCAGTGTGTTCTGGTTGAATCCGCCAAGAAGACGACGCGAAAGACGAATTCGCTCGCGCCCCGAATTGATTCGGAACCCGCCTGGGTCCTCGGGGTTTGTAATGAGTGTGAAGGGAATCGCATCTTCAACGAGGGGAAAGAATTAGATGAAACAAAACGATCAAGAACGAATCACCTGCCGATGCCCGCGCGGACACAAGCTGCGCGGCGGCACGAATCTGATCGGCGAGACGGTACGTTGTCCGCGTTGCAGCGAGAAATTCGTGTTCGGCTACCAAGTGCGTCAGGATGTGACGGACACGGCCGTAGTGCGGATCCTCGGTGACGCCCCCACGGCTCCCGCCCCGGCGGTCGAGCGCGAACCCAAGCTGCGTCCCTGTTCACGCTGTGGCGTTGCCATCAGCACTGCCGCCAGCGTTTGCAAACACTGCAATTGCTACGTCGGCATCTTGCCCGATTTCCTCAGCAAACTCTCCGACGGAAGTTCGATCCATACGAACTGACGCGACACCCCAGCGGGAAGCGTGACGACCTGTCGATTGATTCGGGATCTGCTAAGTCAATGGTGAGCCGCTGGCCGTAAGGCCTCGGGCGGGCGCCAGAATGCCCGGACGCTTACGCGTCACGGCTCACTCAATCAACAGGCCGGTTAGCGAGCGGCGCGTGATAAATCACTCCCCCACGCGCCACTGGCTGACGCCACGTGCTGGCATACCATCCCAGCGGGACGCGTGACGGCCTGTCGATTGATTCGGGATCTGCCGAGTCAATGGTGAGCCGCTGGCCGTAAGGCCTCGGGCGGGCGCCAGAATGCCCGGACGCTTACGCGTCACGGCTCACTCAATCAACAGGCCGGTTAGCGAGCGGCGCGTGATAAATCCCCCCCACGCGCCACTGGCTGACGCCACGTGCTGGCATGTGCTAAAGTCAGCCCCAGTCGGTCACTGGTTTCCCTGGCATCTAAATAAGCGAGTTAGTCGTCGTGCGATCCTGTTTCATTCCTTCGCTCTGCCTCATGGTCGGACTGGTCGCCGTCGGTTGCGGCCAAACGCCACCACCGCCGGCGGCCGATGCGGCTGTCGGCGTGGTGACCATCGAAATCCAATCCGCGGATGCGGCGACGCAGTCGATTCAGGTCCCAGACATCGCCGACGGAACGACGCTGGAAACGGTGATGCGGATGGTGGAGCAAGTGCCGGTGAGCGTTTCCGGTAGCGGCTCGACCGCGTTTGTCGATTCGATCGGCGACGTCAAAACCGATGCCAGCCAAGGCTGGACCTTCAAAGTCGACGGAGCATTCGCCAACCAAGGCATCGGCCAAACCGTGCTGCATCCGCCGACAACCGTCACCTGGTCCTACGGCACGTTCGAGAATTGAGCGAAAAAGGGATTCAGCAATCGTTGGTGTCTAGCCTTTAGGCGATTCCCGGTCGCTGCGACGCAGCGACAGTGGGCGGCTAAAGCCTGCACACCAACACCTATGCCCGCGCCATTCCGGCCAGAGCACTAGAGACGTCGCAGGCCGTCTTCGGTCATCGGCGTCGGAATCTCGAAGTCGACCTCGTCGATGCGGGCTAAGATTTCGTCGGTCAGAATCAGATCGCGTGCTTCCAGCGATTCGTTCAATTGTTCGACGGAAGTGGCGCCGATGATGGTTGACGCGACGAAGTCATGCTGGCGACTCCAGGCCACCGCCAGCGAGGTCACACTGACACCGATGCTGCCTGCGATCTCGGCCAGACGTCGCGTGGTCTCCAGCGTGCGGTCGTTGACGAAACGTTTGGCCATCCGTTTCTGACGTTCCCCGTCGCCGGTCAGGTAGTCGGTAAAGCGAGCCCCCGGCGGCGGCCCATCCTGGTACTTGCCCGTCAGCACGCCACCGCCGAGCGGCGAATAGGGCAGCAACGAAATGCCTTCGCGACGACAGACCTGCGCCAACTCACTTTCACAGCGACGGTTGATCAGACTGAAATTATTTTGCACCGTCTCGTAGCGATCGACGTCGTAAACGTCCGCCGCCCAACAAGCCTTCATCATGCCCCAACAGGTTTCGTTGCTTGCGCCGATGACACGGACTTTTCCTTCGTCACGCAGTTCCGTCAGCACGCCCAACACCTCTTCATACGGCATGCCGTGATCGGGCCAGTGCGTCTGGTACAGGTCGATGTAATCGGTGCCCAACCGCCGCAGCGAATCTTCGCACGCGCGGATGATTTGACTGCGATCCAAGGCGGTTTTTCCATGGCGGACCGGCGGCTTGAACCAGCCGTGCCCGGGACCGGTCACCTTCGTTGCCACGATCACCGATTCACGCGGCTTGGTGCTCAACCATCGCCCCACGATCTCTTCGGTCACCCCGTATCGCTCGGCCGACGGCGGCACCGGATAGATTTCCGCGGCGTCGAAAAAATCGATTCCGGCGTCGAAGGCCGTGTCGCAAATGCGATGACTGGTGGCTTCATCACACTGAAGCCCAAACGTCATCGTGCCCATACAAATATCGCTGACGACGATTCCGCTGCGTCCAAGTCTACGTTGCTGCATCGTTGTGCTCACTAAAAAGAATGACAGTCCATCCGACCGGCCATTCTTTTAACACGTTTGCCGACGATCCCCAACCAGTGGCGTAAGCTTCCAGCTTGCGATCCTTCGGAGGAGGATGGGGAGATAAGGAGATAAGGAGACATGGAGACATGGAGACAAGGAGACAAGGAGACAAGGAGCGATGGATCTGAATAAGACCTGCGGAGCCCCAACTGCCACACCATCATTCTGCCACACCATTGTTTTGCCCCCATTGTTTTGCCCAACACCTTCTACTACCGCATCCGCTCCACCTCATACTGCCGGTGCGGTTCGTCTGGATTCGGTTGACGGATTCGAAACCCCGGACGATTCTCAAACGCTTCGTGAATGTTTTCGGCGCGCTGCAGATCAACAGTCCCGGAATGGGCATACAACAGGTAGCGAAGCACCAGCGGATTCTCACTCGTAATCTCAATCGGGGTCTTCATCCCGGGTGACGCCCCCATCCAGCCGTCTTGACGAACATGCCAATGCGTCGGAAAGCCCGGATTGCTGGGGTGATCAAAATACGTGATCCCTTCCTCGACCAGCTTGCGTCCTCCCGCGACCGGCACCGCGATCGGTCCGGAATAATCCATCCACCGAGACCGCTTTTCGTGCAGGCGTGGTTCGCCTTGAACCCCGGCATCGTTGGTCAACCGTCCGCCTCCGAAATAGGCTGACAAACTGGCGGCAACCCGGACGGCGAAGACGCCGAAATTGGTCTGCTCCAACGTCACCTTGTCCCGTCCCTCGCCGGGACGAAACGTCAACTGAAACTCGACCGCATGCTCTGCCGTTTCCGCATCGTTGTCAATGCCCATCAGCGCGACGACGACGTCCTGTTGCATCCGCTCGACACCCTCGCCGTCGATCCACACCAGGTGTGTCGCCATGACGGCTTCTTCATCTCCATCGCGGTAACGGTACCAGTGGGTTTGTCGAATTTTCGATCCGGTGCCGTCGGCCCAAAAATTGACGCCGTCGACTTTGTGATGGGCAAACCAGACGGATCGATGGTGATCATGATTCTGGGCGCCCGGGTGCCCCATCCGCGTCAATGTTTCTCCCGACGGCCCGTTGAACGGATAAAAAAACGGTCGCGGGTACTGCTCGCCATAGTGCCAACGCAGCTTTTCGCGACCGTCGATTCGTAGCGAGACTTGATGATCGGCCAGCGGCACGATCTCACACCGGGGTGGACGATACCCCTGTGCGATCGACGATCGTCCCATCACACAGATGGCCAGCACCATCCACCACCCCACACGGCATCGATTGCCGAACACACTGCGATTCATTCCTCAGTTCCTTTCATCGTTTTGCGGATTTGCTCGGTCCCGATCGGCGGAAGCTGATCGACGAATCCCGCTTCGGTGCGTTTCAATTCATCGACCGTCACGTTCCGCAATCGTTCCAATAGAGGATCGTTTGACGGGTCGTGCGCGAGGTTGACCAATTCCTCGCGGTCGTTTTCCATGTCATACAACTCTTCGGTTTCACCGGCGACCAGATTACGGATGTACTTGTAACGCCCTTCACACAACATCACGTACCAGGGGACTCCTGGCCCATGATACAAGTCAGGATCATCGGTTGCGGGAATTTGATCGGTCGCCGATCCGTATTGTTTTGCAGTATGGACCAGCATGGCATGGTGATTCCAGCTTTCCGCCTTCGACTGAAACAATTCACTGAGATCAAACCCGTGCATCTTCCAAGGCAGATCGATTCCGGCATAGCGAAAGAACGTCGGCGGCAAGTCGACGCCGCTGACCGGTTGCTCGATGACCCGTCCGGCACAACGATCAGCGATCTTTCCGGGCGGACGAATAATCAACGGCGCTTCGACCGTCCCCCGATACGGAGCGACTTTGGACTTGAATCCCTTTTGGCCCCACGCAAACCCTTGGTCGGACGTAAAGACGACCAAGGTGTTTTCATCTTGTCCGGAATCCTTGAGTGCTTTCATCAGCCGGCCGACTCCCTCGTCGATGGCCAACACGCCCTGATGGTATTGACGAATCCAATCGGCGAGCGGGCGTCCAGGAATGTCCTTCATGCCGACGGGGCCTAAGTCGCGGACCTTGCGTTCAACCGGCACGCCGTCGGGGCCGGGTTCCCAGAACTCCATTTCGCGAACGTACTTCGGCTTTCCCGGCCGAGGCGGATAGACGTCGGCGGGGAACGGCACATCGATGCCGGGGTACTCGTTCCGATGTCGGTCGGCCGGCGTGAACGGTCCGTGCACGGCTCCGTAACAGAGCCACAGGTACCAGGGCTTGTCCGGCGTGCGGCCGTTGCCGTGAATGTACTCGACCGCCCAATGGGTGTAGTTGTCGGTGCTGTATCCCTTGGTCATCTTCGGCGGGCCGCCGTTCTTACTGATCAACTGGTTGTCGTAATAGTTGGGCGAATTCTGGGGGTGACGTGGCCGGTTCCAAACGATTTGATAATCCCAGTCGCGGCCGTAACCGGGATCGATCCCTGTGTGCCACTTGCCGATCTGAGCCGTGGTGTATCCGTTGGCACGGAAAACGCTGGGCCAGAACCGGCACTGGTTCGGATCGTAGTCGCTGCCGGGATATTGGCCGACCATCCGCATCGACTCGATCCCGTGCTGGTGCAACCCGGTCAACAGCGTGGCCCGCGAGGGCATGCACCAGGACCCGATGTAGGCATGAGAAAACCGGACGCCGGTCTTGGCGAGTTCGTCGATATTGGGCGTTTCCACCCAGTCAAACGACTCGGGATAGCACCCCACCGTGCGCGACGACTGGTCGTCAGTATAAATGAACAGAATGTTGGGTCGCTCGTCCGCGGCGACACACGACGCACCCAAGAGCACCAGCACAAGCAAACGGAAATAGTTCATCGATTGGCCCCATTGGACGTCTTTTCGGACACAGAGTCTCCCCCGGCGACAGTATAACATCGATGGGCATTCCACTTTTCACTTCCCTTGGTCTTTGGAATTCCAATCATGAACCGCCTGACATTACTTTCCGCCGCATGCCTCGCGTTTGTCAGCACGACCGTCGCCCAGGATGAGACGAAACCCAAACCACAGGAAACGACGATCACGGCGATCCAGGGAACTCCCGAGATCGATGGCAAGGTCGACGAAGCGTGGAAGAAGGCGCCCCGCGTGAACGTCAACAAGGCCGTCGAAGGGTTACTAGCCGTCGACGAAGACGAGATGGCGACGGCGACCGTGCGTGTGCTTTGGGACAAAGAACACCTCTACGCGCTCTGGCAGGTCAAAGACTCGAACCTGTCCGCAGACGCGAGTGATTCATGGGCCCAGGATTCGGTCGAATTCTTCTTGGATGAAAACCAAAAACGAACGACCTATTATGAACCCGACGACGCCCAATACCGAGTCAATTACAAAGGCGAACTGTCGGGCCAAGGCGCCGGATTCGACGAATCCAACCTAAAAGCGGCTGCCCGCAAAACCAAAACGGGATACGTCATCGAAATGGCGATCAAGATCCAGGGCGATCAACTTACCGCCGGCCGAAAGTTGGGCGTCGAACTGCAAGTCAACGACGACCCTGGCAGCGGAGAACGCGGCGCGGTCGCCAAATGGAATCACACCGACGACGATTCCTGGCAAGACACGTCAAACTTCGGCACGTTGGTTCTGCAGCCGGCTGCCGAGTAGGTATCGTGCGGGCCTTCGGCCCGGATCGCAAGCTAGAAGCTTACGCCACGGTATGCCCTACGACAAATCCACATCCGCACCCACGATGTCCGCCACGTGTGAGACGCCGTCGTGCTCCAACAATCCCAACAGCCCGCGATTGATCCGGCGGACCACGCCGGGACCTTCATACACCAACGCCGTCAACAACTGAACCAGCGATGCTCCCGAGCGGAGTTTGCGATAAGCATCCTCGGCGCTTGCCACTCCACCGGCGGCGATGATTCGATAACGCCGGCGATCCATTTGCCGGTACAGCCTGACGATCCGTCGGTCCATCCATTCCTTCGTCGGCATACCCGAAATCGCGCCGGGCCAATCGTTCCAAATCTCGCGTGGTGTCGCCAAACCCGACCTCCGCCGCGACGACAAATTGAACATGAACCCGGCGACCGATTCAAAGCCATCCACCGTCTGCAAGATTCGATCGATTGCTGCGTCGTCCCAGTCCGGCGACAGCTTCAGGAACAGTGGAACGTCGATGGGAATCGATGTCAGTCGCTCAAGCAACTCGCGGAGGTGTCCCGGCGTGTCAAAAAATGCTCGGCCATCGGAGGTGTTGGGACAGCTCAGATTCAGCATGAAATACGACGCACACTCCCGCAACGTTTCGGCCGCGGTGACGTAATCCTGAAGAATCTCGTCGGGGCTCAACGCGTCCAAACATTCGCCATGATTGGTGTTAACCAGGTTGATCCCCAGCGGCGCGTTGATCCGCTGGCCCTGCAATCGTTTCGCCACCGCGGCGGCACCGTCGTTGGGTAATCCGTAATGAACGCAGATCGCGTGATCGATCGGCAATCGCCATAAACGCGGTTTGGTGTTTCCCGCCGAGGGCATCGCCGAAACCGAACCGACTTCGAGGTGGCCGAACCCCAAGGACGCCATCGCCGCGACCGCGCGTCCCGATTTGTCGTACCCCGCGGCCAGACCCAGCGGATTTTCGAAACAGATTCCGGCGACCTGGATATTCAAACGCGAATCGACGACGCGATGCATCCGTGACGCACAGCGAAGCAGACCGGGGATTCCCGTGGCCGCCGCCCCCCAGGCGATCGCCTGATCGTGCGCCCACTCCGGATCAAAGCGAAACAACAGCGGACGAAGGAGACGTTGATAGATCATGGGGCGATCAGCGACCGTGGTTCACGGCGCCGCTTCCAAGACCTCAGGACTGAATGAAAGAGCACTGCCGGCGTGTCATTCTAACCGCCGGCTTCGATCGCGACATGGTCCTCAGGTGGAAAACGGTCGGACCGGCGTCTGCGATCCTGCGATCCGCCGGTCGTACTGGACATGCTCAACTGTTAGCATGTCATGGACCGGGTTTCCTCTGCTCGGCCACTTCCCACCGCTAACGATCCATGAACGCTTCCCAAAGACTCTTCGATCGATTCGACAAAGCCGGCCCATCATGGTTGCCGATCATCGTGTTGTCCCTGATCGGCTTGATCGCCACCGTTGCCTGTGTGCACTCGATCGCCGGGCTGGGCAAATAAGCAACGCACGGAAAATAAGTGGGATAGGCTTCCAGCCTGTCGATGCTGAAATGACAGGCTGGAAGCCTATCCCACATCAAGAGATCCGACAGTTATATTCCTTTCGTCGCTACCACAAAGGAAACCGTCATGAATGACCCCAACCAAGTCGCATTGGATGCCTTGCTCCAAGCCGTTCGTTTGGCACCTGAGAACATTGCGTTGGCGGACCACCTCGCCAAAACGCTGCTGCAAATGTCGCGGGCTGAGGAAGCCGCGCAGGTCTATCGAGATGCGCTCCATCATCACCCCGGCAACACCCAACTGCAACTCGGGCTCGCCGACAGCTACCGACGCGCCAATCGGCTTTCGCACGCCCTGGCAATCCTTGAAACGTTGGTCGCTGAAAAGAATCCGCCGGCGGAGGCGTTGTTGCTGCACGCCCGCGTGCTCCATGGCCAGGGCGAAACTCGGTCGGCGATCAACCAATACAAAGACGCGATCGACGCCGACCCCGATCTGTCCGACCCGGCGTTCGAAAGTCTGCTCGGCCTGAACTTTGAATCCGAGTCCGACGAGTCCGCCCAGCGTACACCGGCCAGCTGGCTGGAAGACGTTGACGAATCGGGGTTCGACCAACAGGACATCGACGACGAATCATTCGCGGACCTGGAGACCCCGTCGATCAAGTTCGACGATGTCGGCGGCATGACCGATGTGAAAGAAGACATCCGAGTCAAAATCATCTATCCGCTGCAACATGCCGAGATGTTTGCCGCCTACGGAAAAAAAGTCGGCGGGGGCATTTTGATGTACGGACCGCCCGGATGCGGCAAGACGATGCTCGCGCGGGCGACGGCTGGAGAAATCGATGCGGGATTCTTGAGCGTCGGAATCAGCGATGTCTTGGACATGTGGGTCGGCAACAGCGAAAAGAACCTCCACAACCTGTTTCAACAAGCCCGTCGCAATCGCCCCTGTGTCGTGTTTTTTGACGAAGTCGACGCGCTCGGTGCCAGCCGATCGGACATGCGTCGCAGCAGCGGCCGACATCTGATCAACCAGTTTTTGTCCGAGCTGGACGGTGTCGAGACGGACAATGACGGCGTCTTGTTTCTTGCCGCCACGAACGCCCCCTGGCATTTAGACAGCGCGTTTCGTCGCCCCGGCCGATTCGACCGCATCATTTTTGTCCCGCCGCCGGACGCGGAAGCTCGCATCGAAATCTTCAAACTGGCACTTGCCGGAAAGCCCACCGAGAAGATCAACCTGGAAAAACTCGCCGCCAAAACCGTCGACTTTTCGGGTGCGGATTTGAGCTCGGTCGTCGACACCGCGGTTGAAACCAAGCTGAAGGAAGCAGTGAAAACAGGTTTGCCCAAACCGATCACGACGGGTGATCTGATGTCGGCCGTCAAAAGCTGTCGAGCAAGCACCGGCGAATGGTTTTCTACCGCACGAAACCACGCGCTCTATTCCAACGAAGGCGGTGCCTATGACCCGATTTTGGACTACCTGAAGATCAAGCGATGACACAACGCTATGACCGCGCCCAGCTGCTGATCGGCCAGGGGCGATTTGAACTGGCCGAGCGTGAGATCCGTCAGATGCTGGCCGAGAATCCGGATGACGGATTCGCCCATGCGCTGCTGGCGATCTGCGCCGCCACCGATGAATCACGCTACGAAGACGCAACCCGCGAAGCCGAGTTGGCCGTCGCGGCGGAACCGGACGTCCCCTTCGTCCATTTCGTCCGCAGCCGAGTGCTTTGGAAACGGAACCATTTTGACGAAGCCTACGAGGCGATCTCGCAAGCCATCCGGCTGGACCCTTACGACGCCGATTATTTCGCGCAAGCGGCGCAAATCAAATTGGCGACCCGCGACTGGCCGACCGCGCTGGATCTGTCCGAACAGGGGCTCGCCATCGACCCGGAATCCGCGGGCTGCAACAACATTCGGACGATCGCGCTGGAACGTCTCGGCCGCACCGGAGAAGCGCTTCAATCGGCCGCCAAGAATCTGAAGAACAGCCCCGAGGATTCTTACGCACACTCGTCGCACGGCTGGGCACTGCTGAATTCCGGTAAGTATCAGGAAGCCCAAAATGCGTTTCGCGAAGCGTTGCGATTGGACCCGACCAACGAACTCGCCCGCGAAGGAATGATCGACGCGATCAGCAGCCGCAGCCTGCTGTTTCGCTCGGTCCGAAAGTTCCACATCGCGCTCAGCCGACTTTCTCGGAAACATCAATTCGCGATCATCTTTGGAGCCTGGCTGTTGATCCAAGTGCTCAGCGGTGCCGGCGACAGCGTGCCATGGATTCGGCCCTTCATCCCGCTGATCTTGATGGCATACATGGTGTTTGCCGTGCTGACGTGGACCTCCGACGCGATCTTCAACACGTTGCTGCGGTTTCACCATTTCGGGCGTCACCTGCTGACGTCTCGAATGATCTGGCGATCCAATTTGGTGGCATCGTGTTTGATTTGCGCCGCTGGCGGTGCGATCTACTCGATCGCGATGGGCGGCTGGTTTGCCGCCGCCGTGGTCGCGTTTTACTGGACGTTGATGTGCGTTCCCGTCACCGCCGCCTTCGCGATGCCGACCGCCAAACGCGGCCTGTTGATCGGGGGACTGGGGTTGCTGGTCGGACTGCTGCCGGTCTACGGAGTCGTTCAATCGGTCGCCCAAGACAGCGGCGTCCCGCTGGCCCGAGCGTTTCGAAATTTCAACTGGAGCATCATCGGTCTGCAGGTCGCGGCGGGCTACCTGGCCGTCGCGCAAAACCGCAGGTGAGTCCCTTCCTCACCAGGATTCCTTGGAACTCCCGTCGGGACCTTCCAACAACGATTCTTCGGGTGCACGGATATCACTGTTGGGCAACCCATCGGGATACTCCTGCTTGATCCTGGCGATGGCATGGGTCGCGACGGCCAAGTGCTGTTTCTTCGTTTCGTCATAAAAGGCCCTCGCCGCGCCCGGCAATTTGGGTTGCCCGTGCAAGGGTTTGTCCGAGACACACAACAGCGTGGCGTTTGGGATTCGATATCGAAAACCATTAGCGGCGACCGTGGCCGATTCCATGTCGACGGCGATGCTGCGGCTGACCCGCAAATGATCCAACGCCTTGCGCAGCGAAAGCTCCCAATTCCGATCCGCCGTCGTGTAGACCGCACCGATCCGGTAAGGCAATTCCGCTTCGTCGAGCGCGCTGGCGAGCGCTCGATTGAGCAAAAAACTGGGCGTGATCGGCACCGACGGCGGCAAGGCTTCGTCCAACAAGTGATCGCCCCGCATGTAGCCTGATGCCAATACAAAGTCGCCGATCTCTTGATGGTTCCGAACGCCCGCACAGTGCCCCACCATCAACACCGCGTCCGGCCGTAGCACCGCCAAATGATCCGTCAGGTTCTTGGCGTTGGACGGCCCGACCCCGATGTTGACGATGCTGATGCCGCGATTGTCCGGTTCCCGATGATGCAGCGTCGGCATCTGCACATCCTCACGCTTGGACCGCTCGCAATCAGGAAACTGACGAATGAACGCCGCGATGTGCATGTTGTAATTGGTCAACAACACGTAACGTTGAAAATCCTCCGCGTTGGTCCCGGTGTAATGCTCCAGCCGCTTGATCGACAGCTCACTGCGTTCGGGGCCGAACAGAAAGACCTTCTTACGCGTCAGATCAAAATCGGTCTCATCGATCATCTCCAACAACTGTGGAGAATTCAAATCGACCCGCGGGCGGGAACGCGTGATCGTGATCTCCGCACCGCGGCGGGCCAGCTTCAGCAACTCGCGGCGCAAGTACCAGCGATAGGCACGCGGCCTGGCGATCTTGCCGGACAACTCGGGATTGTGCTTGGACCAATGCCGATAGACGGTCAACTTGGAATAAAAACCGTCGGCATACGTTTCCTCCATCTGCTCGCACGCGGCGGCGATCTGCTCACCGAGCCCCTGTTCGGACACATCCGGATCGATTCGAAATGTTTCATGCATGAACGCAATTGTGAACGATCCCCGATCCGCCGGCTAGTCGAGCTTTTAGCGGCAGGGCGCAAGCCCTCCGGTTCCGCATCTATTCCCAAACACCGGAGGGCTCGCGCCCTGCCGCTAAGTCACATCAATGAAGAGGCCCGGACGCTGGCGCGAACCGGCTGATGTCAAACGATGATCAGCCGTTTGGCGCGAGCCTACGGGCCCCAACCCGAGGAATCGACACTTTAACTTAGCGGCAGGCGTAAAACCCAGTCACCGGTGGTCGCCTTTGCGCATCACCGGAAGCGATCGATCGACCACGAGGGGTCTCCTGTGAATTATGATTGCGTCAAAACAGCGACCGTCGTCCTACCTGACTTTGAAACCTTGGAAATCCCATGAAAGCCATGCGACGCACCACCGCGGCACTTCTCTTGACATTGGCCTCGACCGTTGCGATCGCCGAACCGCCGTGGATCATCGACCCGCACACCCATTTCAAGGGTCGCGAGCAGATCGCGTTTGAGAACCAAACGGTCAAACGCGAACCTCAGAACACGCTCGGCCACGTCGTCGTTCCCGAGGACTATCGCGAACTCGCCGATCGACTGGGCATTCAATCGACGTTGGTCGTCGAGGCCGTCGATCAGGACCAGCATCAATTCAACGACTGGCTGCTCGAGCAGGCGAAATCCGATCTCGTTTGCGGCTATGTCGCTCGCGCGGACCTCTCATCGGAAGATTTTCAAACGCATCACCGGCGGTACAAGCAGACCGGATACCTGAACGGTTATCGATTTCGGTTCGATGAACTTTCCGGCTACCTCAAAAACGAAACGGCTCGCAAGAACCTTGCAACGCTTCAATCGGATGGAATGGTCGTTGATCTGCTGATCGAACCGAGCCACGCAGACGATGTCGCCGAGTTGGCCGCCGCATTTCCACGGCTAAAGATCGTGATCAATCACTGCTTTCGCGCGAACATGGTCGATGGCAAGGTGAGCGATCAATGGAAACAGGCGGTCACCCGTTGCGCGACATTTGAAAACGTCTTCATGAAAATCTCCAGCATCGTCAACTTCGCCGGCACCAAGCCGTTCGTCGAGCAAGCCCCCACGGATCTGCAAACGTATCTTCCGGTGCTGGAACCCTGCTTTGCGGCGTTCGGCGAAGACCGAGTGATCTTTGCGACCAACTGGGGCGTCAGCACGCACTTCGGCAGCGTCGACGATGTGGTTCGGATCGTGCAGGAGTTCTTGGTCTCCAAAGGAGACCCGGCGCTGCAAAAGGGCATGCGTGACAACGCGATCCGCGTCTATGGGATCAACTCACAACACCTACGGTGACTCGGCCACGGGCAGTTCCCAATACCAGTACTTCAGGTGTTCCTCATATTCACCGAGTTGGTCGACATCGATCGGTTCGGGCGGAGTGCCTTCGCTGGGGCTTTGCGGATCAAAGCCCCAAAACTCTGCGTTGCCGTCGATCACGCGGTAGCCGAACGGAAGCCCGCCGGCCGGATCGATGGGGCCCAACGGAACGCCCAAATCTGCGGCGATCAGTTCGTCCAAGCTGGCGGGCCAGCGGGCATGGCGTTTCTCGAACAGCCGAAGCCCGATGCCGATCTTGGCGATCCGATTTTCCATCGCCGAACGGACGAACGCTTTGCCGGCCGCACCGAGCGCCGGAACGGTCAAGCTGGTCAACATGGTTTCCAACCTTTGCAACCAGCCGGCCTGTTGGATTTGCTGATTAAAATCCGAATCGAGTGCGGCCGTTTGAATAAAGAAGTCAGACAGGTTCTCGGTGGAGACCGATTCGGCTTTTTCCATGATCTCCAAAGAGGCGAGGGCATCGATCGGCCGTTGATTGAATCCTCCCGCCGGCATCCCGACGTCTTCCCCGAAACGCTGCAAATCATCGAAGACCGGTTGCGACATGGCGCGTTCTCCCACGATAGCGAGCCGGTAGCGAGTCCCGAAGTCGTCCAGGGCACGCAATTGCTCAAGCATTGATTTCAGTTGGGCATCATCGAAGAGATCATGCTCGACCGCCACCCTCAGGTGTTTGAGCGCCATCGAATGAATCGCCGTCACGACGAGTTGCGAGACGATGAGCGGCTCTTTTTCGAATGCCCGAGCCACGCCCAGCATGGCCATCAAGCTGCCGAACGCTTGGGGGCGATCGTCACGCCGAAGCGCGTCTTCGAACTCCAGTGACAGCAATCTCGCCACGCTCCGCGATGACTGGACATAGGGCAACAGGGTGTTGAAGGAATCCATCTGGACTTCGGTCCAAATCGGGCCCGTGCCTTCGGTGATGTCATGAATCTCTTCACGTAGCGGCGCCCACCGGTCAAGAAACTGTCGCACTTGATCGTGATACCGATAGGGTTGTCCATAAACGTAATCAGCGTCGTCTTCGGTGACGCCAACCACGGGGACGCCGCGACAAGAATTCTGAAACGCCGTCGACTCGATTTCCTCCAAGACGTTCATCCAACGTTCCGATTTTTCGTGCCCCATGGTTTGGACACGAAAGGCTTCCATTGAGGCGTCGTCAATCGGCAGCCCCCGCGCGCGGATTTCCTCGCGGCGATCGGCGACGTCGGCGCTGGCGGCCGAGCGTCGTGCGGCCCACCACGTCAGCGGGCCGCCGCACAGCAAGACGGCGAGTCCGAGACAGACCATCAGCACAAGGAGGGTTCGTTTGCTTGACGATGATGATTTGGGGGATGCGTCAGACGCCATGGGGGCAACCAGTTTTGTAACGATCGATTCGATAGAATGGTGTCCGAACCATTCTAACGACGTGAGCGTTCCGGTGCGGCCTGGTACGGTGCGGCCTGGTACGGTGCGGTTGCTCGCGCATTGAATCCCCCGCTACAGTGAATCCAAATCTGCATTGCAATGGTGCGCCCCGTTTCCGATTGGAATCGGCCCCAGCGAGAACAGCCGGTCGACAAGAACTCGATTTTGAATCCCATCTGCCATCCATCCCTGTCGGCGCGTTTTCGATGTCCAGCACGATTTCAAACCAGACGAGCACGATCATTCAATGCCTGCCGCAAGGCATTTGCTCGTGGAACTATTCTCTGATGGGAGACGTCCTCAACGGGCAAACCGCCTTGCGATCGTCCAGCGAGCAGGGTTCAATCGTCGTCGACGGCGTCGTTTTCGCGGTCAAGAAACAGGGGGTGTTCAGTGGACATTGGACCCTGGAGCATGAGGGAACCGAAGTCGCGTCGGCGCAAAAACCATCGGTCTTCTGGCAAAACTTTGACATCGATGCGCCGGGCGGTCCGCTGTTGCTGGCCCCGGATACGCCATTCACTCGCTGCTACACACTACGGCGTGGCGAAGAATCGATCGCCACGATGCGGCCCAATCATCCGTTGACCCGCCGCGGCAAGATCGAGATTCTGACATCTGAGTGTGACGCCCCGACCGTTGTTTTTTCGTTCTGGCTGGTCGCGTTGATCTGGCGGCGATTGGCCCAGAGTGGTTGACGTTTGACAGTGGGGCGCACGCCCAACGCCACTTGCTTTGATGCCAAGCGGGATGTTTTTTGTTAGCGGTAGGGCGCGAGCCCTCCGGTCTTTCACGGTGAAACCGGACGGCTCGCGGGCTGTCGATTTAGTCGGGATCTGCTGAGTCAATGGTGAGCCGCTGGCCGTAAGGCCTCGGGCGGGCGCCTGGATGCCCGGCCGCTCGTATAACGAAAATACAGTTCCATTAGAATGGACTGTGGTTGTTCGTGAGGAGCGATTTACGGCCGCTGTGACTTTGACCAC
>NZ_NTFY01000075.1 GCF_002289565.1 Rhodopirellula sp. SM50 | reverse complement strand
GGACTGGGAAAGCCCCGGATCATGAAATTGCGTCGTGACGAGCTCTCTTGGAAAGCTCATGCCTTTGTTTCGCTACACTTTCCCCTCATATTAGTCCGAGTTCTCGAGCAAACTGCTTTGAAGCAATCCGGCGAACTCGCTCGGTCGATGCACCCGCCCGCAGATACTGAGTCAGCTTCCGACAGACATTCGGGCAATCTAAACGCCGTTGGTGACCCTCAGCACCGGCGGTGATCGTCCACGTCTCGTGCGTGAGGCCTCTCTTCGGCGGCTCTGACAGCTGTCAAACCGCTCTCCTCATTGGCGAGCGTTATTTGGCCGCCCCCAACCGTAAGCCCTCTGCTTCTGCTACCGAAAGGGCCCGCTCGTACACGATGAACTCATCGATTTGCCCGTGGAAGGTGTGGCCCGTCCGTGGGTCGCGGAACGACCATACCTTTTCCGAATCCGAGACGTTGTGGAGGATCCTATTGAACGACTCCGCGGCAATCGATCTCGGGCGAATCCGCATATTTCGCTGGCTACCGGCGTCCAGCGATTCCGGGGCGAATGCCCCCGCCGGTACGGTGGAACAGCGCTGGACCGCCTTCCCGTTCAGGAACACGCGGGATTCGAATTCGTCACGTCGCGCGAAGCAGACGAGGTCGTACCACTTACCCGCTTCGACGGGTCCCGCGTCCATCTCCCGCGAGCGATAACGCCGATCCCCGCTCTCCAGATTCACGAGGAGATGGCCGTCCTTGACTCGCACCCGGAACCAGCCCGTTTCCGGCCCGCAGGTCAAAACGGGCTGTTCCCCGACCTCCACGTTCTTGAGTTGGAACCGGACGGCAACCGCGAAGGACCGGTAATTCAGTGACGGGGTTTTGATGCGAAACGGAGTCTCGCTCGCTATGCGAATCTGTCCGTCACTGATGAAAGCTCCCTTATGCACAGTAACGTCTTGCGTGATCACCTTGCTGTCTGCGCCGGCAGTGTCCCGGACTCGATCGTTGAACCGAAAATGAGCGAGTGGTTTCGCGGTCTTGAGAAGCGACTTCTTAACTCGCTCGGCCTCACTCCGATCGAGAGCGGCGCAAACATCGACGCCGCTGATGACGCCCCCGGCGGGGAAGGGCTCCTCTCCCCACCATTTGTCCCCGTCTAAGCGGACCGACCACCGGGTCTTTTTTCCGGGTTTCAAGGCCCGGATGCGACGGCTCAGTTCCGCCTGGGCTTCCTTCGTGAAACCCACCTCCAGCACGATTCGTCGGGTGCGATCAATCGGATTGTGCACGCGGCTTTTCAGTTTGCAAGATTGGACATGTTCTTTGCTGACCACAAACAGTGGCTTCTGATGCGGATACACGTTCACGTCATCGAAGAAGGGGTGGCCACCAAAGGCGAACTTCTTGTTGCGGGCGGGTGGCTCCAAGGGCTTCGGGCCCGTGACACCCTCGATCGGCCTATACTCGATCGCGAAGATTTCGACCTTCGCCGACTCGTCGGGTTTCGGGAGCGGTGCCGGACGAGCATCTTTGGCGGTCGGCCGGTCTTGATTCTCATCGCTGGCGTCTTCTTGCTCTGCGGGCGGGGCGGTTGGTTGGCCCCACGATGGCCGGATGAGCACGAAGTTGGCTGCGATTCCCACTACGATCAGAATGGTGATGAGCACGAACTCCTTAGAATCAAACATGGTTTGACTGGCTCCCTAAGAGAGAGAAATGGCGGTTACAGGCAACAGATCTTTCACCAAGTTAGTGCGAGTGACGTGAGCGAGCACTCCCTGTCTCCGAGTTTAGCGTCGCTCACAACAGCATGATTGATTCCTGTTAGTCATAATCGAGGACCGACGACTCCAGGTGAGCGGGTGCTGACCGCGAAAACGAACCGGAAGTAGATGTGGAACTTGGGCGGGGACAGATCGCGATTCTCCCGGCAACGGCGGATTCGGCTTTTGGATGCACACTTCTCGGAAGTCCAGTCCAAGTTTTCGCTAAGAGTGCGCCTAAAAAACTAAGAGAACGTGCGCTGGTCGATGCAACCGACGGCGTGTTCGGGACGAGGCAGTTGAGAGCGGTAAGGTGCGGCTCCGTGCCCGGTGGCTCCGCCGCCAGTCATCCGTCACGAAGCAGGCGTTATGATCGGCAAGTACGACATTGGCTACACGCGATGCCCGGTTTCGTCCTCAACGCTGAGGGGCAGCAGGTCGTCGGCGAGCCGGAGCCGCCGGAGGATCGGGCGTTTCTTGGCGTGATGGTCCTTCATCCGCCGCAGGATGTCGCTCAACACTCGCACGGCTTCCGTAATGAATGGTCCCTTGTTGAGCATCACACATTCCGCGCGAACGCCCATCGCCGCATCGGTAATTTCGGCCCGTGATGGGATCCCGGTCTTGGCGAGACTTTCCAAAACCTGGGTCGCCCACACCACGGGCATGTGCGCGGCCTCGCACATCCACAGGATCTCCTCCTGCACTTCGGCCAGTCGCTGCCAGCCAAGTTCCACGGCCAGGTCGCCGCGGGCGATCATCACGCCGCTGGCCGGGCTCCGCAACGCCGCGATGAGCAGCGATGGAAGCCGTTCGAACGCCTGCCGGTTTTCGATTTTCAACACAATCGGCATGTCCGGGTTTCCCAGACGTGCCAATTCGCGCTGCAACTGTTCGACATCTTCCTCGCGACGGACGAATGAGTAGCCCACTATATCGGCGTGTTCGACAACGAACGCGATGTCCTGAAGGTCTTTCTCTGTCAGCGCGTCCAAGTGCAGGTCCGTGTCGGGAAGATTGATGCCTTTGTCGGCGCGGAGTCGTGTTCCGTGAGGGCCAGCGTGAATGACTTCCAGTTCGATATAATTCGCATGCACAGCATCCACGAGCGCGGTGATCTTCCCGTCGTCGAACAACACACGCTCGCCGCGTTTGAGGTCACGAAACACTGATGGCAGCGTGCAGCCGATCATGGACGGACGCAGAAGTTGTCCTTGCTCGTCATAAAGTGCGGGTGCCCCAAGCTTGTGCTCGTCGCACAACAGCAACGGGTCTCCCCGTCGCAGGGTGAGATAGCCTTCGGTCGGTACGATCGCGCCAATCCGGCCGTGCTCTCGTTGCGATTTTCCCTTCCGATCGTGGCGGAGTTCGGTGTCCGGCGTCACATAGGCAGTCTGATCGGACTCACCCCAGGCCCCGCCCGGCCCCCGCTCGACGATCCTGATCCGCCGCTTCCGGCTTCGAGCGTCCTTGAGTCGAACAATATCACCCGGCCGAAGCTCGATCAGCCACTTGCCGACCACTGGGATCGACGCATCCGCTGGCAGAGGCGCGGCGGCGGCGTCTTCGTCGTGGAACCAGATTCTCGCGGGGGCGGTCACGCGTCCCAACGCATCGCGGCGGGGACGCCATTTCAGTACGGCGGGACCGGCTTCAATCGGGCCCGTCCGCAGCTTTGGCCCGCACAGGTCCATCAGCACCTTGCACTCTCGCTGCTGCTCGCAGCAAGCTCGACGCAAGTTTTCGATCATCCCCTGCCAAGCCGCGGGGCCGTCATGAGCGCAGTTCACCCGCATGCAATCCATGCCATGTGCGACAAGATCGCTCACCAGCGTGCGGTCGTGCGCGGCTTCGCTCGGCATGGTCACCATGATGTGTGCGCCGCCCTGAGAGGGTCGCCCGCCGAACAGTCGACTAGTCGATTGATCCAGCAGTTCGCGACCGCGTTCAAAATCGACTTCCGCCGGCCCCTCCCCAGCACCGCATTGGCCCTCTATCTGTTGGAGCACGTGGATGACCTCGTTTAACGTCGCGTGGACATTTGCCTCGCAACGACCAAGGGACGACAGGCCACGCCTGAGTAGATTTTCTTGCAAGGATCGCAGGTCCTGCTGGCGCAGCGAGACATACTGCAGCAGATTCCGCGCACTGGCCTTGCGATCCGCCCAGACACGTTCGATCCGATCCGCGTAGGTGGTTTCCACCCGGGCCATTCGCGTGCGTAGGCCTTGCAACTGCCGGACGAGCGATGAGGGCGAATTGTATTCCGGCAAACTGGGACTCTCGCACATGACCTCGGTGCTCTTTGCGGCCGGAGCAACCGCCGCGTTGTGTGTGGCGGTGTCTGAAATTTCAGCAACGGGCAATGCGTTCTTTTCGGGCATGACGTACTCTTGGCGTGATCGTGTGCTCCGTTGATGTGCAGCATTCGTGCCGTGTAAAGCAACTGTGAAATCGTGCCGACGGCTTTCATCGAATCTTCACGCTGCAGGTTACGCCGCTTGCCGGCAGTTTCCCCAGAACTTGGTCCGGGATTCTAAGCAGACTGCATCGAAGCGATTTCGCTTCGACGCGTCGGACGATGCAACCTGCGCGAGTTCACTTCTCGGCCAACTCGCGTTTGTATGCGTCACACCCATCGGCTAGGACAGAATCGAAGCATCAAGTCAAATTGGAGATCTTTCATTTCGTTCCCTTCAAACGAGACGTATTCCTCCGAAATCCTGCCGCTTCGTCAATCGTGACTGCGGTCAATGGACAACTGGGGCTTCGATCAGAAAGAAAGTAACCAGCTCCCAAATGCGAGCTGCCGCACTTGCTAAGATCTGTTGTGGTTGTCCGCACGTCACCAGACCCCATTTTTTGCGACCTGGAATGTGGCGATCAAGACCGTTCGGTGGATAAGTTCCCGATTTGTAGTAGTGGACGAGGTTACGAGTCCCTGTGAAACGCGTTCGAATAGCGACTTGTAGCCTCGTCTACTACGGTAGAAATAGATCGAACGGTCCATCGCAAAACAAAATCGCAGACATGTATGCAGGTTCGCGCCTTTAACGGGCGTCGAGCTGAACGACTCAAGTGAAATAAATCAGAATTTTGACAACGACGTAAGCTCCATGAAAAAGTTATGCCTCATCCTTGTTGCCGCGGGATTCCTGTTGCCGGCATTTTGCGACGCTTCAGCCCAAGCCCAATCGCTAAAAGGTTCGCGCCCGAACATTGTGTTCGTGATGACGGACGATCAAGGAATGGGAGATTTGTCCTGCATGGGCAATGAGGTGGTTCGCACGCCGAACATCGATCAACTGTATCAGCAGTCGACGCGACTGACGGACTACCACGTCAGCCCCACCTGTGCTCCTACCCGCGCCGCGTTGATGAGTGGCCGGCTACCGTTCATGGTTGGCGTCACGCACACGATTCAGCAACGAGAACGGATGGCACTGGATGTCGTCACGATGCCGCAGGCTTTGAAATCAGCGGGCTATGCAACGGGGCTGTTTGGCAAGTGGCACCTGGGAGACGATCTTCCCTATTTGCCTCAAAGTCGTGGATTCGATGAAGTGTTGATGCATGGCGCCGGTGGTATTGGGCAGGTCAATTTTGGTGATTTCGCTGCCAATAAAAACAACGTCTACTTTGACAATGTGCTGCTGCACAACGACACCATTGTGCAAACCAAAGGCTTCTGCACCGATGTCTTTTTCCAGGCCGGTTTGAATTGGATCAAGGAGCAGAAGGATTCCGATTCACCGTACTTCGCGTACATCTCGCTGAACGCTCCGCATGCACCGTTGGTCGCGCCGAAGGATTACACAGAGTACTTTCTGAATCTTGGCTACGACAAAGGTACTGCGGCGCGTTACGGGATGATTGAAAACATCGACGACAATGTGGGGCTGCTGCTGAAGAAGCTGCAGGAGTGGGGTCAGCTATCCGACACCTTCGTCATTTTTACAACAGACAACGGCGCGACTCATCTGAGTGGCACGTTGAATGGAGAACGAATCAAACACTTTAATTACAACATGAAGGGGGCAAAGAACTCGCCCAACGAAGGCGGTACTCATGTTCCCGCATTCCTGTATTGGAAGGGTGTGCTGAGCGAAGGTGTCGACATTGATCAGCTGATTCATCACGTTGATCTGTTTCCGACCTTCGTCGAACTTGCCGGTGCGGAACTTCCAGAAACGATGCAGCCACTCGATGGCCGGTCAATCTTGCCACTGCTGGCGAACAAGGAAGCCGACTGGCCCGATCGTGAGCGATTTGTTCACTGCGGGCGTTGGGCGAAGGGCAAACGCGATGAAGGGAAATACCAGAAAACCGCCGTGCGTACCGAACGATGGCGGCTGGTGAATCACGAAGAACTATACGACATCACAAACGATCCGAGCGAAACCACGGATGTTGCTTCGGCCAAGCCCGATGTCGTTGCACGCCTTCGCCAGGCATTTGACCAGTGGTGGGATTCTGCTCTGCCAATGATGGTCAACGAAGGCCTACCGTCGGTGAAAGGGCCGAACCAGCCGTTTGCGATTCGCTATGAGAAGCAGCTTCAGGAAAAGGGGATTCCGGATTGGGCGCCGGCAGAGTCCTTCTTGCTGACGCGAGCACTGAGCGGCAACACCGTAAGCGACTCGACCGCTCCGCAGACGAAAGCGGCTGGGGACTCAGCGGCCGATACAGAGCCTCTGACGAGAATACAGAAACGTGCGAGGCGAAAAAACAAAGGTAAAGAACAAAGCAGTGAGACGTCGGGTCTCGAAGAAGTCCCTCAACAATAAGGGATGCCGGAGAAAACCGAAGAGAGGAAAAACATCCTGCTGAAATTATGGTCAGAAATCGAAGCCGAAGGCCCCAGTGATTGGTGGAAAGACGACGCCCAAAAACCCAAAAAGGGAAGCAAACTTAGCGACTAAGTCTGGTCCGCATTTCAAGACAACAAGATTCGCTTCCGGTCGACGGTCGACCATGCTTGCGACACACTCAAGAAATCTACCGCCGATATCAAAACATCAATCTCAATGCAACTGAATATACTTGCCGTCGTTTTTGCGATCTTGTACTTATCGAGTTCTTCTGCTCTGGCAGCAGAACTTTCTGAAGGTGATCGTCAACCAAATATCTTATTCATCTTTGCCGACGACTGGGGTTGGGGAGATCTCGGTTGTCACGGACATCCGTATCTAAAGACACCCAACCTGGACCGGCTTGCCAAAGAGGGCACGGACTTCATGCGGTTCACGGTAGCGAGCGGCGTTTGTTCACCGAGCCGCACGGCAGTGATGACCGGTCATTTCCCAGCTCGATACAATATTGACGGCCACTTCGCATCACCCAGAAGCAACGCTAGTCGCGGTATGCCGGACTGGGTTGATCCGAAGGCTCCGACGATTCCAAGACTGCTGCAATCGGCTGGCTATGCAACCGCGCACTACGGCAAGTGGCATCTTGCCAACAACATGATTCCCGATTCGCCGCGACCGGAGGACTATGGCTACGACGAGTGCGGCGCGTTCAACTGTTCGGGCACGCAGATGCCGGTGCACGAAGATGCCATCGGCGCTGTCAATTTCATCGAAAGAAACGCTGCGGCGAAGAAGCCATTTTTCATCAATTTGTGGATTCACGAACCGCACACGCCCTTTCACACGCTGCCCGAATACCGCAAGCGTTTTCCGGACCTGGGTGATTCAGAAAATGTGTATGCAGCGGTGTTGTCACATGCTGACGACCGAATCGGTGAAGTGCTGGGAGCATTGGATCGATTGCAGTTGACCGACAACACACTGGTGATCTTTAGCTCGGACAATGGCCCCGCCGGCGGAGGCAAACCGCGCGCACTCAAAGAGATGTACGATTCCGCAACTGGCACCGGGTTCGGCCACGGTGCGTGTGTCGGGACAACCGGCGGACGAAACGGACGCAAGAAGTCGATTTTGCAGGGCGGCATTGGTGTTCCGTTCATTGCCCGCTGGCCGGGGAAGATCAAAGCCGGTGCCATTGATGACGTGTCGTGGATTTCCGCGGTCGACCTGCTTCCGACCTTTTGCGAACTCGCGGGAGCGACGTTGCCCGAGGGATACCAGCCCGATGGCAAGAGTCAGGTGTCAACGTTGCTGGGATCTGCATATCCACTGCGCGACAAGCCACTGTTCTGGAAGGGCATTCCCAATCGAAAAGGCGGCCCGGTTTACTCAACTCTGGAGGGCAAATGGCGGCTGTTGACGAATACGAATTTCGAGATTCTGGAGCTGTACGATGTCACTCAGGACCCACTGGAAAAGAACAACCTGAAGTCATCACATCCTGAGATCGCCGATGAGCTACTCAAGAAACTTCAGGCCTGGCACGCAACGCTTCCTGAAAAAGCCTCGGCGGCATGCTTCTCGAAGTACCGTGACAAGAATGCGGGGCCGATGCCTGAAACTCCCAAGCCAGCCTTTCAGTTTGACCCGTCTCGATAATACCGCTTTTTGAGAATTCCGAGCCGATTTCAATGTCGATCATGAATCTGTGTGCGCTGGCTCAACGATGGCAGAGAATCGCTACGAATGTCCCAAGAGCCATCGGCCCCTCGCAACGGAAGTGAACCTGTTTGCGCCGGAGACAGTCAACGTCAACGGCAGAACAAAGAGAAAACGAATGTTCATGAAATCGAAGCATTCTGAATGCGTGATTGCCATTCGGCCGCTGTTGACAGTCTGTGCGAGCCACGGCGTGCACTCCCAGCCGTATCAAGCTGATGACTGGCCGCAGCGGAATTCGCATTTCGTAGTGGACGAGGTTACGAGTCCCGTGCGCCAGTAAATGATCGCTCGTTGCTAAATCTCGCGGCCATGACATTGCTCATTCGCATGTGCTTCAACTTGGCTTCGCTTCTCTCATTCTTCACCCCAGTCTTTGCGGTTTGCGGCCACAGTCAACGCCGTTTCGAGATTTGAAAACCGCCGCCTCACGCGGACCTCGGAAGCCAGACACTTGTCGATGTCGGACATCAGGTTTTCAGCGATGATGGCGGCAAGAAGCTTCGATTTTGACTCGGTTGCCGCGCGACCCTTCGCCGTCTCGTCCGTGCCGCGAATGCCAATGGCTCTCTCCGCAAGGCTCTTTAGCTCTTGCTGGAGCAACGTCGCTTCTTCACGGCGCTGCGTAAGATCCGTCTTTTCGAGGCTCGCAACCAGTCGGTCGTAGTAGCGATTGCCGATTCGAAGCGTCTCGTTCCAGTCAATGGCGTCTTTCCAAAACAGATTCACCATCTTGCCGGCCGCGGCGAGGCCTGGTTCGCAGTCGAGATAGTCGATTGCTTCCTCCTGATTCGCTCGAATGACAAGCAGTGAATCGAGATAGGCACAACGTTCGAACCAGTCGACTTTTTCACTCAGTCTTGCTCGGGAAGGCAAAGACTGGAGTGCCCTGAGATAATGCTTCGCTCGCGATTGAGAAGGATCCGTCGTGCGAATGAACGCCTCCATCGCGGAACAGTTCCGCTCTTCGAGCATATAACTTCGTTGAGCGTGTATCTTGCTGGCCCCCATGCCCAGGAGTCTGGCGAGTTTGAAGCAGGCAAGTAGATCTTCCCAGGCTGCTTCGTGGTTGCTTTCTCCCAGATTCAGTATGGCGCGGAACCGCAGAGAATGCACCAGATAGGGCAGCTGGGTTGTCATGGGATCCATGGCCGCAACGAGCGGCAATGGATCCACTTCGTCCAGACCACGCGTGATGACTGGCGAATAAAATTGGTCGCGTTCGGTCGCCTCGAGAACGATTCTCAGAGGCTCGGCATCGCCATCGAGTACCTTGGCAACTTCCGGGAATTCCGATCGCTTCCACGGACGCGGATCGCCTTGGATAAAATCATGGACAAGATAAAGTCGTTGCTTGGCGGTGTCGGACGTTGGATCGGCGATGCCAGCAGCAAGGTAGCGGACGTAACTGCGATCTTTCGGTGGCGGCGTCCTGCCAATCTCCTTGAAGTACTCCGGCGGCATGTCCCAAGCCTCCAAGGGCTGCATCGCTTCGCAGAGCAAAACGCAGACGTTATTTTCGGGCGTTACACCCTGTTTCATTCGAGCGTTGATGCCGGCCGCGTAATCAACCGTTCCATCGGTTCGTAGCGGGCCTGTCAGAAAGGTCGTCTCCCGATCGATTTTGATTCGTGATTTCGTCGAATCATCGCCGTCAGCGTCGCGAACCAAGAGTGCTATGACAGCCAGTAACGTCAAGAAAACCGGGCGCCAGTGCTTGGATATCTTGAATTGAATCATGTAGGTGTTCCGTTCAACGATTGCGTTAATGAAGCCTCGTTCGCGAGCGCCTCCCGGCAGGCAAGAGCCTCAGTCGCGTCAGGGGCGGCCTCGACTACTTCTCTGCCTCGGGGGGATGTCGCTGGTAACCGACCGCCTTGACGAGTCTTGCCGTCTGTTTCGTGCGACGTAACGGTTGCTTGATGAAGCTGGGCAGGTGCGAATCAAGCACGAGCAAATCATGCTCCGGATCCACTCCGCGAACAAAGCTGACTTCAGCACCAGTGAAGGTGACGCTTGGATCACCGAACCACAGAAATCTGGCTCCCTGAATCTGAGTCACAACACACATGGAGTCGACCGTGAACTTTTCTTCGTCTCTCCATTGCCCGGCGGCAATGATTTGGTGCCTGCCGCCCATCCGCTCCGAGAAAATGGACTCCACTCGCTGGATGGTTTCCTTTCCGGCCACCGCGATCGCGGCATCCCGGGACACGAAGAACTCGATCTTCAATTTCTTCCTTTGAACAGATCCATCTTGTGCAAACCCCAGAATTCGGGCGACTTCAGGATTCGCGTGCCAAGTTCCTAGCCACGGAGGATGGTCTTCCCAGGTCTCGTTGGCATGGCCTCTGCCGCTTATCCAACAGGCAAAGACCAGGAACACGATTGCGTGAGTAGGTCTCATCAAGAACTCCAAAGCAAAGATGACGTTGGGGTATGGCCCATTGCCGCAGGTTGCGAGGCGCGCAATCGCCGGACACCAGAATACTAAACTGCTTGACGGGATGAATGAAATCGGTTCTGGATACTGGATCTAGACTACCGATTACTTCGTACAATTCAACGCACTATCCGGAAAGCCCGCCGCTTCTCTGCTTCATCTCGGAGCAAGGTTAAGGCGAAGTTAAGAACGTTAAGACGAAGTTAAGAATATGTGGTTGCGATATCGCAAAAGGAAACACGCTGTCGCGCCGATCCTGCTTGCATTCGCGTACGGCTGTTTGCAGAATTTCGTCAAGGGAACCGTTCCCTGGTATGTCGGGTTGGTGATTGCTTGGACCGTGGGCTGTGCGTACGTCATCGAAGAGATCGTGTGGAATCTCAAAGGCGAGGGACGTCCCTGTCCGGCCTGTGGACAACGGGTCCGCATGAAGTCTTTTCGGGTGCACAACACTTGCCCGAACTTCGGCGAGCAGCTTTGATTTTGAGCTTGGTGCCAACTCACGGGAAGGCGTTTCACATAAAGATCGAGACACCATTGAAACCGCAGCCGCAATTTACGATCACCGGTCTGCTCGCGCTGACGGCATCGATGGCTCCTGCCTTTGCAGTCATCCAATGGCACGACCTGATGAGCTGGATCCAATTGGGAATTCCCATGGTGATCCTGTGTCTGATCGTGTTGAAGTTTGGAGCACGCTGCTTGATTGGGGCCGCTGTGGGTGCCGTCCTGGCTTCTGCGTCGCTCCTGGCATTGATAGACCTGACTGGAAGTCTGACGGATGATACCTCGCGACGGATCGCCGGTTTGATTGGAATTGCCTATTTTGGTGCGGCGATCGTTGGCGGCATGATAGGCGCCTCGGTCGCAAGCCTGATCTTCAGGTCGCGATCGCGAACCGATGCCGTTTAGCGTCGTGAGGTGTGCGTTTAGATCCCGCTGCTAACGAACTCTTGGACTCGATCAAACGCGTAAGTACCTGGCTGATCCTTGCAAAACTCCGAACCAAGTCGAGCGAGGGGGCCCCACCAAGACGAGCCTAGAAGATTCCAGCCGCAAACCAAGGGTCTCCCTCAAAGCGATTCGAGTGTTCTGGCCGACTTCGCTCTACCTTGTGACGTTCGCGCTCTATCATCTGTCAATCAGCGACTTTTATGATGGTGGCGGAGGTCTTTTCGTCTTCTATGTGCCGTGCATGATCGGGTGCCTCCTGGTTCTGCCTGCGATCGCCATCATGCAACTGGGGTACGGTGTTTACCAGATCGCACGAAGGAAGAGAAGCGCTGGCTGGTTGCACGTTTATTCGTCACTTTCTCTGTTTGCTTTCCTGGCAGTGTTCGTTCTGTACGTGAACGCCGGGAACTACGCAACGGTCTAGCCATTAAAGGAACGTGAAGAAGTGAAGCATCGCTGACCGGGATGCGGCAGTGATGCAGCACAGACGATCGAGGAATGGAGCATCTTTTGACTGCGCAACGGGTCACCGGTTGTCTCCACTGCTTTGTTCGACATCTACTGCTTGAGATTGTAGATATCCTGAACCGTCATTGCGGCGGTAAGGTTTTGAAGCAACTCCGCAAGTGTCGCGACATTAATATGAAACCTCGTAACCTCCGGGCCGTCGCCAGGAACTACTGTGATCCAGGCGGCAACATAACCTTCAGGCGCCGGCGAGGTAGAATACGTTCCCGCCTTTTCGCCATCCAGTTCAATATCCAAGCCCTCCGCTTTGAGCTCATAGTCCGCCACGGTGGACTCGATCAGGTAATAGACATTGTTCCCATTCCTACTTTGCTCAATAAATACACCATCCGCGAGGTGGTAAACTTTGGCATCGTCGATAACTTCCAGTTCGCCGGGGCTATTACCATTCCTGAAGTCAGCCCGGTCGCAACCAACCAAAAGGAGTGTGGTCAACGCTAAGAGAGAGAATCGATTCATGATTGTCGTGCGATCCGTTTTTGTATGACGTTTTGAGTGCCAGCCGCAATCTCGCGTGCGACAGCTGTGGTTTCGAGGGCTTGTTGGTTGGGCGTTGAATTGACGGGCTTCGACTGACGAGGGTGCCACCTAATTTCGCCAGCGTATACCTGTCACCGTCGAACTGCAACGCTTCACGTCGCCGGCGGTTGGTAGGGGTTGTCGTCTTCGCGAACACTGACGTCTTCTTCACGATCCGAAGTCGTCTGGTGACATGCTTTCTTGGGTTGCCTGTCGAGTTCATCAAGCAACTCTTTGGACTTGCCGCCCCAGAATGCCACGTCTTCATGGAGGACTGCTCTGGATTGCAGCAATTTGTCATTTCATTTCTCGAATCGCAGTTCAGCATCTTCATCCCGTGTGACGGTCACTTGGTCAATCAATCTCCCAAACCTGGCCTGCCATCCGCGGAGGGGATGCCCAGTGCGCTGTCTCTCAGCCGCTAATTGGTCAGTGCGGCTGCCGCCTTCTTCATGTCGGCGACAATCAAATGAGCGAATAATTCCGTGCGAACCGGGTTGAGATCCCCAGCTTTGTGTTGTGGAAGCAATGATTGAACGAGACCGCTCAATTGAATCCCGTACTCGTTGAGGAACGCTTCCGCATCGGCAATTCTCTTATCAACGCCTTCAATTGGAGTGCCAGCCCCAAGCTTCTTTTCGTCTTCCGCGGAGACCATTAAAAAATTCAGGAACTTCTTTACGGACCTGGACAATTGCAGCTTCAACTTGTGTGCGGACAGCATCGAGTTCAGTGCTGGGCTGCTGTTTCTTCATTAGCTCAAATGTGACCTCGACCATTTCTTGCTTTAGAGCCGCACTTTCGATCGCACCCGTACCAGTAGATTCAGTGGTTTCAGTTTCCGTCCGGGCACTGTCCGGAGCTCCCGCAGTGCCTGAGCTCAATTCACGCTGTGCCTGGCCGGCACTGTCAGCGGGTGTATTCGAGTTCCCACAGCCGGCGAGGGTGAAGAACAGCATTGCAGTAAATAGTGTCAATGGTCGTGTCATATCTGGTCTCGGTTGTATTTGTATGAATCAAGTATTCAACAAGCGAACAATCGTTTAGATGCTCCCGTTGGGTGATTGATGGCATTTAGTCAATCAGCATGAAGAAGACGTTTCCCTTTGGGATGCCAGTTTCCATCTTCGCCAAGCTCGATAGAGATTTTGTGCGAGGGCAGATGAAACTTTTCGATCCGCCATGTCCCTTCGTGCTTTCGGGCTTCGAATGTTACTGATCCGATGTAGAGTTTCGGAGCATTAAACGTGACTTTGCCTTGTGCAATCTCGTCTGTCGAATTTGTGATTTTGCACTCCGTGATGTATCCGGGCTGGATGATGCTGAAATAGCCTATCGAGCGGCTTCGGGACATCGCAGCAGCGATCTCGCTCGGCTTCGGATACCCCTCAACGAGAAATCTGAAGTCATTGGCGGCTTCGGGTGATTGATCGCGAATGTCGAGAGTCATCAATACCAATGACAGCGACTTATTCTTGATGGATTGGGCTGCAGGATTTGTCTGCAACTTCTGGAAGTCTTCATTGCTGATCGACGACGCCGTTGGGATTAATGAGCGAGCGAGTTCCTCCGACAGTGGACCATTGTGTTTTTGGTCGTCGGTCCCGTCTGCGGAAACATTGTCTGGTTTCACGCGTTTGAGTATCAGGACAATGTCATTGGCTGAGTTCGGTTGGGAGTCGAAGGCTGTTGGACGCTGCTCGCCGCTTTCGGCGATGCAGATTCGTAGTGTGTCGCCCACCAGATCGTAGATGGCTTGCTTCGTGCGACCGTTCTCGGTGAGATCGATGGATTTGGGATTTGTCGACGGATCGAGTTTGTACGTCGAAACGCTCTTCCGTCCGCCAATTTCAGTGGTCAAATTTTGCTCGTCAATCACAAAGCGAATTTCTTTCAGCATCTCCTGCGGAGCGATTCTGCCGCCGTCTTCAGAGTAAGTCACCTGCCAGGTGCCTTGAATGTTGGGAATGTCATTCTCCTTCGCTGGAACGTCGCCCGCTGGCGCCGAAGCTTCTTCTTCTAACGTCGGCTTAGACGACCGGGCTTCGGATTGTTGAGCAGGATTCTGAGCTGCAATGAAGATCCAGCCATTTGCACGCACACCGGGCCGAAGATACCGTTTATCCGGCCATGACTCGCTGTCACCTCCTTTGATGAGAACGCGAAACATTCCTGCGCCGTCAGCCGTGGGATCGAGGCTGATCACCTTACCTCCGAAAAAGTCAGCGGGTTCCGCGGCTGGCCAGCCTTCAAACTCCAGTCGAACACGGTCACCCTCCTGCACGAGCGTCGCATCATCGTCCGACACCCATAGCTCAACTGCCAGTTCCGATTTATTTAGATCGATCGTGGCGAATTCATCGCTCTCCTGCGGAACGAAGGATACCACCTTGCCCATGCCCAGAACGTCCGCCCGTCGCGTTACAACCTTACGGGTGTTATCCGACGTCCGCCGGAATTCCATCAACATAACGTTGATGCCAGCTGGGGAATCAAACGTCGTGGGACGTTTCAAGGGTTTCGTGTCGGGGATGCGTTCCCCCGCCGGGGCATCGGTCCCGCCTTGTTCGACAAGGCAGATTCGCAGCACACCATCCTCGAACTCGTAGATGCCGAGAGATCGTTGATTGGGTTTGTCGCGGCCAACGAAGTCAATTGTCTTGGGCGTCGTTGTGCTATCGATCTCGATCCGACCGGTGTCAACGTCGGAGATACCACCGGTAGGCGTCCTTTCCTTGATGACAAACCTGTTGCCCTTGATCTGGAGCAGGAGGCCGCCAAAGCCGTTTTCGGTGGCAAGCTGTTGTTTTCCGCCTTCAGTGAGAGACTCAGTTTCCCATTCTCCTTGCAGCTCTGCGAGTTCCGGACTCGCGGGTGACCAGTCAAGCGTGACAAACAGGAAGGTGGCATTGCCGCCCTCTGTCGCCTCGGTCATCGACTCCATCGAGAGGTCGTGGGTCATGTCCCCTTTCCAGTAGCTCAAGACCAGTAGCGATTCTGTTTCCCCGGGGGTGATTGGTGCCAGATCGGCTCGTTCAAGTTTGTTACTGAAGGGAGCTTCGACGTCGATCGAGAGTGCCTTGTCTTCATTTGTGGTTGTGCTACGCGAGGGCACTGGAGATTCGACGTAAAGAATCGCGTTCACCCTTCGCTTACGGTCCGCGCCGGTCGCAGCATCATTGACTTGCAGCCGAACCTTGCCTGCGAACTCAGCCGGCAGCTCTTCGAAATCAAATTCCTGCATGACTTCGGTCTTTCCGTTCTGAGCGAGCAGTAATCGCACCTTCAGATCACCGACGTCACGGCCCTTGAAGTCCCAGTCGTACAGACTCGGCAGTCCAGCCGTGCCCTTGTTGACCGTCTTGCCGGTGATTTTGAGTTCGGGCTTGCTGATTGATGTTGTGGCAGTCGTCGGATGCTTTGCGGAAGTGTGCGTTTCTGGCCGCAGTCTCGTTGGTGGATACTCGCGATGCTGGTTCGTGAGGAAGACACGTTCCGACTTTGGCTTCATCGGCTGCGTGATCACGTCCCCGGTATCGGCATCAACCATGATCAGCATTCCGGGCGAAGCCGGATTGTCCCAGAAGGTCCCGGTCGTGCCAAAGCTAATCATCTTTTTCGTCAGAGTGAAGTTGAAATTGTGAAATCGACACTTCGCTTCACTGTCGTTGTAAATGCTTGTGAAGTATTCGCCCTTCGACGAGTCGATCGCGCGTTGGCGTGTGCGTTCGGGGCCTGAGACCACAAGGTTCATGCCTTCGGAAAAGTCACGTGTCCTTGAGATGTCCTGATTAACGACGGCGATTCGACAGTTCCCAATATCACAAATGGCTGCGGGATGGCCGCCGAGAGCTTCGGCCTCCACTGTGTACAGCAAGACGTGGACCTTGTTTTCCGGCGGTTCGCTTGTGAGCGCAACCGGCGCTTTCATTCTGGCCAATTTGCTGGCCACTGATTCCTGCCAGTTCAGAACGATCAGAAGTGCCGCGATACCCAGCAGACTGGCGCCAATTAGAAACTTTCCGAAGCCTTTGGATTTCGCAGTTTGCGGCTCCTCTGCTGACGTTGCTTTGCCGGTTTCGACGAACTGGCTCAATGTCGCGGCAACTTCGGCTGGTGTCTGGAAACGGTCGTCCGGGTTCTTGGCCGTCATGCGAGCAACCACCGAAGTCAGTTCTTCAGGCACATCGTCCCGCAGGGATTCGAGCGCAACGGGTTCTTCCGTCGCATGGCTTTTGAGCTTGGTCAAAACGCTGCCATCGTGAAACGGCGGGCGACCTGACAACAAGAAGTAGAGAGTGCTGCCCAGGCTATAGATGTCGCTGCGGATGTCGGCGCTGCGAGCGTCTTCGGCCTGTTCGGGTGAGATAAAATCGGGCGTACCCATGATCGCACCGGCCGCTGTCAGATCGCCGCGAGCTTCAATTGTGTCGGCGTCTCCGATCGCTTCCGGCGCGAGCGAAGCGAGACCGAAGTCGAGAATCTTGACCGTTCCGTCCGACGTGACCATCAGGTTGTGGGGCTTGATGTCGCGATGCACCATGCCGCGCTCGTGCGCGTGTTGGAGCCCAATGGCAGCCTGACAGATGTAGGCACAGGCGTCGGCGACCGGCAAAGCGCCTCGGTCTTTGACCATCTGCGATAAGTCAACTCCGTCGACAAACTCCATCACCATGTAGTGCATGTCGCCGGCCTGCTCGGCGTCGTACGCCGTGACAACGTTGGGGTGAGCCAATTGAGCGGCGGCCTTGACTTCGCGATGAAAGCGATTCACCGCTTCCGGTTTGCGCATCAGTTCCTGCTTGATGACTTTCAGCGCCACCGTCCGTTCCATCATGCGGTGCCTGGCCTCGTAGACATCGCCCATTCCGCCTTTGCCAATCAGCCTGACGATCTCGTAGCGAGGATGTTCGGCCAGAGGCCCAGGAATGCCTTCAGAAGTCGAAGACGATTTGGCGGTCGAGGCTTCGCTATCAGCCGTTAGATCCGTTGGCAATCGCCCGGCTTCCTGCAACAGGCATGCAAACGTATCCTCGGATGACAATTCAACGATGGTCTCGCAGCAAGGCTCACATTCGTTGATGTGAGTATCGATGGCGACCGCTCGTTCTTCTGGCAACTGCCCCAGGCTGTAGGCACTCAGTTCTTCTCGGCTCGGGTGGGCGGTAAGTTTGGGCATGGATAGCTCTTGCAAGACAGATCTGTTGAAGTCGCACCAATTTGGCAAGCGTTTCTGGGCACCGGATGCGGTCCAGTGACTCGCTTCCAACTACCAAGACCCGTTCACACGGTTTCTTGTCAGCTCTTCGCGAAAAATCCAGAAGAAGACTCGATCAGTCCTTCCGACTCTTGCCGCAACCTCCGCGTAATACGGGACTTAGCGAGGCAGACCGCATTCAGGGAAATTCCCATTTCCGCGGCGACAACGTGCGGTTTCGCGCCCTCCAACGCCACGCGACAGAACGCCTTCCAGGTGACGGGCTCGAAATGGGGCTCAGCGAGCGCGAGGAGCTGGCGCAGCACATACTGGTCGTGCTCACGATTCCAGATCTGGCTCATTTCGCTGGCCGGATCGTCCAGTTGTGCCAATCGAGCGTCGATTTCCGAGTCGCCTCGTGCTTGTGGACGACGATCGCGAGACCGCCAGAACTTCCGCAGCCGGTTGACCAGGATCGCTTTCAGCCACCCGCGAAAAGCGCCTGGCTGCCCAGCGTGTTCGAATTTGTCGAGATCCTTCGCGACGGCCAGCAACACCTCCTGCACCAAATCATCTGCGTCACTGTCTTGGACGTCGTACTTCCGCAGCCATGCGCGGATCAATGGCGCATAGATTTTGGTGAGACGATCCCAGCTTTCCGATTCGGGAGAACGTCGGAGGTGATCAAGCAAACTGAGCGACGTCTCCTTCATAGGAACCCAAAATAGCGTTGCTGCCGGGATTTGCAGGCAGGTCTCAAGCACTGCGGACTATTGTCATCTTTCCACTCGCAATCGCGCGCTTCAACGGCCTGTTGATTTCGTGTGAATCATCGATTCAATGGTGAGCCGCTGGCCGGTAAGGTCTCTGGCAATGCAGCAGACTCGGCCGCTTACGCGATCACGGCTCATTCAATCGACAAGTCTTCAAGTTCAGCGATCCTCTCATTGTAACCCCCAATCGCTTGCTGCAACGCGAATTCGATGCACCAGGTAAAGCGTCTTGAACCCGCCAGCGGCCGGCCCCCCCACTCCGGCACCAACATCGCTGCTTCTCCCCCACCGAACGGTAAAGAAAAGGGCCCGATCGCGGGCCGCTGCGGATACACTGATGGGGACCTCGGCCGGGAGCGGTTCCCGTTTGACCTGATGGTCAATTCGGTCAAATATCTTAGTTCCAACAGCATGGCGGAAAATCCTTATTTGCCAACGGATGTCGAAGCTGAACCTCGGAAGCCAAATGGTATTTCTGCGGGGGCCTTGATCCGTGAGACCCTGAAATATCTCGGAGCCTATCTCCTCGGAGTGATCGCTTGCGTTGCACTCACTCCAGTAGAAATGAATATGGGGGGCCATGAGCCATTGTGGTTTCTCTACCCGATCCTGGCCCCCATCGGATACTTCCTCTTTTACCTCTATCTCGAAGGGGCGTATTTGCCGTTCGGAGGCGAAGGCCCCAGCTACTGGTTGTACGCCTCCGTCGGATTGGTGCCGTTCGTGATGGAGGTGATGGCCTACTTATTGGGATCGCGTCGGTTTCATGCATGGCGACCCTTGTGGATTGGTTGTCCGATTGGATTCGTGGGCACGCTCGGTGTGTACTACACGGCCGCCGCCTCCATTTAGCCAGGGAAATCAACCCGTCGCCCCATGTCGACGCAGCAACTCTGCTATTTCATCATGCTCGCATGCAACGGCGAGCTGAAGCGGTGTCTGCTCGTCAGTAGTCTTTGCGTCCACATCCACCCCCTGCGAAATCAGCGCCTCCACGACGTCCGCGTATTCCTTGCGTATGGCAACATGAAGCGGATGCGACTGGCCTTCACGAAGCGCCGGTCGTATGCCCTCGGGTGTTGCTTTATCGGCAACCTGTCGTCTTAGCAGTTCTAGTTCTTCGTGTATCGGCCACTTGAAGAAGACGACATATGCCAAGACAAGCCAGTTCAACGGCGTTAGCACCAGTCATTGCGGTTGAACCGTGAGAGACATGCGATCTGCAACGACGGCTTTCAGGCCGGCGTCGACCGCCTCGGCCTGGATGGCTTGTACGGACCTGTCTAAGATTGCCGTCAATTCTCTTTCCGAGATCGATTTCGTATCAATGACAAAACGCACATCCACGAAGAAGGCTTCGGTGGGAAGTTTGCCGCGTCTTTTTTAAGTTGGGGAAGTAACATCTTCAAAAAATCGTCGCTTTCACGGTCGCCGGTCAAGGAGTCGCGCAGCAGTTCAAACTGCCGACCCTTGCCGCCCGCTTCGAATTCCGCCTGCAGACGGCCAACCACAACCTCCAACAGGGTTAACGCCCAATTCTTCTCGAACGCCCGCTCGGGCGTAAGGTGATCAACCGGCGTCAGATCCAACCGTGACTCGCCCGCGGCAAGATCGAGCGAGATGCGCTGTCGGCCGCCGCCTCGCTTTTTCGCCTGCGTACGGTCATATTCATTGGCCAAGAAGTGGTCCAGCGACGCCAATAGAAACGACCGGAACCGCCCGCGTTGCGGGCCCGCGATGCGGAGCGACTCTTTCTCCAGCAACCGCACAAAGAACGCCTGCGTCAGATCCTGTGCGTCAGATCCTGTGCGTCCGCGACGGCGTATCCGCGACGGCGTACGTAAAAATAAAGCGGATACCAGTAGTCTTCGCAAAGCTGCGCCAGCGCCGCCGCCGCGGCGTCGTCTCCCGATTCCTCACCAACGCACTCGCCCGCGGACAACACGACGCTCCACTGCGTCGTGGCGAATTGCCGCTTGCCGGCAGATCGGCGCGAATCGGAACTGTGATGATTCATGATGATGCTAAAGCGACGCCACATCGACGATGCGAATTTTGTCACCCGACAGGGCTATGCGTTTTCCATCCGAAAAATAGTCGAGGTCCGTCAGGTAGTGAAGCGAAATCTGTCCCCGCCCGTATTGCGCGTGACAAGGAGATGTCGCAACGCACAGAAACACAACAAGGCATGTCCTGGCGGTCCATCTGAAGGCCTGACGGTGATTCAAGATATTGAACATGATCTTTGTTTCTGTTGATAAACTTGGTGCTATTGGCGATTGCGTTCCGCCAACATTGCCTCTTTCCAGAGCGGGTCGGATTCGTACATAAAATTGATTATCTATCGATCCGTCCTGTGTTGTTGTTCCTGGATCGACAATCGAGCCGCAATTCCCCCCCTGCCGCCGCCCCATCGGACGAAGTCGACGCGTCTTCCGTCCGCTCGCGCTGAGAAGCGTCGACGTCTGTCTTGACTCCCTGCCGGTGCATGACCAATGCCTCTTCACCAAACATTCGGCGCCGCGAAGTTGCGAACAGGTCGGAAAGATGGAGCGTGTTCGCGTCTACCAGTTCGACCGATGCACCGAACTTATGCTTAACGGCACGCTCACGTTCCGCTCCCTCCTTCGCAGGCGATGCACCCTTGAGATCGTTGCTCGTAGACGGTGGTTCCGACCGTGGACCTATCGCGGGGTAGATGATGGTGCCGTCATGTTGGGTTTGGGCTGGCAGAGCTGGACCTGGGCCCTTTGTGACTCCGCTCAATCCGTGCACTGGGGCTGGCGTCCCCGGGATTGTTTTCCCGACTTATGATCGCATTTTAGCCGAAAGTCTACCTGTACCCAGGATATTGATCTGGCGTTACACAGGAACTTTAGGCGGGTTCCACTAAGACGATCTTCTGGCACGCAGACTCACTCGAGCGACAGTAACGATTTGAGTTGGACCACCGGCGTGACGTTGCCAACCACAAGCGAAAACTTGAAAACCCATCGCCGGCAATCGTCAGTGTTCCCTAGCCACGTACACGTCAACAAGACGATCTGAAGGCTGAGTCACGATACCACAACCACGATCTGGTCGTCGCCGCTCGCCAATCGTGGTCCCGGACTTCAACCGACGAGGGCTGGGAGTATGGGAATTGCCGGGAGAATTATTCATACGAGTTTCCTGGCTGTCGGCGTTGCTTTAGCCGAGATGCGGTTTTACGTTCTAACGCCGGAATCAATGCCGGTCGCCCAAACGGTGACCGCGTGTTTTCGAGCTAGCGGCTGGACCAACCTCCCGCTCGAAAGGAATCTGGTTCAGCGCGGAGGTCTGAGACACCGACGCGCGCAAGAAAAGTTCGTTCGGCGCGGCGGTTGGTCCAACCTCCGCGCTGAACAAAATCGGCAAAATGACAGAGGTGTCCGCCACCTCCGCGCCGTAGCAGATCCGCTTCGCGCGAGCGGTCGGTCCAAATTCCGCGCCGTACTTCGCGTCTCGTTGCGAACGCTAAGGGCGGTTCGGATACCTTTCATCGAGGCGTGATTGGCGGTGATTTCAAACTGGCTCGATCGCCTAAAGCTGCGCGGTGGGCTTTAGGTGTCAGTTCCTGAGCGAACTTTGCGTCGCTTGGTTCACGTGTTTCAGCTCCGGAAAAACTGGCAAGCCCGGTCGAAAGGAGAGCGAGTTACGACATCAACTTGGGGGCTGGCGAACGTCTCGTCGCGAATGTGTGGGCGTGCCCACCGTGCGAGACTGCCCCCGACACGAACCCACGGTGATCGCTGTCACGCGATTACTCTACCGGTCGTCGCCCATCGTATGGACTCTGTGAATCATCCAAATGCATGTTCGCGGACCTCACCAGAACAGGTTCGATAACCATTTCAGCGTGTCGGGCAAACTGCTCAGCTCAATCACCGGATCCACAACCTCGAATCGCCGTCCTGCCATCATTTTGCGAATTACCGAAGCTGGTTTCGTTCCGAGATACGCCGGGTACATGATCGATCTTGTGTGACGTGGCACGCCAGGGATTGGTCGCGGGCGTCGAGATCGCGCTTGCAATCGCAATGGTGCGGCGCAAACGAATACACTTCGCCAAATAGTCGGTGAGTTGAAATGTCGCGATTAGGAAGAAAGTGACGCTCGTGTGTAGCACCGGAGGGGGGAGGCAATCAGAATATCAGCTCAGGAACATCTCCCCATGCTACGGCCAGAGTAAATGCCCCGCTTCAAGACGAAGACGTCCAGTCGCGCCCGAAACCAACGCCGAAAGATTCGCCAACACCGGATGGAACAATTGGAGCAGCGGCTGCTGCTTGCATCCGACTGGCAAAACCCGTCCCGGCCGCTTGATGTCAACAATGACGGGCAGGCGACACCAAGTGATGCACTGCGCGTGATCAATGAGTTGGCACGACGTGATGACCCGATCGCGCTGGGCGCGCGAAGCAATCGCCTCGCCTCGTTCTACGACACCTCCGGCGACGGGACGATTTCGCCAATCGACGCGTTGAACATTATCAATGGGCTTGCACGATCCGGTGACGGTCCGGTCTACGACTACTCGTCGGCCGAAGGTGAGGGTGACATCGCGCCCGCGGGGTTCACCAGCATGATGCTTGCGGAGCTTCCCGGGAGCGATGGCCAACGGGTCGACATCACGACTCGATTTGAATTCATTGGGGAACAATTCAACGAGCTGGGTTACTTCGTTGCCGACTCGGATGCGGGCGACGTCAACGGCATGGTACCGAGCCATCCCGACTATCCCGATGCGGTGTTTCAATCCTCACATCGGCAAGTCGTCTATTCAAAGTTCGGTAGCGGTCCCACCGAGTGGATGCGGACGCTTCCCGCCGGAAGCTACGTCGGTTTGTACGTGCTGCAACCCACCGACGACAACGGACATCCGGAGAACCATCTTAGTTTGAAGACAAATGCATTAGACGCATCAGATGCCAATGCCTCGGACGTCGATCAGTCCCTTCAAGTCGGCTGGGAGATGTTCGCCGGCAGTTTTCTCGGACCGTCCGTTGGCAATCGCGGTTTTGACGACGTGTTGATCGATGTCGACTTTGGTGATCCCTACTCGACAGGCGGATCGCCCGTCCTCGAGTCCATCGTAGATCAACATACGGACGAAAACGTACTGTTTCAGTATTCAGTCGTCGCCTCCGATTCAGATTTACCAAACGACTCTCTCACGTACTCGATCGACTCCGGCCCTGTTGGCCTGGTGATTGATCCAAGCTCTGGGCAGATCATGTGGACGCCCAGTGAATCGGCTGGCCCTGGGACGTATTCGGTCACGATACGGGTCACCGACAACGACCAAAACTTCGATGTCGAATCGTTCGACGTTTCAGTCGCCGAAGTCAATCAGCGACCGACGCTTTCGCCGATCATCAATCTGCAGATCGTTGAACTATCGGAGCTTGCCATTGCACTAGCCGCGACGGACTTGGACGTCCCCGCCAACACACTGTCGTACTCCGTCGTCGCTGGTCCGGCGGAGGCGTCCGTGGATCCGGTCACGGGCGCATTCCGTTGGACGCCAACCGAAGCGGATGGTCCGGGCGATCATGTCTTTACGGTACGGGTTTCCGACAGTGACTTGTTCGACGAGCAATCTTTCACTGTGGTGGTCACAGAGGAAAACTTGTCGCCGATACTTGGATCGATCGACGATGTTTCGGTGCGTGTGGGTGAAACGGTTCAGTTCACAGCCTCGGCGACGGACCCCGACCTTCCTGCCAATTCACTTACCTTTCGATTGGCGGCGGGCGCACCAGCGGGTGCATCGATCGATGCACAGACGGGCGAATTCACCTGGACGCCCGGCGCCACCGACAGCCGACAGAATCACAACGTTACTGTCGTGGTGGAAGACAACGGCGTCCCGAGCCGAACCGCCATGAGGTCGTTCACCGTATCGGTCGTTAACTCGGCGCCCACGCTCAACGAAGTGGCCGATGCACAGGTCAGCGAATTGGCAATGCTGACAATCGACCTGGCTGCCAGCGATGTCGATTTGCCAAATGATCAGCTCATCTATTCGCTGCAGTCAGGCCCCGCCAATGCCGGCCTCGACTCCTCGGCAGGCAGACTCACATGGACTCCGACTGAACAACAGGGCCCCGGATCCTTCAGTTTCGTTGTCGCCGTGGAAGACTTGGATGGAGCAACGGACTCAAAATCCTTCACTGTCACCGTCGCCGAAGTGAATCAGGCCCCAGTGATCGCCCAGGTGCTGGAGCAGAACGTCACTGAGGAAGATTTATTGTCGCTGACGATCGGCGCATCCGACGACGACGATCCCGCCAATCAACTGGTTTTTGCCCTCACTGATGGGCCGGCGGGCGCCCAAGTTGATTCCGAATCTGGAGTGTTCTCCTGGACGCCGACGGAGGCCGATGGCCCCGGGACGTATTCCGTGACGGTGACGGTAACCGACGATGGCACACCCACACTGAGCGACGACGTCACGTTCGACATCGTCGTCGGCGAAGAGAACCAGTCTCCGGTGTTGAATCCGATCGGCGACAAAAGTGTCGACGAGGGCAGCGCGTTGACATTCACCGCCAGCGCAACCGACCCGGATACGCCAGTCAACGATCTGCGATTCAGCATCACAGGGGCTCCCGTCGGCGCATCCATCGATCCGACCAGCGGAGTCTTCAACTGGACGCCGACGGAGACCGAGGCGCCAATGAACTACATGGTCACGGTCATTGTCACCGACAACGGTAATCCCGAACTCAGTGACCAAGAAATCATCATGCTCTCGGCGAGAGAGGTGAACAAACCGCCGGTGTTGGATCCCATCGCAAACGCGAGCATCGAATTCGGCGAAACGGTTTCGTTCACTGCGTCAGCGGTTGACCCAGATCAACCCGCCAACAACATCACCTATTCGTTGGACGCTGGAGCGCCGGCGGGGGCAATGATCAATAGTTCGACCGGCCAATTCACGTGGACGCCAGCGCAATCCGATAGCGATGGAACGTTCCCGATTACGGTGATCGCAACCGACGACGGCGTGCCCATGATGTCGGACACGGAAAGCTTCACCGTCACGGTCGGCAGCTGTCCCTTCAGCGACGATCTGGCCGGCTGGACAGCCAGTGAGTCCGGCGGAAACGAAACCCCAGGCGGCGTCACCGACGACGGCTGCGCAGCGGTCCTGACCGAAGGTGACTCGTTTTTGGTCACACTGGAAACCACGTTCATCGTGCCTGACGACGCGACCGAATTGAGCTTCACGTACAGCGATCTCAATTTCGACACCACCGACCTGGATTTCATCAACGACGCGTTCGAGGTTGCTCTATTGGATCAGGACGGCAACCCGTTGGTCGATTCCTACTCCGACGATCACGACGCCTTTTTCAACCTGACCGAAAACTTGCCGATTGCCACGAGCAGAGTCGTCACGGTTGACGATGTCACGGGCAGCGGCAATCAAGTCACCGTCGATTTGACTGGCGTCTTGGCGGGTGAAACGGCGACCCTTGTGTTTCGATTGGCAAACAACGACGACGACACGACCACCGAAGTAACGATCACGGATTACTACATTCCGGGATTCTCGATTGACTCCATTTCCACCGATGGCTTTGTCGCTGCTTCCACCCCGACGGCAAGTGTAGCGTCGGTTTCTTCGCAAGACAGCGACTTGGCGCTAATGGAAGCCGCCAGCATGACGTCATTCGACGCGTCCCCGGCAAGTACAACCGTGACATCCGAGCCGGTTGTCATCGAGTCGACGTTTGATGATGACCTCGAGGGTTGGGAAGTGGGGCTCGCCGTCGATGACCTTCAGCAGAAGCCTAACGGCGGTGTTCCGGGCGGGTATCTACGTGGCACTGATGGACCTCGAAACAGTTATGTGATCGCACCGGAAAAATTCCTTGGTGATTTGACGAGCTTCAATCACGGAATGGTGTCATTCGACCATATTGCATTTACCGCAATTCACCCTCCCGAAGAGGTCACCGGGCAAGGTCGAGTCACCTTTGTTGGAAATGGAAACACAGGATCAGTCTATGCCAGCGTTCCCTCAAACTTGTCGGAGCTAGACACGTGGACGAATCGGTCCCTTGATCTTTCAGCAGAGAATTGGATCAGCGAAAACACGGGACTGCCAGCGACCGAATCTGAATTTTTGGCAGTCCTCAGTGACGTGACTGAATTGCGGGTCACGATCGACACGGACTATGACAACGTTCCTGCCGAGATTGCCGGAATGGATAATTTCCGTATCGTAGCCCCCACTCCACAAAATGGGATATTGATCTCCGCGTCGGCACCAGAGTCGGTCTTAGCCGGCTCACAGATTGTTATCGATGGAACGGCGGAGGATGCGTTGTCTGACAACGCGATCGTTTTGGTGACTATCAACGGAACTCCCGTGGATGTCCTGGATCCGGCGGGACGGTTTTTCACATCGGTCGAACTACAGCCCGGTGTCAACAAATTCGAAATCACCGCGGAAGATGAATCCGGTAACACGGCCTCAACCACGGTCTCTACCACAGGAACTCAGCTGCAGCCTGGCCAGATCGACTTTCGCCAATTCGCTGACATCACCGGAAGTTTCTCGGGCGTTTATGGGCGTACATCGTTCAATGAAGATCAACACCGATTGTTGGTCGATTTGGCGACCCGTAACGACGGGATTTTCGAAAGCGATGTTCCCTTGCTGGTCGGAGTGCAGAACGTCAGTGACTCAAGCGTACGAGTCGTCGACGCCGACGGTCAACTCCCCGACGGCACACCGTACTTCGACTTCAGCACGCAAGTCGCCGATGGCACGCTCTCGCCCGGTGAGTCGACTGATTCTCCGACGATCGCATTCTCCAATCCGCAGAGAAACCAGTTTGATTACGAACTCGTCTTTCTCGGCAAACTCAACCAAGCCCCCGAGATCACCACAGTCCCGAAGATTGACGCACCCTTCGATCGCCAATACACCTACGACGTTGATGCGATCGATCGCGATGGAGACTCACTGACGTACTCGTTGGAGATCAAGCCAGATGCCATGGTTGGCCCCGACGCCGATGGAGTCATCACGTGGTCTCCGACCGCTGAAGACGTTGGGCTGCACGATGTCAGCGTCTTGGTGACCGACGGGCGAGGCGGATCGGCAGTCCAGCGGTTCACAATCCAGGTCAACGAGGCGCCGCCGAATCGGCCGCCAGTGTTCACGAGCTACCCGGTGACGGGTACGAGCGTCGCGGAGGATTTGCAGAATTCACAAAATCAATTCGTTCTCAATTCACAGACCACGACAGTCGTTCGGTTTCCTCGCGGCACCCAGGGCGCTCCAAATTGGACTTTCACCAGCGACGGTTTGGAAGCCAGACAAAATCTCAATGCGGAACCGTCGGCATTGCTACTGAACGACACGATTTTCGCTAACCAAAAAGTCAGCGGATCCATCAAAGTGCAGCAGGATTCGGATAACGACTTTATCGGTTTTGTATTTGGCTATCAGGACTTAAACCATTTCTACCTCTTCAGCTGGAAACAGAGCACGCAAACAGATTTCGGCGATCGCGGCATGACCGTCAAAGTGATTGAAAGTGACGGCCCCTTCGATTACGCCGGACTTACTCGAACCGGCAGCTTCGACGGCATCACCGAACTGTACCGAAACAACATCGGGTGGGCGGACAAAACAGGCTACGAATTCGAACTCGATTTCCAGGACGGATTCTTTACGATCACCGTGATGGATGGCCCGACACTGCTCGATTCGTTCACGATCGCCGACGACACCTACACGAGCGGCCAATTCGGTTTCTACAACTATTCTCAGGCGAACGTCCGCTACCGTGGCTATACCGCTGAATCCCTGGCGACGCCCACGTACGACTACGGATCGACCGCTTTCGACGCAGACGGTGACGAACTCTCCTTCCGACTGATTTCGAACCCCGATGGAATGGTGGTCAATCCAAAGACGGGGCAGTTGTTGTGGGCTCCCACAGCAGAGCAAGTCGGAAACCACGACGTCTCACTGGAAGTTTCTGATGGGAATGGCGGGATCGCGATTCAGGACTTTGTCGTTTGTGTCCACGACCCGAATGCAAATGACTCAGTCGTTGAAACCTACGATCTAGCGGTCCGGGATATCGACACCTCGGGTCTCAGTTACGACGGGCAACTGCTGACTGTGTCGGGGACCATTTCCGCGACCGTCGTCAATCGCGGCGCCGATGACATCTTCCAGCCCTACGAAGTGACGTTTTTCGAAGACACCGATGGGAACGAAGCCTTCAGCCCTGATGCCGACACGATTCTTGGTACAGAGTGGGTGACCGAACCGATCGCGGGTAACAGCACAAGAATCATCACCTCGGAACTGTCGGGCGAAGTTCTATTTAGTGAAAACGTCGTCTGGGCATTCATCGACAGTGGGGACGTGGTCACCGAAATCGACGAGCTTAACAATCTTGCTCGGAAGGAATGTGAGTTCATCCCTGAGGTTGGTCTATTCGATCCGGCATGGGAATGGGACTGGACTTCAACGAGTGTTGAGCCAAACAGCCGCAACGTAATGATGACTCCCGCCGTCATGGATCTGACCGGCGACGGTATCGCTGAAATCATCTTTGGCACTTCAACGGTTACGAACGGAACTTCAGTTCCGACCGGCGTTTTGCGAGCGATCAGTGGTGACGGTGGTGCCGAGTTGTTTACAGTGACCGACTCCGCACACCGGATTGACGCGTCGGTTTCAGTTGCTGTGGGCGATATCGACGGCGATGGATTGCCTGAGATTCTGGCTGGGGCCGAGTCGAGAACTGCGGTGATTGCGTTCGAACACGACGGCACCTTCAAATGGCGTAGCCCAACGATTCAATCTTTCAGCTATGGCAGTATTGCTCTCGCAGATTTAGACGCCGACGGAAGCCCGGAGATTGTCGTTGGACGCCAGGTCTTGAATAGCGATGGGACAATCCGCTGGACCGGTGAAGGTTCCCGGGGCAGTGCTCATGTGGCCAATATTGATGCGAGCGGTCTACCCGAAGTGGTATCCGGTTCGGCGGTCTACGACTGGGAAGGCAATTTGCTTTGGGAGGCTGCTGGGCCAACTGGATTCAATGCGATCGGAGACTTCGACGATGATCCGTTTGCCGAAATCGTACTGGTAAGCCGGAAGACAGCCTCATCGACGTACGACGGAAAAGTCCGATTGTTTGAGCATGACGGCACACTCATCTGGGAATCCGAGATCCCAGGTCGCGGCAAGGGCGGCCCTCCAACAGTTGCCGATTTCGATGGGGATGGACTCCCAGAAATCGGTGTTGCGGGAGCCACCCGCTACACGGTCTTCGATACCGATGGATCGCAATTGTGGTCAAAAACTATCCAGGACACGTCATCGAATACAACGGGTTCGTCCGTCTTCGACTTTGATGGCGACGGCAGTGCCGAAGTCGTCTACAGCGACGAAACGAAGCTGCACGTCTTCGCAGGCGCTGACGGAGCTCGCCTGTGGTCGACATCGCTTAGTTCATGCACTTGGACCGAATATCCTGTGATCGCTGACGTCGATAGCGACGGCAATGCCGAGATCGTGGCGGTGGCCAACAACAATTGCAACAAGGGGCCCCAACGAGGCATCTACGTCTATGGCAGCGCTTCGGATAGTTGGGTCGGGACTCGTGAGATTTGGAACCAGCACGGCTACCACGTCACCAATATCAATGACGATGGAACGATTCCAGTCGTCGAAGAGAACAGTTGGCAGCTGAATAATTCCTACCGACAGAATGAGTTCCTAGGCGAAACGAGCGCGCGGGTCGCACCGGATTTAACTGCATCCTACGTCCGCTTCCAAGAAGACAGCGAAAATCTCAGAGTCACCGCGCGTGTGGGAAATGGTGGCGCGCAGTTTGCCCAATCCGGGCTCCCGATCTCCTTGTACGACGGCGATCCCCAAGCCGGTGGTACGTCCCTGAGCACCGTGTTCACGGACGGGGACTTGCAACCAGCGGATTTCGTAGACGTTGAGTTCATCGTACCGAGTTCCTCGCTAAACGATCTCTGGATCTCCGTTGACGACGATGGCACTGGCAAGGGAATCATTAGCGAATGCAGTGAAACCAACAACTTCTACCATCCCGGACTCGACTTGTCCGGCGCAAACGAGGCGCCGATCTTTGAATCCAGTCCCGTCGTTTCCGCCGCGGAGGGGCAACTCTATTCCTACGCTCCCGTCGCAACCGACCCCAATGGCGACTCGCTCACCTTTGATCTGCGAGTCAGCCCCGAGGCGATGACCGTCGAACAGGATACGGGCAAGCTCACATGGACACCCAATGCGGCTGACAGTGGACGACACTCGGTCCAATTGGTCGTTTCTGACTCGGCGGGCGGCCGTACTGCACAGTTGTTCTTTATCGACGTCGCTGAACGAATCAATCAAAGGCCCTCGCTTTCTGACCTGCCCCCCACGACCACGATCGCTGGAGAGGTGTACGACTACGCCGTCGTGGGAACTGACCCCGAGAATGATCTGCTCACATACGAGCTTCTGCAATCACCAGACCGTATGCGGATCGGCGCGGATTCCGGACGCATCACCTGGATCCCGCAACACTCCGACGTGGGTGCCCACCAGGTACTCGTTCAAGTCACCGATCAAGCCGGCGCAACGGATTCACTCGCCTTTGAACTTGTGGTTGCCGCCGCCAATAATCCACCACTGATTGTTTCTTCACCCGTGGCTTCGGCGACGGTCGGACAAACATGGCAATATCGACTGCGGGCACAGGACGCTGACGGGGACATGATCGGTTTCCGGCTGGATGATGCCCCCATCGACATGTCAATCGAATCGACGGAGCTTCGCAACTCGCTGGGCGTACTGGTGGAAACGTACTCGACGGTGAATTGGACCGTTCCCGAATCAGCTTTCGGCACCGATCCGTCGGTGACGATTGTCGCTGAGGATGGTCGGGGTAGTGAATCCCATCAAACGTTCACATTGGACATCCTGGGGGCATCGGCCACTAACACGGCGCCACAAATTCATTCTACACCGCGTCCCACGGCGATCACCGGACGCGAATGGACTTACTTGGTTGACGCGACCGACGCAAATGGTGATGCGCTTTCGTATTCGTTGCTACAAAGTCCCGCCGGAATGAACGTCGATTCGACCGGACTGCTGACCTGGGATTCTCCCGTCAGCACACCCGGATCCGTTCCCGTTGAAGTTCTGGTCGATGACGGACGCGGCGGCCAGACGACACAAGCGTTTGATTTGGTCATTGTTTCGGTTCAACAAAACTCGATCCCAGCGATCACTTCTGTACCGCCGACGCAATCCGTTGTGAACCAGTTGTATGCCTACGACCCCATCGCAACTGATCCAGACGGCGACGAACTCATTTGGAGTCTCACGGTCGCTCCGCGTGGGATGTCGATCGATGCGATGAGCGGATCGATTCGGTGGATACCCGATGACCAGCAACTCGGCACACACATCGTTGCCGTCACCTCGACAGACCCATTTCTGGGCGAGTTCACTCAGCGGTATGAAATACACGTCGGCTGCAACAACCTGACACCAACGATCGTATCCGTTCCACCGACACTGGCCGTCACAGACCGCACCTATTTGTACGCCGTGCGGGCCAACGACCTGGAAAATGATCCACTCTCATGGAGCCTCGCTTCCGCACCGGATGGAATGTCGATTGATCCGGAATCGGGTGTGATCCGTTGGGCTCCGACCATTCAGCAGGTTGATTCGCATGACATCGTGGTCGCAGTGGGTGACGGCATCAATACGTCAACTCAGTCCTACACGGTTGTGGTCAACGATGCGGACGATCCGACGGCGGGAGGTGTGAATCGAGCTCCCGTGATTACCTCGTCTCCCCGGTTCAACGCAGAAGCCGACGCGGTGTATCAATATGCGGTCACAGCGATTGATCCTGACGGCGACACGATGACGTATTCACTCAGCGGTACGGTCCCTGACGGAATGGATGTCGACGCCAACGGGTTGATCACCTGGACTCCATCCGCGGGCGACGCTGGCGATCATCCGGTAATTGTCGCGGTGACGGACGAATTTGGCGCAACGTCCACCCAAGGCTTTTCAATTAGTGTCACGGTCAACCGTCCGCCAGAGATCACGTCAAATCCCGTCGAAACCGCCACTCGCGGTGCCACCTACCGTTACACCGTGCGTGCGACGGATCTGGACGGCGATCCATTGACATACGCGGTGGTTGATGGCCCCGAGGGCATGACCATTGATCAATTCGGCCGCATCCTCTGGCAAACCAGTGTCAACGATGTCGAGCCACAGGCCGTGAGTGTCAGTGTCTCCGATGACCGAGGCCAATCAGCTACTCAACAGTGGGACATCGTGGTCGGCGCCGACGTCCAGCCACCCAGTGTTGGGATGGACGTCTACGTCGGAACGACCAGCTTCATTGGCGACGGGCAAATCGATGTCGGCTCGACCTATCGCGTCGTTGTTTCAGCGACCGACAACGTCGGTGTCGCAAATGTCACCCTGTTCGTTGACGACCAGGCGGTAGCGATCGACGGGCGTGGTTCAGTCACCTTGTCGGCAGACCAGCTGGGTACGATTTCACTTCGCGCCGTGGCGACGGATGTCAATGGCCTTTTAGGGACGAGCGAATCAACCATCACCGTGATTGATCCGGCGGTTGCCAACCAGCCCGACCCCAACAATCCCACGCTTCCTCCGAATCCGGGTCCCGTCTCCGGCGATCGCAACGGTCCGCTGGTTGGCATCTCTAGCCCGGACGCCGGCGAATCGGTCACCAATCAAGTTTCGATCATAGGCACCGTCGATGATGCAGAGAACAACCTGTGGTACTACCGCGTCATGTATTCGCGCACCGATCGGGTATCACTGACGAACATTGATTTGAAAGATCCTGATTGGGTCGTGATCGCCCAATCGACCGAAGAAGTCATCGACGGCGAATTGGCCGTGTTTGATACCGCGGGACTGGCCAACGATGCCTACACGATCGCGCTGGTCGGATTCGACTTCAACGGGCGTGGGTTCTTGGACGCTACGATGGTCAATGTCGAAGGCAACGTGTTGGTCGGGAATTTCCAACTTTCGTTGACCGATCTCAGCATCCCGCTGGCCGGTATTCCGATTCAAGTCACCCGCAGCTACGACACGCTGAATGCCCCCGACGAAAGTGACTTCGGCTATGGTTGGCAACTCGGCACGCAAGACCCACGAATCTTCGAAGTCGCTGCGATCGCAGCCGGCGGAGCCCTCAATGGCGGCGACGGTAAACTGATCCCCGACCGATCCAAGGTCTACCTGACCAATCCGGACGGACAACGGGTCGGATTCACCTATCGCGAAGAACTCAAGACGGTCAGCGTCTTCGGCGCGATCTACCGACCCTATTTCGAACCCGATCCAGGAGTCTACGACACGCTGACGATTGACGAAACCAAAGTCGGGCGTGGTGGACTGGTCGGCGCCCTAGCTGCCGGAATCAATCCTTCGAAGTACACGCTGACAACCAAGGACGGTTTGAAATATCGCTACGACCAAGTCGAAGGCTTGCAGACGATCACGGACCTCAACGGCAACGTCGTCACCTTCAGCGAGGACGGAATCCAGCATTCCAACGGGCAGTCGATCGACTTCATCCGTGATCATCGCGACCGCATCACCCAGGTCATAGACCCAGCCGGCAACTCAATCGATTACACCTACGATTTGGCTGGAGATCTCGTCACGGCCACCAATCAAATCGGACTGGAAACCCATTACACCTATCGAGAGGACCCCAAGCACTTCTTGGACGAAGCCTACGATTCGCTCGGAAAGCGAGTTTTGAAAGCTGTCTACGAACAGAATCCTGAAACCAGGCAATACGATTTTAAGGGCGTCATCGACGCAGCCGGCATCCGAGTCGACCAGCGGGACTTTGACACCGCCACCAACACCGGAATCGTCCGCGACGGCAACGGAAACGCGACGACCATCATCTACGACGACCGCGGAAACGTGCTGACCGAAATCGATCCGCTGGGAAATGTCACGGTCCGCGAGTACAACGACCCGCGCAACCCCGATGCCGAAACGCGAATCATCGACCGACGAGGCTTCATTACCGAGCAGGAGTTCGATTCTCGCGGCAACCTGTTAAAGATCATCGAACGGGGAAGTGATGGCGAGCCCATCGAACCGCCGAACGTGACTGAATTCACCTATGACAGTCGTAGCCGTGTGACGTCGATCACCAATGCGCTCGGGGCAGTCACGGAACTCGAATATGATCGCAAGGGTAATTTGATTCAAATCACCAATGCTCTCGGCGACTCATCGTCGTTCACGTACGACTCGCAAGGCCGACGCCGGACCGCGACCGATTTCAACGGCAACACGACGACCTTTGACTACATCGATGCCTGCCCCTGTGGCTCGCCATCCAAGGCAACCTACGCTGACGGAACGTATCAAACGTATGCCTACAACCAATTCGGCCAAGTCACTCGGGAATCGACTTTCGAAGCCGATGGGACAATGGTCGAGATCCGAGAAACCGACTACGACGACGTCGGTCGCGTCACCGAAGAACGCAGTGGCATTGCCGGAGATCCCGACCATCCACAAACGATCGTACGCAACGTCTACGATGGCCATCTACTCGATTGGGAAATCATCGTCAATCCCGCCTCGCCCAATGAAACACCGGCCACACCCGTCGACGAACGACTGAGCCGGATCACCGAATACGAATACGACGAGAATGACCGACTGGTCCGACAAATCGACGCCTTGGGTGGAGTGGTCGAATTCCGTTACGACGCCGCCGGCAACCGAACGCTGCTTCAAGACCCCGTCGGAAACATCACGACCTGGGTCTACGACGAACTGAACCGAGTCGCCGAGGAACGCGATCCGTTCTACAACGAGAACCTCACCATCGATCAAGCCGTCGCGTTGCTGGACACCCCCAGTGGAGCCGACTTGTCAGTCGATCAAGGAGCCGACCACGTCCGCGCCTTTGCCTACGACGCCGAAGGCAATCAGATCGAAATGATCGACCGCAATGGTCGTCGCCGAGAGTTCGAGTACGACGACTCAGGACGCCTGCTGACGGAAACTTGGTTCTCCGCCGACACCAACGAATCGGTCGAAACCATTCAGTTCAGCTACGACGCCGTCGGCAACATGCTCACGGCAAGCAATGCGAACAGTCGCTACCGACACACCTACGACGAGCTCAATCGCCTGACTTCGGTCGACAACAACCCGCTCGGCGATCGCGACGTCCCACGCGTGATTCTCACCTACGGTTACGACGCCCAAGGCAACACCATCCTGACTCAGGATGACTCCGGAGTCACGTACGACTCCGAGTACGACGCCCGCAACCGACTTACGGTGCGTAAATGGTACGACGCCGACGTTCCCACCGGTGAAGACCCCGACGTCGACGATACCCGCGTGGATTTCTTCTACAACGCCGCCGGCCGAGAAGCTGAAATGCGCCGTTACAACGGACTGGACACGAGCAGTCTCGTCGGCCGCACCGAACGAACCTTTGACGCTATCGGCCAAAGTGACTCTCTAACCCACGTCAACGCCCTCGATGAGTTGATCGCCGGATACGACTACGACTACGACTTCAGCGGTCTGCTCATCCACGAAACCCGAACCCACCAAGACACCCAATACGCCCAAACCGTCGATTACACCTACGATCTCAGCGGCCAACTCACGGACGCAATATTCTCAGGCCAAGACAATGAGCATTTCACTTACGACGCCAACGGCAATAGAAAGAGATCTCAGCTCGGAAGCGAAGTAAAGACCTACGTCACCGGTTCGGCAAACCAAATCGAAAGCGACGGTGAATATTGGTATGAATACGACGGCGAAGGTAATCAGGTGAAACGGTCGAAAATCGATTACACGCACGTACAACAATTCACCTACGACCATCGAAACCAACTGGTGCTTGTGCGCGAGTGGCGAAGCAATCAAGAAGATCCGGGGAGCACATTCCAAGTGCCGCCAGACAAGACTTTGGAATACTCTATTGATAGCCTGGGAAGACGCATAGAGTCCAAAGAGATAGAACTCGGATCAATAGAAGTATCGTACAGGCACTACAATCGAAGCGATGTGTGGTCGGACGAGGCGGCACCGACACACACGAAATCTAGATACTTGCTGAGCAGTGGATCTGACCGAATCGTATCTGTAGTGACGCTGGGAATACCTCGTTGGTATCTTGCAGATCGCACGAATACAGTGCGTCAAAAAGTCGATAAAGACCACGCTTCGCTCTATCAACTACACTATTCAAGTTATGGGATTCCAAAGAAGGAAAACGATAGTGGTGAACTTGAAAGCACGCATTTGTTCCAAGGTAGGGATGCTTCCAGCACGACAGAGCTTTATGATTTTCGGTCCAGGGCATACGACCCCAAGTCCGGTAGGTTCATGCAAAGAGACCGCATCGGATTCCTTGGACAAGACGTGAATCTCTATCGTTCGTTCGCGAACAGTCCAGTGAATTTCTCTGATCCTACTGGGACTTCAATTGCGAGTTTTGCGATTGAAGTGGGGAAAATCTCAGGTGCTTTGGCGGTAGGAGGTGTTCTCGGCTTCGGGATAAGTTACGAGCTTTACGACGAAGTGCACTCTCGTATTCAAGCTGAAGCCCACCAGGCGGCACGGGTACACGGGCTTTCCTGTCGCCAAGAAGATATGTTGAGGCATTTTGTGGCTGGGTATTCAGCAGGATGGGCCGGTGGTCCAGTTCTAGGTTTTGGATACCTCAACTCTATATGGCTAGAGTTGAATCCCGCAGACGTGAACAATACATGGACTGGATTCTATTTTGGCGTCACTGCGACTGCGTTTCAGCCGGTGGAGGATGGTTTGCGAGTCCTTCGCTTCCTTGATCCGACCGATGCTAACCCGTCTTCGCAGGATGGATACGATGGCTATTGGCACTGCTAAGCGAAAATAGTTAAGTAGGTCATGCTGTGCATGACATCCAACGAAAGCTTCGCTTCCGATCGATCATTCGAACCGTTCGACATATAGAAGGTGCCACCCACCTTCCATAAGATTGGCGTTGTGGTAGATTCTGCTTAACTTAGTTTTTGGGAGGTTTGTGATGCCGAGGCTGAAACGGGGCGAGCAGTTTTCGCCGGACGAAGTCTGTATTTGTCACTGTGTGCAGCGCTGCGTAAGGCGTGCGTTTCTCGCGGGCTTGGATCAGCAGACCGGCGTGGACTATTCCTTTCGGAAGGAATGGATTCGTAGACGGATGGAGGCCTTGGCTTCGGTGTTTGCCATCGATGTGCTGTCCTACTCCATCATGAGCAATCATCTTCATCTGATTTTGCGAAATCGACCGGATGTCGTCGCCGAGTGGACGGACCAGGAAGTCGCGATCCGCTGGTTGCGTGTTTTTCCCGGTAAACGCATGGAGGAACACCTCGCCGAGCCAACGGATCACGAAGTACAAACACTGGCGAAAGATGGCGATCGGATTGCCGATTTACGCTCGCGTCTATCCGATCTTTCGTGGTTCATGCGGTCCCTTGCCGAGCCCATCGCCCGGATGGCGAACAAACAAGACAATTGCACCGGCCGATTCTGGGAAGGACGTTTCAAGGCGATGCGAATCGTCGACGAAGCGGGATTGCTGGCATGCGCGATGTACGTGGACTTGAACCCGGTGCGTGCCGCGATGGTCGAGTCTCCGGAAAAGGCACGCCACACTTCTGCCTACGATCGCCGAAAGGCGGAGAAAGGCCAGGTGATCGCTTCTGCTGCCTTTGATTTGAAGCCTGTTCCTCGCGAAGAATCCGCAAAGGAGATCCGAACCACACCGGTCGATGAACTAAAGGAAAAACGCGAACGAAAGCGACGAAACCCGACGGGACGCAAGGTCCGCCGCGACGCTTGGCTTGCTCCGCTGCGGATGAAGCCCAGCAAGCTGTCGAGTGATGCGGAAGTTAACACCGAGGGTGTGCGTTCGAGCGATCGTGGTTTCTTGCAGATGAAGTGGGACGATTATTGGCAGCTTCTCAAGTGGGTCGCCAGGCAAGGGCAGAACACTATGACCGCCAAGGTTCCCGAGGCGATGGTGAAGAAGCTGACGTCGATCGGGGTGGATGCCGCGATGTTTGCGGAGTTGGTTTGGCACTGGGAAAAATATTTTGGCAACGCAACCTGTGTCGGCCGCAGCGAATCGATGAAGGAGGATGCCGACGCCCAAGGCAAGTCGTATCACCGCGGTCAAGCGATTGCGGCGGGCTGTTTGGGGTGAATCGGCTGGTGGAGTCCGGGCACGCGTAGGGCTTTGTCTGGCAGGTGCAACCGTTCGGCGTTGTTCCCAACAGCCGAGTAGGTCTTGCTATGCATGACTTCGGTTGCGGTACCCGAAACCTGGTCCTTGGTCGCGTCCAAATGGGCGCGTCTCGCGGGTGTCACGCACAGCGTGACTTACTGGAGCTGTTCGAATCGATTGCTCGGCGACTGAATCTCAAATCCTCCATGCGGTCACGAGGACGTCAATTGATGACTGATGCCGACGGTATCATAAATGTTACCCCTGGGACCTGCGCAGCGCACGCCAGGTAAATGGGTGCGGAATTCTCGCCGCCGCAGAGCGTCGCAGATCCAGGCCGAGGTTCTGCGACCCATTCTGGGTCGGTGTGTTGGTATCGGACCAATCTCCCCGGATGCGCTGCGCGATCCGGGGCTACCATCTTTGACCACTTCGTGGTCTCAAATCACGCGGAGGGTTCCGTGGGTGTCGAACCTCAAAAACGACTGCTACCGCCTTTGACCTATTGGGCGTCGCATGTATTACTTCTCGAGAGGACTGACTTGAATCAACAGGGTGTCGCGGGCTTTTGGCGAGCCCTGCCCCATTGCCGTGTTCAATGTTGGGAAGAAGTTGATGGGGTCAACAGAGACTGATGGAGTCAGGCTGGGCTGCCCAAAACCCTGTCTTTCTGGGACGAGTTAAAACGCCGTTGTCAGAGCAAAAGCGGCATAAAACAGAAACCTGCTGAACCAATGAATCGTTTTCGTGCTCCTCTGCTCGCCGCCGGAGTGCCCAACGACCTGTGCAAGGTCATTCCGCATCCATCCGATAAACTTTGCGGGTTGTAGCGGTCTTCGGGATGCTCTGGGTTGTTCTTTCTGGTTTGCCGGTAGCACCGATACAATCCATTTGATGCGTCGGCCGATGCTAGTCTACGGAGTGGTTTTCCAGGCTGACGTACCGGAGTTTCCCGTGGTTGTTTCACGACTTTGTTTCTTTTTGTTTTTCGCGGCAGCCATCGTCTTCTCGGCCGGTCTCGTGAACGCGGATGAGAACTTGACGATTGTTGAATCGGACGCATCGTATTGCGATGAGTTTCCCGAGACTCCGTGTGATGCAATCCTTGGGACGCGTCCGAAACGCTGTCGGCCACTCCAGTCACGCATCCCTGCAATGATCGGGGACTTCTTCGGTGGGGCCAATGTCGGGGCTCGCGGCGGTTCGACGATGGACCGACTATTCGTGTTCGCGGACGACTTGGACGCGCCAGCGGTCTTGCCACCCGGCAACAGCGTGCTTTCGATCTCCGAGCCTGGACCGGTGGGGATTTTTGACACTTCGCTAATTTCTGTTCAGCAAGCTCAAGCGATTCTTCGCGCCGGCGGCACGCTTCCCGGGGGCACGCTCGCAGGAACAATCGCCGACAACGCCGTACTTACTACTACAAACACGATTTCTCAGATCCAAGCCCAGCTCGCGTCTACGCCTCAGGGATACGACATCATTTTGCTGCAAACTCCGTCGGGTACCTACGCGGCAGCGGTCGATGGGGTTTTCCAGAGCCGAAATAACATCACCGGAACGACCGTCTATAACAGTGCGTCCTCCGGAGCGATGCTGCAGGGCGGAGTCGACACGTTAAACGGCGGCGAGGACTTGGACGCCTATTACTTCTACGACTATGTCATCAACCTCGACACGTCGATTGCAGACGCGGCCAATGGTGGAGTCGGTGCCTTGAAGATTGCTGAAGGCGGCTCCGTGCTTCCTCAAGACCGAGTCTACTTTCGATATAGCTACTTCGACGAAGTTTCCTATGGCAGCCAAGGCGACGGGCTGAGTCGGTTCACACCAGGTTTTGAAAGGACATTCATGAACGGTCTGCTCTCGGTGGAGATGCGTTTGCCGTTCGCAACCGATGCGGCAACTCATTCGACGGCCAATGGGACGAGCATCTCTAACAGCTCCGACGCAGAATTCGGAAATCTAACTCTGTATTTGAAAGCACTCTTGCTTAGCGGCGACAACTACGCATTCTCTGGTGGACTCGGCTTGGCGATGCCCACGACGGACGACGTCACGATGAATCTCAGCAACGGCAATTCGCTGCTTCGAGTAGAAAACGACTCCGTCCAGATCCAACCTTTCCTCGGCGGGCTCTACATGCCCGGTGATCGCTGGTTCGCCCAAGGATTTACCCAATTCAGCTTTGCCACCGACAACAACACGGTTTACTTGAACCCCGACGGCAACGGACTTCAGCGGGCAGGATCGTTTTCCGACACCGACTACTTCTTCTTTGACATCGCGATCGGTTGTTTCGCCTACCGCAACGACAACGCCAAGTGCTTGACCGCCATCATCCCGACTTTCGAGCTCCATCAAACAAGTTCGCTCAACAACCCCGGCGTTGTCTCTTCCGGAAACCTGCAAGTGGGTAATTTCAGCGGCAGCACGAGCATCACCAGCGCCGTCGTCGGCACCACGTTCGAGCTGAACCAGCAGTCCCAGCTCACCGCCGGCTACGCAGTCCCACTCACCAATAACGACCGCCAATTCGACGGAGCTTTCCGCATCCAATACAGCCGAACCCTTCGATAGAGCTTGGCTGTCGATAAGGCCTGTTACTCTCCCATACGTTCCCCACCCCTCAAAGGCAAATACGCCTCCCCAAATCCACGCGAGATTAGTCTCACGAACTCACCGCGGTCAGATTCACCTCCAGCACGAACGGGGATTGTTTCGTGCAGTAGGTTGCATCGACCTCAGCGTCGTAGAAAAATCGGTTCGCTGTACTCTTCTCGTAATCCGAGACAAGAATCTGAGAAAACTGCGCCGAAGCCGCTAATCTGCATCGGTGTCGGCACCGATGCGGCTGAGAAAACTGGTGAACATGCGTAAGATGGTCCAACCGAAGACACGAAGCCGGATGGCTACCTTGCGTCGGTCGACCTGACCGACGCAGGTTGAACTGACCAAGATTCACGCCCCAGGACAATTCGTCATTGTGCACTACTTAATTTCTTCCGTTGCACCAAGACTTGTGACCGAAAATGAAGTCCTCGCGGCAGCCGGAAGCCCAAACGATGCAAGCGTTTTTTCAATGGCGATGCGGTCCCATACGATCAGTTCCCCTTTGCTGTTTCCTGAGATGATCCAGCGACCACACGCGGAAATCGTGGATGCCCAGAGATCAAATTTGTCGCTGGGGAGCCGATAAAGCACTTGTTGACGTTTCATGTCGTGGACCACAAGTGTATTGACGTCTGGCTTTGAGACGGCAACTGCACCATCTGGCGTCCAGTGTGCATTAAAAGCATCCGTCCCTTTGCCGTTCAAAGACTCCGCAACGATTTCGTCGGTTTTCCAATTAAATACGATCGGCGCGCGATTCTGAGACACACCGGTCAACCACTTGCCATTGCTCAGAAACCGCAGGTCGGAGCGAGCAAAACTGAATGGGCAGAGCGTCTCGCAAAGTCGAGACACCTCACCGGTCGTCAAATCGAGCTGGAGAAATGTTGAGTGCGAATTGAAGATGACGGCATTGTTCGTGGGATGAAATACCAGGGAGGTTGCCATCAGGGCATCGGCACGATGATTGGCAACTTTTCGGACGCCGAAGTGTTCTGTATCAGTGCAAACCTCGAAGACCGCAATTCCTTTGTACCCACCGACGGCAACGAAACGGGAATTTGCCGAAATCCCCAGTCCATAGATTTCAATACCATCCACCTTTGTTCTCGCGAGCTCTCTCCCGTTTCGGTAGTCCCAAAAGCAAATGTTCCCGTCCCAATCCGCCGATGCCAGCCACTTTCCGTTTTTGCTAAAAGCAATTTCTTCCACATTTTCGAAATGCCCGATAAGGGATCTTTTCTGACGAAGAGTGGGAAACTCCCAGATGTGAATCGATTCGTCTTTGCCGCAAGTAGCTAACCAGTTCGTCGTGTGATCGACGGCCACACCGGTAACACCTCCGTTATGCACCCATCGACGTGAACCTTCGGTGGTGGTACAGACCCGGATAGCTTTTACCTTTCCTTGTCTCGCCGCCCGCCGATTCAATAACAATAAGTATTCGCCGTCACTAGTAAACTCAATCCGTCTACAAGTCATGCGATCCGATTTAGCGACGATGCGGTTCTCGTCGAGGGACCAAAGAAGTAGCTTTTGTTGATTATCCAAGAACGCCGCCAGCGGCATCGTGGGATGTGCTGCGACGTCTACAAGTGTGTTGGTGGAAACTTTGTGAAGGACAGTTAAGTCTGGCAGCTGCCAGATGGCAAATCCCTCCTCGCCGGCGGCTATCAGTTTGTCCTGCGAATGGCTCAACGAAAGACCGAGTACCGGGCCGCAATGTGAGTCTATGACTTGAGGAGGTTTGTCAATTTGATGGACTGCAATTTCAAGTCGAGACTCGGTTCGGATGGCAAGGAGCTCGCGATTGGCGGATAGGCATGCCTGTGGAGGCAAAATCCGTTGATTTGTCGACTCAGGGTAAACGACGGACGCAAAGTGAGATGGCAGCAAAGCAGGCTGGGAAACATCGCAGTCAATTTCCTTGACAGGCATTCCGAATGGATCCCCGATCCCTGCAAGAACTTCCATTCGGAGCTGTTTTTCGTCGACACCGAGTTGCTGCGCCTCTCGCAGCAGATTGTTTGTTCGGCTCCGGTATCCGAGCTTGCGACCCATCCGCTCTGAACGGGCTTGTTCCAGCAACGCCACTGCCAATCGACGATCTGCCTCGGCACGGGCCAGAGACTGCTCCTGGGCGATTCGTTCCGCCTCAAGGCGTTGCTGTTCCTTATCCTCTAAAAAGGCAGCTCGCTCACTCGCAAGCCGATGTTGATTCACGGCAAAGATCGCGAGAAGGATAGCTCCGATCACGAGGAGAAACGCAAACGAAGAGACAATCGTTGTGATCGCAGCATTACGCCTGAGATATTTTCGAGCCCTGTAGAGTTTCGAAGGAGGACTCGCAACAACTGGTCGATCGGAAAGATGGTTATCCAAATCGGACGCGAGTTCCCGGGCGGACTGATATCGCCGCTCGCGTTGTTTTTCGAGCGCCTTCATCACGATCCAGTCCAGGTCCCCTCGTAGTGATGCGCTCAGGCGGCCCGAGTCGACTACGCGAGGATCCTCAATCACCCTTTGATCCTTCGCCGCAGTACTGACCCGAAGACTGGGGCGAGGCGGTTCTGTCTCGCGAATCATCTGCAGCTTTGCCTCGAAGCCAGCCATGTGGAATGCTTTGCGATCAAAGGGTGGCATCCCAGTGACTAACTCGTACAACAACACACCCAGTGAATAAACGTCGCTCCGTGTATCCACATCCAAACTGGTCATCTCCGCCTGTTCAGGACTCATGTACATGGGAGTCCCCAGCAATTGGCCCATCGCCGTGTAAACGGTGCTCTCGGTCAGACGCTGGTGCATCGCTTTGGCAACGCCAAAGTCGATCACTTTCACCACAGGACTGCCGTTATGCATCGTGACCATGACATTGGAAGGCTTGAGATCGCGATGAATAATTCCTTTTTTGTGGGCATGTTCGACTGCGTCGCAGACCGACCTCATTAATTGCAGGCGAGCATTCAGCAGAAGCTTTTGTTTACGGCAATACTCAGTAATGGGCATGCCGTTGACGAGCTCCATCACAAAATAGGGGTGACCTACTGCGGTCGAACCCGCGTCCAGCACTCGAGCAATATTCGGATGATCCATCATCGCCAACGCTTGCCGTTCGGCTTCGAAGCGGGCGATGATCTGCCGCGAGTCCATCCCTGGCTTGATCAATTTGATCGCGACTCGGCGGCAAATAGGGTGGAGTTGTTCGGCCACGTAGACCACTCCAAATCCCCCTTCGCCGATCAGCTCGCGAAGCACATAGGAGTCGATCTTCTCCCCGCTTCTGTCTGAGGACTTGACAGGAGCGTCGAAAGCGTGCGTTGGCTCCATGAAGTCACCGAGACGATCGCGCGATTCGATGAGACGGATGACACGGTGTCGCAACTCGAGATCTCCGCAACAAGCGCGATCCAGAAATTCCTTTCTCGCGGCTCTGTCTTCCAGTTCGCAAGCTTGCACGAAGAGTTCGCATTCTCGCATGGCTGTTAGTCCTCGGAAAAACTTCACGGGTGGTCCAATCGATCAAGCCTGCAGCCTCTCAATGTCACGAAATCGTTCGTACCGAGTTGCGCGACTAGGATATCCCACACAGACGGGTCCCAATCGCCGCTATCATGACGAACGCACGCTTGGTGACTTTCGTGACGCACACTCTTTGCATTGGTATCGATTCGGCTTAATTTCGCGTCACCAATCTAAATTCACGGCGTCACAGGTCGAATTGCGTAGAAGCCTGCGTGTCCCCTCAATCCATTTGGGTACGTCACGTACTCGAGATCTCCAAAGAGTGATGGGGCCCCTAGATCGTCGACGGTCCCGTCACTGTTCCTGGGCGTGCTCATCACGCTGAATGGCTCTGCAGGGTTGTCCCAATGAAAGAGAGCATCGAATTCCGCGAGTTCTGCCTCATCCAACAGCAGTTCGGTTAGAAATGCGGGATCGTATCCCGGATAAACCAGCCACGTGTTCACCTCGCCCCCGCCCGCGATAGGGGGTATTCCCATAATCAGCTGCTCGTTTATGGATGCTCGCCGGTCCATGCCGGATCGCAGCGTCGTGTAACCTTCGTTGCCCAACGGGTCGGCGAAGTACGCACGATTTTCCCAGATCGTTCGCCACTTGCCCTTTACTTTTTCCTCTCCTGCTGCCACCGCGAATTGAGCGCAGATGAATCCGTTATCGGCGAGATCGTCGATGAAGCTTTCACCATCACGAATAATGCCGAGGCGAGAGCTACCACTGTCGAATAGCAAGTAATCTGAAAACGTGTTCGTCGTTCCGTCGAACTCGCTACGCTCGACCGATAGCGTTCGTGCGCTGTTCAACTCCGTGACGTATTCCGTGTATCCATTTTCATTCGGGGAATCGGGCAACTTCTCGATAGTGCCATCGGAATAGCGTATCGATTGCAGGGTACGGATAGTTCCGTCTTGTGACGTAGCCAGTATCTTGTAGAGCACGTCACCGGCCTCGTTAAGAGAGTTCGGGTAGGAAAACAGGACCTGATACGTCCACCCTTCACCAAGATTCGGGACTGGAAATGGTTCGACAAGATATGCGAATCCGTCGGCTTCGGCATCGGGGTTTGGTATTAGCAGAAAACCTCGCCTCTCACTGGCAACGCCGTCGTATCCGACGCAATAGATTTGTCCCGCGTTATTGATGCCGATCGCCGCAGCCAGATCGTAGGGCAAGTCGGGATCAATCAAATTGTCGAGAAACTCCACAGAACCATCCATGTAGGCAATCGCTGCTGCTTTGTTACAGGAAGTCAGGATGGTCTCGTTTGCGTATTCTGTCATGAAACTGATCACCGATACGTGGTCATCACTGGTATCGTAGTGGTTGCTGCAACCGTAGATCTCAACTCGATCAACCTCGTACGCGATCGGGGGCAAGCTTAGTGTCGTTTCGCCACCCCCGTCATCGCTACCGCCTCCCTTATTGCCGCCTTTTCCTTTGCCCTGAGCGTAGCAGTTTTGAGCGGTCACAATCATTGTCAGCAACGTCAGCGCAACAATGGACGCTTGGAATGTTTGCAGTTGTTTCATCTGTTCGCCTCTCGTAAGCAATTCGAAATTGGTCAGCCGTCACCGATCCGCATGCGCAGCGACTCGACTATCGAAATACAATGCGTCTTTACTTCGGTGGCTCTGCAAACAGTGCCGCCGGATTTTGAAATTTTTTCTCAAAATCCTTCCGATACATCTGAACCGCTCATCTCCGACTTCAGCCAACAACGCCCGAAATCCCACAGATAGTGCGCTTTACGGACCGAGATACCTTGCACTTCCGCAATCTCTTGCATCGAGAAACCACCGAAAAACCGCAGCTTTATCAACTCTGCGGCTTGCGGGCTCACTTCTGTAAGTTGGTCGAGTGCGTCATGGATTTCAATCAACTGCTCGTCGGACACAGAGCAATTGGGAAGGACTGCGGTCAGTGAATCCTGGTCCGGCTTTGAACGCTTTCTAGCCTTGCGAGCTCGCGCGGCCTCGATGAGGATGCGGCGCATCGCCTCGGAGGCGGCGGCAAAGAAGTGCCCGCGAGAGTCCCATTTCATTACTGTGGCGACATCAACAAGCCGCACGTACGCTTCGTGCACGAGAGCGGTTGCCTGAAGCGTGTGATCGGCTCGCTCCTTGGCCATTCGAAGCGCTGCCAATTTCCGCAGTTCGTCGTAGACCAGTGGCAGCAGCTCTTTGGAGGCCTGCTGATCGCCGGATTCGATTTTCGACAGAATGCTGGTGACGTCGGACATGGACATCAAAATACCAGAGAGTTACCACCTCGGCAAAAAGAGAGAACCGTGCGAAACACATCCTGGCGGTCGCTTTTTTGGTCGTATGCAAACTGCAGCGGTGGGATTCACCTCCGGCTCGAACTGCAATTTCTTCGTGCGGGCAGGTGCATCGGCCTCAGCGGCGTAGCGAAATTCCTTCGCTGCACTCTTCTCGAAATCCCGGTCCAAATCGTGGCGAAACTGCGCCGAAGCCGCTAATCTGCATCGGTGTCGGGACCGAAGCGTCCGAGCGAATCTTTTTCCTGCGTGCGGCTGGTCCAACCTCGGCAGGTTGAGAGTGTCCGAGCGGCCTGGCGTATGGGGGAGATGCATGCCGTTAGCGTTCGAAGCAGTCTCAAGGCTTGGACCGGATACCCGCGCGGATCAGCCTCGTTATTGACGGTTTTCTTTTCGATGTTCTCTGAAGTGTATCGGCAGCTTCGGGAGGAAGCGTCGCATTGATGGATAGACCGATAGCGTATTGTTCGCAGGTCGCAACCTCCGCTGCTATCTTGGAATGTATGGCTGAAGTTACGCAGATTCTGAATCAAATCGAACGTGGTGACCCGGAGGCAGCTGAGCAGTTGTTGCCGCTGGTCTATGACGAGCTGCGTCGGCTGGCAGCCGCGAAACTGGTTCATGAACAACCTGGGCAAACTCTGCAGGCGACCGCTCTTGTCCATGAAGCGTACGTGCGGTTGGTTGACGTCCAGCGCATCCAACGCTGGGACTCGCGTGGGCACTTCTTCGCCGCGGCTGCCGAGGCGATGCGGCGTCTGCTGGTGGAACAGTACCGGCGCAAGCAGCGCATCAAGCACGGCGGTCAGTTGCAGCGAGTTCCGCTGCCGGACATCGTTGCCGATCGACCGGAAGACGACATGGTGGCATTGGACGATTCCCTCACCGAACTGGCGGCCGAAGACGAACTGGCGGCCAAGGTCGTCGAGTTGCGGTACTTCGCAGGGCTAGGACACGAGCAAATCGCCGAGTTCACGGGGGTGACCGTGTACGAGGCACGCAAGAAATGGACCTATGCCCGCGCTTGGCTACGCGAAAGACTTCTCCAGTAGGCCAGGACTCGTCCTGGCAACCAAGATCCCGCCAGGACGAGTCCTGGCCTACGGATTCTCGCCAATTGCGAATTCGTTTCATTTTTTTCGACAGTTTGCCTGCGATACGTCGCATTGGTTGATAGAAGCCTCAAAATGGAGGCTAGGCCCAACGCTAGCTCAATTGAAGTAGCACCAACCATGCCCGGCGATCCACAACAAGTTCAGACAATTTTTGGCGAGGCCGTGCAGAAGCCTGAGCCGGAGAGGGCGGAATTTTTGGAGCGAGCATGTGGCGGGGACAGTGACCTTCGCCGGCGGGTAGAAGCACTCATTGAGGCCCATGAACATTCGGGCAGCTTCCTCGACTCGCCGCCCAAGGATCTCGCCGGGACCAATCCCACGATCGCGCATTCGATGCCGGAGCAAGCGGGTAGCCTGATCGGCCCATTCAAACTGCTGCAACAGATCGGCGAAGGGGGCATGGGATCGGTCTACATGGCCGAGCAGATCGAGCCAGTCGAGCGGCGCGTGGCTCTGAAAATCATCAAGCCGGGAATGGACACCAAAGCGGTGATTGCTCGCTTCGAGGCCGAGCGGCAGGCGCTGGCGATGATGGATCATCCGGGCATCGCCAAAGTGCTGGATGTCGGGACGACCAACTCCGGACGTCCCTATTTTGTGATGGAATTGGTACGCGGAGTCCCGATCACGCAGTATTGCGACGAGCATCACCTGACACCACGCCAGCGACTGGAGCTATTCCTTCCGGTTTGTCACGCCGTTCAGCACGCGCATCAAAAGGGAATCATTCATCGCGACATCAAACCATCCAACGTGTTGGTCGCTGAGTATGACGACAAACCCGTACCCAAGATCATTGACTTTGGTCTAGCGAAGGCGATGGAGAAGCGGCTAACGACCAAAACGATGTTCACCGAGTTCGGTCAGGTGGTGGGCACGCCGGACTACATGAGCCCCGAGCAGGCGAAGCTGAACCAGATGGACATCGACACCCGCAGCGATATCTACTCGCTGGGCGTCTTGCTGTACGAGCTACTCTCGGGCAACACGCCATTCGACCGTCAGCGAATGCGCAGCGCGGCTTTCGATGAATTGCTGCGAATCATCCGCGAGGAAGAGCCGCCCAAGCCGAGTCAACGGTTGAGCACTGTGGATACTCTGCCCTCTATTGCCGCCAACCGCCACATCACGCCTGCCGAATTGACACGGCAGCTCAGCGGTGAACTGGACTGGATCGTGATGAAGACGCTGGAGAAGGATCGATCGCGGCGCTACGACACAGCCAACGGATTGGCAAATGATGTTCAGCGTTACTTGAATGACGAGCCGGTGCTTGCTTGTCCGCCGTCCGCAGCCTATCGGTTTCGCAAGTTCACGAGGCGACATCGCCGGGTCGCACTGACCGCGGGTTTGTTAGTCGGGACGTTATTGATCGGATTATTGACGTCCGGTTGGCAGGCGCTGCGGGCGAGTCGTCAGCGCGATCGGGCCGTGCATGCGGAAGCGATTGCTGGCCGCCGGCTGATCGCTGAACAAGCCGCGAGATCCGATGCCGAAACGGCTCGGGGCGCAGCGATCGACGCCCGAACAGATGCGGAATCCGCTGCGAACCAGCACCGCCAGGCTCTCGTCAGGCAATACGTTCGACAGGGAACGGAATACGTCGGCAAAGGAGATCACACCACGGCCTTGCCTTGGTTCCTGAAAGCACTTGAGATCGATCGTGATGACCCAAATCGCGAGTTCATTCATCGCATGCGGATCGCTGCGACCATCGAGCGTTGTCCGAAACTGGCAAGCAACTGGAAATCGGATCGAGTCGTCGAGCGCATTGAATTCTTTGCCGATGGAAACCGGGTCTTGCTTCGCGGTAAACGCGGCCCCCCGAGTATTTGGTCACTCGATGGAAGTAAGTCGGATTTCTCACTTGACGTCGGACGTTTTGCGACGCTGAATTCGGATGGAACGCAGATCGTGATCTGCACGAAGGCAGGTGCGGTCGTTGTTGCCGACACCGACTCGGGCGCCGTCAAGGTCAAGTTGGAGGAAGATTTGGGTCGCCCAGTCTTCGCCGGATTCGGCCCGCAGGGAGACCGAGTGTTTGTGGTATACGGCAACCGGCGCGTTCGAGTCTGGAATACGGACAGTGGAGAGGCCGTCACGCCCGTCCTGAATGATTGCACGGGGGAGATTGTTGAGGCAACGTTCAATACGAGCGGACGGTACTTGATCGCCGCCGAGGACCAGCCGAGCGTTCCCGATTCATTGACGGTTTGGGACCTGAACAGCCCTGGCAAAGCAATGCACATCCCAATCTCGAGTCTCACAGGGGATCAGGGCTATTCATTGGCTGCAGGTGCCAACATGATTGCAGTTCCCAATGATGTCTTCGTTGCCGTGGTCAGTCTAGAGACCGGCAAACAACTCTATCCCCGTCTTGCGCATGCGGATGCAGTTCAAACAGTACGGTTAAGCACGAATGGGAAGCTGCTGCTGAGCTGCGGCCGTGATCACGCAGCAAGAATCTGGGATATAGCGTCTGGAGAACCCGTGACTGATTGGCTCCGACACGACGCGCCGATTCGGGTAGCGGAATTTTCGAGCGACGACAGCCGAGTGGTGACCGCCTCGCAGGATGGCGAGATCTCTGTCTGGAGTGTGGAGACAGGCCAGCGCACTCTGCCAAGAATTCGGCATCCCGATTCTGTGCATGCCGCACGCTTTACTCCCGATGGACAGCGATTGCTAACGTCCAGTGCAGATGGAGTTAGGAGAGTTTGGGACCTGGCTGCGGCAAGACCAGCACCCTCGCTGGTCAGGAAGGTAGGCAACTGGTTCGCCACCGAATGCGATTTTGTAAAGGGCGTGAATTCGCAGGACTCGCTGTTCGTTGCGCAGCCGGGGCGTCGCCTGCTGACGTACGATTTGAAAAGCAAGTCAATTGTCGGCCAGCCAATCACGCGGCCTTCGAATACAGTATTCGCAATGCTCCATCAAGATTCTAAGTCCATAGTGACTGCCAGCTACAACGGTCGCTTGGCGCGTTTAAGAATGTCCGACGGGGGCGTCGTTTTTCAGCGAGATGATTTCCACATTTCACCCGGAAGCCTGGAAAACGAACCGTACCGCTCAATCGATGAAGCTGGCCGGCCGTATCATGAAACTCGGACGGGGGCAGTCATGGATCCCGCGGGCAAATGGTTCGTCGCACACGCCAACTACCCCGGACCGAACGTAAAGCATTCCAAGTTGCTGGCCATCGATGCGACCACGGGAGAGTCGCTTTCTGAGATGTTGTCCTTTGACGCACCGATGAATCAGGCAGTTGTCACGACCGACGGCAAGTTCTGGGTGGGTGGTTTTGGTCGCGTCTACTGGGATTACCGAGGCTGCCGCGTCGAAATCCGATCCCTGCCCGAGATGAACCTCGTTCGCACGATCCCCTTCGAGGAAACCATACGGGCGGTTTGTGTCAGTGCCGACAACAAACGAATTGTTGTTGGCGGCGGGCGTGCCGACAGACCGGGATTCGCTCAGGTTTTCGATTTCGAAACAGGCAAGGCGCTAACGCCCCGGGTGGCGCACCCAGGCTACGTCGAGGATACGCGTCTATTGGCTGGCGAAAGTCACGTCCTCTCCACTAGCCGTGACGGCACACTGCGATTCTGGGACGTTCGAAACGGGAGGCAAGTAGCGCCCGAAATCCGTCTCGGACGCCCGGTGAGAGCATTGGCGGTGGACCCGCACCAGCGGTGGCTGGCCACTGGTACTGCGACAAACAATGCCAACGGACAAGCCGAACAGTACCTGCGGCTCTGGGACATTCAAACCGGAGAGCCCATTAGCCCGCCGTATCCGCATGCCGATGGCATCTTTAGAATCGCGGTTTCGGACGACGCGATGCAAATTGCAACGGCCAGTCGCGACGGGCATGTGCGTGTTTTCGACGTGCCGCGCGAGTCCCGATCGGTGGAAGAACTTCGTCGATTGTCGGGCATCTGTGCTGGCATAACACTCGATGGGCGGGACAACGAAGTGGTCGTCGATGCGGCAATAATTGAAGAATCATGGAAGGAATTGTCCGCTAAGTATCCTGGTCAGTTTCGCGTTTCAGCTGAGGAACGCAACGCGTGGTTCCGACATCGATTCGAGGTCGAATTCAACAGCGGAAACCTCGCAGCCGCTCTTGAAGTACTCAATCGGCTGCTTGAAATCGACGCGCAAGACCCAGAACTCTACAGGCGACGAATCGCACTCAAGAAGAGACTTGAGCGATACGAATCGATCCCGCAGGATGCGGAAACATTGCAACGCATCATGCCCCATGACACCACAAGCCTGGCAACGCTGGCATGGAGCGTCGCGGTCGAGTCCGCTGATGCGAGCGCGCTGAATGATTATGCACTTGGCTTGGCTGACCGCGCGGTCGCCATGTCGCCCGATAATGCTCAAACGCGGCGATACCGTGCCCTCGTTCGGCGTCGCAGCAGAAAAATCGACGGCGCAGTCTCAGACCTGGAGAAAGCCATTGAGCTACAAGCGGGCAACTATCGGCATTGGTACGAGCTGGCCCTGTTGAAACTGAGTCAGGGAGACCGCGATGAGTACGATCAAATCTGTCGTGACATGGTCCAGACGGTCCCGCCCTCCTCGTCGCTGGTTATTGAGGAGTTTGTGAGTTGGACCTGTTCGCTGGGTGGAGCGGACATGGCAGACTGGGGATCGATCGTCGCGCGTGCCAAGTTTGCCGCGGACGCAGCGCCAGCGGCAATGCAATATCGCAAGGCCCTCGGTGCGGCGTATCTGCGAGCTGGTCACTTGGGCGAGGCCTATCGAGAACTGATCGAGGCTGATCGGCTGCTCAATGATCCGTCCAACGCAATGCTTTCTTCCCCCGCCTACACCTGGTACTTGCTGGCCATCACATGCAAACGTACGGGCTTCGAGGAAGAGGCACAGTCTTGGTATCAGAAGGCCCGTGAATGGTTCGTGGATCAACAAGACAAGCCTGCGGTCGTATGGAATCGTCAACGAACACTTGAATTGCTGGATGCGGAGGCATCGACGCTGTTCCGCGATGAAGTTGCCTGGAATGATGCGGATCCGCATGCCTGGCTAGGCCGCGCGGCTGTGTTGGAACACCGGGGAGACGCCAATGCCGCGGAGCAAGCCATCAATCGAGCCGTCGAATTTTCCGAGAATGACGGAACGCCTTTGCTTGTACGGGCACGACGGCATCTCACTGCAGGTCGTGATCGTGAAGCCGAACGCGATCTTCTGGAAGCGGTCCGGCGTGGAATCCGCAGCACAATTCGCCTCCCGGAATTGGCCGAGTTTTTGCGAAGAAGAGGGGAAGCCCATTTCGAGATGGGGCAGTTCGAAAAGGCGATCAGCGACTATGACGTGGCGATCCGGCTCAATCCGCAAGACTCCATGCTCTTCAAACGGCGAGGAGAGGCCTATAGAGCCTTGGGGAAACACGAAACCGCCATGGCCGATTTTGAAGTAGCAATTCGGCTCGCACCCAACATCCATCATTTGTTGAACGCTCGCGCGAACACTCATCTACGTCTAAAGCAGTACGACCGAGCGATTGCTGACTACAACGAAGCAATTCGGTTGGCCCCGACAGTCGCGTGGGTTCACCAAAATCGCGCCAAGGCGTACTTTTTCTTGGGCGACTACGAAAAAGCAATTGTCGGCCTGGACGAAGCCATACGACTCGGCGCACCTGATCATTGGGCAAACTACTTTCGTGCGGAGGCTCATCTACAACTGAAGAACTACGACCAGGCGATCGAAGACTATCGACGCGTCGTCGAAATCAGACCGACGGACAGAGCGGTATGGTTGAGACTCCTCGATCTCGAACATTCACGAAATGCCTCTGAAGAGACGATCATGGCGCTCGTCGCGGAAGTGGAAGCGGGTGTGGGCGGTTTGGGCTACCTCTACCAAGCCGCTTGGTATCTGTTGCACGACCGCCGCGTCGAATACGAACGGATTTGCCACGAGGCAGCAGCGAAGTTTGCCGATTCGACGGACCCGCGCGAATTGCTGAAAGTGGCTCGTGCTGCCGCCTTGTCACGCGATCCTGTACTCGACACGAAGCAGATCGTGGCGATGGCCCGCCCCGATCCTGACGCAAAGTTGACTTCATGGGCGCAACATTTTTTGGGCCTCTGTCTCCTACGAGACGGTCAATCGGGTGAAGCGATCGAGTGTTTTAGTAGCTCGCTGAAGTCAACGTGGGACGGAGCCCCCTGCAACCTACCTGCCCTGGCGATCGCGCACTCCGCCGCCGGCCAGCCCGATCAAGCGAAAGAATGGTTGCAAAAATCTCAGCAGTGGTCGAAGGAGGACCCGCTGGACATGCGATCCGAGTTGCAACCGATTGCTCGCATGACCTTTCAATTGCTGTTGCGTGAGGCGGAACAGCGCATCGATGGAGCGGTATCGGACCCAAAGCCAGTGTGATTCCCAGGAACTGGATCCACCGTCACCAAGCCGCAATGTCCGGCGAGTCTGGTACTTCGTAGCTGGAGTCGCCAGACTTCGGGTTTGATGGCACTTGCCTGACGTCTGGTGCCCCCGCGACTTTTCAGAATCTTTTCGACAATCTTCGACAGCTCCGCTGCGTCACGGCGCATTGATTGGTAGGAGCAGGCGGTTCAAGTGACCCGCAACCGGATCGAGGGGGCGATGCCGAGAAGCGGCGGTGTTGTCTTTCCGGGACGACCGAACTCTGGCGAGTCCGGCTACGGGAGTGAATGCGAGAAATCGCCGATTCCCATCACATCTGGGAATTCACAGCGGTAATCCGCTCTGTGCCGAGAGAGACGACAAGGTAGGCCAGGACTCGTCCTGGCAATTGTATGACTCCCGCCAGGACAAGTCCTGGCTTAACACGCAAACGAGACAGGAGAAGTTCTCATGAGAATCTCAGCACACACAACGATCGCAACGACATTCGTCACAGCATGCCTTCTCTGTTCTTCAGTCGTCTCAGCGAAGAAACCCGATAAGCCTGGAGGCGGAAATGGAGGCGGCGACACAGCGTCGTATTCCATCATTCCATTTACGCCCCCAGCAATGAACTCGGTCGCCAGCGGAGTTGCGGACCTGAACGAGATGACGCAAGCCGTTGGCTGGGCCGAGGATTCCAGCGGCATCGTTCAAGGAATTCATTTCGATTACACAACCGGTGTCTATACGACGCTCGCGGGCAGCGCTGAGAGCATTAACGACTTCAATCAGATCGCTGGATCCGTCGGAACCATGGGGTCGTTCTGGCAGAACGCTCAGGCAATTCCGGATCTGCTTCTCCCGCTCCCGCCCACAGATTCATTGTCCGACGTGCGTGCATGGGCACTTGACCTCAACAACGACGGATTGGTCATTGGTGCATCGGAAGAAGTGTTTCGCGATTCCAACGGACAGGTCCTGGGCACGATCACGACGGCAGCGGTGTGGCGAGTGACCATTGACGGCGATGGAGTGACTTCGGTTCAGGGGCCGGTGGCGCTGCCGCCACTTCCCGGCCACGCGAACTCATTCGCTGGATCAGGCTGCCTTTCGGAGTCGATCTCAGGAGTTGCACTGGTCACTGGCAAATCCTGGGGCCAACGTGAGGCTGTCACTTGGACCATTAGCGTCAACCAGTTCGACGAATTGACCATTGGCGCTCCGTTGAGTCTCGCTTCCCCGACGTCGGAGGGGACTGGGATCAATTCACTAGGCGATGTGTGCGGCAGGCGGAACGAGCGTCCCTTTTTGGCCGTTTCAGGACAACCTCTGCAAACGCTCTCCACACCCAGGAACACCCAGGACGGTTACGCACTCGATGTCAATGACGTCGGCCAAGTCGTTGGGGATCTCGATGTACGCAAGAGCCGACAGGCACCTCGATGGTACGCCTATCTATGGATAGGCGGCGAGCGCGTTGATCTGACAAACCAGATCGCTTCCGACAGCGGATGGAGTCGTCTTGAAAGGGCCGACACGATCAACAACTCCGGAGTGATCGGAGGACAAGGACAACACGACGTCGCCAATCGAGGCTTCATCATGATTCCCAACTGAAAATCAGAAAATCCGATTGGTGGAGTGTGCATCTGTGTTACTCAGTCGATCGCGTTCCCCGCCTTGAGTGCCACCGCGGCATCGTTTCAAAGAACCCACAATCACTGTATTTGCCCTTTCACTTCTTAGGAGTTTTACCATGTCGTACAACATTTCAACACGCACCAAGCTGTCGGTACAACGACTCGAACCACGCCGACTGATGGCCGGAGATGTGTCCGCATTTTTCGCAGCTGGCCGGTTTCCGTTCTTGGACAACCTGGTGGTCGAAGGAGATCAGCAAGCAAACGAGATTCGGGTGGTCGAAGACGGCACCGGCGGCGCAACGATCGAAGGTCTAAATGGCACTACAGTCAACGGTCTGCCCGTCGTCACTATTCAGTCAGAATCCGGCTACATCGTTCATTCGCTGGTGGAGCTGGGCAATGGTGACGACGTGTTGATTTACGAGCTGTCGAATAATCAATCCGCAAGTCACGGGACAGAAATCCACACGGGCAACGGCGACGATGAGGTAACGATTGGTGCTGCAGGTGCGTTGGGCACCTTGAGAATCGAGACCGGAGTCGGCGATGACCGTGTTGTCTTTGAGCTTGCTGATTCCGCATTGCTCCAAGCTCTGGATATTGATACTGGCAACGGTGATGACGAGGTGCTCTTTCAGGCTGATGCGGCAGGGTCATCGTTGATCGCACTTCGCCACATTCGCATAGATACAGGACGCGGAAACGATACCGTCCGATTCCAAGGTTCACTCGCGGTGACCAATGATAAGTCTTTTGCGGTTTGGCTAGGCAGTGGCGATGACCAGTTGATCGGTGACCCAGGCAATTCATTGGAAGTGGAAGAACTGAATGTTTTTGGTGAAAAGGGCGTCGACAAAGTTTTTGGCGATAGTCATTTCCTTTCCGACAACATCAGCCTGGTCGACTTCGAAGAGTATCACTAGCCGAACGCCTCTTGAAGCCGCCCGTAGTCAGGCAAACGGCTTCGTTATAATTGCGTTCAACCTGCCCACTGCCGTCGCCAAAGCTCGACAGAGGGACTCGCATCGCCGAGATCAAGCCAGACACGAAGGGCGAGGAACTTGCCCCTAGTGGAATTGACCATTCAGCCGCTAGCGCACGTCGGTTGCATCGACCGCGGCGCCGAATGAAGTCCCCTGCGGCGCGTCGGTCATCTACATCGAAGCATCGCCCCCGGGTGTCGGGGGCGGGGTAAACTCGATCCGGCGGAAATTGCATGGGCGGTTCGGGACGTCTTCAAGACGATTGCGGCGGTCCGTGCCGAGATGTCTGAGCGAACTGGCCAGTGACTGCTCGACCTGAGTCGGAATCGGCGCTTCGGGATCATAGGCAGCCGATGGTCCTGGTTGCGCTGGAACGTAGTGATCGCCACTTTCAACATTGGTGTTGTCGCCAAAAACATCGTGAAACGCTGGTTCTCAGCTAGTTAAAAACTGCCGTGCACCCACAGATTCTGCGGATCAGGCTAAAAACCAAGGGCGCACCGGGTGACTCGACCGGTCGATCATTCACCCGCGAATTACCCTCACACGCTTGAGCGTTCATTCGAAGTCGTAGACCGCGAAGACGCTGACTTGGAATCGGAGGCCGTCGATCGCGTTTGCGGTGACATCCTCTCCTGCCTCCCCATCGTCTTCTCCATCGTCCGACCAGTACATTTCGGACGCCATGTACGCCGAATACGAGGAGGCACCGGACGAGCTCCCATTTTCCGTGGGCCACAGCGTTTTTAATTTTCCCAATTTGACGTCGAGTGCTTCGGCGGACAGGGCGGCCGACTTCTTTGCCTTCTCGATCGCCGACTTCATCGCCTCGCGCCGTTGCTCGTCACTGATTTTGCCGACAAACAAAATGTTGGGTTCGCCACTATTGCTGCCGTCGATCGAGTAGCCATAGTTCTCGTCCATCATCGCCTGCATTTCTTTCATCTTTTCAAGCGACTCCTCATCGATTTCCGGCTTATTCTTCTCTCCTTTGAAATCGCGCTGGCTGATTTGGTCTCTCAGCCCTTGCGGCAGCAGTGAGAGTGCGTCGGCATCTTTGGTCGGCAGCGGCCAATCGACTTTCAGTGACGTGGTTGCGGTGTAAACGGTCGGAACAGAATCCATGTCGGGAGCGGCTTGTCCCATTTGCCGCTGCATCATTTGCATCATCTGCATGTACTGACGTTGCTCGGAGTTGTCGCTCCCACCGGAGGAGAGTTGCGTCGAGGTGAATTGAATCGAATCGGTATCCGCGTTCATCTCGCCCAATTCTTTGCGAACACGTTCCTTGTGCGCCGCCAACGAACGCACGGCCGATTTGGCGTCTTTTCCCTGCGCTTGAATCGACATCCTCAACCGGAGCGCGGACGGCTCGACCGCGACGACGGCCGTCCCACGCGCGACGATGCCTTCGGGCATGGACGAAGATTGGGCAACGGTCATTGCCGGAGTCAGCAAGCCGATTGCCAAGACAATCCAGGCCAGGTGTGTGGTTCGTAAAGGCCGGTTCGGTGCCATTCGCGTCGCGTCCCATTTCATGATCTACTCCCAAAGTGCGATAGTGTGAGGACGGGTTAAAAGGAAAACATGCCATCGTATTCTTGAAGATGGGTCTTGATGATTTTTTTGACGCGGTCGTCGCGGAGTGGCTCGAGCGCGGACCGAACAGCCTCCTCGTCCTGCCACTCGACCACTTCCGCGCAGCGACGATAGATCTCGATCGCGTCATCGTCCGTCCGTTCCGCTTTTGCCAACGCGATCGTCAGTAACGTCAGCGGACGTTCGACTCCGCCGAGTCGATCGAGTAGCGGATCGAGCGGTATTTCTTTTCCCAGTGAAACGAGCAGCGTGTCGGCGATCGCGGCCGAGGTCTTGTTCTCACTCTCGCTCAGTCGGTTCAAGGTGTCTTCCGACAGCGACTGTTTCGTCATCTGCAGCGGGTACAACCCCGCGCTGCGATAGACCACGGGAACGCCGATGTGCTCTTCCAATATCCCTTCAAACGAGTTGTTGGAACTCAGTCGCTCTAACGCCGCGTCGACCATCGCTTGGTTCGAATGTTCCAATAAGACGACGGCACGATCGACAGAGAGCGACGACAGGTCACCCAACGCCAACGCGGTTGCGGTGCGGCGCAGAACCGCGTCTTCGGGAGACTGTTCGACCAAAGCGAGCGCCTCGGCGGTCGCATGACGGCGACTGACTCTGGCGAGTACCGCCAAAAGCACGGCGCGATGCCGAGGCGATTGTGCCGACGTGTATCGGTCGATCAGCCATTGCGTGACCTCGGCTTGGCGGGGGTGAATGCCACTGACGATAGGTTTGGCTAACAGGCCGGAATCATCCGTCGCCAAGGCGTCTTCGTCGACGAACGTCGAATCATGATCGCCTAGCCCGCCGGTGAGGGCACGTTGCAGCAAGTGGACCGATCGGGTCAACGCTTCGTTCGACAGGTCCTCGGGCCGACCAAGAAATTCATTCAACGCGTTTGCGATGTCTGTCGACTCGATCAACGTGGCGGCGTCCCAGTTCGCTGCCAACGAAGATTCCCGCTCTTGCGACGTCAGGTCGTCCAGATGATCACGCAGCCATTTCAAGCGAGCTTCCGGCGGCAACCAGGCGACGACCAAATCAATCCCCGGATCGGTGTCGGAGGCCTGCTGCGCCGCTTGCAGGATCGCGTCGGCGCGGCCGACATCCCCACACGTCGCCAACGCCGCGTAGGCCCAGCGACGTTCGGTTTCGCTGCCTTGCTCCGTGCCTTGCCCGCCGCCTTCCTCGGTCGCGCCGGCGTCGGCAATCTGACGCAGGATCGGTTCGCAGTTACGGATCCAGGTAGGCCGCGCAAGACTCTCGTCGTGCTGCTGCCACCGAGTCAACCAGTAAGCTGCACTTCCGAGTCGACTGGGGTCCACGTGTGACAGCCCCTCGGAGTCTTCGCCGTCGTTTGCTTCGGATTGCCCGGCAGGATTCGCCGGTGCGTTGCCAAACAGCGACGCCGCCAAATCCAGCGGGGACGAATCCTCCGCTGACGTTTCCATGTCGGATTCCGGCTCTGCATCCTGGTTCGATCCGCTTGCTCCAAAGAATCCGCCGATCTGGTCGAGTTGATCCGTTTCCGGAGTTGATTCTTGGTCCGACGTTGATTCTTGGTCCGACGTCGTGTCTTGTCCGGACGCTTTCAGCTTTTCCGCAACCGTTTCGTTGTCTAAAGCGGTGGTTGCCTCGCTCGTTTTACTGAAACGCTCGGGGATGGGTCGCATCAATTGGATCGCTGCGATCGCCCGCCCTTCGGTCGTCGAGAACGCGAGCCGCCACCGCTCCAACTCGTCTGCAACGCTTTTTTCCCGGAACTCTTCCACACAGGGAATGAAGGCCCGCATCGCCGCCACCCGGACATCGCGGTTCTCCGATTGCAAGAGATCGTCCAAGCGATAGCGGAGCGAGGTCGGCGAAATCTCCGCCATCAGTAGCGCCGCGTTGGCATGATTCTTTGGGTCGTCGCCGTCGAGCCATTTTTTACTCAAATCAATCAGGGGAACCATCAATTCCCCGCGTTCGTGTTCTTCCACCGACGCAATGATCTGGCGACTGCGATCCATGTCCGAGAGCAGGAACTGCGCGACGGCCCCTGCAGTGCGTTTGCTGACCACCTTCGGTACCAAGAACTGAGCCTTCTTGGCGACGAACGGGTCGGGATCACTGGTGTGCTTCATGACGGCATCCGCGATCGGTTCGCTGACGACCGAACCGCTGCCCTCGAAACTGAACGAGTAACGATTTTTGCTGACGAACTCGCTGACCGCATCCAATGCGGCGGCTCGGACTCGCCAACGTTCGTCGTCGATCAAATCCGCCAACGCATCACTCGCTTCCACGTTGGTCGACAACTTGCCGAGAATCTTGGTCGCATAGAGCAGCAGATCCTCGTCCGATTCGGTTCGCAGGTATTCGACGAGGCGTTTGGTGATTTCATCGTCAGGATCTTCGGAGAGTTGTTTCAGCACGGCGGTACGAACACTGGGACTCTCATCAGACAACAACTTTCGAATCCGTTCACCGCTGGTCAGTGCCCCGATTCGGTGCAGGGCAGCAACAGTCAATTCTCGGACCAAGGGATCGCGATCGGTGGACAGTTCATCGATCAGCGGCTCATCTTGCGAACTCACGCCGGCGAGCAGTTTTTCCGCCGCTGCATAATGCGTGGGGCCGTCCAGTTTGGCGAGCGATTCGATCAACCCGGCGTTTGCCAGTCGCGTCGTCCGGCCGGCGAAGACGCTGTAACGCACTTGCCGCAGCAATTGTCGCTGGCGGTCGGTCAACGATTCCACGGTCGACTCGATTCGCTTGGATTCAGTGGCCGCCGGCTGCCCGACTGCGACCGCACGCTGGATCAGCTCGCCGTGACGCAAGCTGGGCGCGGTGATCAGTTCACGCAGCAGCTCGCCGACCTGTTGCCGGTCTGCCTGGGACGTGTCCGAATCCGATCCCGCCGGATCATTCGCCGCGGGCAACGCTCTGAGCCACTCGACCAACGGGGTGGTGGTTTCGGCGTTGATCGAATCCGGTACCCAGGGATCGATCCCGGCCGTCGGAGCATGCCACGTGGCTAGGATTTCCAGCGCCGTTAACTGAGCGGAAAGGTTGCCGACACGCAGTTTGTCGACCACAGCCGCCGCGGTCACACCCCGATGGTCGGCCATCCGTTTCGCGGCCGCGGTCCGCACAGAAGCCGATCGCCAGGACAACAATTCCGCGAGTTGTTTGATCTCGTCGGAGTCGGGTGTGTCGGAAGCAAAAAGCACCGACTGCAGAACAGGGTCCGCCTGTTGCTGGTGTTCATCCAGCCAAGCTTCCAGTTCGTTCAACGGTTGGTAGCCGGATTGCGATGCGATGACCGCGCCCGCTCCGTCAAGAATACGAAGCGAGGGCAACGCGCCGACTTGGAAGCGTTCCGCGACGGCTTCGTTCAAATCGACATCGACAAACGCCACCACCCAATCCTTCAGGATGGACTCGGCTTCCTCGGTCGCCAACTCTTGCTCCAGCAAACGACACCACTGACACCACTCGGCACCAAAGAGTACCAGAAGCGGACGCTGCTCCAGCAGTGCCAGCTGCCGGCCCGATTCGAACCCGTGAACCGCTTCGATGCGGTCTCCCACTCGACGTCTTTTTTTAGATTTCGGCTTCGCGTTTTCCGCCGGCCCCGATTCAACGCTCGATCCAGTCGAAACGCCTTCAGAGCCTTCATCGGCTGACGTCAACTCCGATTTCGATTCTGGCGTTGTTGATTCGCCTGGCGTTTTTGATTTGCTTTGGCCGGAACCGAAAAATCCATCGATTAGATCGACGGATTCTTGATCGGTCTTGGCGGAGGAATTTCCGGGCGGATCATCCGATCGCGCGGGATTGGCGGGATAACAACTGACGAGGCAGCCAACAACGGCGACCCACAAGGGCAACGTTCGCTTGCTCACAATTCGGCCTCGGAAGAATTGGGGTCGTCACCCGACCGGATCGGATCGACGCCATGGATAATCTTGGCCCAGTAGACATCGTATTGGAAATGCGGGCTGTTCTCGCGATCATGGCAGCGCACACACTGTCTCGCTGCAACCCATGGCGTCTTGATCTTGGGGTTGTCGACGTGCCGGCGTGACGGACCGTGACAGTTTTCACACCCGACATGCACTTGCTGACCGGACGCGGCAACATTTCGGAACCCGCCTTCGAGCCCATACCCGGTGGTATGGCACTGTTGGCACGACGGGTCGAACTGCGCGCCCTTACTGACCAGGACTTCCCAGGCATGAGCGTGACGGGACCGATGCCACAATGAATCGTCCGCGGCATGGCAAGCGGCGCAACGCTGCGAGCCGGCGATTTCATATCCGTCGCGGCCACTGGCCAGCCCGGACACCAAACCGGTTTGATCGGCTGAAAAGTCGATCGTCGACAAGCGTTCGTAGTAGAGCTTCAAGTTATCGAGTTGCCGATCGTCTTCCTTCAAGTCGCTGGAAACTTCGATCACGTTGGCATCGGTGGCGCGGTAGTTCGACGAGTCGACTGAGCCCCTGAAGACCAACTTGCCGACGTACTTTCCCTTGTTCGTCGCCGACATCACCGTCACGTCGCCGATCTGCTTCGGGCTCATCGATTGGCCGGTCGGTCCTCCCAAAACCCCGTGGACTTCGGGCAGCGCCGCGGCGAGCGACTGTAGTTTCTGTTGGTCCATGTAGGCCAGCACGATTCGAACGTCCGTTTCCGACTGGTCGAACGCGTCGATGACCGCGGAGACAGGATCCCGGGCGGTCCAGGCATCGCTGTCGATCATGTCGGGGTCCATCACTCCGGCGATTCCCACGCTGCACCCGCCGATTTGCTCGACGATCAGTCGTTCGGGAATCCAATCACCGGCCCGGGGAACAAGATTGGTCGAGAGCCATGGTGTGTCGGTCGCATCGGCGAGTCGTCGCAGCACGGCCGGACCGAGATCGGTTTCGGGTTTGCCGACGTTGTGGGCGCGCAAATCCATCAGCACCATGCCACGAAGAATCGATTCGAGTTTGACTTGGTGATAGTCCGACGTGCCACTGGAAGAACCTCCCACGTCAACAAACAGGGTCGGGCATTCGTTCCGATTCTGGTCGATCAGCGTTCCCCGTCGGGCCAGCCCGCCGGATTGATTCGAGGCGCAGCCGCAGGGTGTGATCCACCCGGCAGTATCGCCGCTGAAAATCACGCCGAACGTCGCCGGCGCCTGCTCGCGACACCCCGTGGCCATCAGCAGCAACGTCAGCCAGCCAATCTGCTTGGCGATCGTGTTTCGCAGGAGCGTGGTTCCCGCACGCGACGACGTTCTCATTGCAGTAAGCTGTAAATGACGATGTTGACGTTGACTTGTTCCGCGTTCGTGATTTCGTTTCCGCCACAGCAACAACAGCCTTGAGCATTCGAGGTGTCGTTCAATCCGTCCTGTGAGTACAGCACGCCGAGCCGAGAACCCCAGTGGATTCCTTCGATAGGTCGAGGCGTTCCATGTTTGGCTTTGAGTTCACTGATGTCGTACGCGGTATGAAAAATCAGGTGATCCATCGGCAGTGGTTCCATCGCGTGTTCCGAAAAGACTTTGACCATTTCGCGGCGGAAGGAACGGTTCCATTCGGGCGACGAGCAGCCGGCCGACGCCAAGAGGAAACCGCCGCGTTGAACGAACCGCCGCAAGTGGTCGCGTTCCTCAGGCAGCAATTCGAATTCGCCTTCTCCGGTCATGATCAGCATCGGAAAGTTGTAGATTTCGTCGGAAGCCAACTTGACCGAGTGCAGTCTGCGCGTCGTGCTGATCGAGGAGTCGACTTCCGCCTTGCGTAGAAAGTCATCGGCGAAGCATTCGCTCGTCTTCGTACCGGCATAGATCAAATTCGCCACTTGGACAATGCTTTCCGATTCGCCTCCCTGCGACTCCGGATCGGCCACCACATTGGTGTCTCCCTTCGCTGCGTCCGGAGTCTCCGGCTCCTCGGCTCGCACGGACGCGACGAGGCACGCCAAGGAGAGTCCGCAGACGATGAGAAGCAGCCGGCTGAATTTCGATCGTTGAAAGCACATGGTTCACTCTCCCAATTGCTCGGCGAGTTGACGAAAATATTCGGAAACTTTGTCGCGGTACTTTCCCGGGACTGCTTGTTGGGCTTGACCACCACCGGCGTCGGTCGGAGCGGCGTCGACCGCATCGGGCTGTCCGTCGCCCGGTGATCCCGTGCGAACCGAAGCGACTCCGTTGGATGTCCGGTCGCCGCGTCCCTGGCTGTTGCTTTGAACCGGTGACGGCATCGCGCCGTACATGCCGACGTTGTTGGGACCGGGATGGCGTTGGGAATAACCTCCGCCGGCTCCCCATCCGAATCCCATTCCGGGTTGACCACCGGGACGCATGCCGCTCGCGCCCGGCTTCATGCCCATCATTTCCAGGATCTGCTCGATCGAATTGCCGAGGTTCGCGCCGCCCGAACCGGGGTTGAACGACATTTTGCAGTTCTCGCAGGCCTTGTCGCCCATGCCCTGGCATTGCCCTAGAAAGCTTTCCAGAATGTCGGCGGCCGTATTCGCATCGTCGTGCGCCGCATCAAACTCGTTGTTCAACAGGCCCGATTGAGCGGACATCATTTTCGCTTCTGCGTCACTTTCCCGAACGGCTTCGACGAATTCCTGCGCGGTCTGACGCAGTTTTTCCAGATCCGGCTGATCGGGCAGCGTCTGGGCGTGCGTCTCGATGTCGTCCAGCAATTGATCGAGCGCTTGCCGCAATTGCTGTTGTTGAGATTCCATTTCAGCGATCCGACGCGAGTCCGGCTCCTCCGCGGTGTTCAATGAGTTCAACCGACGTTCCAGGTCTCGTTGTTGACGGACAATTTGTTCGAACCGTCGTTGATCCACGATCAACGGCATGACCTGTTGCAGTTGCTCCAGTGGTTGCAACGCATTTTGTTGAAGTTCGTTGCGTTCTGATGCCACCTGATCGGCCATCTTGCGCAAGTTTTCCTGTTGTTTCGCGCTCAAGGGTTGTTGCGAATTTGGATCATCCGCCTTGAGACTCGATAACTGCTCGGACAGTTTTTGAATCTGTTTGGCTTGTTCGGCAAGTCGCTTGGTCAACTCGCGATCGACGTCGATCGGCATCGCTTCTTGACTGAATTTTTCCATCGCCTCGGCTGCGGCTTGAGCGGCTTGTTCTGCGGCGGCCAGTTTTTCGTGCAACGCTTGTTGGGCTGCGGGTGTCCCGGATTCGGCGGCCGCTTTGGCGGCTTCGTCGACCGCCCGCAACGCTTCGGCAAGCTGTTCCAAATGCCGCTGCGACGCGGCGTACTTGGCCTGCAAACTTTCGATGCCTTTGCGACGGAGATTCAACTGGTCAAATTCCTGCCGCGAGATGATTCGCACGATCGTCACGGGCGATTCGGCACCCTTGGCGCCTGCGGGGTCGTTGTCCTCGATCCGCGCGAACAACTGTATTTCGTCTCCGGGCGTCAAACCGTATCGCCCCAGGGGCAGATTCCAACGCACCAGTTGTTGTCGGGTTCCGTCGATTTCCAAGTCCATTTTGCTCGCCGGCGATCCGTTCAACGAACGATACAGAGACATGCGCGAGATTCCGTAGTCGTCGGCGCCTTCAATCGTGACCGGAATGCGGATATCGGGAATCGCCAATGAGACCGGACGCGGCGACGTGATACGAACGACCGGGCGTTGATCCTGATGCAGCGTGATGTTGCCGCTGATCGTCTCACGCGACGTGATCCCGTCGACATCCGTCACCGACAGCGTGAACTGGCCGGGCCGGACCAACGGCATGGAACCGTACACGGTCGACGACACGGCATCGGGTTGACCGTTGATAAACGTTCGGGCGACATCTGACTCGGGCTGCAACCGGAGCGATTCGGTTGTTCCGTCGCGATACTTTAGCGCGACCGTCCCCGTTGCCAGGGGACGGTTGCTGCTCAATCGCCACGCCACTTCGGTTCCGGCCAAGCCCTGGATGCCGTGTTCGGGAATCGGACCTTCATAGGTCGCATCACGCGTGTAGGCGGGCGGTGTGATCCGTACCGTCGGCGGCAGCAACTGGGGCGTCATCGTCACGGACAGTTCGTGATACTGAGACCGGGAACGGCCGGTTCTCGCGTACACCGTCAGCGGCTCAGTCACATTGCTCAGCATGGCCTGCCATTGCGACTCGGAACCGTCATCGCTCGCGTCGGCGGCCGGCAACATCGGTAACACGTTTTCGTCGCCCGGGCGCGTTCGCGTGACCAATTGCATGCGTTCCACTCGGGCGCCCGAACTGGTGACGCGAATCAACACGTCATCCCCGTACAGAACCGAATCTTGTTCCAGCTGCAGTTCAATCAGCACTCCGGTGTAGGGCGGCACATCGGACGTGGGTGAAAGCAGACGTTGCACTTGGTTCTTCGCAATCCCGGGAACGATCATCGCCACCAAGAAGACGGCTCCCAAGATGGACGACAAGACGATCGAAGGACGCCGGAGCGTTTCAGAACGAAACACGTCGCCCGCCGAGATCGAGCCCGCCAATTGTCGAGACCGATCGATGGCGATGGAGGCCAGTCCCAGCGTCAGCGCGTTTTGCCGAGGCTGTGGCCGCGATTCCAGTTGCAAGCCCGCGCGGATCTCCCCGCCGGTGCCCTTCGCCTGGTCAATTTGTTCGGCAATCGTTTCGTCGTTATGACAGACTAAACGAGTCATCACCAGCGCCGCAGCGATCGTCAATGCTGCTGGCGGTGCGATCCGAGAAACCCACCAACGCACTTCGTCCGGTAATGCCCAAACGAGGTCGATCCACATCGCCGTCAACCAAATCACAACAACCGCCGCCAGCGACCACAGCAGCATCCGCGTCGACGCGAGCAGCAGCCAACGCCGGCGAAACGGACGCAGTACCGACGAGAAACTCGTTCGACCTGCCGAGGGATTAGGCGTTTCTATCGAGGACATGTTGTTCGCTTGTTGGTTGAAGTCCCTGTTTCAGTCAAAAGCCCGTTGTCGGTCAAAAGTCCTGCCCCATCAAATCAGTCCGGATCGTCTGCGAACGATCCAAGTCGCAACCCACGCCCCGAGAATGCTGATCAAGGCAAGCGGATGATCCCACAACGTCGTCCGACGCACTCGATCGGATTGATTGGAACGAAGCCGTTGCTCGTACCGCTCCACCACACTCTCGATCTTATCAGGATCGATGACTTCGCCGCCGCTCTGCCGGGCAATTCCACGCATCAAATCCGGGCGGGCATCGACCTCCAGTCGCTCAAACCAAGGGTCGCGAACTTCGATCGACGTTTGGGCGACCACCCGTTCACTGTCGCCGACGACCACGCGCGCCGAGTGAATTCCGACGGAGAGATTCCCAAAATCGACTCGAAAAAAATCCTCTTGAAGCCCCGATGCCGCCGGATGAAAACGCCGCGGCAATTCACTGTCGGCCGATTCGAGCAGCACACTCAGTCCCAAATCATTTTCGCTCGCTGCGAATTGACTCGGTTCGCGAACCAGCAGCGAGGCGGTCACCCGATTGCCGGCGAGGAAGGTTGCGCGGTCCGGGCGAATCGCCACCGGTTGTCCGGGCAGAAAGTCCTGGGAAGAAATCACCCAGGCGATCAAGGACTGCCACAGTGACCAGTAAACGTCATCTTTGTCGGCGTGATCGGGCGGCAAGAACGCCCAACGCCACATGCCCGCACCTTCCACCACGATGGTTTGGCCGCTGCCGTAGTGCTGGTAGGTAACCACGGGAACCGTGTTGCCGCTGCCGTCGGCGACGCTTTGAATCAACACCTGGGGCAGACCGCGGCGCGACCGGGGAATCGCCGACGACGACAACGACGGCAGACTCGCCAACGTGTCACGACCTTTGGAAAGCAGCGGGTCAAACAGGGCGGTATCGAGTCCGTGCTGCGTGACACGCGTGCGAAACCGCGTTTCGGATTGCCCCTCCCAACGAACCGGAAGAATTTCCGCGAGCCGGGTGGCGATTTCATTGCTCGGCGCGCCGCGGGCACAAACCAAACAACCTCCCGACCTGGCAATCCATTGCCTCAAGTTTTCAATGCCTTGCGGCGTCAAAAAACGGTCGGCGTCGCGGCCCAACAAAACAATTCGATAGTCGTCGAGCAACTCCATCGTCTCCAGCGGTGACGCCAACTCGGTTTGAATCTGCCAATTCGGAGTGGTCGTTTCGCCATCAGGCGCATCGTCGCGGGCATTTGAATCGGAGGCCTCGAACGTCGGTGTGATCCGACGCTGCAAGAATCGTTCGTTGCCCAGTCGGACGATCGAAGTCAACCGAACCATCGGGTCGCCGCTCAGATTGCGAGACAAAAATTTGCTATCCCAATACGGTTTCCCTTCGAGCAACAAGACGCTGATCGGAGCATCCAATCGCTGGACGAAGATCGTCGTTTCGTTGTCTGACGTCGTCGCCTCGCCCGGTACCCCGGAGGCGACGATGCGGAATCGCTGCAATGATTCTCGCGGCCCTCCCGGGATCGTAAAACGGATCGATTGATTCGGGTCGCCGCCGAGTTGGACCGTCTGTTGATCGATGACATCTGAATCGGCGAGCAGCCGAACGCGCGTCGATTGTCCCGCCAATCCGGCATGTCCCAGCCGAGCCCGCAAGATCAAGTCCTGGTTGGGAAACGCAATCATGCGGGGGGACCGCGACGCCACGGAAAGGTTCTTCAGTCCCACTTCGCTGCCCAGCGTGACGGTATAAACGGGCGTGGCAAGCGAGTTGGCTTCCGCGGCGCGCGACAACACACTTTGGGTCGTGCCGGCGTTGTGCGCCCCATCGCTTAGCAAGACGATCGCGTGGCCGAGCGGCGAACCGTTGCGCACGACCGAACCCAATGCGGATGCCAGATCAGTGCGATGACCGTGTGAAACCGTGTCGCCTGCGTTCGACTCGTCACCGGCCGCCGGCAACGTGCGGACTTCGTCGGAGTAAAAGACCTGCTTGATCACCTCGATCTCGTCGCGTTGGGGGGCGACCCGGCGGGCGAGTTCCAAGCCGCGGGCCCAGCGAGATTGCCCCCGGTCGCCGTCGGCGTCTTCCACGGTCATGCTGGCTGTGCCGTCCAGCAGCACGGTCAAACGTGGTTTTCCCGAAGGCCGCGGAATGGGTTGGATGTGAACCGGATTGAGCGTCACCGCGAGCGGGCCGACCAAACCCAACAGCATCATCAGCGTGATGATCCAACGCCGCACACGCCCCACCGACCAATCGCGTCGCAGCAGGTACAGGACGATCACGGCGGCCGACAACGCGGCGAGCGCCCACCACAGTCCCATCGGAATTCGAGGTTCAAACGTCCACACGAAGAGATTCCTCAATGAGATCATTCATCAAACTCGAAACCCTCGAAGCATGGCGATTTCACTGATCAAACCCAGCAAACAGACCACGATCAGCCACGTCCACCAATGATCGTCTTCGTTGTCCTCCGACGACGGTGTGCTGTAACCGACTCGGCGTCCTTCACCGACGCGATCTTTGAGCACCGTTTCGTCGAGTGTCTGCAAGTCGGACTCCAAACCGGGCGCCGCCGTCGCGACTGCCATCACGGTCTGGTTTTGCTGTCGGACTTCATAGACGCCCGGTCCGGCCGGGTCTTCCCAGGCCCAAACAAAGCCGCCCTGGGGCGACTGACCATCGGCCGATCCGGTGGTCTGCAACCGTCCGTACTCATCTGGCACCGGTGTGGCGTCGGTTCCCGGGCGGAACGTCGACGCCTCGACGCTCTGAACTTCGGCAGGTAGCAGTCGCACCAACGGATCGCCGCAAGCGACGGCGCCGGTGTCCAAGCCACCTCGCAACAACCCTTGGACCAGCTCACCAAGGATCGGCACAAAGGTCGCTTGAACCGGCCAATTCGATTCACCCAAGTCCGCGTTCAAAACGCCGACCTTGCCCGCGTCTGCGCTGGTCACATAGAGCAGCGCAGAGGAATCGCTCAGTTCAGCGAGCACCTGGTCACGCAACCCTTCATCCATCGCTTGAGTCGGCAATCCACCGCCGAGGCGAACCGGGCGCAGCGCCGCTTCGACCGTGCTACCCAACACCCGAAACGGCTCCTGACGTCCGGAGACGCGACTGATGAAGAGGTCTTTTCGCGATCGCGCCGCCGAGCCGGACAGCAGTTGCACAGGTGGCTGAAACCCGGAACCGAAGGCCTCGCTCAACCGTTGCAAATTCATCGCATCGGCGAGTTCACTGGTCACGTACAACAGTCCTCGCCCCCGACGAATGTTTGCCGCGAGAAACGAAACCGCTTCGTCGTCGAGCGCGCCCGGATGATCGATCACGAACAGGTCGGCCGCAGGCCATTTGCTTGGCCGCATCCGCATCGGATGGATTCGCCGGAGCGGAGATTGTCCATCGGATCGAGCGAGCGTGATGCTCAACGCTTGCTCCAAAAACCAACTGCTCGACGGTGCCGCCGACTCCGATTGCCGCGACAGGAGCACCACGTTGGGTGTGTCGCGAACTTCGACCGTTAGCGGACGTGCGTCGTCTTCGCTGAGAGCGTCCAGGTTCGCCGTCAGCGTCACGAAACCATGTTTCCAGCCCGCTCGGTCGAAGGTCAATGAATGGGTCAGCGTGCGCGAACCGCGTGCGGGCACCTTGGCGTCCAACCGATGCTGCAAGCGATCGATCGCGACTTGGCAGGAGACGTCGTTGTCGTTGTCGCTGAAGTTCGCCACGTCGATTTCGATTTGCGCCGGTTGTCCGATGATCGGTTGCTCGGCGAATCGGACTTGGGTGATGGCGACGTTGTGGGTGACCGACGAAGCGACGGCGTGAAATTGCACGTCGGTGCCTTCGGGTAGACCGTCCAGGCGGGCCGTGCCCCAAGAGCCGCGTTGAAAATCGCTGATGATCACCAACTCGCGTTTTTCGCGATTCGCTTCAGACAACATGCCCGCGGCCCGCTCGAGCGCCGCGTGAACGTTGGCCTGTTCCGGACGCACCGTCACTTCCTCCACCGCGCTCCGCAGCGACGGCAGGTTGGGAGAGATCTGATCGAAAACCGTCCGTGGCTTCGCTCCCATGAAGATCACGCCCGCTTGAACACCTCGTGTGCCGTCGAGGAATTCGATCGCGGCGGCTCGACCTTGCGCGATCCGTTGGGCGCCGCCGCTGCCGGCCGCCATGCTTTGACTCACGTCCAACACGATCACGCGTGCGCTGTCGCCTTCGGCCGTGCGTGCGACCGCCGGGCCGTCGTCGAAATAGGGTCGCGAAAACGTCGCCACCAACAAACAGATCGCAGCGATGCGGAGCAGCAGAATCAACCAATCGCGAAGTCGACTCCGCGCGCGGCGTTGCTGAATCACTTCTTGCAACAGCTGAATCGTCGAGAGCGGAAACTCGACCGGCCGTGGTCGCGTCAAGAAGTGGACGGCCAACGGCGCAGCGACAACCAGGACACCGATCGCAATCGCCCATGGATTCAAGAATGCCATCGCCGAGACGTCCTCCCCTATGCTCCGCGAACCACCAGGAAGGACCGCAACACCTCCAGATAGCTCTCGCTCGTCGAGACGCGATAGTAGTCGCACCCGATGCCGGAAAGCACTTTCCGCGTCGAAGTCGTCAAGGCTTCGAATCGTTGTTGATACGCGCGACGCACTTCGCTCAATTGACAGTTCACCACGCCGTCCCCTTCCAGACCCGCGAACCGAAACGCATTGCCGTCAGGCAGGTTTTGCTCGTCGGGGTGGATCAGATGCAGCGTGATCACCTCCCACCCGCGGGCGCGAAAATTCCGCAGTCGGGCGACAACCTCGTCCATCGAATCGACCAGGAAGTCACTGAGCACCACCAGCACGCCACGCCGCGTCGCTCGATTCAACAACTCCTCCAGTCCTTGGCCCAGTCCGGTCGCACCGGTGGGCGTGAGCTGTTCGATCGTGTGGTGCATCAACTGACGTGATTGCAGCGAGGAGCTTGGCGCCAGGTAGTCATCGAGCCCTTGACCGATGACTGCCAGGCCAGCCGCGTCGCGACCGAACACGATCAGGTGCGACAATGCCGTGGCGAAGTGTTGCATCCAGTCGAATTTGCTGCCCCGCAAGTCTTGACGACTGCCGCGCGTGACGCCGCCTTGAGCCATCGACCCGCTGCCATCGAGAACGAGCGTGCAATTCAAATCGGTGTCGTCTTGAAAGATCTTCAGGTACGCGCGTCCCATTCGCCCCATCGCTTTCCAGTCGATGCGGCGGACGTCGTCACCGGGCGAGTATTCGCGATAGTCGACGAACTCGCCCGATCCGCCGCGACGGCGAGAGATGTGACGCCCGCTAAAACTACCATCGACCGCGCGGCGCGGCGAGAAACGCATCTGTTCGAATCCGGCCAGCGCGGATGCGTCAAAGAATCGACTGACGTAGGGCTGTGTGTGGGAGGACGACAAGTTGGACAAGCGATGATCCAGGGCTACGCGGAAAAGGGGTCAGGTCGTCAAGATGGAATCAACGAGTGATTCGATCCCAAAATTGTCGCCGATCGCGCGGTGGTTCAAGATGATTCGGTGTCGCAAGATCGGCAGTGCAACGGCATGAATGTCCGCGGGAATCGGCGCCGTTCGTCCTTCCAATAACGCCCGTGCTTTCGCTGCGAGCACCAGGTTTTGACTGCCCCGCGGACCGGCACCGAATGCCACGTAGTTTGCCACCGTCTCGGGCGCCGATTCTGAATCGGGACGCGAACGAATGGCGATCTCGACCGCTTGATCAACGACGACGTCGGGCACTGGCACCGCGCGAATGGTTCGGCGGAGCTCCAAAAAGGCATCGCGGGGCAAGCGACTTTCCGGGATCTCGACCGGGTCCGCCGTCGTCTTTAAAACGATCTCTTTCTCCTGTGCCTTCGACGGGTAGCCGATATGAATCTCCATCATGAACCGATCCAACTGGGCCTCCGGCAACGGATACGTGCCTTCCTGTTCGATCGGGTTCTGAGTCGCGATCACCAAGAATGGCTCTTCCAGCGGATGTGTTTCACCGCCCACCGTCACGTGGCGTTCGGCCATCGCTTCCAGCAGTGCCGACTGAGTCTTCGGCGCGGCCCGGTTGATCTCGTCTGCCAGGACCAAATTGGCAAAAACCGGTCCCCGTCTGAATTGCATGTCGGTGACGCCGGTCGATGCATCACGTCCGAGCAGTTCGTAACCGGTGATGTCGCTGGGCATTAAGTCAGGCGTAAATTGAATCCGCGAATATCGCCAATGAAACGCGGTCGCCAAGGTCTTGACCATCAGCGTTTTGGCCAGCCCCGGAGCGCCGACCAACAGCGCGTGTGAACCGGTCAAGGCGCAGATCAACAGCTGATCGAGGACGGCGTCCTGGCCCACGATCGTTTGCTTCAACTGTTGTCGAACCTTTTGGACTTGTTCCAGAAATGATTCCGCCGCCTGACTTGCATCTGCAGTCTCGAGTTGACTATTCAATCCCGCCCTCGCTTGAATCTACGAACGTGTTGACAAGAACCATCATTTGACAAGGCGGAGCGAGAAGTTTGACGCTTTCTGCGTACCGAGCCATTCCTGGAAAGTCTAAGATTAAAGAAATCCAGGGCGCCCGTCCACAAAATTAAATAAAACTGTCTTGCCTCTCGAGCGTGCAGCGGCCGGCGCGAAAATGCCTTGGCATCGATTCTTTCCAGCAATGCCCGCTCCGGTGCATTGCAATGCCCCCGGAGCTGGAGCGTCACTTAGATTCCAACCAGATGGACTTCCGTGCCTTGCTCGTATCATTGACCACCGTCATTTGCCGATCTTCTGAAACAGCGATACACTCCAACTTCGAATCGCGAGGCGGAAAACAAAGCGATGTTAACGAGACCGGCGGGCAAATCAGGAAAGTCACCGCTGACGGATCGATTCTCATCGGAGTCGTGACATAGCCTCGATCGGAATCTGGGAATTGCACTTTCAGCGGACTCACAGCCGATCCCATACGCCATGATTCGACAATCCCCTGAGGCGTTGGAACAAAAAAGTCGTAGCGAAAATGGTCCCTCTTGAAGCCAAGGCGAACACCGGTGTCCGCCCACGATTCGTTGTACTTGAGCCCAATCCGAAACTGCGAAAAATCGAACGAACGGTTGTACACAAAGACGCGAAGCTTGTTCGTTTCTTTTTTCTCAATTCCTGATGGCGCACCGAACAAGGTGGACTCCCCGTGATCGATCTCGACCATTTTGGTCGGATACTTCTCCTTCATTGACGCGATTGACTTGATCAGCTGACCGCGAAACGGATCGGAAAGGTTGGACAAATCGAGTTTCTCGTATCCTGCATATCCACAGAATGTCAATGACATCTCCTCGGGTCGATCGTAGTCGACAATCGTGAGTTCTCCACTCTTGAGGGCCTTCCATTCGGATTGGTCGATCTCGAAGTAGAAGAAGGCGTCACCGGGGATAAAAAAACTGTTGTTGGCGGAGCATGGCGTCGCGAGTAGAAAGCAGATTCCAGCTACCAAAAAAATCCGAGACATCGTTTGAATTCCTCTTGGGGACAACGATTGATTCTGAACCCGTGATTCGTGCGATTGAGTCAAATGACTATTTTCCGTTGAACCAAGACATCACGTCATTCGCCACTTGAAGGGACGTTCACCGACGATGCAGGTTTTATCGGACAGGTTGGGCTGCTCGTGCACCATGGGGATCACTCGTGTGGAACTTTGATCTCGACGCCGTAGCGTGGGGCCACTTCAAGCAGCTTCTTGATTTCGATTTCGTTTGGCGGCGGGGCTGACTGCGCTTCGTCAGAAAGTGGCTGCCCAACCTCGAAGAACATCTCCTCCAGCCCGGCCGGAGCGAGTGAGATCAACAGGCGAGCCGTCTTGTCGCTTTCGTTCTTAAAGCAATGCAGGCTGCCGACGGGCATGTTCAAAAACGTGCCTTCACCGGCAACGAATCGCTCGTCGCCGAGTTGGAAGGTCATCTCGCCTTCCAGGACAAGGAACGACTCCTCTTCGCGACTGTGAAGATGCGGTGGAGGACCGCTGCCCGGAGGGACGATGGCTTCGAACGTCGTGTACTTCCCATCGGTCTCTTTCCCGGTCGCGAGGAAGCGGTACACATCACCGACAATCCCGATCCGTCGACCTTCGCCGGGCTTTCGCACGGTGGCCTGATGCTTCATGTGTGGTTCCATCATCCCAAGCGTTGTATTGAAGTGTTCTTGATCCGCTCACACGCCTCCGGCATCAACTTAACCGGTTCAGGATCGGAGAGAGGGTGGTCAGCGCCGATTTTACCTGCGTCTCAGCTGGTGGCCCGCTGTTCTTAAGCAGTTCCTCCCAGTCAGCAAGTCTCCTGCGCGGTTCCACTCGTCACGAATCATTTGGAGAGCGAGCGGTCCGAATCGGGCGACGGGATGCCGGCCATCGAGACGCCGAACCGGTCGCAGCACTGACTTGAAGGCGTAGGCCACTTGCCGCTCACGACATTATCCCCCTCCGCGTGTCGCCAGCTCGCATGGTGCCGGCACTACTTTGGCAGAGATTTCGCCAGTTGGGTGTGCGTTTGGTCTCCAGTGAAAGCCAAAACCATCTGCACGGCTCTGGAACACGGCGGAAACGCCGCAAGATTGACACCCATGACCTGGCTAAAAGAGCAGCCGCGGCCAGAAGAAAACATGAGACATCACAACAGTCGGGGCGACACGATTCGAACGTGCGACCTTCTGGTCCCAAACCAGACGCTCTACCAGGCTGAGCTACGCCCCGATCGGCGATTGTGGCGGCAAGATAACGGAGTTCTCGCTCCGGCGAAAGGTTCACTCGGGACGCTTTTTTTCACCAGACTCCTTTCCATCGACTTTCTCCGCCGATGGGACGTTCGTCGCGCCTCGGCCTGACACCCGCAGTGGGCGTGTTTCAGGCCCGAATTGTTGGTTCGAGGGCGGGAGGTGGGGGACGAGGGGTGGGGTTGGGGTAAGGTGTTCGCTTGCGAACAGGAGAGGCAAGCAAGATGCTTACCCCACTTTTTGAGAGGCAAGCAAGATGCTTACCCCACTTTTTGACAGGCAAGCAGGATGCTTGCCCGACTTTGTGAGCTGGCAGGCAGGATGCTTGCCCCACTTCGCAGCGGAAAGCGAGGTGCCTACTCCGCTTAGCTGACTTGGGCGGGTTCGCCGTTGCCCAGTTGCGCGAGGACTTGCAGGACGCCGTTGAGATGGGCCAAGCGGGGGCCGAAGCGGTCCACAAACTCGTTGAGAATGAATTCGCTCTCTTCCAATCCCTCTTCGCTGTCGCAAATCTCTTCGGTCAAATTGTCCAAAAATTGCGTCTGCACCCGGCTGAGCGTCTCCGCCGCCGCTCGACACGATCGTGCCAGCCGCGGGTTGGCTTCCTTCCACTGCTGCAGCTCACTGGCACGCTGCTCGTTCATCGCGTTGTTCTGCTGAATCAATCGCTCCAGCAATTGGTTCTGTTGCTGCTGACCGGCAACCAAATGACGCAATAAGTCGACCACGACCTGATCCTTGGATTTTCGAGGCTCGCTATCTGACTCGGCGGTGACGTCGATGCGGAAAACGGGCGAAAGCGGTTCGTGCTCGTATGACGACATGTGAAATAAATCCTGGGGAGCTGCGACATTGCTTTTGCTAGCGGAGCCAAAAAATCTTTCCGCCGGCGTGTCTCGATGAAGCCCCGAGTATAACCCGACAAAAATGGGCTTGTCGATTAATCGGAAACCGCCCGGAAAAATTCCCCCCGCACGCCAGGAAAAATCGTCAGAAGCGGGTTTTCTTCATTTCCAACAAGTCGCTGCCGCGGCGTCGTGACCGTTAAAGTCAACGCAAGCAGAAAGCCGAAGTCTACCGGTGCGGTGACCACTGATTCGGCCGCGAGCCTTCTCGCGATCGAAACACCGCCGACCTCCCAGTTTCTGTTCGCGGTTTCGGATCGAATGCCTGACAACTTGCCTAAGAAGAATGACGCGACGATCGGTTATTTTACCGTCGTGGATGACCCGCGGACCGGCTGGACCGGCGGACTGCTGGTCTTGGACCGCGCCGGCCGACCGCTGGAGTTCCAATGCACCCTGCCGGTCCGCCCCACACGCGCCCACGAAATCTTGTTCGGCCCCACCTTGCGTTCCCATCTGGTCGCCCAGGTGATCGGAAAGCTGTTGATTTCCAAGTGCCGAACGCCGCTGTCGTTGATCTGTTGCGATCTGCCGGAAGGGTTGAAGCTGGAATCGTTCACAAAATCACCGGTCGCCCTCGTTCTGGAAGCCACGGCGGTGGACGGTGAGCCGGTCGCGGCAACCGATTTCGTAGGCTCCGAAGCGGTCCGGTTGGCCGGATCGACGTTTCTGGTTCCGATGGAACGCCACGCCGAACTGGATGCCATCGCGGGTTTCTACAACGACCTGCCCGACGCGGTCGAACCCTTCGAACGGATTCGCGAAGCGGTCAAAGAGGCCCACTCGCAATTGTCCCGCCAAGGCTCGGAAGCGGCCTGATGAGTTTCTTTTCTCCCCGACGACGGGACACCGCCACCGACGCTTCGGAACTCGTTGCAGCGATCGATCCGGTTCATTCCTGGGTCGCCGATTCGATGTTCCCAACCGAAGTCTGTGGCCTGGACCTGCCGACGATTGAACCGGTGTCGATCCCGATCCGGCTGCCCAAATTGGTGACCCAGGCACGGGGTTTTCAATTCCCCGATGCCGCGCGTTGGATTCCACCCCAAACGGCGTCCCCGGACAACGCGTCGCGTCCACCTGCAGCCGGCCAATCGACACAAAAGTCGAAACCCCAACGAAAGCACAACCGGATCAAGCCGCCGTCGGACATCGTCAAACTGCAAGACCGGCTGTACTACTTGCTGCAACCCCCGTTGGACCTGTTGGTCGGCAGCGGGCAACTGAATTTCCCCTTCGAACCGTTTCCGTACCAGTTGGACGGCATGGCGTTTCTGTTTCCCCGCTACGCCGGCATCTTGGCGGACGAAATGGGGCTGGGGAAAACGATGCAGGCGATCAGCACGATCCGATTGTTGCTGTGCAGCGGCGAAGTCCGCAGCGTGCTGTTGGTCTGTCCGAAACCGCTGGTGACGAACTGGTTGCGCGAATTCAGCGTGTGGGCGCCGGAGATCCCGATCGCGGCGATCGAAGGCAACTCGGCCAAACGGGAATTCCAGTGGCGTTCGCCCCAGGTTCCGGTCAAAGTCGCCAACTATGAATTGTTGATGCGGGACCAATCGATCCTGACGGACGATTCGATGCATTTCGATCTGGTCGTGCTGGACGAAGCACAACGGATCAAGAATCGCAGCAGCACAACCAGTCTGGTTGTCCGCAGCATTCCACGAACCCGGTCCTGGGCCTTGACGGGGACTCCGGTGGAAAACTGCCCCGACGACCTGGTCGGCATTTTCGAATTCCTTTCACCGGGCTACCTGAAACCCGGCATGCCGATGAATCAGATCGCCAAACAGGCCGGAGACTATATTTTGCGACGCACCAAAGACATGGTGCTCGACGATATGCCTCCAAAACTGTATCGCGACGCGGAGTTGGATCTGACGCCGGAACAGTGGTCGACTTATGAAGCGGCGGAAAAGGAAGGCGTGCTGTATCTGGAAAACCTGGAACAGTCGCTGACGATTCAGCATGTCTTTGAGTTGGTGTTGCGGCTGAAGCAAATCTGCAACTTCGATCCGGTCACCGGAAGCAGCTGCAAGCTGGAACGCTTGGTCGCCGACGTGGAAGAAGTGGCCGCGAGCGGAAAGAAGGCGATCGTGTTCAGCCAGTGGGTCAAGAGTCTCGATAAAATCCGCGACGCATTACAGCCCTTCGGCCCGCTGGAATACCACGGCAAGATCCCGCAAAAGAAACGCAACACGGTGATCGACCGATTCAAGTCGGACCCCAACAGCCACGTGATCCTGATGAGCTACGGAGCCGGCAGCGTCGGCTTGAATCTGCAGTTCTGTGAATACGTGTTTCTATTCGACCGCTGGTGGAATCCGGCGATCGAAGATCAGGCGATCAACCGTGCCCACCGACTGGGCGCCGCCGGGGCCGTCACGGTGACGAAAATGATGGCGATGAACACGATCGAACAGCGGATCAATGATGTGCTGGATCAAAAGCGTGAGATGTTTGATACGCTGTTCTCGTCCAGCGAAGCGCCGGCGCGCAACGTCGGGCTAAGTCGGGAAGAGATTTTTGGTCTGTTCGATTTGCGGGCGCCGTGTGGGAAGAAGGTGGCGTGAGGAGTGTAGGTGTTCAGCCTTCAGACGCATCCCAGGTCGCTGCGGGAGACGTCAATTGTATAAGTGACGGATTTCATCGTAGCGCAGCGTCTATTGGTAGATGTCATGCGTGGGGCATGCACCGTCTGCAAACGGCTTCCCTCGATCGATCTGATCAAACAAACGATCTCCGCTATCACCGCAACGGAGAACACCCACGGATGGCAGAGCGTACCCACGGATCCCTGGCTGCTTTTCATCCGTGGGTACGCTCTGCCATCCGTGGGTTCATTTAAAAGGGGCACTGGGGGGTGTCCTCGGGCTGGCGCTTCCAGCGTCGCATCGCAACCCACCGGCTTGAGTCCGCGAGCCAATCAGACGGATCAGCGGCACATGACATTGATCGCACGACGGACCCGTAGGGCAAGACGCTAAGACTTTTGCAGCGTCGGTTCTCTACGGGGCGACGATGCGTCCGTCGGCTAGACGCAGTTGGTGATCGGCGCGGGAGGCGACGGCTTCGTCGTGCGTGACGACGATCAAGGTGATCGATTCGTTGCGATTGAGTTCTTCGAGAAGCCGTAAAATCGAGTCGCCCGTTTCGCTATCGAGGGCGCCGGTCGGTTCGTCGGCCAGAATCAACTGGGGCGCATTGGCGAGCGCCCGGGCAATGGCCACCCGCTGCGATTCGCCGCCGGAGAGTTCGGAGGGCAAATGGTTTTCGCGGCCCGATAAGCCGACTTGATCGAGTAATTGTTTGGCCCGTTCGGCGCGTTCGGCTGGATCGTTGTCGGATTCGAACATCGGGATTTGAATGTTCTCCGCAGCCGTCAGATTGGGCAACAAATAATAGCTTTGGAACACAAAACCGACGTTGCGTGAACGATGGCGATCGAGGTCGCTGTGGGCGTCGAGACGTTGTCCGTCGTAATAGATTTCACCGGAGGTGGGACGATCGAGGCCACCGACCATGTTGAGCAAGGTCGTTTTTCCGCTTCCGCTCTTGCCGACGATGGCGACATAGTGTCCCCTGCCGATGGAAAAAGACGCATCGGCGAGCGCATCGACTTTTCCTTCGTCATAATGGCGACAAACCTGCCGCCCCTCGACCAGGACGGGAGCGGGAACGCTTGATCGGTGAGCCGATGGATCCGACTGTGGAGAGGGAATTTCATCCGCGCGGGCGGATGGAGATTCGGAACGGTGCTGGGACATCTGGAAGTGATCGACGTGGTCATGAAACAAACTCACACTCTAACGGATGTTGAATCGATGCAGTACGGCCCAGCGCCGCGGCGGCGAATGCCCCCGCGCCCCGTGTCTCCGGCGCAGCGTTTGGCATGGACCTTGATCGGGGTGTGGTTCGCATCGCATCTGATTTCGGTTCATCGTCCCGCGGCGGCGAACGACGCGCTGTTTCAGCCGACCCCGATCGCGGTGATCGATCCCGGCACGCGGGTGACGGATGAATCCGAGCAGGTGTTATGGAATCGGCAGATTTTGGTCGCATCTCCGAAGATCAACAGCGGCGACATCGCTTCACTGAGCGGATCGATCCGTGACGCGGCAACCAAGTGCGCGCTGACGATCATGGCGCGGGTCGAGAAATCGACGCCACAAGGTCCGTACGAACTGAAGCAAATCGGTGTGGGCTACAGTGTCGAAGGTCCCGCCGGCCGAATCATCATCTCCTCGGACACCGCGTCGGACTTGGACGTGCCGCTCGGTTTTATCGCTCGACAAGTGCTGAAGACCAACGAGCGACAACTCGCCGACGTGTCGTTGATCGCCCAGAGCCCGGCGCTGGCGATGTTCGATGCGCCATCGGTGATGCTGCGCAATGGACAACACCGCAAGTACCTGACACGCCATTTGGTGTACCTGGATCCAGCCACCGGCGAAGGCGCCTTGGTGACCTGGTTGCTCGTTCCGCCGAGCGACGAAGAGCATCCGATGGCGATCATCAATCAGCCGATGCGCGTGACGAATTGGAACACACACGAAACGCGTCAGATCCATGTCGACGCCGACGAATTTAACTTTTTAGGGGTGCCGGGAGCATTGGCGTTCGCGCTGGAAGATTTGCCGCCGGGCATCGACGTCGTTTGGACCAAGCGGGCGGCACGACTGGCTGGCAAGAAAGCGTTTACCGAGACGGAGCTGCGCGAGTTGGCCGACGCGTTGCGCGAAGCGATGGCAGCGAAGTAGTTCGCGCTGTGCGTGACGGATGGCAGGCGGAGCATGCTCGGTGGAGTAGTGGTCCGTCTAACGCTAAATGTCATGTCGCGACTCGTTCCCAGGCTCCGCCTGGGAACGCAATTCAACGCCGGCTCCGCCGGCGGTCCGGTGGAGGCAGAGCCTCCAAGACAGTGTGTTCCCAGGCGGAGCCTGGGAACAAGTCTTGAAGCTTCTAGCCCGCGTTGATCCTAGCGAGATGGCATGCACAGCATGCCCTACTCGGATGGTGGCTTGGGCCAGTTCAGATGCTTGTGCAAAAATTCGAACGTGCCTTGGCCGTTGATGGTGTGGGGGCCGTCGAACCATTCGATTTCGGTTCGCTCACCGATCTTGAGGCGGGCGGCGTAGAGATTGCGCACCTTGGCGTATTCATGCGCCACCCACTGGTCGGTGGCGACGCCGTCAAAGTGTCCGCGTTCGACCATGAATGGACGCGGGCAAATCAGGGCCGCCATTTCTGAGTAGTTGAAGGTTTCACCGAGGTTCCATTCAAAGATCTCGTACTCGCCGGTTCCGACGTAGCTGAACGGGTGCCGCGTCGATGCGTTCTTGAGCACCCATTCATTGAAGTCGGCCGAGCAGATCGAGAGACAGTAATCGGTCACGAGGGCGGGGATTCGCATCGCCGATTTTCCGCCGTAGCTGAGACCATAGAACGCGATCCGCTGCGGGTCGACCTGGGGCAGCGACTTGAGCCAATTGACGATCTGTTGTTGCTGGGGAACGATCACCGAGAACAGCGTCTTGCCCAGCGGATTCGCCTTGCGTTGCAGCGTTCGAAAGCGATCTTTGAACAGGTACGGGTTTTGCGGCGCGAAGGTGATGAACCCGCGCCGCGCCAGTTGGGCGGCAAAGTCATGGTAGGCTCGGTGATCGCCCAGAAATGTATCGGTGGGGCGTCCTTCCAAGCCATGTTGGCAGACCACGACCGGACGTTTTTCACCCGGCTTCATGTCATCGGGCACAATCAGCACCCCGTAGGCGATCACATCCTCAAAGACATCCAGGACCACTTCGTAGCCCGTCCATCCCGGTTGCTGCCACGTTTGTCGCACGCGGGCGTTTGGCGGTAACAACGAATCGTCGAAGTGGCCGATGACATCGTCGCGAAAGATCTGCCGATAACGCTGTGAGGACTGGACATAGTCCTCGATTGAATTCGTGTTGAGATCTTTCATGAACTCACGGCGGACGAACGGGGATTCACGCAGCAGCAATTGATTGTGGCGATCGAGATGTTCCACCAGCCGCGTTTGCATTGCCGCCTCATCGACCTTCCGAACGGCATCGACGCCGCGTCGTTGTCGATCCGCACGCGGACGATTGATCAATGCTTCGACGAAGCGGTCCGTGGTGGCTTGGTCGCAGGGGGCGTCGCGGAACGCCGTCTCGTCGATCTGCCAATGTTCGTTTTCGATCAAGGGGCGGACCAACTGCCGCGCCCGTTCGACTTCTTGCCGGCCTTCGGTGGCGTCGATCGGATGAATCGTGCCAGGGGCGCCGCCGCCGCTGCCGTCGAAGGAACGTGCGGGTGTCTGTGCGTGATTGATCAAGACCTTGCGAGGCGCCACCAGGGTCAGGGTTTCCGCGTTTCCGAATTCAGCCAACCAACCGAAGACATTGCGATCAATCGGCTCGGTCCAAACCCTCTCGCTTGCACCAAAGCTGCCGCCGACGCAGAGTGCGTCGACCCGTTGGTCGAGCGCCGCGGTTGCCAGGGCGACTCGACCGCCCTCGCCGGCGCCGATCACTCCGATCGGACGCGACGCATCAAAACTGTCGATCGCCGCACGCACCATTTGGACTTCGTAACCGATCGGATGCCGTCCCAATTCGAATGCCGCCCGATAGATGTATTCACGGCTGGTCAGTTTCGCGCGGCCGCCGCGGGAATTGATTTCGCGGCTGACCAACATCGGAACCAACACGCGACAATCTCGCTCGGCCAGGCGCCTGGCGAATTGCAATTCGGGATCGATCCCGTCGGCTATCCCACTGATTTGCCCGGGTGTTTGGTCACAATCAGGCAGCGCGACGACGTTTGCCACGACCGCGCTCGGTTCGATCGGTTCCAGCAACAGCCCTTCGCCGTACACCGAGACGATCGACCGACCGGGGTCGGGGTCTTCCAAAACCGGCCAGCGAACCGAATAGACCCGGTAGCCCGAGAGCGAGTCGTCGACCGAGGAGCCGACGACAAAGTTTCGTGCAATGACGACCGGATCAACTCGGTCTTCGTGGGCGCCGAGCATGCGTGCCAAGCGGTCTCGATTGGGCTGGACCGAGCGGAGGTACAATTCCCGGAACGTGAAATCGCGTTGCCAATGTCGCTCGCGGGCGGCGGCAGATTGATTTAATTTGGCAAGCAAGAACCGGTCAATGCCGTCGACCATTTCCGCAGCGATGTCGCCTTCGATTTCCAGCGGCTTCGCAGCGGGGAATTGGCGTTGAAGCGAGGAGGGATCCGAATCCTGGGCGAGACATAGCGACAGGCCGGCCGTCGCCAACCAGATGCCCGCTGGCACGGAGACGCGAGCCCACTGCTGAAGCCACTGCTGAACGATGAATGTCATGGTGAAGCGGGAGAAAGCCATGGGAGATGCTTGGGCAGGAGTCAATCGCGATCGACGCGGTGGACGTCGCGGGCGGGAAACGCGCCAAGAACTGGCACGCGTGCTACATGATCGGGCACCCGCACGCCGGCCGCGACCCCTTGGACACGCTGATTGGGCCATTGTGGCTCATTTTACCGGCAGCGGCACTTAAATTGCTATGATCGTGGCAGCGCGAACGTCACTCCTTGCAACGAGATCTGTTATCGAGCCGTTTCGCGACACACGACGTTCGTTCCGGAGACTGGGTGAGATGCACAAGTACGTGATCATGGGGGTTCAAGGATGTGGCAAGGGAACGCAGGCGGCCAAGCTGGTCGACGCATTTGACTTGGTGCACATCAGTGTCGGCGACATCTTTCGTTGGCACATCAAGAATCACACCAAGCTGGGCGCGCAAGTCAAACGCATCGTCTCATCGGGCAACCTTGTCGGTGACGATGTGGTGGAGACGATTGTGCATCGTCGATTGGACGAGCACGATTGGAACTACGGTTTTATCCTGGATGGATTTCCCCGCAGCGAGTCGCAAGCGCTGTTCTTTTTGGAGACGTACGACATCGACGCGGTGATCCACATCGAAGTCCCCGACGACGTGGTCCGGCAACGCGTCTTGTCGCGGCGATTGTGCAGCGGTTGTGGGCTGGATTATAACCTGATTTCGCACCGGCCGGCGATCGAGGATGTTTGCGACGTGTGCGGCAGCGGGCTGCGTGCGCGTCCCGATGACACCGAGGAGGCGTTGGCGGGGCGGTTACGGGATTACCACACGAAAACCAAACCGGTGTTAAGTTTGTTTGAGCGGAAAGAATTGGTGCTGGACATCGATGGGACGGCGAAACCCGATGCGATCCATCAAGAGATTCGGACGAGGCTGGGGCGTTGAGGTCGAGAACCGCTTGGAAGAGCCGGAGGGCTTGCGCCCTGCCGATTCAATCAGGATCCGCGGAGTCAACGGTGAGCCGCTGGCCGTAAGGCCTCGGGCGGTCGCTGGCCGTAAGGCCTCAGGCGGGCGCTGGACGTAAGGCCTCGGGCGGCCGCCGAAATGCCCGGCCGCTCGTATAACGAAAATACAGTTCCATTAGAATGGACTGTGGTTGTTCGTGAGGAGCGATTTACGGCCGCTGTGACTTTGACCAC
>NZ_NTFY01000074.1 GCF_002289565.1 Rhodopirellula sp. SM50 | reverse complement strand
AAGCACCCTGCGGGCCATTTGGTTTTTGGTACCTGACCCCTTTTCCGCTCGACAAACGCAACCCGAAAATTAAATCTGGATGAAGCACTAGGGCCCGTAGGCTCGCGCCAAACGGCTGATTCAATCGACAGGCCGTGATGCCACCTGCATTCAAATGGGAACCATCCGGCGAGATTGAGCACACGGCCTCCCCGATGGTTAAACTACCTTGTGCCCCGTCAACTTTATTTCTAGCGAGCCGCAGAAAAGGCGTCAGGTGTCTGTGGTTTCTCATTCCGCCGGTTTCAAATTTTTCGTGATTCATGATGATCTCATCGACTTCAACGAACAACGCGGCATCCGTGATCCGTGTCAAAGCGATTGACCACGTGACGATCGTCGTGGATGACCTGTCACGCAGCCGCGATTTTTATCGAGACCTGCTCGGGATGGTGGAAGTCGATCGGCCGGATTTCGGCTTTCCGGGACACTGGCTGCAAGCCGGCGCCACCCAAGTCCATCTGATCGAGACCATGGCAGGGAGCTCCGAGCCCGGTGGAGGCCTGGATCCGGATCAAGTCTCCTCCGGATTGACGCATCACTTTGCGTTCGAAGTCGACGACGCAGAGCTGGCACACCAAATCCTTCTATCAGCCGGCGTGCGGATCCAAGGCGGCCCGCGAAAGCGTCCCGATGGATGCATGCAACTCTGGTTCTACGATCCCGACGGCCATTGTGTCGAGGTTTTCGATCGGACCGGCTCTACGCCCGATTCGGGGGAGCAGCAATGAACGATGAAAAGCTTCCCCGATCAACAACGCGTGAATTGACCTTCCGCAACGGATCGGCGATCGGTATCAGCAATCGCTGGGAGAACGGTCAGTACTGTTCGATCCTCACGCGTCGAGGCATCGTCGGATGCGGCATCTACGACATGGTGACGCCCACCGAGTTCAATCAAGCTATCGCCATCGCCAAGGGCACCCCCAGCGTCCCCCTGGTCGAACCCGAAGACCTGTTCGACGCAACCATCGTCGACGCGACGCCACAAGCCAAAGCGCTCGGAATTGAAATCGGAATGACCGGCCGCCAGGCCGTCGAAAAAATGCTTGCCGCGGAGTGAACGCGGGGCAAGCATCTTGCTTGCCACAGCAGTCAGCGGCAAGCTGGAAACCCACGCAAGTTGGAACCCCGACGCAAGCTGGAAGCGTACGCCACATTGGATCAACGCTGCAGCACTTCGTCGAACAGTTGGTAGGCCCGTTGCCGGATTGCGATCGGGAAGTCGTGGTCACAATCAGGATGCTCGACGCGAAGCCGATCGGGATGGCCCAGCAACGTGTAGACCGCGCCGGCCGCTTTGGCGATTCGATCCACGCTGGCGGCCTGGAAGTTGCCGTCATGCAGTGGCGCGGAGATCAAGACATGTCGGGGAGCGAGTGCACCGATCATCTCATGAAAGTCGAATGGGATCTGTTCCAGCCGACCACGATAATCGGCCAACCGGGGCATGTAGCGGGTTTGGCACCATCCCTGTTCGGGCAACCAACGCGCCTCATCGCCGCCGTAATAATCGAGATACGAATCCAGACCACAGCTTGAAACGATCACTTTAATGCGGTCGTCGAACACCGCGGTGTAAACAGCGTTGTGCCCGCCGAGTGAATGACCGATGCAACCGAATCCGCGGGCATCGACAAACGGCAGTGATTCCAACACGTCCAATCCACGCATGTTGTCCCAGACCGCCTTCAACGTCCCGCTTTGCCACCCCAGCGATTGGAGATCGGGTTGATAGTTGGCCAGCAACGGATAGCTCGGCGCAAGCGTCACATACCCCCGCTCGGCCAACTCACTGGCATACTGGCGATTCGCTCTGGCGTTGCGATCGATGACGACCTTGTGGCCGATCTGGTTGTCGGTCGGGTGCAAACACAAGACGGCGGACGTTTTGCCGGCCGAGTTCTTGCCAACCGAGTCGGGGATCAACAGGTAGGCGGGGACCCGCGAGCCAGGCTCGGACTGGTACGTGATCAGCTGCTCCAAGTATCCCGACCGCTGGACGGCTGAGACGACTTGCATGTCCAGCGCGCAGCGTTTCTCCGCACCGGGCAGTCGCCCCATCACCGATTGCATCCCCTCCACGATCGCTCGCCGGCGCTTGGACCAGTCGTCTGGGGTTTGGGCGGGAACCGGCTGGCCGTGCGGATTGCGATACAGCAATAAGTTTTCACGCGGCAACCTGGCTTGAACAGCGTCGACCACCAGCCTGACATCCAATGGCCGCCCCACGTTCGATGCCGACGCCTGAACTTGAGAGCGCGACAACGTCCACTCGCCGACGACCCGACCTATCGAAGTCGGCTCAACGAGGATGCAACTCAGCCCGAAGAGCAGCGAGCAGAAAAAGAGGTTCCGCGGTTGCGTCGCTGCCGTCGCCAGACGCCGAACCGTCCACGCTTTGGCGGGCGTCGTCAGGTCCGTGGTTTTCCGCTCGCTCATGGCAAACTCTCCCGGATGCGTGTTACGCCCACGTGACCTTGGTCGCGATGTCTTCTCGTGCACTCGACGGCCAATCGCCGCCCAGATACCCCAAGTAGAATAACCCCAACGCTCGGTCGCTGGGGGCCAGTCCCATGTGGTCACGCATTTCATCGCTCATCGCAGCGACATTGGTGGACCAAAAGCCTCCCACACCATGGGCGGTGGCGGTCAGGTGCATGTTCTGCACCGCGCAAGCGACAGCCATGATCTCGTCCAGCTCCGTGATCTTCCCGCTCTCCTGCCGTTTCATGCCGACCGCGATCACGGCCCCGGCAAGGGTGGGGTTCACACAGAACTTGTCATACTTGGCCTGCTTGAAGGACTCCGGCGGCGTGATCGCCTTATAGGTCGCGGCGAGGAAATTGGCCAATTCGTGTCGCGATTGCCCCTGGTAGACTTTGAACCGCCACGGCTGCGTCATGCCATGCGTCGGGGCCCAGTTCGCGTTCTGCAAAATCTCCTCAATGATGTCGCGGTCGATCGGTCGATCTGACATCTGTCCCGGCTTGACTGTACGCCGGTTGCGAATCACTTCGGTAATCAAGGTGGGATCCATGCGGACTCATTCGGAAGAGTTTGGAGGGAGGTCTTGCGGTGATTCGTTCTGCCTGGCTTTCAGGTTTTCCGCTTTGCGCTGGGCACGCTTGGCGACGTGGGCCGCGGCGATCTCTTCGATCGACATCACGACATCCGGACGTTGCTTGCCGAATTGCTTTTCATACTGATTCTCGATGAATTGCGGCAGCGGCACCTTCCAAGGTTGGTCCGTGGTGTCGGCGTAATCGCCAAAACGCTTGGGACTGAGCCCCAATTCGCGGGCCATTTGAATGTGGGCGTTGGACAATCGAAACTTCTTGCGGGCATCGATCCAGGGCAAGAACTTGTGAGGGATGCGTTGTTTTTTGGCCATGCAGACTTCGAGTGCGATCGTGCCGGTGGCAGACCGTTTCGCCGTGTAGGGGGGACGACGCCGCGAGGGGCGCCGCGGTGGTATCGTTCCAGTGGTGTTCGATACAGTGGCGATCTATCGTGACGAAAATCGGTCCCTAACGGAAGCGTCCGCCGCGAAGAAAACGAAACAGGGCGGAAAAGGCCGGTCAGCCGTTTCCGCCCCTCGTGGGTCAATCCTGCGATAAACTGCGACTACCAGCGAATCGTGAAGCGCGAGCTTCCGCCGCCGATCGTGATGCCGCGACCGTAACCGTAGCCGCTCGAGCGCGAGCGATGGTCGTCCCAGTGCCTGGCCGGTGGGGGGGAGAAAACGGGCGGACGCGAAACCTGCTCGCGGGAGTAAGGACAATCAGGCGTTCGCAGCGAACGAAGATCGTCTTGCAGGTGATGGATGTCGTCCTCGATCGCATGAAGCAATCGCTTCACATGCGAGGTTTCGCCATGAATGTGGCCATGACCGTGATAGGCCCGACGCTCGACACGGTCAAACACCGATTCCAAGTGATGGAACTTGGCATCCAGCTCCCGCAAGTCTGATTCCAGGTGCGCCAGACTTCCATGGTCATGGGCCACGTCGTGCATATGATCGGCCAAGCGACGCATGTCACGCGCGTCCTCGACCAGATGCCGGTACTCCGGCGTATGGCGATAGTGCCGCACTTCCTTCTCGATCTGACGCGACTTTCGTTCGATGTCACTCGCCAAGTCGTCGATGTGCCGGTAGGTGTCGGCGAACGCGGACGGGGAAACGAACGCGGCGAGCAATCCGAAAGTGGCAAACGTTTTTGAGAGAAGGGTCATTGAAGGGGGCTCCGTGAAAAGTGTCCAAACCAGCGGAACCAGTTTCCGCTGGGAATAGACAACCGCAGCCGGCGTGCCGGGAGCCGATCGAAAGCCCACAAATGCAGGCAAAACCAACGTTTCACCCCGTGTTTCACGGTGTTTCAAAAAAAACCGATCCATCAACAAAGACAGCAGGCCAATCGCGATGAAGTCATATTGACTACACTTCGCCATCGACCGCATGACACCTCATTGACTACACCCGTAGTCAGCCGGATATCGTCTGGGAGCAACGCGGGTTTCTGTAACAGCGCCGTCGCTGTTTCGCTTGGAGTTCAGGACAGGGCGTCCGTCTTTCCAAAACCCGAACCACGAGCGGTGACCATGAAACCCTTTCTCTCCATGTCGTTTGCTGTGATCCTGACCTGCCTTGGCTCGATGGCTCACGCCGAAGCCCCGCGGGGCGACTCCACCCAGCCGATCACCACTGTCAAGCCAGACGTGATCGCCGCCGAGCCCACGATCTCCAGGACCGCCTTCCTGGACATGATGTACGACTACGAAGTCTACTCGGCTCCGGATGTCACCGGGCAGACCGAATTTGTCATCGTCGGCCGCGACGCCGACACCGGCACCTGGGACTTCATTCACCGCTTTCAGTGGACCGGCAGCGTGGACCACGGTTCATGGTCCGACAGGGGCGTTTGGAAGTTCACGAGTTGGTGGAGCGCCCGCAACGCGGCTGAAAACCAGATCGACGATGGCAAAATCACCGACTATGAAATCATCGAACAGGCCGTCCAGCCGCAGTGGAGCTACGAGGCGACATTCAGCAAACGTGCGCAAGCGGAAGACTTTGCTGATGAATTCGAATACTGGTCCAACGAATTCGGCGTGCCCCACATCACCAAGATCGTGCCGATCCACACGCTTACGTTCTCCAATACCAGAACACTCAGGTAGCCGAACCGGAAAGCCTTCGCGTTGTCGGTCGGCTCGAATGCCTGCTGAAACACGACGACATGAATCGCAAACCCAAAGGCGAGCGGTGTGCGCCGATGACGGGCCAAACGACGTTTTCATTCGTTTCGTCTTGCTCGTCTCGCCGCACTTATTTCTTCAAAACGTTCTGTTCAACGGTTCCGGAGGCGCCTTGTAAATCAATCAAGTTTGCGTCGGGATCGTCCGAGAGCACTGTGTTTCCGTAAACATGAGCCGACGCCGGGCTCTCTTTGACGACAAACGCCGCCCCTTGAAACTGGCTGACGTGGTTACCGGTGATTGTCACGGTGGCTTTCGTGGCGTTCACCGCAGTCCGGTATCCGTTAAAGGAATTGTCCGAAATCGCTGCCGTCGAATTTGCCCAGACCCAGACGGCGTTTCCTTGTGCTGCTCCGATTCCGGTGAACGTGTTGCCGGTGATTGTGGCTCGGCCCTGGACCAAGATCGCCGCCACGCCACCGCCGGTGATGCGATTGTGACCAATCGTGGCCGTCGAATCCTCTTTCACCGCAATGATCGGAGGCAGACCGCCGACGCGTGAAAAATCATTTCCCGTGATCACGGCCGAGGATTCCGCAGTCACACCGACGGCCACCAGCTTATTGTCGACGCATGTGTTCTCGCGCAGAATCGCACTCGCCTGATGCTGCACTCCAATTCCAGCCAATTCGTTCTGTCGACACTCATTGCCAACGATCAGCGGCGCGGCACCGTCTCGACAGCCGATTCCGGCCATTTTGTTCTTTGAGCAGATGTTGTATCGTAGAATCGGGCTTGCACCGTCTCGGCATCCGATTCCGGCCATCTCGTTTTCATAGCACTCATTGTTTTCCACGACCGGTGCCGTGTCTCTCATGCGAATGCCGATTCCGGCACGTCGGTTTAGGAAGCACTTGTTTCCTCGTATCAAGGGTTTCGATCCTTCCCGGCAACCGATGCCCGCTCGGATATTTTGAAACGACAGGTTGTTGAAGATGATCGGATTTGCGTTGCGGCAGCCGATTCCGGCGCGCAGGTTTTCTTTGCAGGTGTTGTTGCGGATGATCGGTTCGGCACCGTCTGCGACACCAATTCCGCCACCCATGTTGCGAAACACGAAGTTGTCTGTGATGTGGGGTGCGGTGGTGGTTCCGCCCCTGCCAAGAACACCGATGCCGACATCGCCGTTATGGTGAACGATGCAGTGGGTGACGGTGCAGCTCACGCCTTGAATGCTGATTGCTGGGCGAGTCCCTTCCGCTTGAACGGATCCTTCTGCATCGCCCAGTTCATCGCCTTTGGAGTCGAAGTGTTGTTTCCATAACGCCTCGTCGTAGACGCCGACATGGGTGACCGTGAAACCGTCCAGGGTGCTGGCTTCCGCCATCATCACGCCGGGTTGATCGCCAGATTCGCTGCCACCATCGATGATCGTCGCCTCGGTTCGCTTTAGGCCATCGGTGCCTTCACGATTGTCTCCATCGCTGCGAATCGTGATGCCCGGCTTCAAACGAATCTGTTCCCGATAGGTGCCGGGAGCGACACGGATGGTGTCGCCCGGCTCCGCTGCATCAATGGCGGCTTGGATGGTGCCGTGATGCAGTGGAACTTGAATCGTGGCAGCGATGGTGGTCTGAGCCGCCGCGGCTGCGAGCAGGAGAAGTGTCACGTGACGCATGGTGATATTGTAGAGTCCTTGCAGATAGACATTGCAGACCGTCGGCCAATTTGTACCGAATTCCACCGGCAACGGATCGTGCCAGCTTCAAATGGCCGGACAGTAAAATCCTGTCACTTTCTACCCCCACCGTCCCACGAGGGTGGGCTACGCTGTGAAGCATTTTTTAGCGGTAGGGCGCGAGCCCTCCGGTGTTTCGGCAAAGATGAGGAACCGGAGGGCTCGCACCCTGCCGCTAAAACCTAACGAAAAACAGGGGGAAAATGCTTCACAGCGTTACAGGGTGGGGTGGCGATTCAATGACCTACGAGAGCAAAATGAGCTGGATAGACCGAATGCCGCTGCTACTGTTTGTTGCGGCGGCACTTCTCGCTGCAGTACTTCACTTGGTCCCAGCACTTGGACCACTTCTTCCGCCAGGTGAAGGCTCTTCCGCAGCACGCGCAGGTCTTCTCGGGCAGGTTCGGTTTCTTGTGAGACATTGAGGCTGTTGTGTGTGAGGTGATCTTCCCGCCTATTTTTTCTTCAGCAACAGCAGCAACATGATCACCGGCGTTTTGGCCTGGACGCTGTGTTTCAAACCGGGGGCCATGTGAATCCAACCTCCCGGTTGCGCCTGGACCGTTTCCTCACCGAGCGTCAGCGTGGCTTCGCCTTGGATGAAATGTAAAATCGCCGGCATCGATGCGGTGTGTTCGGACAGTTCCTGGTCCTTGCCAAACCCAAAGATCACGGCTTTCACGTCGCCATCGTTGTGCAGCGTGCGAGTCAGAATGCCATCTTCAGGTGGTTCGACCTCTTGGGCCAGATCGGTCAGGTGCGTGAAGTTGTAGCTCATGGGAGAGATGATTGTCGCAAGAGTCTTAGTGTGACGGGAATCGTTGTGTTGCAAGTCTACCGCAAAGCTGCCTTGGTGCGCCATGCAATCTGGCTGGTGTCGTCATCAATGAATCACGCCTGCACGGGTTGATGACGGACATAACTTGCGACACCAATCAGTTTGCAATAGGCTGATGCCAATTCATGCCGCCCCAGGAGTTGTGCTGGCCGATGTCGGACTCTGATTCTCAACACGACCCGCAGTCGATTCCCAGTGCGGAGGGGTCGATCCCGGTGCGTCACGGGCCATATCCCGAGTTCACTTGGACCGCGGTTCTGGTCGGCTGGGCGATCGGCGCGCTGATCGCCGTCTCGATCGGCTACGCCGCACTGATCCTGGGGTTTGCGATCGAAGGGTCCGAGTTGGCCGCGATTCTCGGCTGGGGGGTCTTGCGCGGCGTGATGCGTCGCACCAGCATCGTCGAAAACAACATCAACCAAACCATCGCGTCGGCGGTCAACGGTGCCTCCTCCGGCATCATGTTTTCCGTCCCGGCGCTGTTCATTCTCAGCCGCACTCCGGGCTTTGAGTCGGTTGCGAATTTTAACACGCCGCTGATGATCTTGGCCTGCGTCACCGGCTGCGTGCTCGGTTTGGCGTTTGTGATCCCGCTCCGCAAGCAGATGATCGATTTTGATCGGCTGGCGTATCCGGGCGGCATCGCCGTGGCAACGATTTTGAAATCGCCGGGCGCGGGAGTTCGCAAAGCCATCTTGTTACTCGGCGGTGCCCTGTTGTCCGGCGTCGCCCATCTGTTGGTCCTGGCCTTCATGGGCGAAGACCACGACTGGCATGCCGGCAGTCAGTTCGGATTGCCCGCGATGCTGAACATCAGTTTGTACTTGTCCGTGATGACGATCGGCGTGGGTTATCTTTCCGGCAAAGGCGGCTTCTGGTTCGGCTGCGGTGGGTTTGTCTGCTACTTTTTGCTTTCACCCCTGTTGAGCCAGTTCGGCAGCGAAGGCGTTGCGGCGATGGTGTCCTCGCCGAACGAAATGCGCGGTGTGCTCTACAAGCCGCTCGGGATCGGCATGCTGGTCGGTGCCGCCGTCGGCGGGATCATCGCGGCGTTTCCGTTGATCGCCAGCGCGTTCAAATCGATGCATGCGGCCGGCCAGCAAATGGACGCGGGAGTCAATGCCTACAATGATGAGATGCCGATCCGGTTCTTGTACTCGGCCATCGGAATCGGGCTGCTGGTGATGGTGTTCATCGCCTTCGAGTCGGTGCCGGAGATGACATTGGGCCGGGCCGTTGCGATGGCGGTCTTGGGGACCCTTTGGGTTTGGGTGGCCGGTGTCGTCGTCGCCGAGTGCATCGGGCGGACGAATTGGTCGCCGCTGTCGGGGATGACATTGATCGCGGTGACCATTTTGATTTTGGTCGCCAAGGGAGGACTCGATTCCGCCGCGACGATCACCAGTTCGATGGTCGTGGGAGCGGCGATCTGCCTGGCAATCTCCCAGGCCAGCGACATGATGTTGGACTTGAAGAGCGGCTATCTCGTCGGAGCCATTCCCAGACGTCAACAGTATGCACAGTTCGTCGGTGCCTGGTTGGGGCCGGTGATCGTGATCTCGTTGATGTTCCTGTTGAACAACCAGTACCAAATCGGGTCGGACAAGTTGCCGGCGCCGCAGGCCCAAGCATTGGCGTCGGTGACCGAAGGCATCTTGAACGACAATGTTCCTGCTTATCGCTACACCGCCGGTGCGGGGCTGGGGTTGCTGCTCGCGATGAGCGGACTGGGCGGCATCGGCGTGTTGATCGCGCTGGGGTTCTACATGCCGTTCCAGATCGCTTTGACCTACACCATCGGCAACGTGCTGCGAATCGTCTCCGACAAATCGCTCGGCACCAAATTCGGTCACGAGGTCGGCATTCCGATCGCAGCCGGACTGATCGTCGGCGAAGCCTTGGTGGGGGTCGGCAATGCGCTCTACCAGGTCTTTTTCGCCGCACCCGAAGTCGCGGAAACGGCGATGCTCGGTTGCCAACAACTTTCCAGGTGGATGTGATTGCGATGCGTGCACTCGGTCAAATACTGATGTGGTTCGGCTTTCTGGGCGGTGCGTTCGCTTCGGTGTCGCAGCTGGAACTGCAAGACGACAAGTGGGCAACGGTCCCCTGGCTTTGGTACGCGGCGTCGATGGGAGTTGGGGTCGTTGGAATTGTGTTGTTGCGTCGTGCCAAACGCGAAGACCATCACGATCATGACAAGACGGATGCCGAGTATTCGGTCATCACGAGCAGTCTGGCCGAACTCTCGATCGCTGTCGAAACGCTTTGCCAAAACTCCCAACACCCGCCCGCCGACACACTCCAGTTCATCGACGACCGCTGCGCCGAGCCGCTCTCGGAATTCGCCGATTCGCGTCAGGCACTGGTCAAACGATTCGGAATCTCCGTCTATGCCGACGTGATGACCGAATTCGCATCAGCCGAACGCTACGTCAATCGATCCTGGTCGGCGGCGGCCGACGGATACGTCGACGAAGTCGACAAGAGCATCCGCCGTGCCCATCAACACCTGACCAACGCTCGCGGCTTGATTGCGGCGGCTGAGCAAAGCGTGTGACACCGGCTCGCACGTGAGCGTTCGGAAAAACACATTGAAAGTCCTCCCGCGCTAGTTGCTGAAATCCTTTCAGCTTCAACCGTCAAGCGTGACCGGGAAACGCTGCAACGATTCACGGCTGACGCGACGATTCCGCTGAGCCCGCCGTCGTCTCCTTAATCAGTCGATCAGATCTGCCGAATGGACACTGGGCTACGGTTACAGCGTTTCAGCACGCCGTCTGGTCGAAATCGAACGAGCAAGAATCGGCCTGGTCGGCGGCGGGGAGCGAATCGAGTCGCCGTAGACTGAACAGGGCAACGACGTGCAGCACTAAACCGAGCAAGACAATCGTTCCCAATAGTGAAGCGAGTTGATACCGGGTGTAAAGGCTGTCGTTCGCGGCTTGCAGCACTTCCAATTCTGGACTAACGCCGGTGAAGATGGCCGATACGACCACGCCCGAAATCAACAGCACGAGCACGTTGACCCAGATCGCATTGAAGTGTCCGTTCAAAACCTTGACCGAGCCCAAGATCCCCGGCACGTAAAGCAAAAGAGTAAACATCATTAATTCTGCGACAGCCCGCCAGGGCCGTTCGACCGGGTGAAGTCCGGAGGCGAGAAACAAGACCCCGACGGCGCCCCAGATGACCAACACGATCATGATGCAGAGCATGCAGCCACCCGCCGTGAGAATGGCAGCTTTTGGGTTTCTGCAATACCAGCGCCAGACGCGACCGAGGGTTCCGACAGGCTGGGCGGCGATCGGAAACCCCGACCGGAATCGTTTCAGCTCCTCGGCCAATTCCAGGCAGGACCGATAGCGCCGCTCGGGCTCCTTCTCCAGACACCGCAGACAAATGGTTTCGACGTCCGACGGCAGACTTGCGTTCATGCTCCGGGGACTCGGAGGTGTCTGCGTGATGATCTGGTACAGCACCGTGGCACGCGTTCCCCGAAACGGGAGCTCGCCCGTAAGCATCTGAAACAAGCAGACTCCCAAGGAGTAGACGTCGGCTCGGGCATCCGCCGTGTGAGCTTTTCCTTGAGCTTGTTCGGGAGGCATGTAGGAGGGAGTGCCAAGAATCGCGCCTTCAACAGTCACCGTCGCGTCGGCAGAATCGCGTTTCGCCAGACCAAAATCCATCACGTGCGGTATGCCTTTCAGATCGATCATGATGTTGCTCGGCTTGAGATCACGATGAACGATTCCATGTTCGTGAGCCTCGTGCACCGCCCTGGCAACCGTTTCACAAATCGTGACGATTTGATCGAGCGAGGGGCGACTGACAAGGAACCAATCTTTCAGGTTGATGCCATCGATGTAGTCGCTGACGATGTAGGGTACGCCCTCGCATTCGCCGACTTCGTGAACGGGAACAATGTTGGGATGTTTCAACTGCGCCGCGGAACGCGCTTCTCGCAGAAACCGCGTGACCTCCTCGCGGCCGAGCGTTCTTTGTCGTGGCAGTTTCAGTGCGACGGTGCGATCGAGTTGTTCGTCGAACGCTTTCCACACCGTTCCGAAGGCACCGTTGCCGAGTACGCTGAGCAGCTGGAAGTGGCCGAACCGTTCGGAAGCGCTTTCGGAACAGACAGTCGCGTCAAGATCCTCGTGCAAATCCAGAGAGCTACCGCAGATTTCGCAGCAAGAATCTTCGAGCCGCTCCTCGTCTTTGACTTCGTTCTGCTGTTGGCAATGTGGGCATCGCACGATCATACTTCTTTCCTCCGGCAGCTTTGTCTGTACCCCGACAGGCAACACTGTGAAGCATTTTTTACGGGCCGTTAGCTGGGAATACAAGCACGACGCTGCCAGCGAGTCAATCCTTGGCTGCCCGTCGAGACAATCTTGGCCTGTTTCATTGATGATCGAAACAGTCCCGACCGGATGCAATGGACCGTGTCAGCTATCACCTGCAGAGTCGACCGAACGCAAGGCACCAAATTCGTCAAATGCCTCCAGCGTGTTGAAATAGCCCCAGGTCTCGACGATCAGTCCGCCGGAGAGTCGCATGATTTTTGCGCCGACCATTCGCATCCGTTTTCCGGTCGGACCGAATCCGAGATAGCCGAGCGTTTGCGTACCGACGTACGTCAGTCGGCTCATCACCATGTCGCCTTCGGCGATCTGAAAATCGATGGAGACTTCCAGGTCGGGATACGCGCGCCGAAAACCCCGGATGTGCTTCCTGAGGTCCTCGATCGGCTGATCCGTCGGCGACTTGTTGTTGTGGTCGATGTGCGTGGGCGACACATATTCCGACAACAACTCATCCTGTCCGGATCGAAGCACCTTCTCGATGAATTCGGTGACGCGTGTTTTATTCAGCGCTTCGGATGAATTGGATGCGTTATCCATGGCTTCCCATCGGAAAGTAAGTAGCGTCGTTTGACTTGATCGATACTCCATTCGGCAAGATCATCGACGGGGTCGGCGTGCTCCGGTTCCTGGGGGTTCTTGTGTACGATCCTTCCATGAATGAGCTCGGTCTGGCCCCTTTTTTCCACAAATTCACCGGCGTCGACCAGCGTTTCATACTGTCGAACGGTCATCGGTAGCGTCACCGGCCCGTCGCCGGGCGAATCGATTTGAGTGTTGCGTGCCGCAGCGTCTTGCATGGATCCCAGTCTACTGAATCGCTGCGTGAGATCCAAATAGAATTTGCTTCGCATCCATCGTCGAGAGGTAACGTTCATCGAGTAGACTGAACTATCGATACGTAGGTTCTTCCTGTTGATGACCGTTTTCTATGCCAACCGCTCGTCGCTATCTGCCGCACTACACCGTCGAGGACCACCAAAGCTGGAAAGGCGATTGGGAATTTTGGCAACGATGCGGACGGAATCGCAAGAGATCAAGCAGGCTTGCAAAGCTTCCCCACGTCCACCCCGACTCGTGAGGCGACAAAGAGACCTGACCCGAATGGCACGGGCATAAGTAACAAGGGATTCAGCAACCGTTGGTGTCTAGCCTTTAGGCGATTCCCGGTCGCTGCTACGCAGCGACATTGGGCGGCTAAAGCCTGCACACCAACACTTAATCCCGTGCCATTGAGACCTGAGCCCTTTTTCTTGGTCACGCTCGCGTGACCGGCGGCGGGCGTCCTCATCCGCCAGACACTCTGACCCAGCGATGGCGAGGGCATCTTCCTGGTCCCGCAAGCCCTGGCGCTCGTATCGCTTTCTCGCGCGACTCCACTTCAGCACGACCGCGTGAAGCCGGGTTGAAATGGATTTTGCGACGAATTGGCTTGCAAACTATAGACAATCTGTCAGACTTAGTGATTCCTTTCGGCAATGGCTTCTCTTCTCTCAACCACTCGCAACATCATGGATCGACAAATTGCCTGCCTCATTGTTATCGCTCTTTTGACAGCCGGATCTTCCGCCTTGCGGTCCGAAGAGATCGCCGAGGACAGCAACCGCAAGACCACCAGCCACTGGCTTGAGGTTGCCGAAGAGGTTGCCAAGCGGCAACGCCTGTTTGACCCGGGTGCGCCAGACAAACCATTCAAGCTTCACGAACAGGCGATCTTTCGGCACACCCAATCGGTACGCGGCGACGATATCGGTGCGGTCTTTCTCTGGACGGCTCCCGCATCGGAGCGCCCCGCCGCGGTCGGTGTCTTCTTTGCCTGGTCCCAGGGGCGAATGAGAAACGTGATGGAAGAGTTTCATTCGTTCCACAGCGGGCCGATCCGACGCCAAACCGACGGGCACCCTACTTGGAACTGTCCAGATGCCGGACTGAAATGGCATCGTGCGGACAACCTTCCCGCCCCCGCTTCAGACCTTCGACGGATGGAGCTTCAAGCCAGACAGTTCCCCCGCCGATTGAACGTCAAGACGACGACACCGGAAGGCCAGAGCTGGGAATTACGATCCGTGCCGAAGCCGTTCTACGAATACACCGACGTCGATTCGGGAATCCAATACGGAGCGATCTTTGGCTTCTGCCAGGGAACCGACACGGAATTGCTGGTCGCGATCGAAGCACGTTCAACGGACGACCAGCCTGCTTGGTATTACGCGCTCGCACCGTTCAGCGATTATCAGATCTCGGTCGATCTCCCCGACGGCACGACATGGAATTCCCCGGACGGCGATTTGGGCGAGAACGGGAAACCGCATTTCTGGGGGCCGGTGGAAAGACGCCCCAAACCCGACTTCGAACGCTAGTGATGCGTCAAGGTTCGAACGATGGCAGAAAAATGGTGGGCAGAAAAATCGGGAGCCGCCAATCGTTGACGTCCAACCCACATCAGATCGTGCCGGGGATCTCCGTCACCGCATCGGGACAAGCGAGCGTCGATCCCTCCGTCGCAGAGGTGCTATTCGACTTAGCACTCAAGCTGGAAGAACCGACGAACCTGCCCGTCGATGTGGAGCACGTGTTGGCCGCCATCGTGCTTGCCGCTCGGAACGGACAACTTGATCGGAACACGTCACTGTCGCCCGATGATCCGGCGCTCGTCGACACCTTGGCGGCCCATGTGAAAACGATCTTCGCAGACTACGGCGGCAATGTTGGCACAGACGACTGAACGGTTTTAATCGCCCCTCGTCCTGCGCAACAAAAAATCATTCGCGGCGTTGCCGTCAGGGAGTCGGCAGCTCGGCGACGTTCACGACTTCCATGGCACTGACTTTGCCCTCGATCTGATCTTCGATTTGGCGAAACACATTGGGAAGTTCAGCCGACAGCAATCGTTTGAGCAGCGGAAGATTGGAATTCAGTCCGCTGCGTAGTCCATTGGCAACGTTACTGTTGTTCATGCCGATTCCTTGAGCTTGGACCCAACGCGGTGAACCGATTTGCAGGTTGTCGGAATCCAGCTTCAGTTTGGAGTCGACCAAGGTGAGTTCCGCGTCCTTGTTTCGCTTGACTTCAAACTCAACCACGAGATCGCGAATCGTACCAAGTTTCATTTCAATCGGCCCGCACGATGCGTGCTGGCGTGACCCCTGGACGTTTGTGCGATTGATCATGAGTTTGACGTCACTCAATCGAACTTGAACGATGGTTTGCACGGATGCATCATCGAGAACCTCGACGCTCTTCAGTTTTCCGCCGTACTTGATCTCTTTGAATTGCACCCTGAATGCCCGGCCCATCACGTGCGTTGTGTGGTTGATATCCGCCACGCTGCCGGAGACGGTGTTCGCGGCACGATCGGTGTCGGCCTGCAGAATCGATGTGGAAGTGATCACCGCAAGGACAGCCGAGAAAAGGCGAAGAATCCGTATCGCATCGTCTTTCACTGTTCTCTCCCAAGAGTTGAGCGGCCGTCTCAATGGCGCCGATTGACAGGCATTGCGCAACAGAGAGTAGGGGTGTTGCCGCTGCCCCACAATGGCAGGCTCGGCAAGAGCGCGGGCGTGATGGACTGCTGCGCCCGTTCGGCACCCTAAGCACCCGACGATGGCATTCATCGCCACCTTGACCCTCGGACGGGCCAAGACGATTGCAATCCGGAGTTGTTTTGCCACCCCTGCTCGGATCGGCCGCTGGAAAGAGGCAAGAAAATTTCGCAGGTAAAGAAATGAACTCGCCCGCTGCGATTCGTGGTCGTCGGCAATTTTCCTACCTCCCAAATTTTCTTGCCCTCTTTCTTAGATCGGCCAGACGACTGGAACGTGACGCTGCGAACCTCCGGGAACCAAAATCCTGGATTTCGGATCATCACGGCGAGATCATGTGCTCTGGAAAACGCGCTCGCTTCGATCCGCTTGGGCTGCGCAGACTGGAGCCGTGGTTGCGTTTGAACCCGAGCGGGATGGCGAGCCCGCCCGACTCCCGCAGCCGCTCATGCAGCTCGCGCCGCATGCGACTGACGCGAGCTTGCTGGTCCGGCTGGTGAATCAGGTTGTTGGTTTCTTGGGGGTCCGTCTTCAAATCGTAAAGCTCATCCGTATCCCAGATGCCGTGATACTGGATCAATTTGTAACGTGAATCACGCAGGGCAAACGTCGTGGGCGTCTGCGGAAAGGCCGGCTCCCAGTAGTACTCATAGAGCAATGTGTTTCGAGAATGGTCAGCGTTTGGATCGGAGAGCATGGGGCGAAAGCTTCGGCCGTCCATCTGTTCGGGAATCGCGACACCGGCGAGATCCAATAGGGTTGGGGCGACGTCGATGTTTGCGACGACCGCGTCGCAATGCGACGCCGGTGCGATCGTCTCTGGCCAATGCGCCAGAAGCGGAATTCGGATCGATTCTTCATAGGCACAGCGTTTATCGATCAGTCCATGCTCGCCCCACAAGTGTCCGCCATCACTGGTGAACAGGACCAGCGTATTCGTGTCGGCTCCGATCTCGCCGAGTGTCGCCATCAACCGGCCCACGCTATCGTCGATGGACAAGATCATCTCGCAGTAGTGCAAGTACATTTCCGCAAGTGTCTGACCGGAACGTCCGTGGTAGGGGAACTCGACACCGTGCCAGCTGTTCCGCTGGTCACGCACCCACATCGGCTTGCCGGCGCCGTTCGCTTGGGAGATCGTCATGCTGGCGGGCGGTATGAATTCCTGCTGCTTGTAACGATCTCGATGCCGTGGCGCCGGATCGTACAAGCCATGAACTCCCTTGTGCGAAAGGTACAACAGGAACGGCGTCGTTTGGTCTCGGTCGGCCAGCCAACGCGTTGCGTACTCCGTCAGTTCGTCCGTCATGTAGTTCTGTTGCGTTTTCAGCTGGCCATCAACGTTCAGCTTTTGCCCCTTGGGGAAATAGCTCCCTTGCCCGCGAAAGCTGACCCAATGATCGAATCCGGGACGTGGGGCGTCGCTGGAGCCGCCCATGTGCCATTTGCCGACAAATGCCGTGTCGTATCCGGCCTTCTGTAAAAGCTGGGCAAAGGTCACGGTCCCTTCCGGCATCAGGTCCGCGTTGCTGACGACCTTGTGGTGGTGCATGTATTGGCCGGTCAGAAACGAAGCTCTCGCAGGTGAGCAAAGCGACGTCGTCACGAAGGCACTGTCAAACCGCATTCCGCCCGCTGCAAGCCCATCAATGTGCGGTGTCTCGACAAATGGATGGTTCATGTAGCCAAACACGTCGTAGCGCAAATCGTCAATCAGGACAACGACGATGTTGGGTCGCTGGGCAGCGTCTGCAGCGACAGCAGCCGGCGTGTTCAAAACGCCGACGGAAACGACGAGAAGCAGAAGGCAGATTCGATGAACGTTCATTTGGATTTACCGAAGTTTTTTTAGAGAGCATAGCTCCCGACAATCATCACGTCCAACGGAACCACGACGGCACACGTCTTCAAATGGGGAGCTTAAAATACCGCCCTCGGATAATCTTCATCGGTGTCGGACCTCGGCGGCGACGGCGGTCGCCATCGCTCAGCATATCGTCATGCCTGACGTCGTTCTCTGTGTTTGACTTTGATGCTCCTGACTGTTTTTTCGTTTTGATACTTCCGTGAATAAGCAGCTTAGCTGCATTTTCGTCTCAATCACGTCCTGCATTTGGCGAAGCGTGCGTCGAGGCGACTTTGCGAACTCCATTCGGTCGATGCAACCGCTGCTTTTGGCCTTCGACCGAACTTGCATCGGTATCTGGGGCTGTCGAATAGTCGAAAGTACACAGGAAACGCCCTCATGAGCGCGCTGGCTAATTCGCAGCTTACCCTTCGCTTCTCGAAAAACTTGCTGTGGCGAAGTTCAAATGAACTATTTGTCCTGCCCGGAATGGTAAACTAGTCTTTGAAGATTCGTGAACTGCAGCCAGCCGATCTGATCTCGGTTCCCGTTTTCTCTGCAAAAAAGGTAATCCGATGAAACCACATCGCCTCGTACTTTTCTTGTTACTGGCGTTCAGTTCCAGCATCCTTCAGGCGCAGCAAATCTCGCCCGCGTTGGCCAAAGCATTGGAAGCGGCACGAACCAATACCGCGACTGCTGGACAACAAGCGTTGTTATTTCAAAACAACAATGTGATCAATCAAGCGGCCCTCAGTGGCTGGATCCCAGATGCTACTTATCAGGCGGCACAGCGCGAGTACGCCCAGTTGAACGCGAAACTTGCTGCGGAGGCCGCGAACATGCAAGGGGCCAAGTTCACACCGCAAGTCAGCAAAAGTGAGACCTATTCACCAGGCACGGATTCAGATTACATCGTTACCACTACCTCGGACGACCCGGTCGGCCAGATCCAAAAGATTCAGGAAAACTACAACGAGCTGATCAATAGACATCTCAAAGAAGCCTTGGAAGCGGAAGGCTTGCATCACGTGGCCAAGGACAATTGGCACAACCGATTGGATGTAGACTTCATGGCCGATCCGGCACACGTTACGGACGGCCAGTTTCAAAAAATTGCCGAACTAAACAATGACGCGTACAAACGCCGCGGTGCCGCGGAGTACGAGCGGAGGCTTCGCGGCAAAGACCTCCCGCCGATCACGCCCGAACAGTTTTCAGACTACGCCGCCGAGATGCAAGATTTCATTGCCAAGAAGGAAGGCAAGCTCGACAAGTATCGCAAGAGTCCTTCTTTGCTTAAGGATCCTGGCGAGCTGGCAGAAATGCACCGTTTGATGGCGCAGGAGTCAAAGTATGTAAGCCGAATCGAGGAAGCCGCTGATGCCCTGCGAGGACAAGAATGGCTGGCTGGAAATGAAACGCCCAAAGGACCGCCGGTCTACGAACTGACAACGCAGCCCAATGGCGAAGTTACGATTCGGACTCGCAGCGAGTCGACCATCGCCGCGCGAGGCTCGAAACGTCGACGGAGCAATCGCGGTGCAGCGATCGCCTCCAGTGCCCTCGTCAATAACTCGGTCGAACGAGCATTGGGAAACCTTGCCGAGGCGATGGCGGACGCCTATCAAAAGAACCCGGGCAAATGGAAAGACGCACCAGCTCGGATAGCGGAAGTCTCCGAACAAATGTCCCCACAGGCGCGCGGAAAACTTTTGGAACGGCTCCGCGACAACTGGTCCGGTTACGATCTTGACGAAGCGGATACCTTTACCCGCCAAGTCGCCAATGAAATGCGTCAGCGGGCGCGCACGCCACCGCCGCTGAAACAACCGGAATTTGATCCTGGCAACTCAGGAAGCGTCGTGAACTCAATTGACGATTTCGACGACATTGACGTGCTTCGAACACCTGAAGCGAATCTGCCATCCCGTGCATCGCTTCCCCAGCAGCTTGACGACGCCATTAGAAGTGGACTCGGCATCTCTGATGATCTCGCCGGTGTCGGTCGGGCTCGAAGGGGATTAAATCAACTGGCCGGGCAAGCGCTCGGACAACTCGATCGGCTGGAGACGCTCGGAAATGTGGCCGATGCCGCTGAAGTGGTTGGCCAAGCTACGACCTACCTTTCAAGTCTTCGCTCCGCAATGGATCCGGAAATTAGCGACAAAGAAGCGGACGAACACTTTCGCCGAGCTCAAAACGCCGCGCTGGGGATGGCCAAAACCGGAGCGCTGGGAGCGTTGACGCAAGCGGTGCCCACGGTGGGCGCGGTGATGGGTGGATGGGCGATCGGTTACGACGGAACACGATTTGTCCTGGAGAATACCGAAACCGGACGAAGAATCGACCGCAAAACAGAAGAGTATTTCCAGCGGCATGGCCAGGCTCTGCAACGTGCACGTTCCTCGTTGACGGCCTATTTCGGTGGCGAGACCGACCAGATGGCAGAACAAGGAAGACTGCAAGATCTCGAATCCTCCTACTGGGAAGCCATCCGCAATGGTCGCATTCGGCTGAAGCCCGGCGTGAGAACGTTGGACGTCGCGGCCATGTTGCGTGACGGAGACTTGATCGGCGTGCACGACTTGATCGAGCCCGGTGAGAACGCGAGTGACGCGCTAATCGATCGACTTACGAAAACCCCTCAAGCGGGCAGCACGCCTCCGGCGAAGACTCAAGCCCGCCGTTCCGGTCCGGCGCCTATCGACTCGATCGAGTTTGAAAACCAGACCTTCGATTTGGCTGGCGACGTGCAGACGAAGGAGCAGTACGACGCGATGCTCCGGCACGGCAAGTTACCGATCGGACCGGCAGAGCGAGACGGCCGCGATAGCCTGCCTATGGAAGACTCCGTCGATTTGAATAACCCACGCAATTCATTCCGGTCAAAGACTCCTTTGGAAGAGTCCGAAAGGCAGGGTGACTCGTCGGAAACCGACACGATCGATATCGCGGATCTATTGAATCTGGAGGCAGCAAGACCGCAAGGCTCTGAACCGGATGCGATTTCCAACGCAGCGCCCACAGTCTCTCCACGGGGTTCAAGGATAACCGATGAAGACGACCTGCTTGAAGACCTCATTATACCCCAGGTGGACTCTGACAAATCGCAAGACCGAGATGGTTTCGGCATCGATGACTTGCTCACCTTTGATAAAGAAGACGTGCTGACGACGGACGACCCCGCCGACGAACTGGCCCTGAATTCTCAGGGCGACACCATCGATAACTTGCTCACATTTGATGCGGACGATCTTAATACAACTTCGAGCGATCCGAAGTCACGCTCAAAAACGCCCGCGGAGACAAACGGGCTGGAAGCCTACCGGCAACGTGCCGAGCAAATCAACAATCGGTTGGTTGCGGTCGAACGTCAACGCGAAGCTCAGCGCCGGGCTGCCTTGGAGGCACAGCGGCAGGCCGCGATCGAAGCTCAGCGACAAGCCGTGCTTGAGTCCCAACGTCGAGCCGCTTTGGCGGAATACGAACGCCAGCGACAACAGGAAATCGCACGTCAGCGCACGATTGCAGCGCAACGAGAACAATACGCACGGGAACAACTCGCCCGCCAGCAGCAAATCTATCGCCAGCAACAAGTGGCTCAACAGATTGCCGCGATGCAACGACAACAGGTTTACCAACAGCAGCAAGCTGCCAGACAGCGGCAGGCCGCGCAATACTATCGCCCCACCCAGAACTATGGAAACGGCTATAACGCGAGCGGCGGCTATATTGGAAAAGTACAAAACCTTGACGGGTCAATTTTGGGTTCAGACTATTACAAACCCTATAGTGGGTACAACAATTTTCTGGGCCGGAACTCAACATGGAATCCGCAACGGCCTTAGTGATGATCAAGCGAGCACTTTTCTGTTTCGTCATAGGCACCTTCGCACAATCATTCGTATTCTGCCCGATGCTGAGCGGGCAAGATGATGTGTCGTATGTTGTTCCGTCGAGTCCTTCTCTTCATTTATCGGTCGACCCGATCGATATGGACATTGCGACGCGTTTGAATCTGCCGACTCCTATGGGCGTGTTGGTTTCGGCGGTTATAGAAGACAGCGCCGCCGACAACTTAGGACTCGCCGAAAACGATGTCATCTTTCTGGTTTCCGGGCGTCCCATCAACGACGTATCAACCTTTCGGACGCATGTACTTGATCAAGCGCCTGAGGAGTCGATTTCGCTCACCATCTTTCGTAACGGCTCGGAACTTTTGTTGGAGCACCAATTTGGCAAACCAGATACAACGGCGCAGTTGACCACCATGACGCGACTTGCTGAGCTAGGCGATCCTTTCTATCAACATTCTCTTGGACGTTATTTTGAAGGTCGCAGTGACGCCCAAGCTTTGCGGTGGCATCGGCGCGCAGCAAAGTCGGGATCGCGTGGCTCTATGTTTCGGCTCGGTATGTACTACTTTAGCCGGCGGTCTGGAAAACCAGACTATATCGAAGCTCTGCAGTGGCATCAGCGTGCTATGACTGGGACTGACGCCGATCCTCCCGAAGCGGTTTACCAAGCGAGCATCATTCTTCTAAAGGGACGCGTTGGCGAACCGGATTACGAGCGAGGCCTGAAACTCCTTACACGATCAGCAGGGCTGAATCATGGCTGGGCTTGGATTGAATTAGGCGACGTGTATCGGTTCGGGATCAATGAGTTGGTCGAAAAGGACCTTGAAAAAGCATTCCGATGTTATCAACGTGCCGATGGCCTTAACAATCCAATGGCACCGTTTTTTCTAGGTGAGTGTTATGAGTTTGGTCGAGGTGTGACGCAGAACTATTCCAAGGCGATGGCCTGTTACAAGAGGGTCCCAGCCTGGCCGGCGTCCATGACCCGGTTGGGGGTACTGTATCAATTTGGGCTCGGCGTCGAAAAGGATTTGGCGAAAGCAAAGGATTATTATGAGAAAGCATCCAAACTAGGGGATGCCATTGCCTCGAACAATCTTGGAGGCATGTACGAAGTCGGGCTTGGTGTCGACAAGGATCGCAAGCAGGCAATTAAGTTTTACAAACTCGCCGCAGAAAAAGGCTTCGCCAAGTCACACGAAAACCTCGGAAGGATCTACTCTGAGGAGACTAGCGAATTGACCGATCTTGCCAAAGCCCGCGAGCATTACCAGGCAGCGGCAACTCAGGGTTTAGCGTCCGCGATGGTGTCATTGGGGTTCATGCATGTTGACGGTAAAGGCGGCGAGAAGAGCAACGTCGAAGCACTTCGTTGGTTTCAAGTCGCGGCGGAGTTAGGCGATTCGGCAGGTGCGTCCGCACTGGGAATGATGTACGAAAACGGTTGGGCGGTTCCCCAAGACCGCGCTGAAGCGATCGCCTGGTATCTCAAGGCGGCGGAAGGAAATGACCAATGGGCAATCACGCGAGTCAAAGAGTTGAAACCAGAGACATCCTCTATTCCGAAGCCATGAGAATTCATCTATCTAATCTGTGTAACCTGAATTTTCTCACTGCAGCGATTGCGGTAGCAGTCTTCTCAGTACTGTCCTGTTCAGATCTCCTTGCGCAGTATTCACTGCTGGACACCAGCACACCCTATATCGGCATCAGCCAGCGGGACGTCACTGCGGAAGATGTCCAAGAAAATGGACTAGACGAGGCAAAAGGAGTCGTCGTCTTACTCGCTGCACCAGAAACTCCTCTGTTCAATGCCGGCGTTCGGGAGGGCGACGTCTTGATTCGTTGGGGTGATACGGAGCTGAAAACGGCTTCCCATTTAAAAGGACTGCTCGATGGGGATCTCGAAATCGGGCAAACCGTTGATCTTGAAGTCATGCGGGATGGGGAATCGATTTCAATGGATCTTGAATTGACGCCGATGTCCGTTCCGCAACGCATCAAGGCGGTCGAATACCTCGCAGAAAACGACAATCATGAAGCGGCCATTTTCTTATATCGAACCTTCTGGAATGGTCATGAAAAAGTCAAGGTCGACGAAGATCGCGCGATGAAGTGGCTCCTTCACGCTGCCGTCCAGGGCTCGCCGGCCGCTCAAGCGATCATGGCCGTCCACTATCGCACCGGCGTTCACGTCAAACAAGACTTAGAAAAAGCTCTTCGTTGGTACGAGCAAGCCGCCGAAGGAGGTTTGTCGTCTGGGTACGTGGGAATCGGGACGATTTATTACGATTCATTCAAAGGCGAGGAAAAGAAACCGGCTAAGGCGGCGGAAGCGTTCAAAAAAGCAGCTCAACAGAATGATCCCTGGGCCTGGTTTCATTTAGGCCGCATGTACTGGACAGGGGATTACCTGAAACGAAACGATGAGAAAGCGGTCGGTTGTTTTCGAAAGGGTAAGGATATAGGGGATCTCCCCGCCGCCAAGTTGTATCTTGGTTTTGCACACGAATCGGGACGTGGCGTCGTGCGGAACTACCCCGCCGCGTTCCAATACTATCGTAGCGCTGCTGAGGCGGGCGATTCCGCCGCCTGCTATGCCGTTGGACGGTTTTACTACAACGGTTATGCAACTAAGAAAGACGTCGAAGAGGCGGCCGAATGGTACGAGAAAGCCGCGAAGCTAGGATACACGATGGCTGAAAACGATTTCGCCTTGCTGCTCCTATTTGGCAGCGGCGTTTCCAAAGACGAAGCCAGGGCAGTTGAGCTGTTAAGATCTGCTGCGAAAAAGGGCTATGTGAAGAGCAACACCATGCTGGGGCAGATCTACGAAAACGGCGATGGAGTAAAGAAGGACTTCAAGCAAGCGGCGGAGAACTATGTGATCGCAGCCCGCGCCGGTGATCCGAGCGCGCAGTCTGCTCTTGCGTCCATGGTGCTACAAGGACGCTACTACCAGAAAGACGATACAGCCGCACTCAAGTGGCTCCAGAAAGCGGTCGAGAAAAATCACCCGACCGCGGAACGATTGATGGGCCACATGTACGAACACGGACGTGCCGTCCCCCAAGACCGCGCCGAAGCAATCGCCTGGTATCTGAAAGCCGCCGATCACGGCGACAAATGGTCTGCGGACCATCTTAAGGAATTGCAGAAATAGAGCATGCGGGCTTTTACAACTCTCACGACATGGCGGGTATTCCGCGACCCAGGCACTTTAGTGCGGCTCAGTACCAGCTCCTCAACTGCGTAAGGCCGAACCGTCATGTGTCAATTGTGTGAATCGTGCTTTGCGACACCGCTGCAAATTGCACAGCATCCAAATCTGCCGAGGTTGGACCACCCGCCAGCCAGAAGAAATCCGGCGTGGGCGCGGAGGTGGCGCAGACCGACGCGGGTTTCGGCCCTCTCCGTAGCGCGCTCCGAAGGCCGACACCGGATGTTGGTCGAAATGCTCCAGCTTCATCGATCGGTGGATCGACGCGTTCCCGCCACCGGCAAAACCGCTCAGTAGGGAAAACGCAGACTACGGTCAACTCGCTCCGCATGACGCACCATCAAGGATGGGCGTAGAAGAGATACATGGCACCGTACGTCCAATTGCGCGCCGGCATCTTGGGATAGTTCTGGCGATCCATCATCAACGCGATGTACGGCGCAGGATACCCATCGGGCAACGGGATGATGTTCGGCCAAATCCGCGTGCCCGTGTTTTCATTCCACGGCGGCAAGTGCATGTTCAGTTCGCCAACCGGCTTCAGATCGGGATAAGAACGAATGTAAACTTTGCGATCGGCACTGCCGAAGAAGACATAGCGTGACTTGCCAACCTGTTGGATCAACGTCCCCGTGCTGTCCATTTCCACCGGGCCAGCCAAACGCTGATACCCGCGGTCCCACTGATCGGATTCCCACATTCCCGCGCGATACTTTCCGGCACGCTCGGACAGCAATAACCGCCACTTGTCGGCCTGTGAGTCATACACGCCGTGCGGGTCTTCGTGTTCCCCCTGCAGCCCGACCGGTCGGGCGTGCATGATGGAAAAGCCCTGGCGAGGATCGCGCTCACTCCAGACCGCCAGGATCGCTTTTTCTTCTTTTTGCGATGTCGTACCGAGCGCGCTGAATCCAGTGGTCCAACCTCGCCATTGCCCCGACGGCTCGTCATAAAACAAATGCGAAGCGAGTTCATTGCGCCAGAGACCGTCACCCATGTCGAAAACAATGATTCCCTCGAAGCGGAGATCAAACACCGACGGGTTCAGGGAAAACACGCCCTGTAGCGGATGCGGTAACGCTCGCCCCCGCACGGTCATGGTCAGCCACACCCGACCCTGATCCAGCAACGGCATTCCGCTGCGCGTGGTGATGGCACGAATGTCGGCTTGGCCGCAGCCCGGTGTCAAAGCCGAAATCACCTCGTCGATTTCAACCGAAGAATGCGCCTCCAAATCGCTGGACACACAAAACTCAAAACGACGAATCAATTCCTTGCGGCGGAGTTCGAGATGTTGGTTGAAATCGGGATACCCGACCAAGTGCGACGTTCCTTCCGACTCGATGTAAAGGTTCGCGCCAACGGCTAGCAGCTGCACCCGCAGCCGAACCGTCCCCGTCGTGTTCACGCCTTGGGGCCATGCGAATCTCTGCCGGTCCACTTCTTGCCCCTCTTTCATCACCAGCCACTCGATCGCCTCGTACTCGCCGTTGTTGACAAGGACGGCCGCGGAAAGGTGGTTGTGCTGATGCCTGTCACGAAACAGCATTCCGATTCGTCCACTGCCATCGAATCGGTGCAGGCCTAGTTCGTAAGTCGCAAAGGGATTGAAACCTCCGATCCACCGCGCCGACGACGCGCCGTTTGCGGTCGAGAGTTTCAGCCTGCCGTCGTCGATCGAAACGAGAGACTCGCCTGTTGAGTCTCCCACGACGGGATGCATCAGGTCCAAACCGACGATCGTGGCCGGGTCCAATGCGGCAAGAGGAATCTGTTGGGGCGTGTCAAAGACCATTCGTCGCACGGCTTGGCGAGAAAACTGCAGCGACTGTGGTTTGATCTCCGGCGTCTGGGCCAAGCCATCGATCATCACGACGCAGTGAAAAACGACGCACACCAGCGCTGCAATCGGGCGGCAGGTGCGGGCGACTTTGCAATTTGTCATTAGAAACGACATTCCGGGGATAAACAGGGATCTTAGGTGGGCAGACGCAGGCGGCAACCGCATCACAGGGGTCACGATCATCGTCCAGCTGTGTCATTTGACTTCAGTCAAGCCAAGTCCGCGACGGTGGTCGATGCTCAAGTTGAGGGCTTCGGTGCACATCCCCGGTTGGCCGTAGGCCAATGAGCCGTCGATATCGACGTGTCGACGGGTGTTGTGGAGCAGGAATCGGGCCATCTCTGCATCGTGCGGGTCGCCAGTGCCCAGGTAGACGCGGTACAGCAAAACGAATCTCTTCTGCACTGGTGGACGTCACCACGAAGGCGAACGCGAGGAAGGTTCCAAGTCTCATGAAGCGGAATTGCATGAAGGAGGCGAATCGCCCCAGTTTAGTTGCTCGCGCGGGCGAAGCTTGACCTCGCCCCATTCATCCGACGTCGTTTTTTGCATTTCCGATATTCGCTCTCTTCGATTTCACGAAGTGTGCGCCGGAGCGACTTCGCGCGCCGCAGTCGGCCAAGGCGACCGCATGTTCGCCCAATCCAAATGCCTCGGCGGCCACTTGAGCCGGCGACGACACGTTAAACTGAGCCTGGAAAAATGCTCATGCCGTTCTCTTCGTCGCCCGCCAATCCGCAGTTTCCGAATCCATGATCAGACCATTTTTCGTGTTTCTCGCACCGCTTGGCTGCCTTCTGATGCTGTTGTTCACGTCGTTGACACCGTTTCGGATGATGTCGTTGATTGGTGAAATGATGCAGCCCGAATCGCGTGTCTCAAACGTGACGTGGATGGCGCCGGTGGGTGGACTCGGTGCGGTGATGTTTGGTCTGGGCATGATGTTTCTAACACTCTTACGGCGAAAACCCAGAATAGTCGCCCGGACGCTACTTGGATTCGCAGCGTTGTTGTTGGTCGTCGGCGCGGCATCCAACGCATTCGGAGACTGGTTGATGATGTCCGCGTTCCGCGACTTGGCAAGTGCCGAGAGTATCGACTCCGAAGGATTTGTGAGTTCGTTTGTATCGGCCAAAATCCCGATGCTGGTCGGCTATGCTCTACTGCTGGCCGCGACGACAGGCATCGCTACGGCAGCGACCATGATGACGGACAACGGGCGACTCGCGCGACGTGCGGTGTTGATCGGTGCGGTCAGCTTCGCCGTTCTGTTGATCATGGTGTATTGGGGTCAGGCCTCGATACTCCCATTCTCAGAGATCCTCGCGCGAGAAACGGTGGAGCCGAGTGCTTTGGCGCGAAGCATCAATGGCATCCTGCGTTCTGATTTCCTTTTCCAAGGATCGGTCTTGGGTTTCGCCGTATCCACACTGCTCGTGGCGGTCTCCGGTGGAAAACAACGGACCGGTGAATAGAAACAGTGGATGACGCAATAGCACGGGCGTAAGTGTTGGCGTGCAGGCTTGAGCGACCGTCCACTGTCGCTGCTAGGGACGTTGATTCTTTTACTGTAGAATTTGGCAACCAATTTAGAATCTCCCCCTCTGGGAGAGACGGCGTTTGCGCAGCAAGCAAACGCCAGAGAGGGCCGGCGCTGCGAAAGTCTTGGCGAATTCAGCTATGATCACCTCCGCCACTTATACAACCGACGTCCCACGTAGCGACCAAATCGCCTGGCCCGGATGTTGCATCCGCGGATTCAATTCCTCTTATAAGGAGATCTGTTCTATTCGTCCGTAAATAGTGGCTTGAGCCAGTTCGGACGTGCTGGAGAATTCGCCGAATCGACTCGTGTCTTCCAGGACTGATCGTCGACAATCGCGTCGTCGGTGAATTCAAAGTACGGAAAAACAGCTCCACGGCAGAGCAGTTCCTGGCCCTGATCAGGGTACAACACATAGATTGCCTGGGGACGAGACACTGCGATGTGAACGTGATTGCCATTGGCTTGCGTCAAGACGCTCACGCAGCGCATCGCATCGTCGAGCGGATCCGAGGCTGAATACAATTCGTAGTTGAGCAGAGCGGCAAGTGTTTCGCCGTAGTTGGTGATGAATTGCTCGTCTTGGGCGGTGAGCGACTGATGGTCCAGTTGCTTGCTCGCCAAGTCTCCAAGCCGCTCGCTAACTTTCGCCAATCGCTGCCAGCGAACACGATTCGAACTGCTTTCGCCCTTGAGGATCGCCCCCCGCGCGGCACGATCGTTTGGCAACTCGCGTCGTTCGATGTAGTCTGAAACCTGAACAATCGCGGCCAAAATGAGCTCGGAATGTTTTCCGTCCAGTGGGGCAAAACTCAGCCAGTTCTGAGGGTTCGATTCACCCATCTTTTCAAAGACCTCGTAAACAAACTCACGATCCTCAACTGTCAATTGTATTCTGAATTTATTTATTCCTATCCCTTCCTGCTCCAGTGTGCGAATCAGCATGAAGAAACGGGCGGATTCATTCAATCGAAAACGCATGTGCTCGTAGCTGATTTCAAACGCACCCAATTCATCGAGCGACTTTTCGATTCTGGATGCCAATCGCCCGAGGCGGCGGAAGAACTCGGGGTTGGGTTCGACGAAACCTGCCCCGACGTGCGATGATTGGTTGAGAACGATGCGGTTCTGCTTCGCTTGCAACGCAAAGGTATGACGCATTTGAGTCCAGCCGCCCAAAACGGTCTGACAGCTCTTCAGCTGCCAGCGGTCGGTCGACATGAATCCCGGTGATGAATCAATCGGCTTCAATAGCGTGGCGAGGCACTGTAGGTATTCACCATAAACGGAGTCGTCAGCGAGCAAGCTGCCAACCGAATCGATTTTGGCAATCGATTCCGACTCGTTCGATTCGGCAAGCTGCTGGCGAGCAAGTTTCGAACCCAACGCGGTGCAGAGGAGCAATCCGACGGACGCCGGAGGCTTCGTCCAATCAGCCGTCGCCTGGAACAAGATTGATTCGGGGGTTCGAGACGCGGACAAGACACGGAGGGACAAGCTTTCAGGATCAGGCGGTGCAAATTCCTCGGCGACCCGATCGTTGATTTTGCTCGGCGGCCCCGTGGCGTTGAGGTGTTGCAAGAGCTTGCGACGGAGCGTGTCGATCGAATCCGGCAATTCGCCGCGGTCTGGTTGCAGCGAATTCAAAGTCTGCAAATTCCAGTCGTCGGTACCACCAAAGAAGTCGCGATACGTCTCTGCGAATGACGCCCAACTCGTGCCGTTGGCCGCCTCACCTATCAGTCTGAGCGAAAGCAGATGTTCGTCATCGCCCACGTAAAATGGAATGGTTTGCAACCATCGGACCGACCGGTAGTGACGGCGAAGCGGATCGCTGCGGGTGTGGAGCCCCTCGGGCGTAAACCGCGAATAGTCGATGGCAAGAAACGACCGCTTGGGTTCGCCGAGCCAGTCGGGCATGGATTGACCCGTTCCGCTTTCCACACGTTCGGTCTCTTCTTGAATGATTCGGCGGATCTCGGAATCGGGTTCATAGCTCGGATCGATCAGCTGACGAGCAACGCCGATGATTGTTTGTGCGCGACGACGGGCAAATCGGGCGACTTCGGAATCAGTGGGCCGGCGCGTCACAGCAAGCCGCTCGTCGAGCATCGGCAGCAGTCTTTGCAACCGTTCAACTTGCCGGAATTCCAGTTTGAGGATCGAGTCTTCGAGAATCCGATGAAACGCATTCAAGATCGAGTCGGACGTGATGAATACCGGATGGTCTTGATTGGCGTACGCTTGATAGAAGTGTCGGAACTCTTCCGTCGTCACGGCGACTTTGCGCGATGGATCTGCCTGAAAGTCGGCAAGTTGCTCGCGACGCTTCACCGGCCCGTCCCGTTTAATCACGTGCGAACTGGCTAACTGGGTTTGCTCAATCGCATGCTCTGCGTATCTCTCGTTGGAGGAATCGAACTCGACCGAGATTCCTCGAAGTCGTTGCCGTTCGTCATCTGGAAGATCGAAATGACCGGCTTCCCAGCGATCTCGCAACTGTCGCGGAGGTGGACCGAAGACACTGATGCGATCAAATAAATACAGCAACCCGACGACGGCGAGCGCGCCCGCGACGGCGATCAACAGCCAACGCGTCTTGTTGCTGGACTTCCGGTCGACACTTTCGCTCATCATCAGCGAGCCACCATTGCTTTCTCGTCTTGGGGAAATTGAACAGGGCGGACGACCGGCCAACTGGCTCGTCGCTGGTCTGCATACAGCCCCATCTTCTTTTATTGCAGTTGCTTGAGACAAAGGGTTCAGGACTTTTTCTCGGGCTTTCAACATCCTAACCGTTTCCGGTGTCACGCAATGGCAGAATCATGCGGGGCAGAATGATGTCTTGGTACAACGAAACCGCACCGCTGTCTTCAGCCGTCGAAAGAATCCCATCATTGTGGGTGTCCTTGCTGTGCCCCTGATCGTCAGGATCCTCGATTGAACACCACTAGACGGTGACATGGTGCGAGTGATCCGGGGCAATGACCTCGTCGTTGGCCCAGCTAAGAGACAGGTGGTCGAGGACGGAAATGGTGGCACATGCCTTTGGCGTCGGATACGCTGTGCTGTCGGCTGATGTTTTTGATGTAGTACTGTCGTGTTATCGTCATGCTGCTCAGCGTTCCCTTCGTCTCCTTACTGCTTGCGGGCGGCTTCAATGATGCAGATCAGATTCAGCGTGGCGCTTTGGATGGGTCTTGCCTGTGGCAATATGGCTCTGGGCCAGAATGTCGAAACAGACGTTGCCTATGTGGACAACGGCCACCCGCGTCACAAACTTGATATCTACACGCCCGAGGTGTCGGCATCGGAACCGCTGCCCGTCGTGTTTTGGATCCATGGTGGTGGCTGGCAGGTCGGCGACAAGAGCGACGTGGGCGTCAAACCGCAGGCCTTGACCGAGCGTGGCTTTCTCTTCGTCTCGACGAACTACCGCCTCTTGCCGGAGGTCAGCATGGAGGAGCTGATCGGGGATGTCGCCAAATCGCTGGGCTGGGTACACAAGCATATTGGGACGTACGGCGGTGATCCCCAGCGGATCTTTGTCGGTGGCCATTCAGCCGGTGCCCAACTGGCCGCCTTGATCTGTATCGACGAGCGGTACGTCGAACAGGCGGGGGCTTCGCTGGATATTTTGAAGGGCTGCATTCCCGTCGATGGCGACACCTACGACATCCCCAAGATCATCATGACGGCCGAGCTCCGCCAGATGCTCTACGGCGGCAAGATGTTCACGTTTGGACATCGCCAAAAGTTCGGAAACGACCCGCAAAAACACGTCGACTATTCCGCGGTCACTCATGTTGAGAAAGGCAAAGGCATTCCGCCGTTTTTGATCCTGTACTTCTCTGGCAATCCCGACACGCGGGCCCAGGCGGGGCGTCTGGAGGAGGTGCTGCGGAGCGCCGACATTCCGGCAAAGGCACTTGGAGTACGCGATAGCAACCACAGCCGGCTGAACAATGACTTGGGCAAGCCCGACGATCGGGCCACGGAAGAGTTGTACAATTTCCTTGATCAGCATGTGACCAGCGACTGACCGCCCGACCTCGATGCAGTTTCCGGCCGCGTGATTTCCTATTCCCCGGATCGGAAACAAGCACCGGGACGATCTATTTCACTAGACCGATCCCACTGCTGGGACAGCAGTCCAAGCTTGGCCACCGAAACGCAAGTCGCCGACATCAGGTCTCGGTGTGAGGAGGTTTTTCTTTGGTGGGATTAAATCGTACGGAGGAATCTTAGGCCGAATCGCCCATAGTCCTGGCCGTCGACGTCGCCATCGTTGTCGAAGTCGTACACGGAGTTGAATCCGTCATCATCGCTGGTCTTCAAGAAGGTCAGCCCGAAGCGTCCGTAGTCTTGGCCGTCGACATCGCGGTCCCCATCGCTGTCGCCGAACAAGCGGAAGAAGTCATCGACATCCGTGCCTCCCGCGATCGGGCGTCCGAAGACGAAATCGTTCTTCATCTCGCGACCGGTCGACACCAGTTGGACCTGATTCGACGCGACCACCAACCGATAATTGCCGTCGGCCAGCGAATCCGGATCCGGGTCGCTCTGGTTCGGATCGTCGGTCGAATCACCGTCAAAGGTCAGCGTGGCGACGGTCTTGCCCCCGATGTCTTGTGCCGAAACATTGATCAGTCCGACGTTCTGTCCCGTAGTGACATTGGTGATGGTGAAGGCGCCGGCCAGCACGGCGGCGTTGACTTCGGCCGAGAACGTGACCTCCAGCGACCGAATCATCGATCGGCCCCCTGCCGTGCTGCCATTGACCAGCACCGACTCGATCGCCGGCAGGCTGACGACTGCCAGACGCATTTCGCTGGCCGAGTAACTCAGTTCCCAACCGAGTTCGTCGGGCAGCTCGGGAAGCGTCACGGTATCAAATGTTCCACTCACGCCGCCATCGGCGGTGATCAGCAAAAATTCATCGCCCGCGGCGGGAACAAAGTCGTTTATGAGCGTCACGACCAGATCACCATCAACCGATAATAGGCCGGTATGACGAAGTTGATCGTGACCGGTCGAGCCCGGCGTCGTGCCACCAATTTCCAATTCGACGGTCGCGGTGTTGGAGTAGTTGACACTGCCACCGACAACCTGTGCCGGGCTTAATCCGGGGCTGTGCTGGCCGGTGATGTTGACGTGGTCCAGCGCCCCAATGCCCTTGATGAATCCGCTCAGCGTGATCGGCTGGGCGGCGCTGTTGCCCGTGACCGAACCGTTGACCAGTGAGCTGAGCGCGATGTCGTTGGTCGAATCAAGCGTGCCGAAACCGGTGACGCTGCGTCCGGACTCGAGCACAAATCCGTTGGCCGCGATCAATTGACCTGCCAGCGTGGCGTTGCCCAGATCGGTTAACGATCCGAGCACCACTCGATCGGAATCCAGCAACGTCAGCGCGTGGGCGCTGACGTGAAGTTCACCATCGGTCGCGAAGCCGGCGGCCGAACTGTCACCGACGGTCAAGTCACCGTCGAGCATCACGACCGACCCGGCCTGTCCGCTGAACGGACCCGCGACCGTGCCGTTGCCGGTCAGCGTTTCACCACTGCCCAGCGAAATCAACCCGGTCGAAGAAATCGTGCCGCCGTTGAGCAGTGTGCGGTCGGGCAGGTTCACCGGGCCGCTGCTGTCAAGCGTCAGTGTTTGCCCTCCAATGTCCAGCGTGCTCGTTCCGATCGTGTTGGCGTCGAAGCGGATCTGTGCCATGCCGGTGATGCTGAGCGGCTGGACGCCACTGAACTGCACGGCGTTTTGAAGGCTTCCGTCATTGATCACGACTTGAGCGTCTCCGGCTCCCGCGCCGCTGGACACATGCGTCGCAGTCATCGTCGCCGGGATGCCGATCACGGAGAGTCCGTCCATGCCGCCGTCGCCGGCTTCGAAGTTGATGCCGCGGAACAATTCGAACGCGCCGCCGGACGCGTAGTCCACCGTCACTTGCTCGTCGGCCGCGTCCGTGCCGCGAATCACCAGCGATTGGGTTTGATCAAGTCGCTGCGAAAGCACGACGGTGTCGGTCTGATCGACGACTTCAAAATGATTGCCGTTGCGACGAACGGTCAGCGCGGAGGCCGAAAGTGCGGCCATGTCCAGTTCCGGCGTCGGATCGACCGGCGCGGGGAGGATGGAAACGTTGAAGGATTGCTCCAAGGACGCGCCGATTGCGTCGGTGCTGACCAGCGTGATCACATGGCTGCCGACGGTCAGAGTCGGTGCTCCAGTGGCGATTACCAGTTCGTTTCCGCTTGCCGCGAAGCGACCACCGCCGTTGTTTGCCGGATCGATGGTGATCGTGGTCGTGTCACCGTTGTCGACGTCGAAGCTCGCCAGTGCTCCAACGACCGTTCCCGCCGTCGCATCGTCAAACACGCTGGTGTTGCCGAGCGTGATCGAACGCGGCGCGTCATTTTTGCCGATCACGGTGATCGCCGCGGTATTGGCAGCCGTGTTGCCCGCGGTGTCGGTGATCGTGTAGGCGAAGGTGTCGACTTGCGACGCTCCACCGGGTAGCGAATCGAAGGCACCGTTGGGATCGTATTCGAACTCGCCGTCCGTTTTGACTCGCAGCAGCGCGCCAGAGGGCAATGTGAACTGTTTACCGACATTGGCGGCGTCGCCGTTGACGGTGGCCAGGGCGATCACATCGTCGACATCGCCGTCGTTGTCCAGCAACTGGCCGATCGCCGTCGTCGCTGTTCGCAGATCGACGGCTGCCGAATCAGCAGCCGCGACCGGTGGGTCGTTGACGCCGTTGATCGCGACGGTCAGCGAGGCGGTGCTTGTCAGCACGCCGTCGGTCATCGTGTACTCGAAGCTGTCTTCCAGCTTTTGCCCGGCGACTAGTTGCTCGACGGCCCCGTTGGCGTTGTCCAGCGTGTAGGTAAAGGTGCCGTCGCTGTTCCAGTCAAGCGTTCCGTAGCTGCCCACCACATCGGTCGCGTCGTTGCTGACACCGGCGATCTCGCTGACCGCCAGGATGCTGACGCCGGTGTCGACATCGGTATCATTGGCGAGCAGTGAGCCGGTGACGTTGGTCGAGTTTTCCGTGATCGAAGCCCGATCCGTGTTGGCGATCGGCGCGTCGTTGACACCGGTGACCGTCACGGAGACCGTCGCGGTGTCCTTGTCACCGAAGTCGTCGCTGACGACGTAGGTGAATTCGTCGATCACCGTTTGGCCGGCCATCAAAGCATTCAATGTCGCCGAGCCGCGCGGGTCGTAGGTGACCAGTCCGCCGACGAGCGTGACGGTGGCTCCTTTGTTTGAGACCAACGCGACCGAATCGACGCTCAGCAGATCGGCGCCGGGATCGGTATCGTTGGTGACTAGATTCAGTCCGGTCAGCGCAGTGTCTTCGTCGGTCGCCGGCGTGTCGTCGACGCCCGTCGGTACGACGTTGCGGATCACAAGGGGAACGCTGATCGTGCGCGTCGCCGCCGGCGTGCCCGAATCGGTAACCGAGATCGTCGCGGTGTACGTGCCGTCTTGTGTGTAGCCCGACGCACGTGTCACGGAAATGTTGCCGCCGGTGACGTTGCCCGTGGAGGCAGCCGTTCCGTCACCCCAATCGATCGAGTAGGTGTGTGTGTCACTGACGCCGGGATCGGTGACCGTGGCAGTGAGCGTCACCGGCGAACCTTCGAGGCCTTCGACGGCGTTGGCGACGATCACCGGCTTGGCATTGTGGACGGTGACGATCACGTCGGGTGCCGATCGGAAATAGAATCGTCCCATGACCAAATCGATCACGGTCAAGCTGATGGTGTAGATTCCATCGTCGGTCGGCTGAAAGGCAAACGTTGCCGGGTCTTCGACTGGAAGCGTGTTCGACGCTCCGCCGACGACAATCCAGTCGAAGGCGCGATCTTCGATGACCGGCGGCAGCCCCGCGATAGAGAACACGAGCGTGTCACCTTCACCGGCCGGTTGGGTCGGTGCCACGATCGAGATCGCTCCCGCCGCGCCGACGGTCAACACCGAAGTGGTTTCATTGGAGATCGAACTGTTCAGCGTTTTGGTGCCGCCGACCGTGGTGTAGAACTGGTCGGTGATGATCAGCTTGACTTCGTAGTTGCCCGCGACGGTGGGAAAGAAGTTGAGTTCTCGCTCATCCAGAGCTCCGACGATTGGCGCAGTCGGCGGCACGCTGACAAACTCCCACTGATAACCCCGTTCGACCGATCGGGCATCGCCTCGTAGCAGTCCCGCCGGGGCGAGCGGCGTCGAACCATCGGGAGTCAACGTGATCAGCTTGCCCGCTTCGGAGGACGCGGGAGCGTTGATCGCCACGACCGGTTTGACTTCGAATTCTTCGGTCACACTGGAGATGCCGCCATCCTTATCCGTCACCGTCAGCTTGGCGGTGTAGTTGCCGGCGTACTCGGGCGTGAACTCGAACTTCAGTTCATCCGAAGTCAGAATTGCCTGGCCGTTGTCATTCGTGACTTCCCAAAGGTAAGTGAACGTATCGTCGACGCCGACATCACTGACGCGTTTGTCCAGTTTGATCGTCGTCCCGGCAGACGCTGCGAGTGGAGCCGCCGCGGCGGGCGGATCACTGATCACCGGATCGACGTTATTGACTGAGAAGACGCGGTCGGCGGCGGCGAACCCGCCGTCGTCATCGTGAATCAAAACACGGAAGGTATAGTCGCCGTTGTCGACGAGCTGAACCGATCGGATCGATTCCGCCGGCACGTCGGTGGACCACTGCGGCGGCTGCAACGAGCCGGCTAAGTCGACCGTGCGCAGCGACGTCAGCACACCGCTCGGATTTTCGCTCGGAAGGGCGTCGTCTCGGAGCAAGTGGATGATGCCGCCCGGGCCGTCGAACACCGAATCATCGGGTGCATCGACGAACGAGATTTGAAGCTCGTCGTCGACGAAGACTTGAACTTGTTTCGATGTTCCGTCGCGATCGATCCGTAACTTATGTGACTGCGAGGCGAGGATCGAAATCGAGCCCGCCGACGGATTGCCGCTTCTGTTGTAAAACCTAACGATTCCATTGAAGACGTACAGTCCGTTGTCTGACGTTCGATCCTTGAAGTCGAGCAGTTTCTTGTAACCGGACGTATTGTCGATCGCGAATTCGAATTCAATCGAATAGCTTGCTGGATCGACGATGCCACTGACGTTGGGACCTTCGCCCGCGTTAAACACATATCCGTCGGCCGTCACGGTGCCCGCACCGACAAGTGACGGACCGCCCAGTGAGTCGTCCAGGTTCGCGGTCAGCGGGTAACGGTGGGTTTCGACGGGTTCGTTCGTCAAGGTTGTCAGTCGTCCGTCGTGACCACCCGAACTTGAATCGAGGACAACGCTGCCACCGCCGGCGTTGAGCGGCCAGTAGCCGATCAAATTGGAGTCTTGAAGAATCTCGTTCTGCGAGGCAAGTTCTCCGATCTCGTCCGCGGTCAGGGCACGATTCCAGAAGGCCAATTCATCGAGCGTGCCGTTCAGGGCCGAGGTCACGAATTGACCCAACTTTTGTCCAACATACAGACCTTCGTCGGATACCGTCAGCGATGCCAGTGTCGCCGTCAATCGCTCCGCCGACTCGGCGCCATCGACGTAGACACGGACTTCGCCGGCAGCCGTATCACGGACGACCGTCACCTGGTGCCATTCGCCGTCGTCGATCGCAGGCACGGTGAAGTCTTGAGAAGTCCCCTTGTCGTGAACCGTCAGCGTTGTCGCTCCAGTGAGCGTGATTTCCAATTCCGGGTTTGCCGAGGCATTTTGGGCACTGAGGATGGTCTGCGGGAATGCCCCCGTCGGCTTGACCCAGAACGCCGAAGTCAAACTGTTTCGCTGATCGACGACCGACGAATCAAGAATCAGGACGTTGTTATTGAACTCGAGTGCCGCATGCGAGAGGTCGGTGGTGACACCGGCCGGATCGATGATTTGTGTGCTGATCGCCAATGACGGCAGGTCGGCGACGCCCGAGTCGGAGAGGATCAGGTCATCGAATCGAACGCCATTGAGCTGAACCGGCACCGTGACCTGCGTGGCGCCGTTGCTACGGGCACCGAGCGTCACGGTATCACCCTCGTTGGCGCCGCCATTGCCGTTGGCAAGCGCAAAGTCGGGCAATTGCACGATCGTCGGCGCGGCGTTGACCACGGCGACGGGGAACCAGTCATCGAAGCCCGAGGCGTCGACGCGTTGCTTGCGGACCATGTACGTGCCGTTGTCGGCGGCGTCAAAGTTGACTTGGGTGCTTGCCCCGCTGGCGATGGTCGCACCTAGCGGATCAACGACCTGCCAAGTCTGCGACGCGGCGAGCTCGATCGAGATGGTCGACTGTTCCGGGAAGACAAGATTCTGATCGTCCGGATTCAGTTTTGCGGCGACATCCACGATTCGGATGTCATCGAAAAGTCGGAACGATCCGTCGTGACCGATGTGTCGAAACCTGGCGCGGAATCCGGCATCGGGAGTGATCGGAAGGGCGCTCAGGTCGATCGCGATCGGTTCGACCCCATCGTTCTGATCCAAGTCGAGAGCGGTAAACCAGTTCACGCCATCGTTGCTGACTTCGACACGTCCACTGGCACTTTGAATGCCGGTAAATACTCCACTGAAGCTCCACTCCGGCGTGGTGGCATCGTGGGTGAAGCTTAAAACAGGCTGAACGGCATTGCTCAAGTCGACAGCCCAGTCGGCATAGCCATCGCCTTCTGGCGAGACGTCGGTGATCGAGATGTTGTCAAAGACGCGTGAGCCTTCGAAGCCATAATTTTGGAAGCGGACCTGGAAATTCGCACCCGGCAGGAAGGGCAGACTTTTAGTCGTCAAGTCAATCGTGACCGTCTGCGTTCCGCTGACTGAAACCGCATCCCAAACCGGGTACCACGTCGTCCCATCGTTCGAAACCGCGACACCATCGGCATTGAACGATCCGGTGAAGGAACCGGAAAATGGAGCATTGGTATGATCTCCGATATCCTTGTAATCGAATTGGAGTTCAGGATGACTCGATTTGCTGAGATCAACACTCCAGGTTGATTCAGAGAGACCTGTTGGGGTTCGCTCGACGATTTGGATATTGTCGTAGAGTCTGCTGCCATCGTCTCCATAGCTCTGAAACTTGACGAGGAAGGAGGCACCGGGAGTAAAGGGCAGACCGACGGTAGTCAGATCGAGCTCGACAGAATCAGTACCCGTCTGTGCAGCTTCGTTCCAAATCGGATACCAATTCGTTCCTCCATCGTTGCTCACGGCCACGCCATCAGCATTGGAATGACCCGTGAACGGTGAACTGGCAAATGGAGTCAGTTCGTCCAAACCGTCATCGCGTTGAATCCAACTCAACACAGGACGATTGATGCCACTCAAATCGACCGACCATGTCGCCTCCTTCAGCGCGTCGGGAGCTGCGTCGGAGATTTCGATGTTGTCGAATCTGACTGTTTCGGTGCCAAAATCGCTATAGTTTTGAAATCGAATTTGGAAACCAGGGCCCGGCACGATGGGTAGTCCCGTGAGCGGTATCCCGGTTCCCTCCAAACCGACGTTGGTAGCGTTATCCCAGATCGGATACCAAGTGGAGCCGTCATTGCTGACTGCGACTCCATCCGCATTGGCGCTGCCTGTGAAGCTGCCTGAAAAGGCATCGTTGATAAGACCGGAACGGTCGAAGCGGAGAACGGGTTGAGCCATTCCGCCAAGATCACCAACGGTCCAAGACGCCTCCCCCAAACCCATGCCGAGGAAACCGGCTTCTATCTCAAGCTGGTGGGTCTGGGTCCCGATATCGACCACCTCGACATCTCTCGCGCCGCTCCCCGTAAAGGCCCAATCAACAGGCACATTCCCGGGAGTTGTCGATTCAAAATCCTCGGTAATCGGCGTCACTGAACTCTGCGCAAGTCGCAATGAGTTCGTATCAAAAATGGCATTGCTGACAACCTCGACGTCCAAACTCGTGTTTGCGTCTTGGTAGAAACTCCAGCCCGCCGGTGCCGTCGGACCAACCACCGCGGAATTGAAATCCTCGCTGGAAACAATCAGCGGATCGATATCGACGATTTGGATATTGTCGTAGAGCCTGCTGCCATCGTCTCCATAGCTCTGAAACTTGACGAGGAAGGAGGCACCGGGAGTAAAGGGCAGACCGACGGTAGTCAGATCGAGCTCGACAGAATCAGTACCCGTCTGTGCAGCTTCGTTCCAAATCGGATACCAATTCGTTCCTCCATCGTTGCTCACGGCCACGCCATCAGCATTGGAATGACCCGTGAACGGTGAACTGGCAAATGGAGTCAGTTCGTCCAAACCGTCATCGCGTTGAATCCAACTCAACACAGGACGATTGATGCCACTCAAATCGACCGACCATGTCGCCTCCTTCAGCGCGTCGGGAGCTGCGTCGGAGATTTCGATGTTGTCGAATCTGACTGTTTCGGTGCCAAAATCGCTATAGTTTTGAAATCGAATTTGGAAACCAGGGCCCGGCACGATGGGTAGTCCCGTGAGCGGTATCCCGGTTCCCTCCAAACCGACGTTGGTAGCGTTATCCCAGATCGGATACCAAGTGGAGCCGTCATTGCTGACTGCGACTCCATCCGCATTGGCGCTGCCTGTGAAGCTGCCTGAAAAGGCATCGTTGATAAGACCGGAACGGTCGAAGCGGAGAACGGGTTGAGCCATTCCGCCAAGATCACCAACGGTCCAAGACGCCTCCCCCAAACCCATGCCGAGGAAACCGGCTTCTATCTCAAGCTGGTGGGTCTGGGTCCCGATATCGACCACCTCGACATCTCTCGCGCCGCTCCCCGTAAAGGCCCAATCAACAGGCACATTCCCGGGAGTTGTCGATTCAAAATCCTCGGTAATCGGCGTCACTGAACTCTGCGCAAGTCGCAATGAGTTCGTATCAAAAATGGCATTGCTGACAACCTCGACGTCCAAACTCGTGTTTGCGTCTTGGTAGAAACTCCAGCCCGCCGGTGCCGTTGGACCGACCACCGCGGAGTTGAAATCCTCATGCAACATCGGAAGTGGTGGCGAGAGAAGGAGTGACTGCGTTGCAGCGACCCCATCCATAATGACACGCGGACTTGTTAATCGTTCGAAAACGAATGCCCAATCCACTGGCGCAGTATCGCCCAATGCTGCCGACTCAAAGTCTTCGCTGCTGTTGATGATCGGTGTTGGAACCGGGCGGATTTCCAGCGATTGCGTGCCGTTGATGCCGTCGGAAACGATGCTGACGGTGCTTTGCCCGTTGTCGAAAAAGGTCCAACTGCTCGACGGTGCATCGGTTCCCAGCCGCGCGGTTTCGAAGTGATCGAAACCTGCGAAGGACGGGATCGGCAATGTGAGCGTCGTCAAATGGATGAGTTGATCAAGCGTATCGGTTGTGCTCGGTGCGAACGCGTCCACGCGGGTCCCGAGCGCGTTCAGGCTTTCCAGTGTCACCAGGTTGTCGAGCGCATCGAGATATTCGATGTCGATGTTGTTGCTGATGTCCAGACTTTCCAGTCGCGACAATCCGATCAACTCACCGCTCCGCAACGCCGCGGTGGAAACGCTCGGCCGCAGATGCTGTAACGCTTCATGGCTAAGATTGTTTCCTGCCAGATCGAGCGTGCGGAGATTGACCAGATTCTCGATGCCGGCCAGATCCGTGATACCGCGGTACGAGGCGTCCAGGAAGGTGATCGAAGCCAACTCGGATGCCCGTAACTCGCTGTGAACGACCGTGCCGCCATTGGTCACCGGGCGGCCGAGTTGCTGATGAATGGCGACCAGCAATCCGACGTCGGAGATCTCGTCGACGATCGGGTCGAGAGGATTCAGCACGTCGTTGTAGGATAATTCCGCGGCCAGCGGGCTGGTTTGCGGTTCGATGATCGATCCGTCCAGAATCTCAATCGGTTCGCCACGGAATTCGTCGTTGCCGCTGTCACCGATCAACAGATCCAGTCCGGGACCGCCAACCAAAATGTCTTGACCTTGACCGCCCGTCAGTCGATCACGATCCGGTAGCGTCGAGGATTCATGGGACTGACCGCGAATCGGAGCCTCGAATTCGATGGTGAAGGCGTCGCCGACTTCGACCGCACCGATGTCAGCCGCCGCGACGCCGTCTCCGTTGCCATCGAGTGGACGCGGTCGCCCACGTTGGTCGACCCACGTGGACGTACTGCCGGCGTCGATCGCAGGGCTGGAAGCGGCGGGAAGATGAGTGGCGGTCGGTCCGCCGTTGCCAGCCAAATCGCCAAGAATTGCATCGATCGGATTGGCCGCCGTTCCGATTTGATTGCCCTGGGCCCCATGGGTGATGCCGGTCAATCCCGCATCGGATCCGATCAGGTTGAAGGAACTTGCCGCGCCGGTGCTTCCCGAGAAGTCATCGAATGCGCCGGTGCTTCCCGTGGTATTGCCAGCGACAATCGTGTTGTGAAGCAGAATTGAGACTCCGTTGTGATCCCGAATCCCGCCACCGAGTCCGACATTGTTGGCGTTACTGTCGCTCTTATTCAACGTGAACGTCGAGTTGTAGATTTCACTCGTGTTGTTGCCTTGTCCGACGAAAACTCCGCCCCCGTTCGTTCGAGCCTCGTTCTGCGAAAACGTGCTGTTGTCGATCGTCAGGTCGTTTCGAAGGCTGAAGATGCCGCCTCCGCCAAAACCGGATGTGTTCAGCGCGAACATTGAACCAGAAACCGTCAATGTGCCGTCCTCGCTGCGGACGCCGCCGCCGGTGTTGTTCGCTGCGTTGCCTGAGACCGTGCTGTCGACAATCGTGAGGCTTCCACCGTCGTTGAAGATTCCGCCCGCATGACGACTCGAGCTGTTCTGCACGACTCGGCTGCCGGAAATCTGCAGCGATTCGACACTGCGAATCGCACCGCCATCGCCGGATGCGTCTCCACCGGTCAGTGTGACACCGTCGATCACCACATCGATGATCGTATTACCAACGCCATCATTGATGTCGAAGATTCGGAATCCGTCCTCTCCCGCGTCCAACGTCAGCTGATCGGCTCCCGGTCCGACAATGATCAAGTCGTCCGAGATCGTGATTTCTCCGAGCGTCGATGCGAGCTCCATCGATCCGCTCAAGCCGGTCGCGAAACGGATGGTTTGTGAACCGGGCGAATTGTTTGCCGCAAGAATCGCTTCACGCAGACTGATTCCGGAACCGCCCGGACTTGCAATCAGATTCCCTGTCCTGGCGGTGTTACCGTCGTTTTCATCGAGCAAAGTATCGACGATCACATCGGCAGGCCCGAACCCGCTGGACGTCGCGTCGGAACGATCCTGGCTGAACACGCGCAAGTAGTACGTGCCCGCTTCAATGGCGCGGAGGTCAAACGCCTGCTGACCCGCTGCCAGGACCCTGCCGCGAGCATCCAGCAGATCGCCGATGACCTGTCCGTCGAAACGAATCGCATCGCCGCTCTTGCCGTCACCAAGCGTCGTGAACTTGAACCATTTCTCGGATTGACTTTGCAGACTGAACGGATTGCCGCCATCGTCGAACAGCGCCGGACGTCCTGTCCCACGATCGACAACGAAGGAACCGCTGCCCGATACCGAAAAATTCTCCAACACGTCGAAGTCGGTTGGAAGCATGCTTTCGCCCAACGATCCGTAGACGACGTAGACCCTTCCCGCGTCACGCTGGCCCAACTGGTTGGACGAGAGTCCAGCCGGGATCAACAGGTCGTCGATGTCATCCGAATTGAGGCCGATGCCCGGTGCGATCAGCGCGCCGCCGATGGAACTGAATCCCGAATCTCGCTGTGGCCGCAACGGTTCGTCGTCCAAGGTTCCGTCGGCGGTGCCTTTGCCGTCCGAGACGTTGTCACCGGTCGACGCCGCGAATTGGTACCAGTGGTCGAGCGTCGTCTCTGTGCCGACCACGCCGCTACTTTCCAGGCTCGCGATCGTCGCGGCATCGAGCGCAACATTCCACACGCTCAACTCGGCCAGTTCCCCGACGAACGATTGATTCGCGTCAAAGTTTCCGCCGACGGAATCTTGTTCCTGGCCGATCACCAACCCGTTGGCCGCCAGGTCGATTGCTCCGCCCGTGTAATCGTAGCGGTTGGGATCGCTGCCGATGTTGGCATCGTTCATCGAGACGCCATCGAGAAACAACGCGACCGTGCTGGGTGAATCATTGATCGTCAAAGCCCAGTGGTGGAAGCGATCGCTTGTGTCGGGCACTGTCCAGCTGTAACTGTTGCCGTCAACCGTCAGATGCACGGTGGTCGGGTTGGCGAACTCGAGCAGAAACTCGTTCGAGTCGGTCGCATTCGCGCCACTGATCAGCGCGTAGGCCGAGTGACCGTTGGCAAAATGCGGACGCGCGGTCAGGCTGATCGTCAACTTGGTCCTGCCATCGAGAACGGAATGTGGAAGCCGTAACACATCATTGTCGAAGCGGAGGAACGCATCGGGCGGGATCAGCTGTCCCGAAAACGGCAAGGTGACATCCGCGTTTCCGATCGCAACGTTGCCGGAAAGGTTTGCGGCGGAGTAAAAGACCGCGACGTTGTCACTTGCCGTGTTGGACGGCTGGATCATGGCAAGATCAACTTGCGTGTCACCGTTGAAATCACCAGCAATCGGCGAAAGGCCAGAACCCGGGATCACGACACCGGCACTACTGAACAAGCTGGCGACGTCGACACCGCCATAGTGAACTTCGACTCCGTCGGGCAGCACGAGCGCGACATCGTCATAGCCGTCGTTGTTGACGTCGCCGAGGCTCGCGATCTTGAATGGTTCAGGACCGAACACCGTTGCCAACTGAGTGGTGTTGACGGTCACGTTGTCAGCGTCCGCATACGTGATGTCGTCGACGTCATCGCCGTCAACGTCACCGATTACGATCGCCGAATAACCGCCGCCGGAGAGTCCCAATGCGGACGGATCGAGCGAGGCAACCGCCCCGGCGACCGAAGTGTCGCCCGACGTCAGCTCTGCTCCACCAAAGATGTATCCGGCATTGCTGCCACCGGGCGGGATGTCCGAGGCGAAGACAAGAACGTCGTCGTTGTCGTCACCGTCGTGGTCGAGCAGTTGGACGGACGGATGGCTGCCGGCGAAGAGCTGTGTTTCGTCTAGCTGGATCGTGCGGCTGATCGTTGGATTCAAGAAGTCGCCGACGAATTCCTGGTTCCACTCTCGCGGCCACAAAAGACCCGGTTTGGGCAATTCGTTACCCAGGACCACGGTGACGATCGTTTGCGTCGCGCCACTGGATGGATCTGTCTGACGACGAACAAACGTCAAGTCTCCGAAGCGATCTCCGTTGATGTTTCCTTGTCGCTCGGCGGGAGATCCGATCGCGTTGTGATCGATGATGAAACTCGCTTCGTTCTCGACCGACGAGAGGTCATTTAAGTCGACCGGACCCAACAAGACGTAGCTGACCTCGCGACCGCTGACGATGAAGTCGTCCTCAAAATCGCCGTTGAAATCACCGATCGTCCGCAGGTCTGAAAGCACATCACCGTCGTCCGCACCCGTCAGACCAAATGACGACGACTCGAATCCCGTTTCGGTTGTTGGTGGAGTTTCCAACTGCACGCCGCCGCGGGTGGATGAAAACGGCAGTGATGGTGTCGCCAGCCCATACACGAACAATTCGGATTCAAAGACACCGGAAACGAATCCAGCCGGGAGTGTCGGGTAATGCGGGAAACCCGTTTGAGTGGCGTCGTCCGCCGTACCACCAAAGATGGAATCGTCACCCGATCCGCCATCGATCTGATCGTTGCCTTGTTGACCGGCGATGAAGTCATTGCCGGGGCCGCCAAGGATCGTATCTGCCAGCAAAGTACCAAAGGCGTAATCATTACCTGGTCCCAAGTTGATGGTGAGTGCCGCTTCGCTAGCCCCTTGCTCGAAATCACCCAGGTCGATGCCCCATTCTTCAAACAGGGATGCATCGGCGGTTGCATCCAAAACTGGCGTCGCCCCACTGATGTCAATGGGAAGGAATTGAAACTCCGGATCCGCGTGGACGACATCATCGCCGGCGCGCGTATCGAACTGAGTCAATTCAACGTCGCGTGTTTGATAGAACAAGTACTCTTGTTCGTAGACGGTAAACTCGCCGCCGTCTTGAACATCATTTCCGTTGGCGTCGATGAAGGTGGTTCGGTATCTCTGCAGCCCGATGTCCCATACCAGACTAGTGAATTCATAGCGGTGCAGCCCGGTGTTGTAGCGCAGCGAGCTGTAATCGGGCACAGGCAGTCCGCGACGATCAAGGTCACCGCCCAAGAACAACACGCGGTCGGTACCGTCGCCGCCGATGAACTGATCGCTGAAGGTGGGCAAGTAGGTTTGCGTCGCCGGATCAAAATTCGTGTTGGGTTGATTGGCAAGCAGCGGCAGCGCGTCGGAAATGAGTTGAAACGTGTCGTCACCGTCGCCGCCGAACAACAGGTCACTCGCTTGCCGGTCCTTACCGCCGGTCAGCACGTCGTTACCGATACCGCCGAAGATCCATTCTTCACCGCCGCCACCTTGCAGGATGTCGTTGCCCGCGCCACCGATGATGACATCGCGGCGGATCGTATCTTCCCGCAGCGACAGACTCACTTTTGGTTGACTACCGTTGATCGCAATTCCGTCCAAGTTGAAACGCAAATCGTAAAGCGTCGGAACTTGCTCGCTTGAAATGCGCAGATAGTAGGTCGTGCCTGCGTCCAGCCCACTCAGGCCTGTCAGTGTTGCGCTGTCGCCAGACGATTGCACGTTCAAGATCGGTGTTTCGCCCTCGAGCGGCCCGCTGATCGGATCCAGCTGTGCGGCGGTGTAGACCGACAACTCCAGGTTATCGATCGGTCCACCACTTTCCGTGGAGATCGACCCGGCGGCCGTGCCATCGGCGGCAAACGTGAACGAGTACCAGTCCACGTCATCAGGGCTATCGATCGACAGGTCGTTGAACTCGATCACTCCCGACTCCAACTCGGTGCCATCAAACGCGGTGTCGTTTCCCTCGACCGGTGACAGCAGGTTGAAGGCTTGGCGCGGCACATCGTTGCGACTCGCGGCACCGGTGCTTCCCAGTTCGGTGCTGCCGACGGAGCTTTCCGTCTTGTCGACCAGGATGGAATTGCCGCTCTGGATTTTGACGACATCGTCCCCGTCGCCGGCATCGATCCAGACGGTCTTTTGGACGGTGGGACCGACGTTGATCGAATCGTTGCCCCCGAGTGAATCGATCAGAATGACCAGGAAATCGCCTTCCGGCGGAAGCAACTCCATCAACAACTCGGACTCATCGATCTGTTGCGTCGCGATGGTTGTCAGCGCATCAGCGCGCGCGGCGGCGTCACCGGCTGATTGCAAGTCATCGAGCTTGAAGTCCAGGTCGTCGCTGCGCCAGACTTCGTTGTCATTCTCGTCGGTGGCGGTAAAGTCCAGTCGCACGTTGGCGGCGAAGGAGAAGTTGCCGTTGTTTTCCGTCAGCCGTGTGACCAGGTGTCGATCAGCCACAACGCCCGGTTCGGTCACAAAGTCGACCGTGATTTGATCGGCCGCGTTGGTGCCGCCGATGTACCAGACCTGATCGGAGTCGCGGGCGTACTGTTTCCACTCGTCGCCTTCGAGTCCACCGCCGGTAGCGCCATCATCGGCCGACTCGAACCTTGTCCCATCGGCGCGGTAAAGGACGTCCGCCCCGCCGTTGCCGTACATAAAATCGAGTGTCGTGCCGCCGTACAAGTTGTCGGCTTGCTCGCTACCGAGGATTCGGTTCAGCCCAGTCTTTTCCTGGATGCGTGCCAAGCGAACGGGGCCGATCGTGACCGATTCGTCTTCGTCGAAGACGCCATTGTCGTTCAAATCGCCATCGTCGTTGAACAGCGTTCCGTTTTCATCGACGAAGACTCCAAAACCGCGATCGGGATACGCCTCCGGAGTTCCCGGTGCGACGAGTGCGGGTTGCGGATCAAAACTCCATGCGTACAGGTTGTTCTTTCCCAGGCCACCGACCAGGTCGTCGTTTCCCTGACCTGCGTACAGCGTGTCCGTGTCGCTTGTTGAACCGTCGCCACCGTCGCCCCAAAGGCGGTCGTCGCCGCCGAAGCCATAGGCGGTGTCGCTGCCGATACCGCCGTCCATGCGGTCGCGGCCATCGCTGCCGATCAGCAGGTCGTCACCGCTGTTGCCGTCAAAGACTCCGACCCAATCGCTGCGATCGGCAAACGGTGTCAAGTCCAGCGGGTCGAGTCCGGCGACCGCAGGAAACACACCCGCGTCAACGGCCAACTGGGTGTAGAAGCCGATGGTGTCGTTGCCGGCCAGCCCCGCGATACGGAATTGCTGAACGAGCGGAGTTCCATCGGCATCAAACAGGTCGACTGGAATGGTGTGAATTCCGTAACGAATGGCGGCCATGCCGCCACTTGCACCGACAAGAATCGTGTCCGGGGCGCTCGTGCCATCAATCGCCAGGATGTCAGTCGCGTTGTCATCGACCGGCGTTGCTTCGCCCGGAAAGTTGCCGAAGTGTCCGTCGATCACGTCCAAGTTGAACGCGCCCCCCGGACTGACTCGGTCCAGTCCGTCGGACGTGGCAAGGTTGGTCGGCAACACAAAGATGTCGATGCCGCCGCCGCCGTACTGAGTGTCCGCGCCGCGTTGGCCATGAATGTAGTCGGTGCCCGGACCACCCCAGATCGTGTCGTTGCCGCCACCGCCGAACAATTGGTCTTCGCCGCCGCCACCGAGCAGCAGGTCGTCGGCGCCGTTGACGTCCGCATCGGTTCGAGAGGCGTAGAGTGGTCCGGCGAACTCGTCGCCGGTGATGAAGTCGTTGCCGCTGCCCCCGTCGAGCACTTCGATGCGCAGGTTGCCGTGCAGAAAGTCGCCGCCCGGTCCGCCGAACAGTTGATCGCCGACAAGCAAACGTTCGGTTGCAACGTCAGTCGTCGGCGCGAAGGCGAACAGCGTGTCACGCCCCGGTCCGCCGAACAAGCGTTGGCCCGCCTGGTCGTCGGTTGCCGTTCCCTTTTCACCGTGCAACTCGTCGTCGCCGTCATCGCCGAGCAGATGATCGATGCCGTCGCCACCGCGGAGGATATCGTTGCCCGCCCCACCGCGTACCACGTCGTCTCCCGCGCCGCCTTCAACGAACAAGTCGGCTCCGGAACCGGCATCGAGATAATCGCTTCCTGATCCGCCGAGCAGAATATCGACGTTAACGCCACCGAAAATCACATCGTTGTCGTCGCCGCCGTCGAGATTATCGCGGCCGTCACCGATCACTCCAGGAATCGAATCAAGCGTGCCCGTTGACAGGTCCATCACGATCAGCGGCGTGATCTTGACCGTCGGCGTGTAATTGGTGAAGTGCGCCGCTTGGGCATCGGCGAAACCAGGCGGCAGCGTGAAGTCGCTGGGATCGTCATAGTTTCCACGCGTTCCCAAAGCGACGCCACCGAAGATCACGTCATTGCCCGCGCCACCGAAGATGTCGTCATCGCCCAGTCCGCCGACCAAAAAGTCATCGCCGCCTTCCCCTTGAATGATATCGATGCCGGAGCCGCCGAACACGTCGTCGTTACCGTCGCCAGCAATGACCGTGTTGTCGCCGTTGCCGGTGTGGATGATGTCACGTCCACCCAGCGTCGTGATGAAGTCGTTCCCTTCGAATGTTGACGCGACTGGAATCAAAGTGCTTGGCAAGCTGTTGACAAAATCAATCGTGCCGTCGTCGCCGAACACGTGATTGTTACCCGCGCCGGCATTGATCGTGTCGCCGCCGCCACCGCCGATGATCGCGTCGAAACTGTTGCCGCTGTTGATCGTGTCGTTGCCGCTGCCGGGTGACGATGTTCCGGTGGCGCGAAGTGGAATCCCAAAGATCAGCGCAACATTGCCGCGATCGCCCAGGATCACATTGCGTCCACCGGAGTCATTCACAGTGTCCGCGCCGTCACCGGCGATGATGATGTCGTGACCGCTGCCAACGGTGATCGTATCACCCGCGCCAACCGCCGGCAGGATGCTGCGGAAGTCGACGACTTCGCCACCCGAGAGCGTCACCAGTGCGAGGTCACCGGCGACGAAGTTATCGCCGTTTCCTAAGGTAACGTTGTCACCACCGGCGCCGGCAAGCACCACGTTGTCGCCGCCAGCGGCGCTGATCGTGTCACTGGTTCCACCGTCGAGCGAGCGGATTTCCGAAACCACGCCGCCGGCTTCGACGATCGCGACGTTGTCGCCGGCGATTACGTTGTCACCGCCACGGCCATCAATCATGTCGCCACCCAGGCCGCCGATGATGCGGTTTGCCGACGCGTTGCCCTTGAGCGTATCGCCGGCCGAACCGCCGGTCAGAAACTCGGCGTTGCGAATGCCACCGACTTGCGGACCACCCGAGGCGAGATTCAAGTCCACGTTGATCGGCGACGACCAGCTGTTGAAATCCAGGTGGTCGCGATCGCCACCGCTGCCGTCCAGTGTTCCCGTCAGGCGGGCCAGTGGCGCGAAGTCAAACTCGTCGTTGTCCATTCCGCCGGTGATGCTTTCGATGCCTTCGAAGTCGACGACGCCACTGACAATGCCTTCGTTGGTCTTGTTGATCGAAACGGCCAGCGGAGTGGTCTTCGCTGACAGATCCAGGTGGTCGACATCGTTGGTGCCGATCGTGGTGAAGCCGATCAGCTTGCCGGTCAGTCGCCCGTTTGCGCCAACGGCAAACGTGTCGGCGTTGTTGCCACCGGTCAGGTTTTCGATCCGCGAGAAAGAAAGCGTACTGTTGATCGTACCGGCGTTGGTCGCGTCGATCGTCCAGGCCGAGCCGGCCGTCGGGCCGATCAAACGATCATCGCTCGAATTCCCACCGACGAGTGATTCGATGTTGGCAAAGGATCCGATCAAAGGCGCCGTCGACGTCTGCAAGTTGATTTCCACCGGCGCGTTCGATGTCGCATAGTTGAGCGAATCACTTCCGCCCGCCCCGTTGACTTGTCCGTCCAGGCTGCCGCCACGCAACCGGAAGCGGTCTTCCTGAACGCCGCCGCTCAGGTTTTCGAAGCGGTCAAAGAAGAACTCACCGTCGATGTTGCCGCGTCCGGGGCCGTTGATTGTCCAGACGCGAACCGCGTCGGCGGCGTCCTGCAAGGTCAACGTGTCGTTACCGCTGCCGCCGATCATCGATTCGATGCCTTCGACCAGTCCACCGCTGGGGCTGACGATCTGGTTGCCGCGACCGTCGGAAACGCTGATGCTGCCGAGCGAAACCGACAAGTCATCGGTGACGGCACTGAAGTCGAATTCGTCGACCGCGCCGCCTTCGTCAACCAACGTGTCGCTGCCCCAGCCGTTTTCGAACAGGAAGCGATCGTTGCCACTGCGCGAGAGCATCGTGTCGTTGCCACTGCCGCCGACGAAGGTGTTGTTTCCGCTGCCGCCGGTCAGCGTGTCGTCGCCGGCGCCGCCGTTGAGCGTGACGGGAACGGTGACACTGGCATCAACGATCAGCGAGTCGTTGCCGCCACCGCCATCGAAGTAGATCGAATGGACGCCCGTAAACCGCCGGCGAAGTTTCACCGTGGTGTCCGAATCGATCGCAAAGTCGTAGGCGACCTGGATTTCGCCGCCGCCCATGTCCGTGACTTCAAACGACTCGGCCTCGCTGCCATCGGAACTCGCATCGCGATTGGACGCGAAGGGGCCGGCGTTGAGCACCAGTCGCCCGCTATCCTCCAGCGTCGCGATCTCGACGCCGCAGGTGTAGTTGAAATCAAACAGCGTGGTGTCGATCAATTCGATCTCGCCGCTGATGAACAGCGCGGAATACTCGATCACCAGTTCGGCGTTCAAGCGTCCGGACGCGTCGAATACGCAAGCCCCCGGAATGCCGTCGGGTGACTGCAGCGAGGCCAGCGCGGCCAGTTCGTCGAAATAGATCTTGCCGTTGCCGTCCAAATCATTCCAATTCAGGCCCACCGTTCCACCGACACCGCCGGCCAGGTAAACGCTGGCGAGCAGCACGTCGAAGCCGATGCCGGCACGGATCTTCATGCCGAATTCGACTTCGTTGATGTCGTCGCCGGTCGAGACGTTCGAGAGGTCACCGAAGTACAACCCGTCCAGGAAGAATCCCGTATCGGAGATTCCCCGAGTGTCGAATCCGATCGAGAAGTCGAACCTGGCGTCGACGCTGCCGCTGATTTTTCCAAACACCGGTACCGGGCCGAGCGGTCCCATTCTGGCACTAAACGGCAAACTCAGGTCCAGCGTCGGGATGTCCCACTCGATCAACTCGACCGTCTCGCCGGTCAGCAACTTGAACGCGTTGGTCGGGTTGGAAAGCAGTGGAATGTTCAACCCGAACCCGCCGCCGTCGCCGGACCGGTTCAGTTTCTTTAGCTGCGATGTCGTATTCGCTTTGGCGCTCGAGCTGCCGCCCTGGTTGATCTGGCTGAACACACTGGGGCTGATCTCGCCCGGTGTGGATGACGAGCCGAACGGGCTGGAGAACCCGGAGGTGTCGATCGTGGGCTTGCCCGATCCCATCAGATCGCCGCCGAGACGGAAGCTGCCGAAGTTGATGTTCAACCCATCGGCCGACGAGAAACCCTTGATGGTGTCGACGGCGTTCAGAATGCTATCGAGCGTGTTGAGCACGCGTTTGGCTTTGGCGACTTGTGCCGGTCCCAATCCCGAGGCGTAAGCGCCCAGGTCCAGGAACGTGATCGGGTCCCCGCCGGTTTCGACCGAGATGTCGCTGAAGCCCGGCACAGGTTGTCGCAGAAAATCGATGATCGGCCGCGCGGGCTCGATGTGCGTTTCGAACAAATCGAAGGCGGGACCGGCGATCGATTCAAAGAAACTGCCGAGGTCCAGCGAGACGTCGTGGAAGGCAACGTCGGGCAGTCCGCCGCCGGCAAAGCCCTGGTTGGTGTTGTAACCGAGCGACCAGTCCAGCGTCATGTCGGTCGTCAGCTTCGGCAGCGCCGAACCGGCATCGGTATCGGCGGTCAGCGACAGGTCGACGAAGGCCTCGGTTTGAATCCCGGCGTTGATCAAGCCCGCGGCGCCGATCTCCCCGAGTGAGAGTTTTCCGTTGTCGTCGGGGTCGTTGAGGTCGATGAAGATTTGGCCGGCCAAACCGGTGCCGCGCGAGAACCGTCCATCGCCGTTGCGGTCCGACTCCCGGACGATATCGCTCTTGTCACCGTCGCGGTTGTAGTCAATTCCCGCGGCGGCTTCGTTCAGCGTGTCGTTGACGTCGCCGTCACCGTTGTAGTCTTCAATCGGATTGGAAACCGCGTCAACGTTCAAGAAAAACAGTCCGCCGGAAAGCCGCGTGCCGGGCTTGAGATTCACCTGGGCGTTCAGATTCAGCTCCGCCGCACCGCCAGCGCCGGTTGGGAATCCGTTGGCGTCGTTGGTCGTGTTCGGGTTGACTTTAAAGAAGAAGCCGTCTTCAAAACTGATCCCAAAGCCGAGCGAAACGTCGTAGTCCCACGACAGTTCCACGCCGCCTTCGGTTTCGAACTCGAACACGACGGCGTCCAGCCCGAGGTCAAAGTCGGCATCGATCACGTCGCGGCCGGCCAGATTGAGGTTGATCTCGAAGGCGGCTTCGCGAATTGGCGTGCTGCTCAGGTCCGAGAGTGTGACTTCGACGTCGCGGTGATCGGCGACTTCGGTGGCGTCGTTCTGGTTGGGATCGTCGTGAAAGACCGGGTTGAGCTTCAGGATGTTGGCGCCGGCCGGTCCGAGGTTGTTGAAGATCAATGCCTGGACTTCTCCGACGAGCGCGTCGACACCGTTCTCGGTCGAGTTGACCAGCGTTTCGAACTGATCGACCAGGTCTTGCAGTTCGCCGATGAAGCTGTTGCTCAAATCGACGCCTTCCCCGATCAGCGGCAACGAAGTCAGCAAGTCCGACGAGAGTCCCGACTCGATCGTGTTTAGCACGGCGCGGGTGCCGCCGATCAGTTGGTCGAGGCTCATGCTGCTCAGGTCGGTCAAGCCCGCGAAGTAATCGTTGACCGCGGTCTTGAGGTTGTCGAAGTTGATCGTCGGTGAAGGCGAGTTGAGGTCAAAGTCGATGTCGATCGCATCGGCGACGTTCAGTCCGGCGATCGTCGCGTCGAGCGTCGTGTCAACGGCGCCGTCGAGTGCGAAGCTGAAACCCGCTGCCGGGGAGCCCAGCAGCTGCGCGATCGGGATGCCCATGATCGTGTTGCCGTCCGACGGCGCAGCGTTTTCGTTGATCGAAACCGTGATGCTGGCCGGCAGCGTGTTGTCACTGGCGGCGGCCAGCGACGCCGTTCCGCTGAGCCCCGCGTTCAGTCCGCCGATCGCCGCATTCAGGTTCAGTGCCGCATCGATCGCAGCGGTCAAGGCGAAGTGCGTGCCGGTGTCGTCGCTCGGATCGGTGTTACCGCCGTCATCGAAAGGAAAAACGTACGGTGTCAACGTGTTGAAATTGAAGCCGACGTCCAACTGCATCTTGCCACCGAGCGTGACCGCCAGATCGCCCGACGAGTTGACGGTCAGCGGTCCGAGTTCGGGAAGCGGCAGATCGAATCCGACGTTTTGGGTGACGGTCGGGTTGATGCCGATGCCCAGCTTGACGACCGGGTGATAACCGGCGGCTGCGCCGTTGCCGTCGACGATCTCGGCGCTGACACTGACCGGCAGGTCACCGGTGACTGCGCCGAGCGCATCGGCGATGGCGTCATTGATCGCGGTTTCAAGCAGTTTGGCGGCGCGGTCGGTAAACAGGATCTCGTCGGCAAGCTGTGACCGAAGATCCGTCAGCGATGAGACGTCAACACCGGCGTCTGCCGCAGCGGTAAGCTCCGACTTCAAATGGGTGAAGGCTGAAACCAGCCGACCGATGCTGCTGGTGCCAGCGGATCGGACTTCGCCGACCGCCGAGGTCAACCGCTGCAGCGCCGCGGTCAGCGACTCGATTTGCTCGTTTGCCGCGTCGAGCAAATTGACCGCCTGTTCGGCTTGTTCGATCAGACCGACGATCGTGTCGATGTTGATTTGATCGATCAGATTGTCAGCCGCTTCAAGCAGCGAGTCGGTGAACTTCAGCAGGTCGTTGGGCGACTGGTTGATGCCGGGGATGACGGTGTTGAGTCCCGAAATCTCGCTGGAGGACAACAGGCTGACCACTTCGCGGAGCATCGCGGGCAGATCCGCGATCGAGAGGTTCGAAAAGTCACCGATCAAACCTTGCAGGTTCGGCGCGTTGACCGACAGGTCGGGCCGCGTCGCGTCGCCGGCATCAGCGATCAGCGTCAGTTCAAGTACCGGTGACTCGCCCGGCATCAGCGGAATGCTTAGCGGCAGCGTGACCGTGCCGCCGTAGCCGAACGTCGGCGTAACCGCATCCATGGCCGTCGCGATACCACCGCTGGCAAAATCACTCAAGCGAAGCAGCCCATCGCCGTCGCCGTTGTCGGCTAATGACAATTCGGCATCGATGCCCAGGCCGGTTTTGCCCGCATCACTATTGGAGATCGATCCGCCGACGACCCCCAATTCCAGGAAACCGACCGAAGCGGTCAGATGGATGTCCGACGCGTTGATCTCGGCGCCGGCGTAAACGCGGGTGCTGGACGTGTCGATGAAAAATTGATCGGTCAACTCGCCCAGCAGCAGGTTGTCGCCGCGGATCGTCGTGGTGTCATCGAAGGAGGTCGCTTCGTCGTCATCTGCTAGCGCGGTGAACTGAATGCCCAGTCCCGTCGCGGCCATTGACCCGGCGGCATTAGTGATCTTCATCCGGGCGTCATCGACCGGTGTGCTGTTGTCTGTGATCTGAATCTGGTCGCCGACGAAAGAAACGGCCAGGTTTGCCGATGCCGCTTCGATCGCGGTTTTCACGTCACCGAGCGTTTGTGCGTTGTTGAGCGAGACGGCTGCCGAACTGCCATCGGCGAGCACGATCATCAAGTCGGGCGAGGTACTCGTCTCGGTTCCCGCGAACCCGAACGCCGCTGCGGTGACGGTCACCGCGCGAACGCTGGCATCCTCCGAGGTGATTACGAGCTTGCCGGCGTCATCCAGCGAAGCACGCAGCGGATTGCTTTGGGCTGCGAAGGTGTCATTGAGGTCGAAGCTTAAATCTTCGGCGGTAAAGTTGTCATCGAGTTCGGCGGCCGCCAGCGAAACACTGACGGTTTCGTTGCTGCCGTCGAGTCGATCGAGTCGCAGCGTCAGCGTTCCCGCCGATGAGTCGGCCGCGGCCGTTGACGTCACCGCCGCGTGCACGGCAAAGCTCTCACCGAGTGACACGAGCGTGGTCGACGCATCGATCGTGCCGCCCGAACCGGCGCGGTCCAGATCGATACCGACCGAAAGCTCCACGCCCGCCGCGGCGTCAAAACTCGCATCCGCGCCGCCGCCGAAGTTCAAATCGGCAAAACCGAGATCGGTCGATTCGGAGAAGCTCAAGTCGATCGGTTGGCTGAACGACTGCTCGAGTTTCAAATCGAAAGTGACACGATTGTTCGCTGAGTCGTAAGTCAGTGTTGTCGCGCTGGGCGTGTGCGCGTTGAGAATGTCGACCAGGTCTTGAACGCTGCCAATGGCCATTTCGGCGATCGCCGACAGCGAGGTCCCCAGACCGAGTACGCTCGCTGCCGGGTTGTCATCGGCAGGTTGAATGGCATCGAATCCGAGCTTGTCACCGCCACTGATTGCAACCGAAGTGGTGGTGGAGCTGACCGCGTTGATTTGAATTCGATCGCCAACCAGCCGCGCGACGAGGTATCTGCTGAGCAAGCTGCCGTCGCCGACGTCGACCGCCATTGCCGCGTTCAAGCTGCGCACCAGGTCCTCGGGATTCGTGTTGGACAGCGTGTCGGCGGCTGGCAGCGAGACGTTGACGACCGCGGGGCCAGCGAAGTTGTTGGTATCGATCGTGACCGACAGATTGACGTCTGCGCCGAGTCGACCGCTGCTGGGTGCGGCCGCCTGTCCGGTGATCCCGAGGGTGGTGATATCGATCGCCGTTCCGACGGCGGGATCAGAGATCTGCAAGTGCAGCCGGTTTTCGCGGTCGCCGGCCGGACGGACCGCCGCGACCTTGCCGGCCAAACCCGCCACCGTTAGCGCCGCGTTGATGTCGGCGTACAGATCGTCGATGGACGTGTTGCTGCTCGTCTGACTGGCCAAAACCGTGACGAACACCGGATCCTGGTCTTCAATCCGAACCAGGAACGTGACGTCTTCGGGCAGCACGCCGGTCGTCGCCGCGATTTCGCTTTCGCCGATCACCTGGGCGCGATCGAACAGCAGACTTCCCAGCGCCGAGGTCTGATCGGTGAAGCTGACGATGGTGTTGATCGTTTCGTCGACAAAGGGGATGCCGCCGGGCACGTCCAGCTTGCCGGCAACCGACTCGATCGCGTCACCGAGCTCGACGACCATCTGCAGCAAGTCCGTCGCGGCGAGGTCTTCGAAGGATTTGAAGCCGCCCACAGCAATTGCTTGCAGGCCACCAACCGAATCGACAAACCCGTCTCCATCGGAATCGAAGCCGGTGAAGTTCATCACGCCCGTGTTCGTGCCGTCGCTGGTGGTTTGAATGTCCAGCGACCCGACGGCGCCGGTGAGTCCCGTTGGCGTGAGTGACAGGGATGGGATATCTATCGATCCGCTGATCGAGGTCTGCAGGAAAGACTGATTACTCTCGGTCAACTCGTTGATGGCGACGCCACCCGCATTTTCCAAGCTGAGGTCAATGGTCGTGTTGAGGACGATGCCCGAGTTGGCCGTCGTTTCCGCGATGATGCCTTTCATCAAGTTGTGAGAAGCGACTAACGACGGATCATCCAATGCGGCAGAAAGCTGGATACTGACTTCGGGGTTCGTGTCGTTGACGACGGACACTCGATCGCCGTCGTTGACGCCCTGCGTGAGATCAATTTGGAGCGGCAACGTGAACGTTGGCGTGGCGCTCAGCGTGAATTCGGCGTCAGACTCGAGACCGTCGACCTGATCGGTGAAGTCCAGTCGAACTGGGAGTTGTAGTGGTGCCGGACTGAAAGTTGGAACCAGTGAAAGCGTTTTGGTCGCCTGGTCGTACGCAATCGCCCCCGTGTTGATGCCGAGTGTTGTTTGCAGATCGGTCAGCACGGTGCCCAGCGCCGGTACCGAGTCGCTATCGTGATAGCGTTCGAGCGCGGCACGGAGTGATTCGCCGAGTGATCCACCGATGGAGAATTCGATTTCGGGTGTCGTCGTGTCCGGCGCGTCGCTTCGCGCGGCGTCGTAGCGGAGGGTCACGACCTTACCTTCAACGTGAGCCACCTCGGCCGGCAGGTAATCGCCGCTGGTCGCTTTGAAACGGGCAAGCGAATGGGTGGAGATGCCCTGGGTTGCCGCGTCGCCGGTCAGCGTGGCCGTGAATTCTTGGAAGTCGCCATTGACGGTCGGCGTGGTCAGCACCGCGTCCGTGAAAGAACGGTTGGAGGACTCGGTCAGCAGTTCACCGAGACTGCGATTGATCAACGGCAGTTTAGATGCTAACGCCGCGATTTGTTGATCACTGGCGTCGTCTGGATCTTCCGTGACGGCATCGTCCAACCAGTCGGCCAGTGCTTCCAGGCCATCGATCAACGGTTGCCCGGAAAGATCCAGCTCCAACGCGACGGTGTTTTGCGAGATGGTTGCTTCCGTGCCATCGAAAAGATTCGCATCGCTAGCCGTGAAGGTTGCGGCGGCAAGTGTCTGTGCGTAGAGCGTCGCGTCGTTGAAGGCGAGATCGACGTTGACATCATCGTTGCCGGTGGTGACGGTGATTCGGTCGGCGATTGATCCCGCACCGGACAGGGAAAGACTGCCAGTTACATCGGCGAGCAGATTATTGATCGACGCGTTCCCGGTGATCGCTCCTCCGCCGATCGAATAGGCGAGCGCGCCGGTCGTCTCGGTGATCGCCGCGCCGATGTCGAACGTGTTGATGTCGAAGAAGGGGTCGTTGCCGGTCGGTTGGTCGACGCCGACTCCGAACTGGAGATCGATGTCCGCCGTCGAAGTCAGCTCGACGGTGGCGGCCGAGTCGAATTCAATGCCCAGGTCCTTCCACTCGTTGCCGATCGCGTCGAGTGACGGCTGGATCGAAATCGTCTCGGTTTCGCTCAGCGTGATCTGAAAGATCAGTTGATCGGTCGTGCTGTCGATCCCGCCTTCGACGGTCGCAACGGGGCTGGCGCCAAAGTGACCACCAAGGTGCATGTCGACGTGACTTTGCAACTGCGCCGCCAATCCGCTGGCCATCGGATCGAGGCCTTGATTGGCGGTGTCAAACAAGCCACTGGCAGGGTCGAACGAGGCAAAGTAGTTGATCGCGACCGTTTCAAACTGTATCAAATCGCCCCAGTCGGCATCACTCGACAAGTCAACCGGCCCGAGCAGATCGTTCAGACTTCGCCCGGCGATCGGGATTTCGGTTTCCAGCAGCGGATCGACCGCCAGGGCATCGGCGGCCTGGTCGAGCGTCTGCAGGACACTCAGTAGTTGCCCTTGAATCGGCTCGCTGATCGGTGCGTCGTCAAGATGAGCGGCCAGCAGGTGGCGGTCTTCCAGCTTTTCGAGCAGCGATCGTCGCCGCGATTGCCGACGCTTCGCGACAAGCCTTCGATGGTCCTGCGGACGTTGGACTGAAGGGTTTTGAAGGGTTCTTGTCATGGCTTTCACTCGGTGTTCGTGCCTGCGCTGCGACCCGACCGCAAGTCGTCGGGGAATTGATCCGACGGAATTACGAGTGAAGGAGACGGAACCTACGCCTCAAAGACGCACATCCTCAAAAACTCTGAAACGTTTTGTGATATGGCGGCCAACGATTCGGCGCGTTAACGATTCCGCCGGCGGACAGTTTTCACCGAAATTCAAAATCTCGATCAAAACTCGGAAATCGGTTCGGTTCACCGCCAGCCGCTGGTGCCAAAGTGCTAAGATTCATTGGGGTCTTCTCGTATTAGCGAAACGTATGGACAGCGGTACCGACTCTTCCTCGACAGACATCAGTTTGTTGCTGAGGATTCGTAGAAACGACCGGGATGAAGCGGCATGGCGCCGATTCGTCGACCGATACGGTTATCGAATTTACCAATGGTGTCTTCATCGCCAGCTCCAGAACAGTGATGCCGAAGATGTGACGCAGATCGTGCTGCTCAAACTCGCCCGTCGACTCGGCTCGTTCGAATATGACAGCAGCCAAACGTTTAAGGGATGGTTGCGGCGGATCACCGAGAACACCCTGACCGATTTCTTCCGCGAACGACACGATCTGGTCGGGGGCGATCAAGTTCTGGAGCGACTTTCCAGCGTCGAAGCCAGGCGGGAGCTCTCCGACCAGTTGGCCGACGCGTTCGACCTCGAACTGCTCGACGAGGCGGTCCGGCGTGTCAGGCAACGTGTTTCCCCGCAACGCTTTGAAGCTTGGGAACGCCTGACGCATGGAGGTCAAAAGGCGATCGACGTGGCCGCGGTATGTGGGATGAAGATCGCAAGCGTCTACACCACGCGAAGCCAAGTTCAGAAACTGATTAACGCGGAAGTCCAAGCGATGGAAGCACGAGAAATGTCGCGTCTGTCCGCGGATGGCCATTCGCGGTGAAGTCACCGGGTGCCGCCGATGGCACGGGCTTAAGTGTGGGTGTGCAGGCTTTAGCCCAATACCGCTAAGTTAACATGGATGAGGGGTCCGGACGCTGGCGCGAACCGGCTGATATCAAACGAATATCAGCCGTTTGGCGCGAGCCTACGGGCCCTCATCTAAAGAAACGACGCTTAACTTAGCGGCATTGGGCTTTAGCCGCCCAATGTCGCTGCGTAGCAGCGACCGGAAATCGCCTAAAGGCTAGACACCAACGGTTGCTGAATCCCTTGTTACTCCAATCAGGCTGTGACACAGCACGAGCGTTCCTGCGGGGGCCGCCTGATCGCGATTCGAGAGACCAAATTCGCTTCTCTGCAGTTTTCTCCCGCAGATTGAAGGCGCCCCTCTCGTACAGATGGTCGAGAGTCGCCGTACAAGCTCCTTCCCCGATTCCGCGCAGGATCACGATGAAAACCGAAGTCGATTCAAGCGGAAGGGAGACCTGTCCCACGCGAGAGCAGTTGCAGGACCTGGTCGACGGCGACCCCGACGAAGCGCGTCTCCTCGCGATGGAGAACCACATCGAAGGATGCCAATCATGCCAGATTCAACTCGATCTGCTGTTGATCCAATCGGTCGTACGTCGACCGATTGACGGCCACGCAGGCTGGGGTGCGATCGCGGCGCGGGTCGCAGAAAAGTCCTGGTCGGCCGAAAAGGCTTTAGCAAAGCATGCGCCAAACAACGGAAAACGCACCTGAGCGTCAGAATTGCCGGCGAGCCCTCAAAAAACAACAATCGCCGTCCGCATCCCGTTCAAATCCTTTACAATGGTGAGGACTTGTCAACCTGAGTACGATCGTACAGCGCTTCGGATAAGCTTCGAATGAATCGCTTGTCACAGCAGTCCGTGGGGCACATCTCCGAGGAAAAGGTCTCTTCCTCGAATCGAGACCCGGCGGATCGCGGTCGGATCGATCCGTCGACCTCGCCTTTGATCCCGGACTATCGTATCGATGGGCAGGTGACCGACGAGGTCCATGCAACGACGTACCAAGCCTTTCACGAGCGGTTGCGTCGAAAGGTGGCGATCAAATGCGCGACGGGATCCGCGGCCGAATCCACTCTGCTGGACCAGGAAATCTCACTTTGCGGACGACTCGACCATCCGATCGTCGTACGAGCGCTCGACGCCGGGGAATCCGGCGGGATCAAGTATTTGGTCAGGGAATGGATCGATGCCCGAACGTTGACCACCATCCTGAAGCGTCATGGCCCGCTAGCGATCTCCGATGCATGCGAGGTCGTTCGTCGAGTCGCCGACGGGTGCCAGCACTTTCACGAGCATGGGCTGATCGGATGCGACTTGAATCCCGACAACCTGATTCTGTGCAGCAACGGTTTGATCAAGATTCTCAGCGTCACGCCGCCGCACGCAACGGATGTCATGAAGGTTCGAGACGACATTCAACATCTCGGCCGCACGTTTCGTCAGCTGCTCACATCGAAGCGGCCAATGGAAGGCAAAACGCGGAGCGTTTCCGTCCGATCGATACGCCCTGAAGTGCCCGCCCCGGTCGACGAAGTGCTCCGGCGCATGCTCGACTCGGATTCAGACGACGGATTTTACCGGATGTCAGACGTGGCCGAAGCGATCGCCCCCTTTTGCGATGCCGCCGATTTGCGTCGGCTTCGAGAAACGGTCGATCGTAAGCGCGGCTGGGGAACTCTGGTCCGGCCGTTCCTCAGTCTTCCGACACTGACTGTCTCGATCTCCTCGTTGTTGGCCCTTTCGGTCGTCGGTGTCACCATCGGACTAGAGCGGTCACGGATTCCGACCGCGGAATCGGCGGCCATCGCCCTCGATCCGGTGGCGCCGATCGCCTTGCCGCATTCGGGATCGATCAACGACGCGGCGACACGTTCGATTTCAACTTCCTCGGCGGCCCTTGACGTTGGCAAGCATCCGCTGCGCATGTGGCTCAGCGAACGCAACGGCGAGTGCGATTTCCTGGGCGGCAGCTTTGCCATTCACGTCTCAAGCGATGACGATGTCACGGGATTGATCGATCGGCTTCGCCTCGTGGAGTCCACGAAGTGGAAAGTCGGCTACTTTCGCGCCGAGAGCCGGAGACTGACAGAACGTGCGTATCGAGCGATGACGTTGCTGACCGATCTCGAATATCTCGGCGTCGGCGATGATGTCGTCACGCCGGAAAAGGTTCGTGCCCTGGCGGGAATGCACCATCTGCAAAGACTCGATCTCTCGCGGCTGACACCCGAGAGTACCGATGAGATCGTCCGTGGATTCCCGAATCTCGGGACACTGCTGATCACGGGCGACTTTCGTGGCGACGTGTTCGAGTCGATCGCGAAAATGAAACGGTTGCAATCGCTCTACATGAATTTCGATCAGTCGAAATGGAAAGGCAGCGATTCGGGAATTGCGCCGTTGTCGGATTTGCCGCTGAACCAACTGGTGCTGCTCGAGCTCGAATTGACTTCTGCCGATCGCCACGCGTTGCCGTCGATGCGCCCCTTGCGGAAGCTGAATCTCAGTCGATGTTCCGACGCCATCTTTGAATCGCTCGGTGAGCTGACCGCATTGCGTGAACTGCACCTCGACGGACCAACGCTTTCGGTTGACAGACTACAAGACTATGCGCAGTCGCATCCGTCGATCGCGGTCTATCACGGGCACGATCGACTGCGACCGGGGAATTAGCCGTCATGAACCGGTGCCTGACGAATGAGCAACTCGATGCATTGCGTCGGGGTGATCTCGATGGCGAACAATACACCGCTTGCGAAGATCACATTGAAGATTGCGCTGCGTGCCAGCAACGCTTGGCCGATCGAGCCGATGAATCTGAATGGGCGGCTGCCGCCGGTCGGGACGACGCCCAACGCGACGACGAGGGCTGGAATCGGATCGCCGCCGGACTCGTGCAAGCGGTGGGTGATCAACTTGACAACTTCGACGGTGACGTTGACGCGAAACATTTCGGCGCCAGCGTGTCAGTACGCCCGCCTGAGCCTCACGCTCACGCGTTTCCCGAATTCCCAGGCTACAGCGTTGTCGGATTGCTCGGACGCGGCGGAATGGGTGCCGTCTATGATGCCGTCCACCATCGATTCAATCGCCCCGTCGCGATCAAGATTCTGACGAACGTGAACCCGCAGGTCCTAAAGCGGTTCCAGCGCGAGATGGCGGCAATCGGACAGCTCAGTCACCATAATATCGTGTGTGCATTTAGTGCCACCGAACACAACGGAACGCAGTTCCTGGTGATGGAGCGTGTGAACGGTCTGACGCTGTCCGAGATCGCTGCACGTTGCGGAAAGCTGCGAATTGCCGACGCGTGTGAGATGATTCGACAAGCCGCCTGCGGATTGCAGCACGCCCATGAACATGGTCTCGTCCACCGGGACATCAAGCCATCGAACATGATGGTGGACGTCGACGGCGTGGTGAAGCTGCTTGACCTCGGCCTGGCACGTTTGAGTGCCGATGAGCAAGCGTCGCGTTACGAGTTGACTGCGACCGGCCAGATCATGGGAACGATCGATTACATGGCGCCCGAGCAGGCGTCGGGAAAGCCGGACGTCGGAATGACCGCCGACATCTACAGCCTCGGTGCAAGTCTCTACCGCTTGCTGGCCGGTCATGTGCCGTTTCATGGGGATCGTTATCAAGCGATCCTTGCCAAGCTCAACGCGGTGGTGAACGAGGTGCCCCCACCGCTTCGTGCAGTGCGAGAGGACTTACCGGGGGAACTCGATTCCATCATCGCACGCATGCTCGACAAGGATCCCCAGGCCCGCTTTCAGCAACCGCACGAAGTGGTCGAAGCCTTGAGTCCGTTCTGCGATGGGGCAGATCTGCCGGCGCTCGGCAGACTCGCCATGGGAGCTGACGCCCCGACCACCGCGCTCGCCGAAACGAGTCCGGCACTCACCGACGCGATCTCGACCCTGTCGATGCCGAGTATTCCGGACGACCCAATCGGGTCGATGCCCAAGCCCCGCAAGCAAGGTTTTTTCGCGATTTGTTTCGCCTGCGCGATCGTCGGATCGGCCGTGGTGTACTCGATCCTTACCGTGCTTGAACGCAACCGGGCTGCCGATCTTGATGCGATTCAACGAATACCACAACCAAGGCCGATCGACGTTCTGACCTCAACCGACTGGACTTGGAGTGAACCCGAGCCCGTGATCGTGGAGAACTTCGAACAGGTCCTGACGCCGAGCTTGACCGACGACGAACTGACGTTGGTTTTTGTCAATGACTTCAGGCTCTGGATCGCCAAACGAACTTCGATCGAAAAACCTTTCGGTGAGGCAAGCGAGATCGCTTTGCCGGTCAATCCGAGGAGATGTGAGTCGTCGGCGATCTCGGGTGACGGGCTGTGTGTGGTGGTCAGCCTCTGGACCAAACCCGCACCGGATGATGATTCGAACCTTTGGATCTTTCAAAGAGACTCGGTCGAAGCATCATTCGGCAAAGGCGAATTGATCAAAACGCTGCAGTTTCCGCATCGGCAGATCGGCGCGTGGCTCAACAGCGACGCAACTCGATTGGTCTTTTGCTCAAGCCACAACACAAACGGATTCGGACTGGAGACCTGGGTCGCCGAGCGTTCCTCGATCACGGATGGGTTTCATCTCGTCGGCCCTCTCGCGGCGTCCGTGACCGAAGCACGCGAGACCGAACCGGCACTTTCGTCGGACGGACTGGTCACGATTACCGCCTTGTTCATTCCGGGCAAACAGATCTATCGACGGCTCGCGATGCGCGTCCGCCGATCCACGCTCGTGCCGTTCGGTGAACCCATTCCGTTGGAAATCCAGCAGTACCATTCCGGCAGTACCACTTCGGCTCACCTTTCGCGCGACGCAACAAGACTGTATTACTCGGCCAGCACCACTCCCACAGATGTCATCTCGCAATTCCACATGACCCGTCGTCAGCGGCGGCTCGAAGAACCGGAAACTGACATCCCGACCGAGGAGCAGTCCGCCACCGCGGAGCAGTCCGCCACCAAGGAGCAGGCCGCCGAAGTTCGCAACTCAATTCACGTGCTCACCCGACGATCACCTCGTGGCCGAACCTTGGCCAGTGGTGCATTCCGAATCCTTTCGCAGCCGCTTGTGGAAAGGCTTTTCCCACGAGTGTGCGATCTGTTCCACGAGAGACCGGAATTCCCATTTTCAGTTGCGCAATGCCGTGCGCTGACACCCCTCGAGCGCGCAGCTGCCGGCGTGAAAATGCCTTGGCAACGATTTTTTCCACCAATGCCCGATCCGCATCGGACGTGATCCGACAACCACGCGATACCTCGAAGGCGCCCAGAGCAGATAGTCCGATGCGTCGAAGGCGGCCGACTTGTCTGGCCGCGTGAACATCGACACCGATCACAGGGTCCATCCGTTTTGCTGCAGGCAGGTTTGGCATCGAAGCCCTCATGGGGTTAGAACGAATACTCTCTCCGCGATGGCCGCTAGCTGAGCGTTGTCCTTGACCGAAGGGTCGACCGGCAAACTTTCGCCCCGGGGTATCACCTGGAACATCAGCGGATGCCCCGAGAGCCGTCCCCGAATGTAGTTCTGCACCTGTTCGGCTCGGCGCTTTGACAATTGCAGGTTGTAGCCGTCGCTCCCGACCTGGCTGGCCGCCCCCTCAAAGCGGATTTGCCAATAGCCTTCCGATGGCTTCATTGCCGTGGAACGAATGCGGTCAACGACCGCGGATTCCAACCAAACCTTGTGATTCGACTTGAGGTTATCGTCATCAAAACCAAAGTCGGCCAACAGAGCCGCAGGAGGAGAGACACTTCTTTCGTCAATGATTCCGTCGCCCATGTTTTTTTCCGTTCAATCGAATGTGATGTGATTCGACGCCGGCCATTTGCCGAGCGCACGGATCAGGTTCTTGCGTCAAGAACAGGGTCCGCACCTTCAGGTACGGGGGGCATTACAGAACTTCGCAGAAAGTCGACAAAACCAACGTGTTTGCGAGTCAGAGATGTGAAATCCTTCCGTCGCAGTCGGTGCACCGTCAATCATCGCGGGCGGTTCAGCTTGCCGCCACTCTGCTCCGGTGGCCGACACTGGTGACCGTTCCTGTTCGTGGGGGAATGAATGCTTTCTGAGTTGGCCGCCGGCATCGCGACCGGAGAGATCAGCTCTGGGGGAGTGACTGCACCTGCGAATTCCCGTTGCCTCGGATCGCCGCACCTTTTCAGAAACATGTCGAGGCGATGAGAAATGCCGTGAGTACGCTGACGGACGCCACCACGATGTTCGGCAGCAAGAACGAGTGATTCAACACAAAACCACCGATCCGGGTCGTGCCGGAACGGTCGAACTGTATCGTGGCAATCTGACTCCCGTTTGCGGGAAAGAAGTGGACACCGATGACCGCCATCCACGACGCGACGATGATCGCCGGTGAGATCCCCATGGCGATCGCCAAGGGCGTCACGATCAAAGTGGCCGTTGACTGGCTGGTCGTTAACGCCGCCGTCGCATAATAGGCGATGGGAAGCATCCAGACGTGCTGTTCCACTTGCCCCAGCATGAACGACGACAGCAACTCCTTGTGCGCGCCGATAAAAGTATTCGCCATCCAGGCAATTCCCATCAGCGCCAAAACAGACACCATGCCGGACTGAAACACGTGGCTCTTGGGAACATCGCCGGGATTTACCTTGCCGATCAAGATGATGATGATCCCGGCCACCATCATGACGATGGTGATCAATTGGGTCATTGCCATGGGTTCGGTTGCGCCATCCTGCATCTCGATCTGCGGCCGGAGTGAATCGACAAAACCGAACAAGACCACCAGCAGGATGCCACACAAGAACACAGAAACGCTCCATCTGGCTCGCCTCGGCATACGCTCCAGAACGGGTGGTTTGAAATCCGGTTCTTGAACATTGCCTGCTTCCAAACGCTTGAGAAAGGCGGGATCGCGATCCAGTTCCTTGCCCACGCGATTTTGGATGAACGCGGCCACAGCGATGCTGAGCACCGTCGAAGGAAGAACGATCAGCAGAATATGGCTGAGCTTAAATCCCAGCGGTTCCAATATTCCCAGCATCACGGCCATCGCCGCGGAAACCGGACTGCTGGTGATCCCTAACTGCGAGGCTTCCGGCGACAGTGCGAGAGGTCGTTCGGGCCGGACCTTGTTGTTGTAGGAAGTCTCTTCGATCACCGGCAGAAGCGAATAGTAGACATTCCCCGTACCGGCGCCGATCGTAAAGATCCATGACACGTAGGGAGCCACGTACGTCACATAGTGCGGCCGCGACTTGAGAATTCGATGTGCGATGCCGACCAGATAGTCGATCCCGCCAGCAGCTTGCATCGCCCCGGCAGCGGTCACGACGGAAAAAATGATCGCCATCGCCGCGATGGGAAAACCACCGGGTTCCAGATGGAAGAACGTGCAAAGTAGCAGCACGCCGATGCCGCCCCAGAGTCCCACCGCGACGCCGCCCATTCGGGATCCGATACCCAAGCAGATTAGCACCAGCAGTCCCTGCGTCAGGATATTCCAGTTCATCGCATGCTCCATGCTGTCGCTTGTGGCGGGGAAACGGCGCTGGTTGGTTGAGAGGATTCTATCATCCGGCGAGGTCAGTCAGAGCGATTCGAAGTCGCCCAACGACCAGCTCGCAGCATAAACAAGTGGACGTCTACCGTGTCGCGTTGGTCGATGGCCGAGGAAGTCGCCTCGAAGCCGTTGCCGAGCCCATGCCATCAGGTGTTGGCCACAAAAACGCGATAGGTCACGGAGAACTCTTAATGGACACGGCTTCGGTAAGCGGGCCTCCGTGGCTGAAGTCGGCGCAGAACTTCGTTCCGGAAAGGAGTTTTCCCTGCCGTTGGCCTGCTGAGGCTCATCCTTGCGGCCGCATTCCATCATCTTTCCATCGAAGACGAAGGAAATCGACTGTCGATCCGTTTCGGTCCAGTCCGTTTGTGTCGTCGCTCCATCAAGTACTTGGATCTTGATCGGTCCGTCAAACTGGACGCAGCATGAGTACGCGGCGAGCACAGGGCCACGTACGGCTGTGTGGCAACACCGGTGCACGCGGGGGCGATTGCTGGGCTGAACACTGGCCGAGGAACCGAGATCACCAGTGGCAATGCCGCCCCACGGACATTCCCGCCGATCGTGATCCGTGGGTCTGCGCTGTCATCCGTGGCGCCATTTCCATCCCTCCGAAATCTTCTCACCGATTTCCTTTTCTTCCAGGGTTGAAAGGGAATGGGGGAGGCCGGTCCGCCGACCGGCAAATCACGGCTGAAAGGTGTGCCGTTTGGCGATCTGCTCGCCACAGTACATGCAGCTCATGTGTCGCTTGCTGATCGTGCGTCCGCACCTGCGGCACGACTCCGTACCGCTTCCCATCTTTCCGTCGGCCACTCCATCGCGCAAGTCGATCTCACTCACTTTGGCCAACAGTTGCTCATCGCTGAGTCCCGAATGGTCACGGGCGACTTCCCAGAGCGCTTGGCATGTCAGCGCCAAGGATTCGACCTTGTCCTCCAGCCGAGCGATCTCGTAGCTGATGTTTCGTGATTTCGATTCCGCCCTGCTTGCCGTTGCGCTGGCATCACGAATCTGCGATTGTTGATACAGTTCCCACAACACGACAGTCTCTCCTTTATCACGGATTGGCAATGGTCAATCACACGCGCTGCGATCGACCTATAAAGTCTAGTCACTGCTCCTCGACTCATCATGCAGAACTTGGTCGATCACAATGCAAGCGCAAAGTACTGCAACTTCATCTGTTCCCTCAACAATGTCAACACCGTAGCTGTCCGTCCACGCCCAGAGCTTCTTGCTGACCGTAGCCACGACTCGGTTTTGTCTCTCGAACGTGAACTCATGAGCCCAGAAAGAACCGTCGATCGTGAAATCATTGGGGCCTGGAACATCGAGCGTGAATCTCTTGTTGAGCCATGTCCACTCCTTCGTCACTTCCGCAAAAACAGCGCCGTCGATAATGATTTGATATCTCGGTTTCCAAGACAGCAACTTCTGGCTGATCAGTGCGATTTCCCTGCCACTTCCATCTTGAAAGGAGAGCTTATCTCCCCACGAAAACGCCTTGCCATCGACATGATACAGCGGCTTGCCCTCATCATCGGTGATGGCAAAGTCATTTCCCCACGACCAAAACTTCTCTTTGATGCGAAAGATCATACGCTCTCCAATAGACGGGAATTTCACTGTTAGTTTGGGGCAAGGGAGCCGACAGATCAGGGCGCTAAAACTTCAGGTTTTCGCTACGCAGACGCCATTGGAATGCCGCCGTAAATCATTCGCTCATCCGCCAAAAACAAATTCCGAATGTTGTCGATGAAGACAGGTCGGGAGACGGCAAATTGGCGATCCAGCGATGCCTGTGCCAACAACCGCCAGCCGTTTTGACTCTGTCGAATCAAGCCGCTTCGCCTGACATGAACGTTAGTCAGTTTGCTGTCCCGTGTTGCTTGAGTTTTTCGCTGCCGGACCCTGCCAAGGCCAACGCCCCTCCAACTCGACTTGCAGGGCCATTTGGTGACATCCATCAAACAAGGACGGCAACGAAGACCAATGTCCTTGCTAGCAATTCAGCAGCAGGCAAGCACGGATCGTACGTGGTGGGTGGCCCCATGCATCGCCTTCCGCACCCTGCTGCGCCGCTGGATGGACGCCGCGTGACTTGTTCCCAGGCCCAAGATACACGCCCCAGCGCCGGCCACCGGAGCGTGCAAGCTGCGGTCCGAAACCCGCTTCGGTGGCCGACACCTCCGCGCTAAAGCGGATTTCGTTCCAGCTGGCGGGTGGTCCAACCGAAGCGATTTGAGAGTGATCGAGCGGAGCTTCTTTGGGGCGAGTTGTCCACCTTTAGCGTCCGCCAATTGAGTTGGTCTCGTCAACGCGTATCTTTGGACGAACGGGACGATTCTCTGTCGCCGCACGCTACCGAAGCGAACGGCGTTGAATTTCTGGGCATCGTAACAAACCGGACAGCGTTGGGATGCTGAGCGGCGACCGCCGTAGGCGACTATGCAGACAATGCAGCGAAGCGTCAAAACGCAAAGTACGCGCCCATTCGTTAAGTGTTACAGCGTTCGAGTCGTTCAACGACGTCAGGCAACACAGGACGATCATGAGCCGACAGGTCGCGCAGCGACAAAGAGACAGCGTCAAGGGCTGCGAGTATGAACCCATCCGACCTAGTTCAAAAAGGTTGAGCCGAGATTGTTCCAGCCAAGATCATCGACGAAAATACAAAACAAAGTTGGGTCGGTCGTGCCCGCATACAACGCTGAATGAAGCGATCATCAGCGCTAGAGAAATGGAATGCCCAAAATTGCTGTGTTACTTCTTGCGGACTTTGGGCTTTTTCGTGAACGGAATCACAGGACGCTTCATTTCGCTGTCGACATCGCGAAATACCCAAGGCTCCCAGATCTCGCGCACCTCTCGCCACTGCTGGGGTGTTCGCGTTGGATACCAGGGGGGAACTCCATTTTGTTGAAAATCAAAATCGTCAGCATGCGCGACAACCCACTGACCAACCGTTTGCTCAACGGGCCGCTCTAAGGGGAAGACGCCCTCGGCACGGAACGCGTAGGAAACTCCCTGATCGCGAATGACTTCTTCTCGCCAACGGTTGAGTTCGGTCAGTAATTCCGACTTCACGTCAGCGTATTTCGGATCGTCAGCGATGTTGTGGACCTCGTGCGGATCACTGCGCAAGTCGAACAATTCAACCGGCGGTTTATTGGACGACATAAAGGCCGCTTGTTCAGGTGTAAGTTTTCCTTCCAAATTCAGGATGTTCAATTCAGCGAGCGGTGGATACGCGCCCTCTTTGTAGAAACTGAATTGGCAGTAGGCGCGTTCCGGCATCAGATTCAAAATCAGCTTGTAATCCTTTGACCGAATGCTGCGCATCGCGTCGTGCGTTGTGTCCATCTTGTCACGGGCGGAAAAGGTGTAACAGCGATTTTTCACCTCGTCGCTCAGCAAGCTCATGCCGTGAAGTGGCACCGGAGGGGTGATATCGGCCGCTTCGAGGACTGTCGCACAGATGTCGATCGACATCACCATATCGTCATTGACCTGTCCCGGCTGAACTTTCCCGGGCCAACGCATGATCATCGGGATTCGCGTTCCTTCGTCGTAGAGGAACTGTTTTCCGCGAATGTGGCAGCGTCCATGATCGCCAATAAAGAACACGATCGTGTTGTCGGCCAGACCTTCATCGTCGAGTCGCTTTAGGATCGCGCCGACTTCGCGGTCAACCAACTGCATCTGCTCCAGACCGTTGGCCCAGTCGCGGCGAATGAACGGCGTATCGGGATAGTACGGTGGCAGTTCCACGTCCTTGATGTCGATCGGCCGCTCAGGGTCACGCTCCCACTTACGATGCGTGCCACCAAAGGTGATGCGGGCGAAGAAGGGTTGGTCTGGCTTGCGGTCCTTCCAGTCCACGCCCATGAACAGTTCTTCTTTTGTATCGGGCAGGAAGTTGCAATCAGTTTTCCAGCTCATCAGACACGTGTAGTACCCGGCGTCGGCAAACAGATGTGGGATCGGACGAATGCCATACGGGAGCGGTTTCTTGTCCTCCGTGCGGTGCTGGTGTGCGCCGATGTAGTTTTGGTGGAATCCGGTCATCATGGCCGAGCGTGATGTCGAACAAACCGGCGAGGTCGTAAACGCGCGTTCGTAGCGAATGCCCTGCGAGGCAAGTTTGTCGACGTGCGGCGTGTGAATGCCTTTGGTCCCATAACAAGAGAGGTCCGGCGACCAGTCTTCGATGGTGATCCAAAGGACATTTGGTCTCGGATCCGGCCGGTCGCCAGAGGCGTTAGAGATTGTGACAATCAGCATCACGCCGATCGCCAAACATTTCATTGCAGTCTTTATCACAGTTCGATTCCCTTCGTTGTTGAAGAACGTGTTTTGGAAATTGTCTTTGGCGGTTTCGTGAGCGGCAAGAGAAATGAGAATAGGTCGTGTTGCTCGCCGACTTCATCTTGAAAATTTAACCTTCAGCGCGTGAGTATAATCGCCAACCTGCTGCTGCGGGAACGTAATGTGAAGCAGGATCGTCGCTCCAACGCCAACTGCCACCAATCTGGAAGTTCAGGTTTTCGGCCATCGACGTACGATCACCGACCCTCACGGTACGATCTTTCATCTCATTCTCAATCAGAAATCAACGGTTTTGCGAGGGAAATGCGTTGCCATTCTGACACCGCCTCGAACGATTCTCTACCTTTTTACCTGGGCATCAAAAACATTGTCGCCGCTGAATCCCTCCTGCACCTGAATGCGCAGCGTCTCAACGACATCCTTGTACTCCGGATCGGCAACCAGGTTTTTCCATTCATGTGGATCGGCTTTCAGGTCAAACAGCTTTTCGGGCTGCGAGGCACTACTGATGCAGTAGCGATACTGCTGTGTCACGATTCCCTGATAGCCCTTGCCTTGAATGAATGCGCTGTGCTCCCACGGTGCCTTTGGATCCGAAAGCAATGGCGCCAAACTGCGGCCGTCAATCTTAATATCGGAATTCGCCGAGACGCCGGCGAGTTCCAGTAGCGTGGGATAAATGTCGATCGCTTCGACGACTCCTTCGCAAACGCCGGCGGACCTGCCGGGGACTCGCATCATGAACGGATTCCGGCTGGCGATGTGGTAGATCGTGTTCTTGCGCCACAGTCCGTGGTCGGTCAGGTGATAGCCGTGGTCGCCCCACAGAATCACGATGGTGTTGTCGTCGAGTTTCATCTCCCTGAGCGCGACCAGAATTCGTCCGACTTGCGCGTCGGCGTAACTGACGCTGGCAAGGTATCCACGAACCAGCTTGCGAGCTGCTTCGTCGCTGACGCCTTCGTTCCAGGTCGCGTTGTTGCCGACGCCGCTTCCTTTGTCTTCCGGCAGTATTTCGCGTTTTTCGCCATCCGGGATGTAGGCAAGCTCACCGGCGTCTTCGGGGTACAGGTCAAAGTACTTCTTTGGAGCCAGCCACGGCATATGCGGACGACTGAAGCCTGCGCAAATCAGAAACGGCTTGTCTTTCGGGCGATTCTTCAAGAAATCGATCGCCTTGGTCGCCGTCTTGCCGTCGTTGAGCGCATCGTCGCCACCGTCAATCGATTGCCAGATCAACGCACCACTCCCCTTGCCCTTTTGGATGAACGATTCGAGCGCTTTCTGATCGCCGCCCTGATCGACGACTTTTGTCATCAGCTCCGGCGACCAATCATGAGTCTTGTCATGCCAAAAGAGACCGGGTTCATCCCACGCGGACTTATCATTCTCGGGAACGTTGCCGTGATAAAGTTTCCCAATCGTTGCCGTCCAGTAACCAGCTTCCCGGAACGTTCGCGGCCACGTGGATTGAATTCCGATCAAGTCCGTAAAGCCAACTCGCTTTCTGCGCGCCGAGTAGTCAATTCGCCGGCCGGTCAGCATCGAAGCACGTGACGGCAAGCACAGCGGATAGGTAACGTAAGATCGAGAAAACTGTACGCTCTGTTTTGACAACGCGTCCATATTGGGCGTGACAGCCTGGGGCGATCCGTAACAGGCGAGTTCGGGGCGCAAGTCGTCGACCGCAAGAAACAGAATATTGGGCTGCCTGGTTTCAGTGGCTTCGACGACATTTGCGATCAGCGCAAGTGCGGCGCTGACTATGAGTAAGTGAATTGCTTTGTTCATGTTTCGCTTTATGTAATGAGGTACTTTGTGTTGACGTCCAGCGGCCGCTGACTGGCAACTAATTCTACTGTTTGGAAGCCACCGTCGCTGGCAGGTTGGCATACCCGAATAACAGGGCGCCCTTTGAGTTCTTCCCGATCAGTTTGGCGGCGAAGTTGTCTTTCGTGATCCCGTTGCCTTTTCCGGAAAACGTGACGATCAAGTCGGAACCGGAAGCTTCGGAATCAATCACCTTGCACCCGTTTCCAAAATCGACTTGTTCGGGTGCTCCAAACATTAACGATTTCACATCGACGTCTGTTTGCGGATTGAAACCTTCCTCAGCCAGAATCTTGACGCGGATCTTGTACGTCTTCGCAGACAGCGGGCCTTCGCTGAGCAGCTCAAGTCGACGCGGGACGACCAATGGAATGACGACGTTCTTGGAACTGTGCGTGTCACCGGCCAGGTCATCCTTCTTCACCACGTCGATCGCCGCGAAATTCATATGTGTCGCGCGGCCAAACTGATCCTGACGCACTTTGGGCCGCTCGAACTTGAACCAGTTTTCGGTTGTTCCTTCGTCGTGCGTCATGATCGAAGTGTCGTAGGCGTAACCGGGATCCCACTTCCACTCAATGCCGTCGGCCGACCGCATGTGAAACGCCTTTCGCGTGTACCAGTCGTTGACGATCAGGTGATACTGCACTTCATCCTTCCAGATCACCGGATCCTCAAAGTGGTTTTTGATTTTTGGAAACACACTCTTTTCGGTGACCTGTGTGAACTGTTCTTCTCCGTCTTCGCTGATGAACACGTACCCGTTTTTGTTCATCATTAACAGCGAACCATCTTCGCGCGGCACGTAGGTGCGATTGGTCTTGTTGAGGTCTTGATCCTTGAAGATGAACCCAGTCGGAATTTGCGTCCATGGTCCGACCAGCGTTTTGGCCTTGTAGGCTTTTTCACCCATGACACCGATGACGAACGTGCCATCTTTCCGCCGGTAGATTTCGGGGTTGTGGCCCTTGCCGATTTCTTCGATGACTTTGTAAGGGCCCAGCGGATGATCGCTGACGGCATGGACAACAGATGAGCTTGACCACAACCGATGACCTTCACGTTTTCCGCGTCGCTCGTTTTCGGGCCAGCGACAGACGAAAAGATGTTCTTTGCCGTCTTCGCCGGTGATGATCTTCCCGCCCCAATGAGAGAACTCGGCATCTTCGATCCCGTTGTCGGCATCGCGAGGAATAACGGAGTCAGCACCCCAGACGTCGGATTCCAGTCCGTCGATCACTGGAACCGGCAGGAAGCGATCAATGAAGGCGCCGCCGTGAATCAGTCCATCGGGAACTTTGTAGCTGGATTCGCCGGTCTGTCCGTAAAGATGGGATGCAGTGGATGCAATGACCAACGCGATTGTGCAAAGTTGCTTTTTCATGGTTTTGAATTCAGTCACGTGTACTTTCAGCGGGCCCTTCGCCTTCCGGCTTTGAGTTTTCCAAACGCAGCACGATCTTGTCGAGCCGGAATGCGTCGTCGCGGTTCCAGACGTTGATGACATGATCGCCTGCGGTCAGTTCCAGCATTGCCTTTCCGGGATAGCCTGGTTTGCGTTCAGATTCCCACACCCATTTCTTGATTGGGCGGAAGCCAGCGATGCTGGACGCACCCGTCTTTTTCTTTGGGCCCAGCATGTTGTCGACTCCCACGTGGATTCCATTGGATTCGCCGCCGATCGCGTATCCTCGAACGAACACCCAGTACTTGCCGGGCGTTGTGATTCGCACGGGGTAATGTAAACAAGCGCCCTCGGGGCCGCGTGGCGACATCGGGCCTTTGCCGCGCTCGGGCCACTCGTCGGGTAGGACTTGTGCAAAGCCCTTGCCGGTGAAGCCCGGTTTGTCATCGTGAACATGCCACTTGTGCTCGTTGGCGTAGAGAGCGTACGTCGAGACAAACTGATGAGAAAAGCTCTCGGCTTCGATGCATAGTTCGCCGTCTTTTTCGAGATGAACGGCGCTGGACTGCGTGACGCCTTTCCAGGGGCCGTAGGTCTGTTTCACAAAATCCAGCCACCAGCGGACACCGGCATCAGGATGCAGCTTGTCAACGTCCTGATTCCACGGGGCGGACAAATTGTCGTTGCTGCCAAGGTTCGATTCGCCGCCGGGACTTGCGAAGGGGCCACCGACGCCGCCGCCCGGCGCACACTGCAACCACGTACTGGGCAGCAATACGCCGCTGTCTTTTTCAATGAGTTCCCTCGTGCGGTTGAGCGTGTACTCCTTCATCTCGCTCGTGTAGCGACCGATCCGAGAGTAGTTTTGATAAGACGGATCGGCGTCGTGCTTTCCTCGGCTGAATTGATACCAGTAAGCGCTCAGCGGTGACCGCTTGGGGTTTGATTCGCTATCGAGCCAGGGCTTGCCAGCTTCCTTTTTGCCGGAGTGCATATTCAAGTCTTCACCCTCGGTCTTTCTGGCGGTGTTATTGGCGACGACCAGCGAAGGGTTCGCTTCTCTCGCCGCTTTGATTAAGACCGTGGGGTGCCAGGGCATGTCGCGCTGCGCCATGCCTTCGTTGTCGGAGTCGAGAATGACGTGCTGGAAGCCGTTGTCCCCTAACCATTTGGCGGTGCTTGCGATCGCGCGAGACGCGTCGTCGGCAGTCCAGTTCAACAACTCTGATTTGGCCTCCGATGTGTTGTATTCGATATTGGATTCACGTTACTTCACACCGGAGTATTGCTGGACGTTCATCCGCTGCTCCCACTTGATCAACTTCTCTGTGAGTTGCTTCACAATGGCGGGTTGAGTTTGTGCGAGATCGTTTTGTTCACGCTCGTCTTCAGCGATGTTGTAGAGGTTCACTTTTCCACTCCGATACGCTAGCAGTTTCCAATCGCCTTCGCGGACGGAGGCGTAAAGGTCTTCGTAGGCGCGGTAGCCGAATAGTGGTTCACCACGATCGAGCGTGCTGTTCTCACGAATCACAGATACCAGCGAAACGCCGTCGAGGTCTGGATGCTTGGAACGATCACCGCCGGCAATTTCGACGAGCGTCGGAAACAGGTCCGTCGATTGAACGAGGCTGTTGTTCTTCGACTTCGGCTTCGTGACGCCCGGCCAGTGAATCATCAGCGGGACGCGAGCGCCACCTTCGCAGAGCGTGTCGACTCGTTTGCTTCCCCGAAGCGGCAGGTTTTGGTACCAACTGCCTTGATCGGACAGGAAAATCACGATCGTGTTTTCACCGATGCCCTTTTCCCTGATGGCTTGACGAATGCGACCAACCGATTCGTCAACCGCTTTGACTTGAGCCGCATAAACAGCGTCGACTTTGCTGTATCCTTTCTCCTCGAGGTCCTTCACAAGGTCGGCGCGTCCAACCGGCGGGCGGTGAACGTTGTAGTACCACATCGAGAGCATGAACGGTTGTGCCCGGTCGTACTGCTCGATGAACCGGACTGACTGATCTGTCAAGGCGTCGGTCAGATACCGATCCTGCACGCCGGCGAAGACGTCGGAGTTCTTGAAGAACGGTGGATTGTAAGACTTTGGATGCCCCGCGTTGGTCGTGCCAACTTGCTCGTCAAAGCCCTGCATTACCGGATGGTAAGCTTCGTGACCAAGGTGCCACTTGCCGAAGAACTGGTTGTAGTAACCCAGTTCCTTGAGCGCCTCGGCGTAGCTGGTGTGTTCCAGCGGAAGCCAATTGCGGCAGGGAAACTTCGCAGGGTCGCCCTCCCAAAAGTTGAACTCTTTGTCCGTCCGACCAAACTCGTCAAACCCATGCTTCGTGTCATTCGGGATATGGCGGACCATCTGCAGCCGTGCTGGATGTTTGCCGGTCAGCAATGTTGCTCGACTAGGACTGCAAGTCGGGCTGGCGATGTACGCCCGTTGGAAGTCGAGACTTTCACTGGCGAGTTGATCAATGTTGGGCGTTTCAAATTTCGGGTTGCGGTATCCAAGGTCGTACCAGCCCAAATCGTCCACGAAAAACAAGACGATATTCGGTTGCTTTCCGTTGTCAGCGTGCTCGTCGTTCTTGTCTGCATTCGCCCCTTCATCGAGCGTTGCTGAAACCTGCTTCTTGTTCTCGCCGCTCTTCGTCAACCATGCAACATAACCTCCGCCCGGGGCCAGATTCATGGTGAGCGATTCATTACGACGTACCATCTGATGCTCGACCTTGAAAGGAATGGCAGTAGTAAATCCCTTTAGTTTGGCTTTAGGGTTCAGGCCGACGAGATTGACTCGCGGGGCATCGAGGTCATCGCGAGCGATCTGCACATCGTAGTTGCCTTCGCCTAAGAAGCCAAGGTCGATCGAGTGCTGACGCGGCGACTGCTCGCCGTTGAGAATGCCGACGAACCACTCGTCTCCACTGCGTCGTGCCATCGCGGCGAGTTTGCCGATGCGGCTTCCGTCGAGCACGATCGTGTCGTCCCATACCGGCGGGATCGCTTGCAACATGGAAAATGCATTTTTAAGAATCGGACCATTCATCAACGTATCGGGATGCTCCGCGTAGGTTTGCAGTCCGGTCGTGAACGTCACCAGTGTCGCCAACTGGTGCGTCCACGTTGTCGGCCCCGGATTTGCAAATAGGACCGGCGTGTAATCTGCATGCCCCACGACAAAGCGTGTGAATGGTAGGGCGGCGTTGTGCGAAGCCGTGAGCGGTCCCTCGGCCATCTTGTTGACTTCGATTCCGCGAATGCCCTCGCGCGTCATCTCGTTGGGATAGGTGCGTTCTTCACCGGTTGATGCGTGACAGCCGTGGAAGTTGATCATCAGTCTCTGCTGTGCAGCCATTCGCAACGCCGCGATTTCAAAATCGACCAGTTCCTTGGACTCGCCGTTCATGAAGTCGATTTTGAGCCCAACGGGACCGGTTTTCGCGACTTGCTCGAAGTAGTCTTGCATCTGCGCATAACTATTCGCCGGATCACGAATGTCGTCGGAATGCACCCACAGCCAGACCCCAACCCGCTTCTCCTTTGCATGGTCGCAAAGTGACTTAATCGTCTGCCAAGGTGTGTCCCAATCCTTCCACCCGTCATCGATCGTCGAATACTCGAATCCCATTTCGGCTGCGAGATCGATGAATGTTTTTTGCGTCGCCGCGTCGCCCAGACCCAGTGTCTCCCAACTCCAGACCGTTCGTCCTGGTTTGATGTAGCTGGTATCGGCGAACAATTCACGGTCGGGAGCGGGGTTCAGATTTTTGATCAGATCGCTATTGACCAATTTGTTCAGATCGTCGGCCAGCATCGTGACTCGCCACGGCGTGACAATCGTGCCGTCCACGTCGAATCCGTCGGCGCCTTCTGTGAAGTCGGCAACCAACCGACGATTGCCGACCGCTTTCAATCGCATCCCGCTGTAGTTGTAGGTTGCCGCTTTGGTCACTGCGGCGTAGCCAAGGTCGTTCGGTAGTTCGAATACAATCGGCGTCCCTTGCACGGGCCCGGGGGGCGACACGGTTTCCAACTCGCTGACATCCGTCGAAATCCATTCGCCGGCATAAGACTTCAGCTTCCATTTCTTAGTCAACCGTTCAAAGAACCAGGCCTTTGAGTTTGGCATCAGCTTCCAGCCTGATGCCTCACCGTCGACATGCTGGATGCCCGTGCCCGGTACGATGTAGCGGAACGCCACCCCGTCGTCGTAAACGCGAAACTCGATGGAATACTTGCGCCCGCTCTGCTGGTGAGTGACAGGGATATTCCAAACTCTACAGTGGTTTCGTGCTTGAGAATGGTGGCCGCGCGTCGCATAGGTCTCGTCGATGTGTGACATTTCAGGAGGATCGAGCGACACCCCCGACCCGAGGTCGACCCCATCGACCGTGATTCCCAATGGCGATGTCTCGATTACCCGCGTGCCATTGAAATCAACGGTGTATCGCAGACCTTCATCGTCACTGCGGAAAAGGGAAGCCTGGACCTTGCTGTTCGGACTAACCATTGTCTCGGCGGCCTGACCAATCGGCTGGACGTAGCTCGACGTTATCAGGATAAGAATGGCTCTCAGTATCGACTTCATCTCGCTTGACCTCCGGGCAGCGTAACGCTCTTGCTGAATGTCTCAGCCGGAACTCCTTCATGTTCCAGTCGCACCGTTACATCCTGTTCGCTGCCGGGCCGTAAGCGTTGGTTGCAGATCAATCGCACCATCGACTTCTCAAACGGCTTTAGCGGACGAACTGAACCGGAAGTCAACAGTCTGTCTTCCACCAAGACTTCCACAGACGCTCTCTGCGACGAGGCTTGGCCAAAGTTCTGCACTTCGACATAGGCCTCGAGTCCTTCGCTTGTGTACTCGAACTTCGGTGACAGAGACGAAAGCACGGGCTGGGTGAAAGGCACAACTGGCAACCGTGCCCAACCAATAAGCAACTTTCCGTGGCTCGTTTTCCCCAGTAACTTGGCTGCGAAGTTCTCCGCGGTGATTCCGTTTCCTTGTCCGTCAAACACGAGGATCAAATCCTGGCCGGAAGTCTCCGTCGTGAGCAGTTTGCTGCCGCGGCCAAAGCTGACTTCCTGCGACGAGCCAAACCTCAAGGAATCAAGGTCGATATCACGATGCGGATCAAACCCATCTTCTGCCTCAATCCGTACGCGGATTTCCTTGGTGTCTGCGGTAATCGCATGTTTGTTCTGCACTTCGATCAGCCGCCCGACGGTTAGCGGAATGATGATGTGCTTTGAGCTGTGGCGATCATTCGGCAGATCCGAATGCTTGTCGCTGTCGATGACGGCAAAGTGTGCCTGCACGGCTCGCCCGTGGGCGTCCTGCAGTACGCGGATGCGTTCGTACTTGTACCAATCGGGAGTTGTTCCATCTTCGTAATGGTCGATACCGGGCGCATAAGCTTCGCCTGGTTCGGTGACCCAGTGGATGCCATCTTTGGAACGCATGTAATAGGCAATTCGTCCCTTCCAGTCGTTCGCAATTAAGTGATATTGGACGTGATCTTTCCACATCAACGGATCCTCGAAGATTCCTTCGACCTGTGGATAAACCGATTCGGCAGAGATGAGATGCCAGTCCTTGAATCCATCGGGACTGACCCAAGCGAATCCGCGTCGGGAGATTGCGGTAAACGAACCGTCGTCGCGCGGGGCGAACGTGAAGTTTACGCGTCGCTGCACGCACCAACGTTCGCGTTTATGGAAATCAAATGCGTTGTGCTTCCAGGGGCCATTGAGGTCTTTCGAGAAGTAAAACTTCCCGACGCAGTAGATCACGTAACCCTTGGCGGTTTTGTACAGCGTTGGATTATGTCCGTGGCCGATGGTGTCTTGGTATTTGTAGGGCCCGATCGGATGATCCGCGACGGCGTGAACGACGACCGAATTGTGATAGTCAAAGTGGCCCAGTTCGGCGTCTTCTGGCCAGCGGCAGACATAAAGATGGTACTTACCGTCCTCGCCACGCACCGCGTTGCCGCCCCAGTAAGACCACTCAGGATCCTCGATGCCATTCAACACGTCGCGTGGCAGCACGTTCTCACCGCCCCACGCATCGTGAGTCAGTTTTCCCCGGAGAGGGACCGGCTGAAAACAATCCTTAAACTGGCCTCCGAACACCAAGTTATTCCACTCTGCTGGACGAGTGCGTTTGACATCGTCGGCGCGTAGTGGAGCAAACACAGCACAGAAGCACGTGAGAAAGACTGGAATACAAGACGTAAGAAAAGCCCTATTCATCAGTGACCGTCATTTCGGGGAACTGAAAGTCATAGAGCGCTCGACCTTCATCGTTGTAAAATGTGACATCAAAGATGTTTCCAGCGTCCACATGTAAGAAGCCGCCGCTCGGTTCAGGTGAAATAAATGGCTGCCGGACTTTCTTCTCCGGATCGGTGCCGTTTTTCGCACCTGGCGCTATACCCAGCCTCGCGTTTTCATCGTTGAGTGCACCACATGCGAATTCATGGACGCCTGATGGATGAATACTGTGGTACTGCCAATGCCGATCCCCGCAGATCGTTATCAAGCCGGTAATTTGGTTCTCACCGATCCACGCAAAAAATGCATCCGCCTCATGACGAAAGCCTTTCAGGCTGGTGTGATTGTCCGACTTCTTCGCCATGTCAGGGCCGACCATCGGTGTTGGGGTCACCAAAATTTTCCACTTTGCATCGCTGTTCTTGAGAGTCATTTGTAACCAGTTGCGTTGTTCCGGTCCCCAGAGCGATTTCTTCGGACCGTCTGCCATGTCATTGGGCGACCTGAAATCGCGTCCTTCGGTCAGCCAGATCTGCACATCACGATTGACTCGAACGGTGCGATAGGTCGGGCTTTCCATACCGTCTTGAGGGACGATGGGCAGTTGCTCACGAAACAAGTCAATGCCTGTACGCGGCAACGGCAAACGATCGGTCGCGTTGTCGGAATCGTTGAAACGGAAGTCATGGTCGTCCTTGGACCAATACGTCGGCACGTGCTGAAAGAAGTCGATCATTCTTGGAAAGCGAAACTGCTCGTGCCAGCACTTCCGCAGTTCTGAAACGGTTTTCGCGACGCGCAAAGAATTGTCGTAGTAGACAATGTCTCCCGTACCGAGAAAGAAATCAGGCTTCAGAGATCCCATCGCGGCAAAGGCTGGGAATCCTAGCCGTTTGTCTTCATCGGTTGCTGTGATCACGTCACCGGCATTGCCAAGCTTACCGTGTAAGAACTTGTTGTAGTTCATGCAACTACCCACGATGAAACGGACTGGCGTCAAATTGTCTTTACCAGGCAACGTTTTGAATGAGCAAACTGGCCCACCGGTCAGATGCTCCGCAGAAACTCCATAAATAGCCCGGTAGAAGTATCGCGTATTCGTGTTCAGTTTCGTAAGGAGTTCGCGGGTAATATAGTCGCGTTTAGCGTCGACCGATCGCAGAGGCGTTCGTCGGGCATCACGAAAGTCTTCATTGTCCGCCCACTCGAAACACACCACGCCGCCGGATCCAGCAAGGTCACCGTGTTCATCCAATTGAGTGTGAGCGGTCAGGCGCGTTTGCAGGAGCACCGACGAAGATGTCACTTCGCCAGACATCGTTCCCTGTCCCAGAGCAGGGCTTGGCCGTGCGGTTTGTTTGGCTCGCGACGGGTTCTTTGTCGGTGGGTCCTCGCTGGCGTCCGACGATGGCATGCCTCCAGCGAGACGCTGTTTTACGGCATCGTGCGCTGGATTCATGGCCAGGTTGCGGAGTTCTCTTGGATCGGTTCGATGGTCGTACAACTCTTCCGATCCATCAGCGTATTGAATGTACCTCCAATGCTGAGAGCGCACGGAGTGGTTTCCGCGTTTGAATGTGGTACAGACCATTCGGTCGGACTCAGCCGTTGGATCTACCAGATGCGGTTTGAGACTCAGGCCGTCGAGATTGTCAACGGGATCAAGTTCGCAAAGATCAATCAAGGTCGGATACAGATCCAACAAGCTCACGGGACGATCGCAGCGTGTTCCGGAGGACTTCAATCGATGATCAGCAATGAGCAGCGGCACATGTGTGGCCTGCTCCCACAGAACGCGTTTTTCCCAGTGCTGTTTGTGCCCAAGGTGATAGCCGTGGTCCGACCAGAGCACGATGATGGTGTTGTCGGCCAACGGTCCACGATCGAGTGCCGCGATCAGACGCCCAATCATCGCATCTCCAAAGCTGACCGAAGCGAGGTACGCTTGAACGGCATCATCCCACTTCTCATTTTCGACCAACCACTTGTGCCAACTGTGTTTGGACATCGCCTGAGCTGCAGCCGGAACGTCGGCAAGATCATCGTTACCGCCCTTTGACAGCGGGACTTCGGCGATCGAGTATTCGTCAAACCATTTCCGAGGCGTGTACCAGGGTATATGTGGGCGATACATCCCTACAGCGAGAAATAAAGGCCTGTCGTGTTTGCCGGATAGCTGCTTCTCGGCCCAGGCAACGACTTTTCCATCTCCCATTTCGTCGTCGTCGATGTCGAGGGCATCCCAATCAAAACGACCACCATAGAACTGATTGCTGCCGTTTCGGGAATTGCCGGCCGGAACGACTTCGTCGGGCAACTGACGCTGTTTTGAGGGAAAGTATTCATGCCACGGTCGGGGGTCGAGATATCCGGTGACCATCTCTTTGCTGTCACGGGGCGCTTGAAAAGGGACCACCGATGGGCGCTTCTGGTCCCTTTTGAATTTGGTGGTCGAGATTTCGGCGATTGGTCGCCGGTTCTATGGCTTCTTTTCGGCGTCCGAGCCGGTGGGCGCTTTGGTCCCTTTTGAACTTTCTGAACCTTTTCCGAGTCGATAGCTTCGACCGGTGATCTTCATGATCTCGGCGGACTGCAAGAAGCGATCTAGGATTGCACTGGCGCTCGGTACATCGCCAATCAGTTTGCCCCAATCTTCCAATGGTCGATTGCTCGTCATCATCGTGCTGCGGACCTCGTGGCGACGCATGATGATCTCGAACAGGTACTCCCCACTTCGTTTAGGGAGCTGCTTCATTCCCATGTCGTCGATGATCAGCAGGTCTGGCTTGAGATAGCGATTCATCACCTTCTCTTCACCGCCGATCGCTTCGTCGTGCAGGAAGTCACGTACGACATCGAAAATGCTCCGGTAGTACACCGAGGCGCCACTACGGATCACCGCATGCCCGATCGCTTGGGCAAGATGGCTTTTGCCGGTACCGGGAGGACCGCACAACAGAACGTCACGTGATTGACGCAGGAAGTGACCACTTGCCAAGTCAAAGACCCTCGTCCGATCGATGCTTTTGTTGAAGGCGAAATCAAAATCTTCCAAGCGACGGATATCGCGAAAGCCGGCTCGCTTGACGCCCCGAGCGATACGCCGATCGCCACGCACAAGTGACTCGTCCGCGAGCACCAGCTCCAAAAACTCCAAGTGCGTCAGCTTGCTCGAGACGGCTTCGGCCAGACGCACTTCCAGCGTCTCGGCTAAGCCGCTCAAACGAAGGTCGCGAAGCGTTCGAATCAGTGATTCATTCATCAGTCATTCCTCCTTGAGATTGATACAAGTTCCTTTGTACACACTCGTGTACGAATTGGTCGTAGCTTGCCAACGGGCGGATCAATTCATGATCTTCCAAGAATGGCATCAGTTGTTGAACGGCTTCCTTACGTTTGATCAAATTCCGAAGTGTGCGGAGGTGGAAGTCGCCGTGTCGCCAAGCGATGTCGCACGCCTGTTCGATTTGGTCGTAACGATGTTTGTTCGCAAGTTGAATCAGACCTTGCAGGACGCGGTGTCCGGTGATCCCCCGTTGCTCCAACATCGTTTCACTCCAACGCGCACTGTAGATACCGATTGACGACGCTTTTCGCAGTAAATACGCACTTCCACGCTCGATCGAGTTGATCTTCTTGCTGGCAATATGCTGAGGCTTTGTGTTGTGTTTTCCATCAACACTTCGAGCGAAAACTGCGATCTGCGTCAGGTCGTTATCGAGTAGTCGAACCGTGCGGGAATCCCAACGCACCCAGACGGAGTGACCGACGTATTCAGGTGGTGCGCTGTAGTAAGCGTTCTTCACTGCGACGTGGCCGTCGCGACTGACCTTCCGCCGTCCCTCGGAAAAGTTTGCGAATCGATCGATCCGAAGCGTTTGCAATGCCGACTTCTCGATCGTTTCGAAATGCGTTCCGACTTGCTTGCGAGTCGTGCCATGAATTCGTTTGTCGGCGACGTTCGATTCCCAATTGGCCAAGTAGTCATTCTCTTCAGAGAGTGACGCAAACGACTTTCCTTTAAGCCCATTCTCTTGAACGTAGTCGACGCCACGCTCGACCTTGCCCTTGTGTCTTGGCGTGTAAGGACGCGTCGGCAAGATTGTGGTGTTGTAGTGCTCGGCGAATGCTCGGAGCTTGGGAACCAGTTCTGGATCATACCAGTCCGGATTCTTGACGGCCGCCTTGAGATTGTCGATCACTACGACCTTGGGCACACCACCGAAGGCAGCGAAAGCGTTCTCCAGTGCGGTGATGAACTCGTCGGTGGTTTGACGGTAAACGACTTCGGCATATCCCTTTCGTGAATAACTCAGCACGACGCGCAGCACATGCGTTTTACGTCGTCGACCATTAGCATCGATGACTGGCGCACCGGTACCGAAATCAACCTGCGCTTCGAAGCCAGGCTCGACTTCGAGACGGCGAAATGCTTCGGGCTTTTCGGTGCGAAGTTTCTTGACGAATCGACGGACGCTGTAGTAGCTGCCCTGGTACGCGTGCTCTGTTTGCAAGTCTTGGAAAACACGTTGAGCCGACAGACCTGCGATGAGCATCTGCTCGATCGCCTCGCGAAATGGCTGGCATTGACTGGGCGAATTGGGCACCGTCTGCTCGCTTGGTTCGCCCAAATCCGCCAACTCCGCGACCGGTTCGGCGGCCGCAATCCCGGTGGGCGCGCTGGTCCCTTTTGGATCTGAATTGGGGGCAGTTTCTGCCGGGTTACCGGCCAATTGCCGTCTGACGGTCTTGCGATCGACACCGACCGCTGCAGCGATTTGCCTTTGAGACAATCCCTGTTGATGTAACTGCTTAATAGAATTGGACTTAGTCACGCTTAAATGATTGGCCACCGGATACCATTTCTCCG